>NZ_LEKT01000001.1 GCF_001045675.1 Megasphaera cerevisiae DSM 20462
GTTCGTTTTGCTCGCGACTGTTGTTTTTTCTTGTTCCAGTAGTATGTGGTTTCGTAAGCATATGTAATGCCAGATCTTTTATCGGTTTGCGTTATGATGGACATGCTTCACCTCGTCATGTTTATATCTATTATTATAAAACATGACGAGCGAATAGTCAAGCGTAAATGGCAATGAACGTAGTAAAATCAATGGTTTTAACGATGTATGACGAAACATTCATCGTCATGTTTTCGAGAATCCAGGATATATACTAAGATAATATGTATTCTGTTGAAATACGTATGCTGCTGCATGAAAAATAGATATAAAATTTATTTGACGGATAGGCTGCATGGATTTAGAATTTAAATACGTTTTTTTATAGTATAATTTTATTTATAGTATGCAGGAGTATGTGAAAATATGGAAAAAAAATTCAAAATCGGGTTTCATCACATAGGCAAACCAGTCCCATTGGAAAAAATTCAAAACAATGCCGCAGTAAAGTATAGCCCTCTATTTGATATGTACTCATTGGATATGAGTAATGAATTATTCATTCCCATCGAATGGCATGCCTTTGGAAAACATTCGCCGCTGGATTATCGAATTCAGCATGAGATACACGTTGCCTTTACCGTATCTGATATTGTTGCGGCGCTTCATGGCAAAGAGATCATTATGCCTCTTTACCAGCCTTTTTCCGGATACCGCTGTGCGATGGCAAGTATTAATGGACAATTGGTGGAGCTCATTGAAACTTCTTTATCGGAACGGGAAATATGGGGAGAGGGAATATTCAAGGACAGTATTCTGTATCCGGACGCATCGGTATAAGAAAATGGGCATGAACAGTAGAAATAAGGGATTGATAGAAATTCATTCGGCTGTCTTTTTGTTCGGCATATCCGGTTTGTTTGGGAAACTTCTGACCATATCTCCCATAATTATTGTATTAGGCAGAGTGCTTTTTTCAAGCATTTGTCTGTTTTTTATCGTAAAATATCTGCACATGGCGATTAAATTAAAATGCCGGCTGCATTATGGATATTTTGGTATGATGGGAATGCTTTTGGCCATTCACTGGTGTACTTTTTTTCAGTCTATTCAAGTATCTACCGTAGCGATAGGCTTACTTACCTTTTCTACCTTTCCTATATTTGTCACATTTCTTGAGCCGTATTTTTTTAAGGAAAAGCTGTATTTGTCAGATATAGCGGCGGCTGCCATTACTTTTTTGGGCGTGCTGTTGGTGGTTCCGCATTTTAAAATGGGAAATACGATGACACAGGGCGTTATTTGGGGGATTCTTTCCGGATTTAGTTATGCTGCATTATCTATGCTGAATCGAAAATTTGTCAAGGCATATGCCAGCGTAAAAATTGCGTTTTATGAACAGGGTACAGCCGTGATTTTGCTGCTGCTGTTTCTACTTTTACAGCAACCCGTATTCAAAACCCGCGATGTCATGCTTTTACTGGCATTGGGAGTGTTTTTTACAGGTATATCTCATATAATATTTATAGACGGACTGAAGTATGTAAAAACAAAGACAGCCGGCATTATATCCAGCCTTGAACCTATGTATGGTATTGTATTTTCACTACTTCTGTTAGGAGAAATACCGTCAATTCGAGAACTGGTGGGAGGCAGTCTTATATTGACTGCCGTTTTTTACTCGACACTCAAAAAGCAATAGACAACAATAAAAAATGGACGGCTGCCAATGCAACAGATACGGCAATAAAAGCCTTATCATAGATCCGCCTTTGTATTTATAGGCCAGATGGTAAGCTGTTTTCTGAAATAAACTCATCTTTGTCCTGATTTTTCATGCTTCGGTAACCGATTAGCACTGTCCAGACATAGGCACAAGTCTTCGGAATCATCAGCATGCCGACAGCGGGCAGAGTCTGAGCCCAGAGGACGACAGGAATATAGCAGGCAAAGCTTAGTGTGATTGTCAGCCACATCCAGCGAAAAGCTGTATCCGTATGCTCTTTAGCACTGGTATAAAACAGTACAATGATCAGCAGACCCAGAAGGGCAAAGGGAATATTGCGGTAGATACCCCAGGAAAGGGGCGGCACCGCGCTCAGCCATTCGTTTTGAGGGAATAAGCATAGTACAATGCGCAGTCCAGCCAGACACCACACCGCGATTGTCAGCAGGTCCCGACCGGCAATATGATAGCGGCTGCGCCACACATAATATAAAAGCACGTAAAATACCGTCATGGTAATGGAGGTAATCAATTTGCCAGTACCAAGAAGCCCTGTAAAACTTGTCAATCCCGTTGTGGCAAGGGCATAAACCCGCGGAACCAGGTGAAAGGCATCACCGGCTCCCAGAATGACTGCCATAATCCCAAACAATTTGTACTGTGCGGCACGATTGTTTTTTATCATCAGGAATCCGACAGAAATCACTCCGATAAGATATACCAAATCAAATGCTATTTCTGCAAAGTTTCTCATATGTATCTCCTTTTCTTTGGCAGTAGGATAACCAGCTGCCGGCATAATTATATATTTTTATGAACGATGTTCAGTTTAGCGCAGAAAAATGTTTTTTCAAGATACGAATACCATTAGTACAAGATTCTGCGAATAACCTCTATGATTGCTGAGGTATCATAGTTTTCCTGTAATAAAGCGGCAAGAAGAAAACTGAAAATCAAATCAATAAATTTTTCAGCCGTAAATTGGGAAGTAAAGGCCTTTGGACGTACTGCTGTATCCTGCATCAGAATATCGTATAATTGCTTCCGGATATGGCGCTGGGAAGCAGCCATCAACTGCCGCCCTTTTTCCTTATCTTCTGACTGGAAGTGCAGAGGGTGGGCCGCAAAAAATCCCGGATACGTACGGCTTCTCTGTTCTATATTTTGGAAAAGCCAAACTATATAATCTGAAAAACAGAGAGATTTCCATTTATCTTCATCTGTATGAAATAAATACTGCCAAATGCTGGCTACCGTAGCCATAACCAACTCTGATTTGGAATCAAAATAGTTATAAATTGAACCTACTGACACACCGCAGGCCGCAGCAACAGTACGGATAGTAATGGCTGTCCAGCCCTGTTCCCGTAGCAGAGATCTGCTTACTTCTAAAATCAATTCCTTTGTTATCATACCTTTTGGCATACTACTGAACCTCCAATCTGAACAATGTTCATTTTATATGTATTGATAGATTTTGTCAAGAAATACTGTTATAAATAAAGCATGCACTGATTTGTACGGCTTGATGCGCTGTTTACATCAAATGGCATATTTGTTATAATAAATTCACATAATGCATCGGTGGATACGGGGCGTTGCAGCCATCATATTAAGGCGGCGAGTCACCGATGACAGATCGGGGAACAGGGTGTATTAAGATGCGGATGAGAGCATAGCGCTTTGTTGTTTTTTATACATGTGGAGCAGAAAGGATTGAATGCAAATGACAGACCGGCATGAAATGTGGAAAGAATTGGGAATGGATTTGGAGGCGCATGATACCTTGTGTGCCGTACTTCCGACAGCATTTGGAGATATTTTTTTGTCGCAGGAAAATCGCCCGGAAGGGATGGCTTTTTATGATATGGTCGTATCGGATATCCATGGTATCCGCCCAGCAGAACTGATAGAAGAGCAAAAACGAGGGCGTAAGATTTTCGGTACGTTTTGCCTGTATGTGCCAGATGAAATTATTGTGGCCGCTGATGGCATTGTGACCGGTCTTTGCGGCGGATCACAGTTTTGGGTGCCTGATGGTGAAAAAGTGCTGCCGAAAAATGTCTGTCCCCTTATTAAAGCATCCGTTGGTGCCCGGTTGGGGCGTACCTGTCCATTTTTTCGTATTGCTGATATGTATGTCGGAGAGACGACTTGTGATGGCAAGAAAAAAGCCTGGGAAATTTTAGGCGAAGATGTACCCTTGCATATTATGGATATGCCGCAAATGAAACGGGTTAAGGATATAGAAAAATGGATCGGAGAAATTAAAGAGTTCAAACAGGTTGTCGAAACCTTTACAGGACATGAAGTAACTGCAGAAAATCTGCATGCTGCTATTGTTCTCTTAAACAAACGCCGTAAAGCAATGGCGCGTGTCTACGCCTGCCGCAAAGCCGATCCTATACCTATCAGCGGCAAAGACGTGCTTCTTATGACCCAAATAGCATTTTTTGATGATCCGCAGCGCTGTGCCGATCAAGCGAACGCGCTGGCTGAAGAACTGGAACGCCGCATTGATGCCGGGATAGGCGTCTTTCCTAAAGGAACCAAACGCATTTTACTGACTGGTACGCCAATGGCGATTCCCAATTGGAAGATGCATCACATTATTGAAACCTCCGGAGCCGCTGTCGTTTGTGAAGAATGCTGTACAGGTACACGGTATGTTGAGCACCTTGTCGATGAACGGCCGATGATGATGGAAGGACAGCTGCAGGCGCTTGCCGACCGGTATATGAAAAATAACTGTGCCTGCTTTACACCGAACAAGGGGCGTATTGATGATATTATCCGTCTGGCAGAGGCCTACCATGCTGATGGCGTTATCGACGTCAATCTCAAATTCTGTACGCTCTACGACACGGAAAAACGGGATGTAAAGCGCGCGCTAAAGGCAGCCGGCATTCCTGTGCTGAGTCTGGAAACAGATTATGATGATACGGATGCAGAACAGCTGCGGACTCGTGTTGAAGCTTTTATAGAAATGCTGGGATAATGATGACGTGCTGTATTGATTACTATGTGTTATTTAAAAATCATACGGATGCTATGGCATTGTATCAGGCTGTGCGCCGGCGGGGCATTGCCGTACGGATTTCGCCGACCCCGCGGCAAGCATCCTTGTGCTGCGGCGTATCTCTTTTAGTTACGGAGGATGCCGTAGAGGCAGTTGAAACGTGTATTTGTGAAACCGGCGCATCCTATGAGCGAATAGTGCCGTTGCCCCGGCAGACAGATTCCCGCCGCGATGTATTTTGCTGACCCTATCGATAAGGAGCGCCATGATGAAGCAGATCTGGTATATTGGTATTGACATGGGATCGACGGCAGCCAAAATAGTAGCCGTCGGAGATCATGAACTTCGGTTTGTTATGCCTACGGGTTGGAGCTGTCTGGATACAGCTGGACAAATTCTGAAAAAATTGAAAAATCAGGGGATTTTACCGGAAAACAGCCGCATTGTTTCTACGGGATATGGTCGTCAGGCCGTATCCTATGCCGACAAGGCCGTGACGGAAATTACTTGTCATGCTGCCGGCTGTGCACAGCAATATCCCGATTGTACAATCATTGATGTCGGCGGCCAGGATACCAAGGCGATTCATGTGTGCAGCGCCGTAGTAGATGACTTTATTATGAACGATAAATGTTCGGCCGGAACAGGAAAATTCATAGAAATCATGGCCAACAGGCTTGGATGTACGATCGATACATTATTTTCACTGGCGGCAAAAGGCCGGCCTGTGAATATCAGTTCGTTGTGTACCGTATTTGCGGAGTCCGAAATTATCGGACATATCAGCAAAGGAAAAGCACGAGAAAACATTGCCGCCGGTATTGTCCGCAGTGTTGCCATCAAGGTAACTCAGCTGGCACAGCAGGTTCCCGTAACGGGACCGGTATTGCTTACGGGAGGGCTGAGTCATTTGCCGTATTTTGCCGCGGCATTGGGGAAGGAACTGCAATGTGTCGTGCGCAGCGCACCACAGGGCCGGTATGCGGGTGCCTATGGAGCTGCTGTCCTGGCAAAAAAAGTAAGCCAATAGAAATACGCTTAGTAATACAGACAGGCAGATTCTTTGCGGAGAGAACTGCTTGTCTGTTTTTGCAGTATATAATATTTTGAAAGGCGTAATGATGATAAATTATGATGACCATTTTTTCTGAAAAACGGTTCCCGTAAAGCATAAAAGATTGGCACTGACCCGGCGAACATGATACAATATATCAAAAGGCTTGTAGAAAATACTTTTCTCAGGCCTTTTGATGTTTCTACTAAAAAATATCGGATGATTTTATATAGAAATACAGGTGTATCATGGAAATAAGAGAATATAAAAAACTCGTCATTACGCTGAACCGAACCCGGTCGGTATCGCTGCCGGATATAGGACGCAGCCTGCGCAGTAATCCGGATTTGGCGGCGGCTGTCATATTTGCCGGTGCGACGACTGCCGCCGTGCCCTTTTCGCTGCCAGCAATGTTAGGAAGCATTAATACATCTCTGATCAGTATTCTATTTTGCTTGATGGCAATTATTGCGGGGCTGCGTCAAGGTGGTATTCTGACCTATTCGTACAGGCTTCTTTTTTCTGATACCGTTTCGTCCCGACGGCTAGTCCGCTTTTTTGTGTTCAGCTGCTTTACTATGTCCATGGCCGTGACTAATGATGTAGCTCTTATTATCTTTGTGCCGCTGGCGGTAATGGTACTGCAGGCAGCAGGAATGCAAAGTCATTTGATTTTTGCAGTGACCTTTCAGACAATCGCCGCCAATATGGGAAGTATTCTTACACCTATCGGCAATCCGCAGAATCTTTTCATATATTCTTATTATCATATGACCTTGTGGGAATTTTTAAAGGTAACAGGACCCATTACCGCTGTCAGCGGCATATTGCTCTATCTGATTTCTTTTTATATTCCTAATTACCCGGTAGATATACCGTCTGTACCGGCACCTGTTATGAAAAAAAGGACAGTCTTGGTGCTTATCTGTTTATTGGGACTATGTATTTTGACCGTGCTGCGTGTACTGACACCGGCTATTCTGGTAGGAATTGTCTGCCCCGTTCTATTTTTGACTGATCGGTCGGTGTTCCGCGGTGTAGACTATAAACTTATCTTGTTGTTTATCTTTTTGTTTATCGGCGTGGGAAATTTAGGACGGCTTCCTTTTTTTGCAGACGGAACCGCTGCATTACTGCAGGGACATGAGCTTTTCGTTTCATTGCTCCTTAGTCAGGTTCTCAGTAATGTGCCAACGACAGTCCTGCTAGCGCCATATACTCAGCATGCGCAGCCCTTGCTTGCCGGTGTCAATATTGGCGGTTTGGGAACAATTATTGCATCTATGGCCAGCATTATTTCCTTTAAAGTCTATGCAGACTGCCGGGATAGCCGCCCCGTCCGGTATCTGCTGATTTTTACCACTGTCAACATGGTGTTTCTGCTGTCTGTTCTGGCCGCATGGTGCCTGCTAGAATAATTGGCAGAGCCTTGTCCTGCTTTAATTTTGAAAGGAGTCCTTTGGGTGTATACAGTAATTAAGAAGCTGGAAATTTCAGCTGCTCATCATTTAGTACTCGACTATGAAAGTAAATGCGAAAATCTTCACGGACACAACTGGATTATCTATGTGACCTGCCAAGCGGAATCGCTAGATGCTAACGGCATGGTTATTGATTTTAAAAAAATAAAAGAATTGATCCATGGAACCATGGATCATCATAATTTGAATGACGTTTTTGATTTCAATCCGACAGCAGAAAATATTGCCAAATGGATTTGTGATACAGTACCCAACTGTGTCAGAGCAGAGGTGAGGGAAAGCGAGGGGAATACAGCCGTTTATGAAAAATAGCTTGTGGGTCAATGAGATTTTTGACAGTATTGATGGAGAAGGGAAAACTGCCGGACAATTAGCTTCCTTTATCCGCTTGAAAGGCTGTAATCTCCGCTGTGCCTATTGCGATACGACATATGCTTTTCATGAAGGATATCTCATGGAGGCGGAGACCATTGCGTCAAAAGTATCCTATCCGGATATAACTATCACGGGCGGCGAACCTTTATGCCAGGATTTACACGGGTTGCTGGAACTCCTTCAAGATCACAGCATCAATATCGAAACGAATGGCAGTATGGATATTACACCATATTTTCGTTATGCCGGCGTATGGTTTACTATCGATTACAAAAGTCTGTCATCGGGCATGAGTAATCATATGCTGCTTCACAACTTCCGCTGTCTTCGCCCGCAGGATGTACTGAAATTTGTTGTCGGAACGAAGGACGATTTGGAACAGGCACGCTTTGTATGCGATACATACCGGCCTGGGTGTCCCGTGTATGTAGGGGCTGTTTTTGGGGCAATATCTCCGGGAGAGATCGTTGAATTTATGAAGGAATATGAGCTGACTGACTGGCACCTCCAGCTGCAGCTGCATAAATTTATATGGGCACCGGAGGCTCGCGGTGTATAGAAAAATATACCGAAAATTACCGTTTGATACTATGGGGGAATCATATGAAAACACGTGATGCAGTACTGGCGTTTATCGTCATTGTCGTATGGGGAATTAATTTCACTGTTATCAAATTTGGCGTGGAGGGCGTACCGCCGATGCTGCTGGTAGCGCTGCGTTTTATTTTCGCGGCCTTCCCAGCCGTTTTGTTTATAAAGCCGCCGGACGTCAGCTGGAAATATGTTGTGGCCTTTGGCTTGACTGTAGGGGTTGGTCAATTTTCCTGCTTATTTTATGCCATCTATACCGGTATGCCGGCTGGTATTGCTTCAGTCGTGCTGCAGTCCCAAGCTTTTTTTACGATTTTATTTGCTTGTATCTACTTTAAGGAACGCATCCGTACTAGTCAGATTATCGGCCTGTTGGTATCCGGAGTAGGACTGTTTTTTATTACTGGGAGAGTAGGCGAACAAAATGCTGCGCCAATTCCCATAAGCGCTTTTTTTATTATTTTGGCAGCCGCATTTTTCTGGGGACTTTCCAACATTGTTGTACGGCAAGCCTCACAGGCAGCCGCGGCACAAGGGAAGAAAATGAATGTGTTCAGCATGGTTATATGGTCGAGTCTGGTGCCGCCGCTGCCTATGCTGGCTGCTTCGTTGGTTTTGGAAAAGCCGGCATTGATTTGGCAGGCACTGATTCACATTAATGCGTTGTCAATTTTTTCCATTATATATCTTGCATTTTTGGCTACGGTGGCAGGATATGGTCTGTGGAGCCAACTTATGTCGAAATATCCCGCGCAAAAAGTGGCGCCGTTATCTTTGCTGATTCCTGTAGTGGGCCTGATTGCGGCCAGACTGATTTTGGGAGAAGAATTATCACTGATGCAGTGGGCCGGCGGCGTGATTATTATTGCCGGCTTGCTTATATCTAACTTTACCGTGCTGACAAGCACATTGGCTTTCGGAAAACGAAATAAAAAATAACATCATAATAAAAAACACAGGCATAGACTTATGGGAAGCAGGTGCCTGTGTTTTTTTACGTAGGGAATATCTTGTGATATTTTTTTATTTGTTTTACAATAATAAAAAAGATGAAAAGGGGAGGTGTTATGAAAGCGGCAATATATAAAGACATTGGCAATATTGTGATAGAAGAGATAAAAACGCCTCATGCCGGAGCAGGGGAACTGTTGGTGCAGGTCAAAGCCTGTGCTATCTGCGGCGGTGATCTGCGTACCTTCCGGTATGGGCATCAGGCGATTCATCCCCCCATGGTACTGGGACATGAAACTTCCGGTGTCGTTGTGGAGGTTGGGACAGGTATCGACCGGTACGCTGTCGGCGATCGTGTCATCGTGGCTCCCGGGATTGGCTGCGGCCATTGCTCGTATTGTTTATCGGGAAATCAGCATTTATGCTATCACAGAAGGACCATTGCTCATCATTATAATGGCGGTTTTGCCGAATATGTTTTGATTCCGGCGATTGCCGTTCAGGCCGGCAATGTAAATTTCATTCCCACTGAAACGGATTATTTGAGTGCCTCTCTGGCAGAACCGCTGGCCTGTGTCATAAACGGGCAGGAAGCCATGCATATTCAGCTAGGGGATACGGTGGCGGTTATCGGCGCCGGTCCTATTGGACTCATGCATGCAGAATTGGCAAAAGCCAGCGGTGCCGGAAAGGTGTTTTTGATCAATCGCAGCGCGGCGCGGCTGGAAAGCGCCAAACCGCTGGGATATGACGGGTATATCAATTCAGGCAGTTGTGACGCCGTGCAGGCAGTAGAAGAATTGACCGGCGGCAGGGGTGCCAATGTAGTCATTGTCACGGTAGGCAGCGCAGCAGCACAGCGTATGGGAATGCAAATGGCCAGTAAAATGGGCAAGGTCTGCCTGTTTGCGGGACTGCCCAAAGACAGCCCCATGGTAGAACTCGATGCCAATCGAATCCATTATCGCCAGATTGCCTTGTATGGTACATTTTCGTCGGCTCCGCGTCATAATGCCTTGGCCATAGAAATGATTCGCAGCGGTAAAATCAATGTAGATCAAATTCTGACACACGTCGTTTCCCTGGACGATATTTGTTACGGCATAAAGCTTGTGGAAAACCGGGCCGGCCTTCGCGTGGCTGTAGCACCTCATTTAGAGGATATCCAAAAAGATATTGCAAAGCATGAGAAGCTTATTGTGGCACGACCTTGAACGCATCTGCTGCGGAAGAAATTTCTAAAATGAAATACCGGCACGAATAAAAAAACTCACCGTATACACGGCGAGTTTTTTTATTCAGCATGAGCTGATGTTTCTGCTGAAGCTATCTGAGGCGTCAATAGATGGACACCCTGTTCTTTACAGTATTGTATGTATTTTTCAGGCGGCAGCGTATCAAGAAAAATATAATTGAAGTTCTGCAAAGGACTAAACGTTACCAAAGACGAGACATCCAGCTTAGATGAATCAATGAGTAAAAATTTTTCACCCGATTTAGTCATTAGCTTGCGTTTTATCTCATTTTCGGAAATAGAAGCATTAGTGGCACCGTTTTCCAATGAAATGCCGGTGGAAGCCAGAAATATTTTGGAAATATTATAATTGTCGAGACATTTCAATACACTGGGGCCGACAAACGCCATAGAAGGATAATATAATGTGCCTCCAGTCGTGATAAGATTAAACTCTTTGGTTCCCGTATAGATAGCGGCTGCGTTTACGACGTTGACACTGGCAGTAATAATCGTCAGATTTTTTGTATTCAAAAGATATGGAAGCATATGCATTGTCGTCGTGCCGGAATCAATAAAAATCACATCGTTATCCTCGACGAAGGAAGCCGCCATGCGGGCAACCTGCTGCTTTTGCTGGAAATTCTTGGATTTTCTGAGCTGAAAGGGCTCGGGAGAAGTAGAGTGGGATTCTTCTAGCACGATACCACCGTATACCTTTTTTATGATACCCTGATTTTCCAGCTCATTGATGTCACGTCGGATCGTGTTTTTGGATACGTTAAACGTGTTGCATAAATAATTAATGGAAAGACATTTTTCCTTTTTCAGCATTTCATGTATAGTATTAATTCGGGTGATTTTCATGAATATATATCTCTTTCTGTTTCGATGATGAGGCTTTTTATCACAAAAAGCTCATTGTAAATCCAATATTGTAAATATTAATTTTAAAGTCATTATAAGGGAATTTTTAAAAATATACAAGTGATTTTTATAAAAAGGCAGGTTCAGCAGGAAAAAAAGAAATACTATTGACTTTTTATGAATATTGCATTAAATTATAATCTAAATATTATCATAATATAATCAAAAGGAGATCAAAATGGAAAATGTATTTATGGTTCCAAAAAAAATTGTATACGGCACCGGCAGTATCAGCACACTGGGAAAGCATATTCAAGGCCGAGGGACGAAGGCGCTGATTGTCACAGGCCCGATCGTAGCTCGTCTCGGCAGTGTAGCAAAGATTACCCATACACTAACAGCATCAGGCATAGACTATGCGGTTTATCTGTGCCCATCTACCGAACCGACAGACACCGTTGTCACTGCGGGACTGACTATGTACAAGAAGCAGAAATGTGATTTTTTAATTGCCCTAGGCGGCGGCAGTCCGCTGGATACGGCCAAAGCCATTGCACTGCTGGCGATATATGGCGGACAGCTTTCAGATTATATGCATACTATCATCGACCGGCCGGTTCCTTTTCTTGTTGCCATACCGACAACTGCTGGTACCGGTTCGGAGGCGACTAAAAATACAATTATTGCAGATACAACGCAACATATAAAAATGCTGCTGGGCGGGCCTTCTCTTATTCCGGCCTTAGCCGTAATTGATCCGGACCTGACCATGACCGCCCCGCCCAGCGTTACCGCGGCCACAGGGATTGATGCGCTGACGCATGCGATTGAAGCCTATACCTCGAGAAAAGCACAGCCCCTGACGGATCAATTTGCATTGCCGGCGATAGCGAAAATATATCAAAATCTGCCTGTATGCTGTCGTGATGGAAAAAATGCCAAGGCTCGCCTGCAGCTGGCGCTGGCGTCCTTGGAAGCAGGTATTGCCTTTACCAATGCGTCTGTCACTCTTGTACATGGCATGAGCCGTCCTATTGGTGCTTTGTTTCATATTGCGCATGGGGTATCCAACGCAATCCTGCTGCCTGCCTGCCTAGAATTTGCTATTCAGGAAAATACCGCACGTTTTGCCGTCATTGCCAGAACTATGGGAATCGCTGGCAGCAATGTTCCTGATACGGCCGCCGCGCAGGTTCTGCCGGCGGCCGTAGCTCGGTTGTGTAAGAACGTAGGAATTCCGACACTGGCAGAATTAGGGGTAAAGAAAGAAACCTTCTTGGCGCAGCTGGATAAAATGGCGGCAGATGCTTTGGAAAGCGGCAGTCCACAAAATACAATGAGAATTCCCGATAAAGAAGATATGATCCATATCTATAAAAAACTTTTCTGATATTCGTAAAAAAGGTCAAGGTCTAAAGATGCCTTGACCTTTTTTTAAATGGCTTTTTTACGGTATCTTCCTTTTATTCGTAGGTTTTTAAGTTACACTTTCATTACAATTTGTAAATATTGATATGATTAAACATTGACACGAATAAAATATGATGATAATATATTGGGCATAAGGTGATTAATATGTGCAAAAAATGATCAATAAACAAAAAGGAGGTACTTAAAATGTATTTAAACAAGAAAACGGTGTCTGATTCTGCGAAGTGGCAACAGGCTGGGGTCACTGGCATTGCTTATGATTACGAGCAGTTTGTGAAAACAAATATAGAAACGCCGCAATGGGTTCATTTTGGCATCGGTAATATTTTCAGAGCTTTTGTTGCGTCGCTGGCCCAGAACTTGCTGAACGAAAAACAAAGCACCGTAGGAATTGCTGCCGTCGAAGTCCATGATGAAGAAGTGCTGGAAAAAGTATACGTGCCCCACGATAATTTGAGTCTGCTGGTTATCATGAACGGAGATGGATCATTGGAAAAACACATTATCGGCAGCATCAGTGAAAGCCTGTTTGCTGATCCGTCTAACCAGCAGGACTGGGCCCGGGTGCAGTATATATTTACGTCACCATCACTGCAGCTGGCCAGCTTTACCATTACGGAAAAAGGCTATGCCGTGTATGATTTTTCCGGTAGTTTTACCGCAGACGTGCAGCACGATTTAGTTTACGGTCTGACAGCGCCCAAAAGCATGATGGGTAAACTAGCCGCATTGATGTATGCTCGTTTCAAAGCCGGAGCCTTTCCTATTTCTCTGGTCAGTATGGACAATTGGGCTCGAAACGGAGAAAAGCTGCAGCGTGCTTTCGATACGATCTGCAATAGCTGGGCAGAGCGGCATCTGGTGGAACCAGAATTTTTAAGGTATATCCGCGATCCGCAAACCGTAGCTTTTCCGTGGACCATGATCGATAAGATCACGCCGCGGCCCTCCCGTTCAGTGGAACAGCAGCTGCTGGCATTGGGCATAGAGGGCAACGAAGTATATTGCACGCAGAAAGATACGCATATTGCGGCCTTTGTCAATGCTGAAAAACCGCAATATTTGGTAATCGAGGACGATTTTCCCAATGGCAGGCCGCCGCTGGAAAAGGCGGGCGTTATTTTCACGGATCGGGATACCGTAGAAAAAGTAGACAAAATGAAGGTCTGTACCTGCTTGAATCCACTCATGACGACATTGGCCGTATTTGGCTGCACCATGGGATATACTCTGATGGCAGATGAAATGAAAAATCCTTATTTAAACAAGCTGGTTCGCAAAATTGGCTATGACGAAGGCCTGCCGGTTGTAACAGACCCCAAAGTTATCTGCCCCAAGGATTTTATCGATGAAGCTGTCAATGTGCGCCTTACCAATATTTATATGCCTGACACGCCGCAGCGTGTAGCAACGGATACCTCGCAAAAGGTGGCGCGTTTTGGTGAAACGATAAAATCATATCTGAAAAGTGAGACGCTGGATCCGTTGGACCTGGTATACATCCCCTTGGCGATTGCCGGCTGGTGCCGCTATCTGATGGCTGTCGATGATGCGGGAAATTCCTTCAGTCTAAGTACGGATCCGTTGATGGAGGAATTACAGAAGAATATTTCTTATTTGAAATTAGGTGATTCTGACAGTGTGGGCGAGAATTTGCACCCTATTTTATCCAATACAGAAATATTTGGTCTTGATCTGTACGAGGCAGGTCTGGGCAAACGGATAGAAGCAATGGTGGGCGAACTGATTGCTGGTCCGGGTGCCGTTGCCAATACATTAGAACGTTATTTACATTAAGAAAGAAGGAATGTACATGAAAGCCATCTGCATTGAAAAACCGGGAGAAATCCATGTCGCGGAAATTGCGCTGCCGCAGCGTAAGGAAGGCGAAGCACTGATCGAGGTTAAATCGATGGGCGTGTGTGGGTCTGATGTAGCCGCATATCGGTTTAACCATCCCAATTGCCATTATCCACTGATTATTGGACATGAAATTGCCGGCATTGTCAGAGAAATAGGGCCGAATGCCACTGGCATTGCCGCAGGAGACAGAGTCGTATTGGATCCGTACTTGTATTGCGGACACTGTTATCCCTGCTCGCAGGGACATACGAATTGCTGTGAATCGCTGCATGTACTGGGCGTACAAGTAGACGGCGCCATGTGCGAATATGTTGCACATCCGGCAGATATGCTGATTAAAATCCCTGACAGCATGACATGGAAAGAAGCAGCACTGGCTGAACCACTTACGATCGGTATCCATGGTATTCATACGATGGGAGTGCAGGCAGGAGAGCATGTTACCATCATTGGGGCGGGTACCATCGGCCTCATGGCAGCATTGACAGCCAAGGCCTGTGGCGCTGTTCCCATACTGGTTGATGTGGTTGACGGACGTCTGCAGAAGGCGCGGGAAATGGGACTGGAATATACCGTCAATTCCCTGACGGAAGATGCAGAAGCATATATCCGGGATCTGACCCATGGCCGTATGTCCGAAACGGTAATGGAAGCCTCCGGTGCGGAAGCCGGTATTGCAAACGCGCTGCGCTATGCTTCCTATTTGGGACGGATTGCGCTTACCGGATGGCCCAAAGGCGATGTGACGCTCCCGACAGCATTGATTACGCGAAAGGAATTACAGGTACGGGGTTCTCGGACCAGTGTTAATGAATTTGCGGAAGCGATCGATCTTATCTCTCAGGGCAAGGTAGATGTCAATCCGTTTATTACCGTGGCGGTCCCTTTTGAAGAGCTGCCGGAACACATTATAGGACAGGCACAGCATCCGGATACCTACTTAAAAATAGTAGGACTGTTATAATACCTAATTCTAAAGAGCTCATAAGGAGGACCTATACGATGAACAGCATGATGTTTGACCATTCAAGAAAATTTGATATCGTGTGCAGCGGGCGTATTGCTGTCGACTTTAATCCGGTAGATTTAAATCAGCCCTTGGAGGATTGCACGACCTTTAAAAAATATCTGGGCGGCTCTCCGGCCAATATTGCGGTAGGAATGGCACGTTTCGGGAAAAAAGTAGGATTTATCGGAAAAGTATCCAAAGATCAAATGGGTACATTCGTTACCAAGTTTTTTGAAAAAGAAGGCATTGATACGACACAGGTATGCCAGGCCGGACAGGGTGAATTTATCGGTCTGACATATACGGAAATATTAAGCCCTACGGAAAGCAGCATTCTCATGAATCGCAACTTTGCCGCTGATTTATCGCTGACGACTGATGATGTATCGGAAGATTATATTAAGCAAGCCAAAATTTTTCTTATTTCCGGAACGGCGCTGGCAGCCAGTCCGTCACGAGAAGCGATGCTTTTGGGACTGCGGTATGCCAAAAAAAACAATGTCAAGGTTGCCTTTGTATTGGATTATCGGGGCTATACCTGGAAATCGAAAGAAGAAGTATCCCTGTACTATTCGTTCATAGCAGAAAACAGTGATATTCTCATCGGATCCCGCAGTGAATTTGATTTGATGGAAGCTACGCTGTTTAATGATAAAAACGATAAAAAATCGGCGCAATTCTGGTTGGACAAGGGAAATCAAATTGTCGTCATTACCCACGGCAAAGACGGTTCTACGGCCTATACGCAAAACGGTGAATCCTTTTCCATCAAGCCTTTCCCGGTCAAAAGCCTGAAAGGCTTCGGCGGCGGCGACGGCTATACCTCGGCCTTCTTATATGGTCTTACCGAAGGCTGGGATATCATCGACTGCCTGGAATTTGGCAGTGCCTCAGCGGCCATGCTTATAGCCAGCCATGCCTGCTCGCAGGATATGCCGGATACGACAGCTGTCAAGGCTTTTATCAAAAAAGAAAAAGAAGAATATGGGGAAATGATAGCCCGAGTTTAAGGAGGAAAATAATATATGCCGTTACTCATACTTGCATTGGGAATCGTCTTATTGTTTATATTGATTGTAAAATGTAAGCTTAACAGCTTTTTATCTTTAATCGTTGTATCTATGGTTATTGGCCTGGCTGAAGGCTTACCGCTGCTGAAGGTCATTCCGTCTATCGAAAATGGGGTCGGCGGCACGCTGGGGCATCTGGCACTGGTTATCAGCTTTGGGGCGATGCTGGGCAAACTCATGGCTGACAGTGGCGGTGCGCAGCGGGTTGCGACGACGCTGATTGACAAATTTGGTCGTGACCATGTCAAATGGGCGCTTTGCATTACCGGATTTGTCGTAGGGATTGCACTATTTTATGAGGTAGGTCTGGTACTGCTCATTCCTATCGTATTCACTGTCGCTAAATCAGCGGATCTGCCGCTGCTGGAAGTAGGCGTTCCCATGACTGCCGCACTTTCCGTTACGCACTGCTTTTTGCCTCCCCATCCGGGACCGACGGCTATTTCTGTTTTGTATAATGCCGATATCGGCCTGACCTTATTATATGGCATCATTATTGCGATTCCGACAGTCATCATTTCCGGTCCCTTGCTGTACCGCACGATGACGGATCTGCATCCGGCTATTCCGGAAGGCTTGTCGACCTCTAAAACGTTTACGGATGAAGAAATGCCAGGCTTTGGCGTGAGCCTGTTTACCGCGCTCATTCCGGTATTTCTGATGGCATTTGCCTCTATTACAAAGCTCATATGCCCGCCGGACAGCTGGATCAATGTCATTATGGCTTTTATCGGCAACCCGGATATGGCACTATTTCTGGCGGTAGCGGTAGCCATTTATACTTTTGGCCTGGGCCGCGGCAAGGCTATGCCGGAAGTAATGAAATCTCTGGAACAAGGCGTGCTGGCTATTGCCATGATTTTGCTGGTTGTCGGCGGCGGCGGTGCGTTCAAGCAAGTACTGGTGGATAGCGGCGTCGGTAATTATATTGCCCAGCTGGCGGAAAGTGCGCCGTTCTCACCGCTCATTCTGGCTTGGTTTGTTGCTTCCGTCATTCGCGCCGCTGTTGGCTCGGCTACGGTCGCAGGCCTGACGACGGCCGGTATTATGGCACCTATTGTCGCCGTTACGAACGTAAGTCCGGAGCTCATGGTATTGGCTACTGGGGCCGGTTCTGTCAATTTTGGCCCCCCCAATGATCCCGGATTCTGGATGTTCAAGGAATTTTACGGCCTGACAATGAAGGAAACCATTCGTACCTGGTGTGTCATGGAATGTGTAATAGGGATTTGCGGTATCCTTGGGATTTTAGCCCTGAACGCAATTATTTCATAAAGGAGAGAACGCTGTATGTCACTTGTAAAGATGAGTGCCCTGCTGGATAAGATTGAAGATAATTCATATGCTGTGGGATCGTTTAATGTATCTAACATGGAAATGGTGATGGGAGCGATCAAGGCTGCAGAAGATCTGCATTCTCCCATTATATTGCAGATCAGTGAAGGGCGGCTGCCGTATTCACCGCTAGCGCTGCTCGGCCCGATTATGGTTGCCGGTGCGAAAAACGCTGCTGTTCCTGTCGCTGTCCATTTAGATCATGGCGTAACGATGGAAACCATACAGCTGGCTCTTGATTTAGGCTTTACGTCTGTCATGTTTGACGGCTCCAAGCGTACTGTTGAAGAAAACATCGCCATGACAAAAGTCGTAAAAAAGATGGCGGCGGTATATGATGCGGATATAGAAGCAGAAATCGGCCGGATTGGCGGATCTGAAGGAACCTACAGCGCGGATGAATTGATTACCACTGTCGAAGAAGCGAAATATTTTGCTGATGCGACAGGTACGGATGCGTTGGCTGTTGCGATTGGCACGGTGCATGGCCATTATCGGGAAAAACCGGATCTGCATATAGAACGCCTCAGGGAAATCGCCTCCGTCGTTTCGTGCCCGTTGGTTCTTCACGGCGGTTCGGGCATTTCTGATGCTGACTTTCGGAGATGTATACGCGGCGGGATTCGAAAGATCAATATTGCTACCTCTTCCTATGATGCCGTAGCCCGGCATATCTATGACCGGGCACAGGAAGACAGGCACGCTTCCTATTTTGACTTCAGTGCCGCGGCTGCAAAGGGCACTTATGAAAATGTAAAGCGCCACATGCTTGTGTTTGGCACAGAAAACAAAGTGAAATAAACCGACTGAATGAAAAATACCCTTGCGCAGGATAATGTGTTATCACCCTGCGCAAGGGTATTTTTGATAATGACGGTAAAAGCTGACGCCGGTCATATTTATATTGTCACTGGTCAGATGACAGGGAATTTTGTATAATAGTACCAATGCAGACGCCTATGGCTTGCGGAGGAGGAAGATAGTCATGTTGGAAACTAAAAATGGAATCACGTTTGCCACGTTTGATATATTGAATAAGACTGGAACAGTTACTGCCGCGGTTTCAGCACGCACCGGCGGAATAAGCCGGCCGCCCTTTGATTCGCTGAACATGAGCTTTTCCAGCGGCGATGTGCCGGAGCATATCCGGGAAAACAGGAAGCGCTGCCTGGAGGCCCTGGGAATTGATCCGGTCCGGATCATCAGCTGCAATCAGGTACATGGTATTCATATTGAGGCGGTGGGAAAAGACGACTGCGGCCGCGGTGCGTTGAATCGGCAGGAGGCAATTGCCGATTGTGACGGACTGATGACCCATGAAGTCGGAGTTCCGCTGACGATGAATTTTGCTGACTGCACGCCTCTTTTGTTTTATGATCCGGTTCGGCGCGTTATCGCGCTCAGTCATGGCGGCTGGCGCGGCGCAGCGCGGAATATCGGTGCCGTTACCCTGAAAAACATGCACGATGCCTATGGTACGAAGCCGGCGGATGTGCTGGCGGCGATCGGGCCGACCATACATGACTGCTGCTTTGAAGTGGGCGGTGATGTATTACAGGCATTTTCTACGGTTCTTCCTGAAGCGGAAGTACGGCGGCTGTCCCGGGACAAGGAGAATGGAAAATATTATTTTGACCTGCCCGGCGCCAATAAGGCACTGCTGCTGCAGACCGGTATCCTGCCGGAGCACCTGGAGGATGCCGGTATTTGCACCGGCTGCCGTGAGGAGTTGTTTTATTCGTATCGGAAGGCGAGTTGGCGTAAAGAAAAAACAGGCCGTCACATGGCGGTGATGGAGCTGAAGGAATATGCGTGATATACGGATTATCAAAGGGCGCTATATCGTGCCGGACGAAGAAACGGCATTGAAGCTGGCCGGGTATCGCAGCGGCAGCCCGGATTGGGAAACAGGCCGTGCACGGTTTCAGGAACTGGAACCGGAAATCAAACGGCATATACAGCCTAAAGCAGCGCTGGCTTTTATCGAAGACCGGCAGGAGCGGGGGCTTTTCATTATACTGACTCTGGGTTCTGCCGTCACCAGACGGGCTGACGCTTTTTTTGACAGCCGGGATTATTTGAGTGGTGTATTGTTTGATGCCATGGCTGGCAGCTGCTTATTTGCGTTTGAAAAACAGCTGCTGCCGCAGATTAAAGTTATTTGTCAGGAAAAGGGCTGTGGTATTGCATGCCGGCATGAAGCTGGGATGGATATTCCCTTGTCCGTACAAGCAGAGGCCGCTACCGCCGTAGCGGCAGAACGCACGCTGGGTGTCCGTGTAACGGAGGACATGGTACTGCTGCCGGCCCAATCCATGTGTATTGTATTTGACCTCTCTCGTGATCCCTCTGTATTTCGACTGGAGCATGACTGCCGCAGCTGTACACAAAACCACTGCCCTACGAGAGGGGGAAAAACGGGTGCGCATATACCCTGCCGCAACGGCCAAAGCGTATGGCAGACACTGCAGGAACAGGGCATCTTCGTCCCGGCTCCCTGCGGTGGCAAGGGTCTATGCGGAAAATGCCGGATCCGTGTCTGTCAGGGGCAAATCCCCGTTACCGCGGAGGATGCTGCCTTTTTTTCAGCCGCAGATCTGCAGAATGGCTGGCGTCTGGCCTGCCGGGCTATTCCTGACGAAGACATAGAAGTGATCGTTCCCACCTGTGAAACCAATATATTTGCGTCTTTGGGAAGTCCCCGGGACGGGGTGAAAGAGCCTGCCGATCCCAGTCACAGCTATGGCGCAGCCGTCGATATCGGGACAACGACGCTGGCCGTAGCTCTCGTCGACATGACGCAGCGCCGTATTGTGGATACGGTCACGGCACTCAACCGGCAAACCCGCTTTGGCGCTGATGTCATCAGTCGTATTCAGGCTGCTAATATGGGACGCGGCAGAGTCTTGCAGCAAGCTGTTCAGCAGGAGCTGCTGCGTATGCTGCAGACTCTGCTGCACCGGTACCAAGGTCTGCAGGTGACGCGAATAGCCGTTGCCGGCAATACGACAATGGAACATCTTTTCATGGGATATTCCTGCAGCGGTCTGGGGACTTGGCCATTTTCGCCTGTTTCCTTTGGCGGCGAGACCGTTCCGGCAGTTCAGGTATTCGGCAAGGACAGCCCCGCTTGGATGTCTGCGTGTACGGTCACGCTGCTGCCCGGTATCAGTACCTACGTAGGCGCCGATATTACCGCAGGCTTATGGGCCTGTGGCCTGCCGGGCAAGGGAGGGCCGGCTTTATTTCTTGATCTGGGAACGAATGGTGAAATGGCCCTGGCAGCTGATGGCCGGATCACCGTGGCCTCCGCTCCGGCAGGGCCGGCGCTGGAGGGCGGCAACATTTCCTGCGGCACCGGCAGCATTCCCGGAGCTATCTGTGGAGCGGACATGCTTCATGGACGGGTGCAGCTCCGTACGATTGCGGATGCGCCGCCGGTGGGTATCTGCGGTACCGGTGTTATCGAAGCCACTGCCATGCTGCTCAAGTCAGGCATACTGGATGCCGCGGGTAAGCTGCAGGAGCCGTATTTTCATGACGGATTTCCACTAGCGCAAAGAGCTGACGGGGACACCCTTCGTCTGACACAAAAGGATATCCGGGAAATTCAGATGGCCAAGGGGGCTATCCGTGCCGGCATGGAGGTCCTCATGGCGCATTGCGGTATAGGCAGTGAAGCTCTTGCTCAGGTATATGTGGCAGGCGGCTTTGGTTACTATCTGAATCCGGAAAAAGCAGCCGCCATTGGATTGCTGCCGGCTGACTGTATCGGACAGGCGGCGGTGTCAGGAAACACGTCGCTGGCTGGAGCGGCAGCCGTATTGACAGATGAACGCGCATTGGCGGATATGCAGTATATCTGTCGGATTGCGGAAGAGAATATATTGGGAAATGACGATATGTTTCAAACTCTATATATACAGTATATGAATTTTGACATATCGCGGCCGCTGCCATAAAGACGGCTGCCGACAGGGGGGAAGAAAATGACGAAAGAAGAATTTCAGAAGCTAGTAGAACATGGCGTGGTCATGCTTGACGGGGCGACAGGTACTAATCTGCAGCAAGCGGGCATGCCTATCGGTGTATGCCCGGAACAGTGGATACTGGAAAACAGGGACGTTATGCTGGATCTGCAGCGTCGTTTCGTTGAGGCAGGGACGCAGATACTCTATGCGCCGACCTTTACGGGAAACCGGATCAAGCTGGCCGAATATGGCTTGGAAGAGCGGTTGAAGGAAATAAATGGAGAATTGGTACGGCTCTGCAAGGAAGCTGCCGGCGGCAGGGCTTACGTAGCCGGGGATATGACCATGACCGGCCGGCAGCTGTATCCTATGGGAGACCTGTCATTTGATGAATTGGTCCAAATTTATAAAGAACAAGCCCAGGCGCTGTATGAAGCCGGCGCCGATCTTTTTATCGTAGAGACGATGATGAGTCTCCAGGAAACGAGAGCCTGCGTTCTGGCGATAAAAGACGTCTGCGACCTGCCCGTCATGGCCAGCCTGACCTTTGAAAAAGATGGCCGTACACTATATGGCACGCCGCCGGAAGCGGCTGTCGTCGTCCTGCAGGGACTTGGCGTCGATGCGGTAGGCCTCAACTGCTCCACCGGTCCGGAGGATATGGTCGATACGGTACGATCCATGTATGCCTATGCGGATATTCCTGTTCTGGCCAAGCCCAATGCGGGGCTTCCTATATTGGAGGACGGCCGGACCATATATAAAACGACGCCGGAGGAATTTGGCCGGGACGGCCGTCTCCTCGTCGAAGCCGGCGCCCGTATCGTCGGTGGCTGCTGCGGCACGACACCGGCCCATATCCGGGCCTTGGCAGATTCCGTGCGTGATATGGTGCCCCTGCCGATCCGTGCCGCAATGCGCCGCGTACTGGCGTCAGAACGAAGCGTTGTAGAGGTGCGTTTGGATGGTCCCTTCCGGGTTGTCGGCGAACGGATCAACCCGACCGGTAAAAAGAAGCTTCAGGCAGAGCTGCGGGAAGGCAAACTTGATCTGGTTCGAGCGATGGCGC
Source organism: Megasphaera cerevisiae DSM 20462 (assembly GCF_001045675.1). Lineage (GTDB taxonomy): Bacteria > Bacillota > Negativicutes > Veillonellales > Megasphaeraceae > Megasphaera > Megasphaera cerevisiae. Next base: position 23,026 of record NZ_LEKT01000001.1, read on the forward strand.
GGGAACAAGAAAAAAACGGCGCGGCCATCCTTGATGTCAATATGGGAACCAACGGCATTGACGAAAAAGAAATGATGCTTCGTTCCGTCTATGAAGTCACAGCTGTTTCCGGCCTGCCCTTATGCATTGATTCCAGCTTTCCTGAAGTCATCGAAGCGGCGCTGCGGATATATCCCGGCCGGGCTCTGATCAATTCCATTTCCTTTGAAAAAGAAAAAATGAAGCGGCTCCTGCCTGTCGCCAAAAAATACGGTGCTATGTTTATTCTGCTGCCTGTTTCCGATCAGGGGATTCCTCAAACCCTCGAAGAAAAACATGACGTTATCCGGAATCTGCTGCAGGAAGCCGCAGTCTTTGGTTTTACCAAAGAGGACGTCATCGTCGATGGCCTCGTCGCTACGGTAGGTGCTTCACCGTCAGCGGCGCTGGACTGCATGGCAACCTTTTCCTATTGCCGGCACGAGCTGCGCGTCCCGACGGTTTGCGGCCTGTCAAATATTTCTTTTGGCTTGCCGGATCGGACTTATGTCAACATGGCCTTCCTTTCCATGGCCATTGCCAACGGGCTTACTCTGGCCATTGCCAACCCCTCTCAAGACATGCTCATGAATGCGGCAGCCGCCTCAAACATGCTCATGAATAAGGCTGGCAGCGACATTGCCTATATCAAGCGGATGCAGTATTTTGACAACAAGGAAATCGAAACGCAGCGGCAGCGGCAGGCTGAATGGATGGCTGCCGGCGGTTTTACCGGTCCGATTGCGGACAGTGCTGCCCAGCCGGCAGAAGCCAAAGACGCGCTGGGCGATAACGCCGTGTACCGTGCTGTATTGGAAGGGGAAAAAGACCGTATCGTCCAGTGTGCCCAGGGGGAGCTCCAACGGGGCCTGGCCCCGGAAAAGATAATTGATACCCTCCTGATCCCGGCTATCAACAAGGTTGGCGAGTTCTACGACCAGCAGGTATATTTTCTGCCGCAGCTTATTGCCAGCGCCAATACGATGGAAACGGCCATTGCCTATTTGGAGCCGCTGATTCAGCATGGCGGCGATGAACGGGAAATGGCGACGATCGTGATTGCCACGGTCGAAGGCGATGTCCACGATATTGGTAAAAACCTGGTAGCTCTCATGTTGCGCAATTATGGCTACCACGTCATTGATCTGGGAAAGGATGTGCCGGCGGCTTCGATTATTGAAACGGCAATGCGGGAAAAAGCCTCCATCGTCGGCCTTTCCGCACTGATGACGACGACCATGATGCGCATGAAGGAAGTCATCGCCCTGGCATCAGAAAAACAATATACAGGCCGCATCATTATCGGCGGCGCCGCCGTGACGCCCAGCTTTTCCGATGAAATCGGCGCCGACGGATATTCTAAGGACGCCGCGGACTGTGTGAAGCTGGTAGAAAAGCTTCTGGCCTGATAAAGGAGCGAATGTGATGAAATTGCGAATACTGGTGGATAACTACACGCTCATCAATCAATAGTATCTGAGAGAACCTGGGGTCTCTTAGTATCTGGAGGACGACGGACGAGCCTATCTGTTTGATACGGGGTATTCTGATGTTTTCCTGCGCAATGCGGCATCCCGGCAAATGGAAAAAACAGTTTCCTATTTTGAGCAAATCAAGCCGGATTCCGTAGATGCCGCGCATTGTACGGATCTGGCGGCAAAATGTGCCTTGTCCCGGGTGACGTCTGTCGTCGAGGGCGGCGTCTATACCGTACGGCAGTGGATCTGACGGCAATACACGGCAGACACATATATAGATATATGAAAAAAATCTTCAGACCGTAACAGGGTTTGGAGATTTTTTTTTACAGGCCTACCTGGTACATACTGTGGCGTAATAGAAACGATGGCCCGTCCTTACGGAAAGCATCAAAAAACGCAAAAAGAAGAAAAAAATCCATCTTCTCAAAACAGATGAAAGACAGCATGCATAGTATACTCTTACTATACTATTTTGAAAAAATGTCCAAACGGATCATTTTTATGTCCGAATGGAGTAGAAGGATTGGGCTGTATTTGATATAATGGCAAACAGAAAATGATTACTGGTATCGAAATAGATACTATGTGGAAATGGAGAAGCCTTATGAACTATACAGCAGCAAGAATGCCTCGCCGTGCCTGGTATGCCGGCCTGTCCTGGGCTGTCGCACTGTGGCTGACGGCTCCCGTCCTGGCGGCAGAAAGTCCAGTGGGGGGGGGGGCAATAATTCGGTAACGACACGGGATGTCGTTGTGGAGGCGGACAAGGCGAAGGAGGAAGCGAAGTACAATTCGCAAAGTGTCACCGTCATTACCAAAGAAGATATTGCGCGCAAACAGGGGAAATCCGTGGAGGACGTGATTTTCAACGAAGTAGGCGTGACCAGAACCGTCGACACTATGGGTAAAGTAGGCATCTCTATCCGTGGGGCCGATCCTCGTCATACCCTGATTATGGTGGACGGTCAGCCCGTCCTGGGAGACGTGAGTAAATACAGCGGCAATGGCGACGAGCTCATGCGGATCGGCGCGGAAAATATCGAACGCATCGAAATCATCCGCGGCGCCGCCAGTGCTAAATACGGAGCCGATGCTATCGGCGGCGTCGTCAATGTCATTACGAAAGGGCCGAAGGATACAGCGGCTGTACAGTTTAATGCGGAAGGACGATATCATAGCTCACGATATACGAGTCCGTATGAATCGAGTGCCTTGCCGACCAACTTTTTTTTACGGGCCGACAGCGGCAAGGTGGGGAAATTCAGCATATCCGGATGGACATCCAAACGGGACATTATGCCGGTGTACAGTAAAGAGCGAGCTTATGGTGATGGTACAGACAATATGTGGTTTCAGCAGTTTAAGCCATCCCTGCGATATTACGGTGACGTGAAAAATAGCGGTGTTAGTGGTGCCTACGAATTTAATCCAGATCATAAAATAAATTTCAGCTTTAACAGCGAACGGGAAGATGTGGAACGGCGCAATAAGTCCGCTTTGGATATTGGCGGTATCTTTGAACCGATGCAAGTCTTCAACCGGAATATGAAACGAGATTCGTATTCTTTTTCATATAAGGGTAAGGGAGGTAATACGGACTGGACTATTGACTTCATCCACGGGAAGATGAGGGAAAATGATGTCGCGATATTGGATATGGGAAGCGGAAGTCAATACAGTGGGAGAAATACGTTAGCCAGCGTGGATTGGCTGGAACATGAACGAACGGATGTTAATGTAGGTATGAATACTGCTATTAACGACAAACATCTGCTAAGTTACGGATTTGGTCACATGCGGGAATGGGCGACAGGGACGCGTTTGAAAAGTGCTCCGAAGACACATATCGAAACGATTAATCCATGGGATTACGATAAATCTTTATATGTTGAAAAAAATACAGCGAGTGGTACAGATGCGCCACGTTCGTATGTCCATAATTTTGAACTGGTGCGCGATGGAAAAAGCTTTTTATGGGATAAGAATAAAGAATTTTATGGTGAGAAAACTCCTGGTTTTACGTATAAAGATGCGCTGATAATGAAGGATGATAATGCCCTAACTTCTATTGTTGGCGGTATGATTCATAATAAAGAAGCCACTTTAAATGAACTACGAGTAAAGTATGGTGTTGATCTTGTGAACCGATATGTTGCTTTTGACACAGCACTGAGACAAGAAAATAAATTGACTGATATTACGTTGGATAATTATAATAATCACAATCTTGATGTGAATGGCAAGATTACCAATGCTAAATGGTGGATGTCTCCGGTGCTGGCATATTATGGTTTCCTTACACCTTTAACACAAAATAAAGAAGATATTCAATATAATGGTAATTATTATGGACAGGGATTTGAAGATCGGGCAAATCAGGTTTCTGTCGGAGAAGCAGAAATCAATAAGACCTATGCCTATGTGCAGGATACGTGGCAGGTCAATGATCAGACTACGATTACACCGTCTCTGCGCCTCGACCACAGCGATCTCTTTGGCAGTCAGGTTACAGGAAATGTAGGACTTCTGCATAATGTCCATGGCAATCCCAAACGACGTTTCAAGGCCAATATCGGCACCGGCTATGCCGAACCGGGCATGGGCGAGCTCTATTATAATTGGGAAATGTTTGGCGCCGCCGGCAGTCATTTGGGGTGGTACTGGATCGGCAATCCGAATTTGAAGCCGGAAAAATCTCTCAATTTTGATGTGTCCCTGGAAGGGGAAAGCAATAAGACCTTTACCAAGGTCAGTCTCTTCCACAATGAAATCAAAGATTATCTGACCAGCTATTTTACGGGACAATTGATCGATTTTGGATATGGTGATATATATAATCGATATGGTTCGGATTTTTATCATCCCATGCCGGATCGGGTCTACAGTTTCCGCAATATCGGCAAGGCCAAGATTACGGGCTTGGAAGCAGAAGTACAGCAGAAATTCAACGATCACTGGTCGGCTAAGCTGGGCTATACACTCTTACATGCTGTCAATGCCAGTGACGACGACATGCCCCATAAGCTGTTGGATCGGCCGACCCATAAGGTGGACATTGGTCTGAACTACAAAAATACCAAAGGCGATTTCCGCGGCGCTCTCTGGGGCAGTTACTACATCCACATGCTGGACAGCAATTCTGTATCGACGGAAAGCCTCTTTGACAAGGATGAAGACGGCAACTATATCCGCAAAGAAGGAAAATATCAGGAAAAGACCTTTGGCATCTGGAATATACTTTTCGAGAAAGATTTCAGCAAGGATCTGACGGCCTATGTGGGCGTCGATAATATTTTTGATCACCGTGATGATGACCGGGCCTTTCAGGACCGGGTGTACCGCTTTGGCGTCAATGTTAAGCTGGAGGACTTAGGCGAAGCCCTGTCTCAGCCGTTCCATATACGGAAGGATAAACAGGGGAATCCTATCATTACGAACGTATACGGCGGCGACTGGTTCCTGAGCCGTCCCGGCGACCTGTTGGAACAGCGCAAGGCCGGTGATGTTCGTTTTTTTGGCGACTATCGTGTGCGCAGTAATATGTTCAAAGGCGAAGACAAAGTCGCGATGCGGGATACGAAGACAACCCAGCCCAGTGCCGCCGCAGCGAAAAACTATGCTGATAAAAGCGATCATGGTTTGGAGCAGCGACTCCGTGTCGGCGCCGATTACCAGATTGCTGACGGCCTGAACCTGCAGGTCGTCGGTTCCACGGCGAAACGGGATACGTCGTACAACGTGGCGGAAAAACGGGGCCTCCACGATCCGTACTTGGAACAGGCGGAACTGACGAAGAGCACGAAAAAATGGGACTGGTCCGTAGGCCGTATTTCCGAGCCTATGGGCGTGACGGGCTATTGGTTTGGCAAGGAGTATGACGGCGCTCGCGTCGTCTATACAGATCAAAAGACACAGGTCAGCGTGGGTTATGGTGATTTCAGCCAGACAACAGGTGTTACAGACAGTGCTTATAATCATAATGAATTGACGATGATTCAGAGAGCACCAACGATTGAAGAATTATTAGGACTTAGTCTGTATAAAATTGATAATGTACTTGGTGGTATTTATCAATATCCTGATTTGGTAAATGGAGCTGACGGTCAATTTGATTATCGCAAGAAATTTGATATGGCTAAAACTCCAGAAGAAAAGATCCAAGTTATGAAAGATTTTTTTGATGTTATGAAGATCGTATCAGATACCGCAGTAAAAGAATATGTTGGCTATAAAGGTTTTTATGAAGATTTAGTCGAAAGGGTTAATCCAGGAAAGAATCTTAATGGGCAACTTAATATTCAAGTTAAAACGAATAACGGTATGGTAGATCTTACTGATTCTAAAGCCCTGAGTGAAATCGTAGGGGAAGATAATCCTTATATGCTAAATATATATAAGAATATGAGTTTAGAAGATTGTTTGAATACGGATATTGTGAAAAGAAGACTTTCAGAAATTTTAGATAAGTCGGGAGCTGTTGCATATTATACAATGAATGGGGATCCATTAGCGGACAAAAATGCGGCTATCAACTATTTATTTACTTCTTATGTGGGACAAAATACCGCATATACGGTAACTGATTATAGTAAACCCTTTGGAACGCAGAGGACGATATATGGTGATTATGCAGTCTATAATATAATAAGTAAAATACTAGATAATGTTAAGTGGCCTTTAAATGAATTTCTTGCCAAGTATCTGAATCTAGGGACGGTCCCGCTTCCCGGTGGACCAATCACCTTTACCCAAGAAGGGTATCTCCTCAAACAAGACGTCATCCCCGCCATGGACCGGGCCGCTTATATCAAGGTACGCCGTCAGCTCAGCGACACCGTCGGCGTCGAAGCGTGGAAGCTCAATTCCTTTGGTCAAGGGGCTCAGGACTCCCACGGCCTTCACGACATGCAGATCGCCGACGTCCTCGGCATCGGCACGCAGATCCGCCTGGGCAAGCGGTCTATGCTGTCCTTTGACTACGGTCAGAACCGTTCCGACATGGGGAAATTCTTCCATGGCGGCCGCGATGCCTATGGTGATTACAGCGGCGGCCATACGCCGGACTTCTGGGTGGCCCGCCTCGACATCGGTATCGCCGATACGGACATGCCCGGCAGCTGGCACGCCTATCTGGATTACAAGGCCTTCGACCACGGCTCCTTCGTCGGCGGCACCGGAGCCGACCTGCCGGACCGCTACCTCGACGGCATCCGTTCCTTCACGACCGGCATCGGCTACGTCCCGGCACGCAACCTGCTCTTGGAAGCGAGCTATACCTTCGGTGCCAAGAGCACGCAGATGCGGGATACTCTCTATACGCCGGAAAACTTCCGTCTGGGAGATTATACGAGAGTTCAAATGACGTATAAGTTCTAGTTAACGAATTGCCGGACCGACCCTGAGTATGGCAGGGCCGGGCTCGATGAACCGAGCCACTACAACGCCTCAATACACAAGAGTTCCATATTGAATCATGCCCAGAGAGGGCCTGCTGTCTTAGCCTTTCGTAGGGGCGTCCATTCATGGCGCCCGCCCATAAATAGAGAACGGCATCGAGTCGTTCTCATACATAGAGATTCCTCGCCCAGACAGATTATGCGATTGGCCGGTACCGGCAGACCTGCTGTTTATACACGACAGCATATCTGCCGTATCATAGAGGCCCTGCGTTACCTCATTTCCGTGAGGGCCGAATCATTTTCTCGGAAGAGTCGAGACAGCTTGCTGTCCCGGCTCTTTTTATATATGCAGAAATGATAATCGTCTTTATTTCATTGTCTATATTACTTTCAGTATGTGAATACATGACAGTTAATATTGAACATTTTGTTATAATTCTATCATGTAATTGTGACAATACTGTGATATTTTTGCTGTATCATACAGTCATAAACGAATCTAGTCTATTGATAATGGTGTACATTCAAATCATGAGAAAGGCAGGAGGCAAATCATAATTGTATCAAATAAAAGTAGTTATGTTTTTTGTTATCGGAATGGTGTTGATTATGTGCCCCAAGACAGGAAGGGCAGCAGACGCGAGTAATTCTGCCCCTTCTTCTCCAACTGTTTCGCTGACATTGGCCGATAGCGTCCGTATGGCAATGAGTCATAATTATAATCTCAAATATTATCAGGGGGCAAAAGAAAAATCATATTGGGCGCTGCAGCAGACAAAAGCAGGAAAGGGAATTACCGTTACATATGATTACACAGGAGAACGATATAAGCCAACCAGTTCCAATCATTATACGAATTATTTTGATAACCAGGTGGAGGCTTCCGTGACGGTATATTCAAAAAAGATAGATGCCGAAATAGAAGAGGCCAAGCAGGATCTGCAATATGCAGATTTAGATGTCACCGCTGTCAGGCAGCAGCTGAAGGGGACGGTAATCAGTGATTACTTTTCTGCTCTGGAATATCGGAATGAGTTTAAAATCAGTCAGGATACGATCAAAAATTACCAGGATCATTTAAACTTTGTACAAGCTGAATTTACGCAAGGATTAGTTGCCAAAACAGATGTGCTCTCAAGTCAGGTAAATCTGGCAAACGAACAGGATACGTTTATTCAGTCAAGAAATAATTATAATAATGCCATTGCGGCGCTCAATAACGATATAGGACTCGCCCACGACACGCCGTTGATATTGACAGATGCCTTTGGGTATCTGCCCTATTCTCTGACACTTGAAGAGTGCCTTCAATACGCATTGAGCCATCGTCCTGAACTGGCACAGTATGAGGCAAAGAAAAAAGGGGCAATCGCGGAGATTGCGGAGGCTAAAAGCGGCAAATTCCCGACAGTAAAGCTGGGCGCCGGACAAGAATGGTATGATTATCAGAAGGTTTCGGGATTCAACAATGGAAATTGGTTTGTGGAATTGACGGCTTCGTTTACTCTTTTTGATTCTGGTCTTGTCAATGCTGAAATCCGCCAATCAAAGTACAACTTGGATATGGTAACCAATCAGGCAGATGCGGAACGGGATTCGGTACTGCTGGAGGTTCGGGAGGATTATCTGAGTATGAAAGAAGCAGCGCAGCGTATCAAAACGGATCAAGTCACGATTCAACAGGCTAAAGAGAATTTTTCTATTGAAAGTGTCCGCTATTCCGTCGGAGCAGGGACAAATTTGGATGTACTCGATGCTATATTGTCTTTGAATACAGCTCAGGTAAATTACACAGAAGCGTTGTATGACTATAATAATTATAAAGCAAAGTTGGAGGTCGCAATGGGGGTTCCTGTAGTATGATATTTCATATCAAGAAAAAATGGACGTTAAAAAAGCCGTCTCGTACGGTATGCATCGGGGTTATCATACTGCTTATGGCCGCAGGGCTGGGAATTACGAAATACGGTTCTTTTTTTAAGCAGAAAACTGCAGCGGTTCCGCAGGCTGTCGAAGTCAGGGCAATGCGGATAGCGGCCAAGGATACGCCTGTGGATTATGAATTTGTCGGCAAGGTGGTTTCAAAAAACGAAATATCCATCATGTCAAAAATTTCAGGTAATATTATCAATAAAATGGTCAAGGGCGGCGACATCGTTTATCAAGGGCAGCCATTGTTTCAAATTGACGACAAGCAGTATCAATCCAAAATAAACGCTGCCAAGGGAACGTTGTCCAAGGATAAGGCCACATTGCAAAATACGCAGCGGGACCTTGCGCGCTACCGCGCTTTGGCGCAGATCCAGGGAGTGTCTCAGCAGACGGTGGATTCCTATGAAGCGCAGGCAGAGGAAGAGCAGGCTACGGTGGATTCTGACCAGGCTTCGCTTGATGAAGCGCAGCAGGATGAGCAGGATACGCTTATTTTGTCGCCTGTGGATGGGAAGATTGATGTCAATGATCTTAGTGTCGGACAGTATATTACAGCCGGATCCAGTACGCTGGCCACGGTATCCTCGCTGGATCCGATCTGGGTACAATACAGCATTAGTGAAAATGAATATATCCGGCTGTCTCAGGAGGGACAGGCTTCTTTGCCGGAAAATTTTAAAAATAATTTGAAATTGATTTTAAGCGATGGGAGCGAATATCCTCTGCGCGGTCAAATTGATGCTATCGATAAAGGAATCAGTACGACGACAGGCACGTTGACAATCAAAGCGGTGTTTGATAATCCGCAGCATTTTCTGATTCCCGGCATGTTTGCCAAAATTGTCGCGGCCGGAGAGGTACGCAAAAATGCGCTGTTAGTGCCGCAGCAATCGGTGAAGGATCTGCTGGATAATTCTTTTGTCTATGTCATTACGGCGGATAATACTATTGAAGCCCGCAAAGTCACGCTAGGTCCTAAGGTAGGCAACATGGTTATTATTGATGACGGCGTTAAGGACGGCGAAGCGGTAGTGGTGGATGATGTGGACAAGGTCAAGGACGGCGCAGCGGTAGCTCCGACTTTTGTTACGGCCGATCAGTTCAGCAGTACGTAGAGAGAAACGGGGAAATACATATGGCTAAATTTTTTATTGAGCGGCCGGTTTTCGCTATTGTATTCTCGATCATTATCGTCCTTTTAGGCATTATTTCTGTCGTGAATTTATCCATTGCTCAATATCCCAAGATAACACCTCCGACCGTTTCCATCAGTACCAGCTATCAAGGCGCGAATGCAGAGGTAGTAAACGACGCGGTAGCGCAGGTAATCGAAGAGAAGGTCAATGGCGTGGATGGTATGGAAACCATGACGGGGAGCGTCATGGACGATGGCTCTTATAAACTGCGCATACAGTTTGAAACCGGAAAGGATCCGAATATAGCAGCCGTACAGGTACAGGACCGCGTATCGTCGGCAAACTCGTCTTTGCCGACAACGGTACAGGAAAAAGGAGTTACAAGCAGGAATTCTTCTGAAGATATGGCGTTCGTTTTTCAGTTATATTCTCCCAATCATACATATGATGCAAAATTTTTGAAAAACTACGGCAGTTTGTATTTATTAGATAGTCTGAAGCGAATTCCCGGTGTAGGGGATGTAAATGCTATGGGATCTGACTATAGCATGCGTGTCTGGCTTCAGCCCGACAAAATGGCTAAGTTGGGTGTATCGGCCAGTGATGTCGTATCTGCGGTCAAAAAGCAGAATCTGGAGGCACCGGCAGGCGCTATGGGGGCACGGCCTTCTTCTGACCACCAGGAGTTTCAGTTTACGGCCCGCGTAAAGGGCCGGTTAGCAGATGCTGCTCAGTTTGGCAATCTTGTGATAGCTGCTAAATCAGATGGCTCTATCGTATATTTGAAGGATATTGCCAGAATAGAATTGGGAAGTGAAGATTACACGCATGTCACGACTCAGAACGGAAACGAAAGCGCCGGTTTTGCGATTTTGCTGAACAGCGATGCCAATACGCTGGAGGCAATCGGCAAGGTCAAAACATATTTGGAACAGGCAAAAAAAGATTTTCCGCCGGATATGGATTATCAAGTGTCTGTGGATAATACAAAGTTTATCCGCGAATCCATGGTCGATGTCAGCAAAACCTTTGTTGAGGCACTTTTGCTGGTAGCTGTCATCGTATTATTGTTTTTACAGAGCTGGCGTGCTACGCTGATTCCTCTTCTGGCAATTCCTGTTTCCCTTATCGGTACGTTTGCGGCTTTTATTATTTTGCATTTTACGATCAACACGCTGACGTTGTTTGCGTTGGTATTAGCCATTGGATTAGTCGTGGATGATGCGATCGTGGTCATAGAAGCCGTAGAATATCATATGCGGTATGATTTTTTGAATCCCCATGATGCTACCTGTGCAGCTATGAAAGAGGTATCCGGTCCTATTGTGGCAATTGCCTGCGTATTGGCTTCTGTATTTCTGCCGGTTGCTTTTTTTCAGGGAATGGTAGGCATATTATACCGTCAATTTGCCTTGACGATTGTCGTTTCTATGGCGTTGTCCGCGCTGGTAGCGCTGACGCTGACACCGGCACTGTGCGTGCAGCTGCTGCATGCCTATCAGCCAACACCGCCGCGCGGCAGAGTACGCGTTTTTTTCAGGAAGTTTAATACAGTCTTTGCAGACTGTATCCAGACGTATAGCTTGTATTTGCAGCAATGCATGAAAAAAACGACAGCAAGCCTGTTTTTTCTGCTGGCATTAATTGGGATCAGCGGTATATTGTATGCGGTGGTACCCAGCACGTTTATTCCCACGGAGGATCAGGGACGCTATATTGTGGCTGTCAATTTACCGGAGGCATCTAGTCTGGGCCGTACGAAGGCGGCGTTGGAAAAGCTGGCCGGAATGATACAGAAACAGCCGGGCGTTTCTCAGGTCATGACGCTTTCGGGCATGGATTTGGTAGGTGGTGGTGATAAATCCAGTGCCGGCGCGATTTTCGTTTCTTTGAATCCCTGGGAAGACCGTACCAGCAACGCACAAAGTATTCAATCAGAGATCAATCAGACCATGGAAAACGGACGCCATCTGCAGGAAGGAACGGTAATGGCCCTGAATCCGCCGGCTTTGCCGGGGCTGGGATCTGTCGGCGGCTTTTCGATGATGCTGGAGGATCGGAGCGGCAATACATTGACTGCTTTGGATGCAGCCGCTCAGAAATTTATAGCAGCCGCACAGCAGCGGCCGGAGATTGGCCGGATTTCAACTGGCTTTACTGCCGGGACACCGGGCTATGAATATGTGGTGGACCGGGATAAGGCCAAGGTACTGGGGGTATCGGTCAGTGATATCTTTGATACGTTGCAGATTTTTATGGGCGGAGATGAGGTCAATGATTTTACTCTGTTTGGCCGCAATTATAAGGTATCTCTTCAAGCTGACAGCGCGTTCCGCAGTGACGTAAATTCTCTGCAATATTTATATGTAAAAAATTCAAAGAATGATATGGTCCCGTTAAATACCCTGATTATACCTAAAAAAGCATATGCACCTTCCGCAATTACTCGCTTTGACGGGGTAAAGGCAGTTCAAATCAATGGCGGTGAAGCCGCGGGATATAGTTCCGGGCAGGCCATGAAGGCGTTGGAGGAGGTAGCAGCGCAAACGCTGCCGGAGGGATATACCTACGAATGGTCCGGACAAAGCCGAGAAGAACAGAAGTCTTCTTCTAAAGCGCCCTTGTTGTTTGGCATGGCCTTTTTATTCGCGTTTTTATGTCTGGCAGCTTTATATGAAAGCTGGAGTGTTCCCTTTGCTGTTTTACTGGCTATTCCGGCGGGTGTATTCGGCGCGTTTTTATTTCAATATATACGAGGTCTGGAAAATAGTATTTATATGCAGATCGGACTGGTCATGCTGATTGGGCTGGCGGCTAAAAATGCGATTTTGATCGTGGAATTTGCAAAAATAAGAGTCAATCAGGGAATGACGGTACAGCAGGCTGCTATGGAAGCGGCTCAATTGCGGGTACGCCCGATTGTAATGACGTCTCTGACCTTTATTATCGGCTGCCTGCCGCTTATGTTTGCCAGCGGCGCCGGTGCCGGCGCCCGTATTTCCATGGGGACAGCTGTTGTCGGCGGTATGCTGGCTGCGACAGCAATCGGCATATTCCTTATTCCCGTGTTATTTGTACAGATTGAAAAGCAAACAGAAAAATTTCACTTTTGGCATCGATAGCGGCATACCTGCTGTGTGACAGGCTAAGGAGAGATCAGGAGAAACCATGGCTAAATTTTTTATTTACAGACCTATTTTTGCTATTGTAGTTTCCATTATCATTGTACTGCTGGGGATCGTATCAGCTTTCAATTTGTCGGTGGCCCAGTATCCCAATATATCGCCGCCAACGATTGCCGTCAATACTAAATATCAGGGGGCGAACGCAGAGGTCATAAATGATACGGTAGCACAGGTCGTGGAAAACCAGGTAAACGGGGTAGACGGCATGCAGTCTATGACCTCTTCCAGTACGGATACCGGTTTTTATACACTGAATGTGCAGTTTGAAACAGGCACTAATTCCGATATTGATTCCGTACAGACACAAAACCGCGTATCTGAGGTGAAATCCTCTTTGCCGGATTCGGTGCAGTCGCAGGGAGTTACTACTACTAAGTCTTCTGATGACAGCGCCCTGACCTTTACGTTATATTCCCCTAACGATACGTATGATGCCAAATTTTTGGAAAATTACGGCAATATTTATTTATTGGATGATATTAAGCGGATCAAAGGGGTAGGAGAAATATCCGAGTTTGGAGCTGATTACAGCATGCGGGTATGGCTGCAGCCCGAAAAAATGGCCAAGTTGGGCATTGCCGTCAGTCAGGTCATATCGGCCATTGAAAGTCAAAATGTGCAGGCACCTGCCGGATCACTGGGAAAGATGCCTGCAGATACGAAACAGGCATTTGAATACACGGTACGGGTACAGGGACGTCTTACGAACGCGGAAAGCTTTGGCAACATCATTATATCTGCAGCTTCAGATGGCACAATGATTCGCTTGAAGGATATTGCCAAAGTAGAAATGGGCAGCCGGGATTATATTTATAATTCCAAGCAGAATGGACATGCCAGCGCCGGATTTTCTGTCAAATTGAACAGCGATGCCAATTCATTGGAAACGATTGGACAGATAAAGGCTCTGCTGCAAACCGCGAAGGAAAAGTTTCCTGCAGGCATGGATTATGCCGTGACCATAGATAATACGAAATTCATATATGAATCAATTTTAGAGGTATGCCGAACCTTGGCAGAAGCCCTGGCACTGGTTGTACTGGTTGTCTATCTGTTTTTACAGAGCTGGCGGGCAACACTGATTCCGCTGCTGGCAGTTCCGGTTTCACTGATTGGGACTTTTACCGCATTTACTTTTTTGGATTTTACTATCAACACCTTGACCTTGTTCGCTATGGTGCTGGCTATCGGCCTGGTAGTAGATGATGCGATCGTTGTTATCGAGGCCGTGGAGCGGCATATCAGAGATGATGCCATGAGTCCCCGCGAGGCTACACTGCAGGCGATGAAGGAGGTATCAGGACCGGTTATTGCGATTGCTTTCGTGCTGGCGTCGGTCTTTTTGCCGGTTGCCTTTTTTGGCGGCGTCATGGGAATTTTATATAAGCAATTTGCTTTGACAATCGCATTTTCCATGGGGGTATCCGCCTTTGTGGCTTTGTCGCTTACGCCGGCATTGTGTGCCCTGATTTTAAAGCCGCAGCCGGTATTGCGGAAGAATACAATGATATTGACTCGCTTTTTTGATGCTTTTAACAACTGGCTGCAGAAAACGACGGTTCGGTATGAGCAGACTATTCGGCGGCTCATTCCTAAAGCAAGGCTATGTGTTATGGCATTGGCCGGGATGTTGGCTTTGACCGGCGTGTTATATCAGTTGGTGCCCAGCTCTTTGGTGCCGGAAGAGGATCAGGGCTATTACATGGTCGGCGTGACGCTGCCGGAGGGGGCCAGCCTGACACGGACGATTCATGCTATGGACACGCTTTCCGCAAGTATTCAAAAGCAGCCCGGCGTGCAGCAGGTAATGTCTCTGGCTGGAACAGATCTGCTGACCGGCTCCTCTAAAACGAATACAGGAGAACTTTTTGTGGGCCTGACTCCCTGGAAGGAACGAACCGGCAGCGGTCTTTCGGCACAAGCGGAAATACAGAGTACGCTGGCTCACGCTTCTTCCTTTTTGGAGGGAAAGGTCAGCGCTTTCAGCCCGCCGGCATTACCCGGATTGGGTTCCGTAGGCGGAATCTCGCTTATGATAGAGGATCGTAATGGCGGTACGTTGTCGAATTTGGATACGATAACAAAAAACTTTATAGAAAAAGCGAAGGCTCATAAGGAAATTGGTTCTGTTTCTTCGAATTTCAGTACTTCAACGCCAGGCTATCAATTTGATGTTGACCGGCAGAAGGCTGAGGTTTTAGGCGTATCTGTCGATGATGTTTTTTCCGCTTTGCAAGTATTTCTGGGAGCGGATGAGGTAAACGATTTCACAAAATTCGGACGTAATTATAAAGTCATTCTTCAGGCCGAAAGTCCGTATCGGAGTGATACGGATACATTGCAGCATGTATTCGTCAAAAGCTCTTCTGACGACATGATTCCGCTGAGCACTCTGGTAACAGCCAAACGCGTGCTGGCACCATCTGTTATTACACGGTTCAACGGTGTTCAGGCGGCCAAGATCACTGCGTCAGAGGCTTCCGGCTATAGTTCGGGACAGGCAATCCAGGCCTTGGAAGAGGTTGCCAAAGAAACACTGCCGGATGGCTATACCTATGAATGGACCGGTCAAAGCCGGGAGGAACAGGAGTCTGCCGGGAGAACCCCCATCGTTTTCGGCATGGCGCTGTTGTTTGCATTTTTGTGCCTGGCAGCCCTGTATGAAAGCTGGAGCGTTCCGTTCGCCGTCTTGTTTTCCATACCTACCGGTATTTTTGGCGCTTTTGTATTTCAATATATTTCGGGACAGGCTAACAGTGTATATATGCAGATAGGCTTAATCATGCTGATGGGCTTAGCAGCTAAAAATGCGATTCTCATCGTGGAATTTGCCAAGGTACGAGTGGACCAGGGCATGAGTCCGGAGCAAGCGGCAGCAGAGGCAGCAAAATTACGACTGCGGCCTATTATTATGACTTCGATGGCCTTTATCATCGGCTGTATTCCGCTGATGCTGGCGACCGGCGCCGGATCGGCGGCACGGGCCTCCATGGGCACTGCCGTTGTCGGCGGTATGCTGGCCGCTACAACGCTGGGTATATTTCTTATTCCCATATTATTTATCATGGTGGAACGATTCACGCAAACAATCGGCAGACTGCGGAAATCACGATAAAGCAGTGCCGTAATGGCCTTTTTTATGTTGATTCTTGAAAACATATGAAGAAAAAAAGTATTGCATATAAAAAATC
The DNA here is from genome assembly GCF_001045675.1 of Megasphaera cerevisiae DSM 20462. GTDB lineage: Bacteria > Bacillota > Negativicutes > Veillonellales > Megasphaeraceae > Megasphaera > Megasphaera cerevisiae. Next base: position 39,368 of record NZ_LEKT01000001.1, read on the forward strand.
TGCCGGCTGAAATGAGTCGGCAGATTGTAGTTGCAGAGAGGATACTCGTTTGTGTTTTTTATTTTATATAATCCTAGCCTTTGAGAAATCAGAGGTTAGGATTCTTTTTGCAGCAAGGTCTGCAGTACCGTACTGGATAACCGTGTTTCTGTTTCTTCACCGCCTGCGGCATAGAGTACCGGAGAGCCGAAGGTGCTGCCTGCCAGCAGCTCTTTTTTGGCAGCCGGGCCGGTAGGCTCAATAATGATCTGTACTTTCTTACGAGAATCGGCAAAGACAGCGGCTCCGGTTTTCAGGGCTTCAATATCAGCGGCAGACCGGACAGGACAAAGGAGATGGAACATGGACGCATCGGAATCTGCTATAGCCGTCAGCTTTTGCGTAACCATAGCGGCCGTGCTGCCGCCGGCGAGCCGGAGGGTAATAATAGGGACGATGCCGGAGTCGACAGCCCGTTCAGCAATATCATCCATATAGTCTTCACGGAGTGTGGATTCAATTTCCACCGCATCAACCAGACCGGTGCGAACGGCAAATAAGAGAATGTTGTGGTAATCTGTTTCCGTATGGTAGTATTCCGGTATCTGCGACATATCACAGGAAAAGATCAGTGGAGCTTCGTCAGATTCCTTGGTAATAGTAAGCAGTGCATTCCAGAGCTGGGAAAAGTTAATGACGCCGTTGAAGCTGCCGCTGTGAAATTGGATCATATCAAAAGGCTTGTTGACGAGCTGCTGTGTTTTCCGGCCCAGATCAGCAATTGTTTCGCCGCACAGGGGCACACAGATTTGGGGGACAGCGGCATCAAAACGCAGTACGTGTACATTGGACATGGAAAGTTCCTCCTGTTTTTTGCACAACAATATAAATAAAGAGCAGCCATCAAAGGCTGCTCTGGTTTGGTGCGCCTAGTAGGATTCGAACCTACGCACCCGGTTCCGGAGACCGGTGCTCTATCCCCTGAGCTATAGGCGCATAACAAGGGTCGTAACGACTACCTTCTAATATTACCACGTCTTACAAAGAAATACAAGAAAAAATTACTTTCAAAGCCTGTCTTTTTCACTAAATATAACTAAAATATAAATTAACCGGAATTGCCGTTTTCTTCCTTGACATATTCCCTATAATAGTGTACCATTTCCGTAAACATTGCAATGTGTAGTTGGCTTTAAAGTAATTATTTTCCAGATTGGGAGTTGGATACAATGAGGTACTTAAAAAATTTGACGATCATGTGTTGTAACTGCATATAGTGTACTGAAATAGTTTTTACGTTATTATTTCATCGTACATACATCATTCATCGAGAGCAGCAGAAGGACTGGCCTAATGAAGCTGCGGCAACCTCCGTCATACGGAACGGTGCCAATTCCAGCAGGATTACCTGACAGATGAGCTAGCAATAGGATATTTGCGCGCATCTGTATAGATGACGCGTTTTTTTATTTGCATAAAAAAATGAAATGCGGGGTGTTTGCATGACAACAGAACATACTACTACAGGTGCTGCTAATTCAGCCTTTTTTAAAAGTGAGGATTGGTGGGCGGTATGGCTGGGTTTGCTGATTTTTATATTGGGAGCCGGTCAGATTTGGAATTTGGATTTATTGGGGTGGGTGTCACGATTTAGCGTTTGGATCGACCCGGAGCAGGCTGTACAGGCCAGTTCAAAGTCGTTTGCATGGTTGAACGGCATTGAGTCTGCTGTGATCACGTATCTATTTGTTTTGGTTATTACGACGGCTGGAGCGTATTTCATGGGCAGTCGTATTCGGAATTTTGCTTTGGGGTTTACGGTAATGTATTGGATTACCGTAGGAACTAGTATTCTTGGTAATTACGCATATTTAGCGGCGACTCCGAACAGCCGCGATGCCTTTCATATTTCATGGTCTCTCAGTTTGGGAGAACTGGGTTTTGTATTTGCGTTGCTTGTCGGGTTAATTATCGGTAATTTTTTTCCCAAAACGGCGCAGTTCTTATCTGATGCGGCCAAGCCGGAGTGGTATATCAAAACCGGTATTGTGATTCTTGGCATGAGTATTGGCATTCAGACGATTGGCGCATTGAGCCTGGCTGGAACGGTCATCGTTCGCGGTATATGCGCTGTCGTGGAGGCGTATTTGATTTACTGGCCTGTTGTGTATATTGTGGCCCGGAAATTTTTCCGCTTTACGCCGGAATGGGCAGCTCCCATGGCCTCGGGTATTTCCATCTGCGGTGTAGCGGCAGCTATTGCGACGGGCAGTGCCATCCGGGCCCGCCAGATTATTCCGACAATTCTGGCTTCGGTCATTATTGTATTCGTGGCGGTTGAACTATTGATACTGCCGTTTGCCGCGTCCTACTTTTTACCGGGTGAACCTATGGTAGCCGGATCGTGGCTGGGATTAGTCGTTAAGAGTGACGGTGGTGCCGTCGCTTCCGGGGCGATTGCCGATACCTTGATCCGCAATCAGGCGCTGCAGCAATTTGGTATCCGCTATCAGGAAGGATGGGTGCTGATGGCCACGACGACTTCCAAAGTGTTTATTGATATTTTTATCGGCATTTGGTCTTTTGTTTTGGCTATTGTATGGTCTGTATATCATTTAAATAGTAAGCGCGCGGCTGCGGATACCTCATATACGGTTTCCAAAAGAGAAATTTGGGAACGGTTTCCGAAATTTATTATTGGTTTTGCGGCGACCTTGATCATTATTTTTGCTGCCGGCTATATACAGCCGGATATTGTTAAGGCAGCCAAGGCCGGTGCAGGGCAAGCCAATCTGCTGCGCGGTGTCTTTTTCAGCTTGTGCTTTTTCTCTATTGGATTGGTAACCAATGTACGCAAGCTTTGGCATGCCGGTCTTGGCCGGGTTATCGGCGTCTATGCGGTGGCATTGCTGGGATTCATCATATGGGTTGGCTTGATTATTTCATGGATTTTTTATCATGGTGTCGTACCGCCTGTCGTGTAAAGGCTGAAATTTTTATAAAATAATGAAGTGCGTTATAATAGCAGAAAGGGGAGATTGAGATGACAGATCGTTCATTGCATCGTGCAGATCCTACAGCAGATGCATATTACTATAAGCAGGCACATCAGCAGATCAGCCAGCAGGTGCAGGAGGCCGGACTGGAGTCAGATGCCGACGAATATTTCGAACTGCAGCCAATAGAAAAAAAACTTTGTGCCTATTCGCTTGGTCTGGGGCTGATTTTACTGGCCGTCTTTATTCTGGTTTTTGAGATATTTTAGAATGGTATGACGGCGGGGCAGCGTAAATTTTTATAATATAGTTTAGGAGGAGACTTCGTTGAATTTAACAGAGGAACAGTTAGAGCGGTACTCCCGACATCTCGTGCTGGACACGATCGGGCGGCGGGGGCAGGAAAAGATAATGGCAGGGAAGGTGCTGGTCATCGGTACTGGCGGGCTGGGATCGCCGGTCAGCTTGTATCTGGCGGCAGCCGGAGTCGGTACGCTGGGAATTGTCGACAGTGATGTCGTCGATTTATCCAACCTGCAGCGGCAGCTTCTTCATACGGTACAGGATATCGGCCGGCCTAAAGTTTTGTCTGCCCGAGAAAAAATTAACCGTTTGAATCCTGATGTCAATGTGGTTACGTATCATGAAAAGGTCGATGCCCAAACGCTGACCGATGTCATCAGAGACCGGGAGTATGATTTCATCATCGATGCTACGGATAATTTTCCGTCCAAATTTTTGATCAATGATACGTGTGTCCTTTTGAAGAAGCCTTTTTCTCATGCCGGCGTGATCCGATTTCAGGGTCAGACCATGACGTATGTGCCGGGAAAAGGTCCCTGTTACCGCTGCCTCTTTGAAGAACCGCCGCAGGAGGGGGTCGTGCCGTCGTCAAAAGAAGTAGGGATTCTTGGCGCAGCCGCCGGCGTCATCGGTACAATACAAGCTACGGAGGCTTTGAAATACCTGCTCGGCGCCGGAACCTTGCTGACGGGGACCTTACTCACGTATGACGGGCTGACCATGACTTTTCGCAGGATTCCAGTCAGCCATAATCCCCAATGTCCCGCCTGCGGCAATCAACATGCTTCAGTATGATGCTGTCCCGATGTAAAAATGAATTTGACACGTCATATCCGTCATGCTATAGTAAATAAAACTATATAAAGCAGGTCAGGTGTCATCCCAGACTCAATAGAGAAGCCGGTGCGAAACCGGTGCGGTCCCGCCGCTGTATGGAGGAGCTAAGCTGCAGATATCGCCACTGTATCCCAGAGGGTATGGGAAGGCGCAGCGCTGCTATGATCCCAAGCCAGAAGAACTGCCTGACTGATAATCACCGATAGACCTGCGAGCGATGGGTATGGAGATTTATATTGAAATAGCAGCCGTAAGGATATCCTTGCGGCTTTTTTTATTCTCATGGCATATAGTAATAGTAATGTAGGAGGATGAAATGGACGTTATTGTACAAGGATTGCATGTATTTCAAAAGGGTGGCATTGTCATGTACGTATTGCTGGCCTGTTCTTTTTTTGTCGTATATATTGGGGCTGAACGGGCTTTGTTTTACGGGCATATGGATTCAGGAGAGTCCTTTGCGTCCCGCTTTTATACATATATAAAGATGAAAAAATATGATGATGCCCGGGAGCTGGCTGCCGGTCAAAAGGGCGGATTGGCGCTGATTCTGGCAGATGCCATGAAGGGAAACGAGCAGGCAGCCGTGCCGGCGTTTATGGAGGTCCAGTCGGGAATTTTGATTGCCAAGCTCCGCAGCCGGCTGTATTATTTGAGCGTCATCGTGACTATGGCGCCCCTTTTGGGACTGTTGGGAACGATCAGTGGTATGATCCGTTCATTTAGTATTTTTAACGTCGAGTCTGGCCAGGCCGTCGCTATTACAGGTGGTGTTGGGGAGGCCCTTGTTGCCACGGCGTTTGGCTTGTGCGTCGCCGTATTAGCTCTGGCCGTCCATGCGTATTTCACACAACGTCTGGATCGTATGATCACGGATATGGAAATGTGTTTTTCTGCGCTGGAATGGATGCAGTCCGGCATGTCTGGACGGTGATATGATGCGTTTACGAGACAGACGTTCTTTTACCAAGCCCGAGGTTATGATAATTCCCATGATCGATATCATGTTTTTTTTGTTGGTATTTTTCATGATCAGTACGTTATACATGGTAGATATGAAAACGGTTCAGGTCAATTTACCGCAGGCTCTCCATGCAGAAAATCAGACAAAAGTCAATTATATCGTAACCATCAAAAAGGATGGTACGTTGTGGCTGGAGGATGCACAGACAGATACAAACAGCCTGATCCGCAGCGCCCGTGAGGAACAGCGGCGCAATCCGCGCTTTTCTGTAGTAATCCGCGCGGATCAGGGTCTGGATTACGGACAGGTCATTGCTTTATTAGATGAGCTGCGGGGAGCGGGCATTAGCCACTTTGGTCTTGCCGCTGAAAGCGGTGGTTCCCAATGATACCGGAAAAGCAGGGCAGACGGCTTGCAGCAGCCATTTCCATAGGCTTGCATGCCGTGGTTTTCAGTGTACTGGCAGCAGGCGGTCTTTTTTCTTTTCTGCAGCATCATTCACAGCCGCCGGTCGATGTGACGGTGTATAACGAAGATTCACCCCATGACCAACTGGCGGCAAATTCGGGGAGTACCGGCAGTAACAGCGCAGCTGCTGAGACGGTCATGATAGCGCAGCAAAATTTACCGCAAATAAGTGAAACGTATACGCAGGAAATTCAAAAAAAGAAAATAGTAAAAACCGGTATGACTGAGCAGGAATCAAGTGAGACACCGTCAGAACCAGTTGCTGCCGCCGTGATGAACGGTGATGCAGCAGGCAGCATATCGGCTGAGACAGGCAGCTCGACAGGCCCCCAAAGGTCAACCGGTAATGAAACGGATGCTTCCGGCAATGGAAATAATATAGGCAGCACAACTGACGGGCCGGGCCGGATGCCATTTCAAAAGGCGCGGCTTATTGCAAAGCCTGACGTTGATTCGTACTATCCACCGGAACTGCGGACAAAAAATATTTCCGGTATGGTTGCCGTGCGTGTGACGATTTCGTCTGATGGCACGGTCGTCGGCGCAGCAGTTATCTCACCGTCAGGGTATCCGGCCATGGATGCGGCGGCGCTGCAGATTGCATATCAATGCCGGTATGAACCGGCAAAAAATGAATATGGGCAGGCAGTAAGTGCTGAACGAACACTGCATATTCCGTTTGAGCTAAAATAATGAAACAAGGATAAAGCGTATAAGGCTGCAATAACTATATAAAATAAATAATGAGGGGTTTTTAAGATGAAGCGATATAACATATTAACTGCGTGGATTTGTCTTTTTATGGCAGCCAGCATGCCGGTACTGGCAGAACAAACCGTTGATGATGATACGGATACAATCATCGTCAGGGCGAAACGATATGTGACGCCGCTGGCGGTGCCTGTTGTTTCTTCCAGCCAGTCCAACACAACCGTAGTGACGTCCAAGACTATTGCGGACAACCATTATCTTTCTGTTCAGGAGGCGCTGCAAAAAGTCAATGGCGTTACCGTTACCGACCAGGTGCCGGGCATTTCGTCTTATATTCGTCTCAACGGCGACGACCGGGTTCTGATTCTTGTCAACGGCCAAAGCATCGCCAATGCTCAGAGCGCCGCATATGGCCGGGGCTCTGTGGATCTTGCGACCTTGCCGGGCGTAGCTAATATCGATCGCATTGAAGTAACCAAGGGCAGCGGCTCCGTCAAATACGGCAGCGGAGCGGTCGGCGGCGTCATCAATATCATTACGAAAAAGGGAAATAAAAACAGCACGACACTGGATATGAATACAGGCTCGTGGGGAACGCACAACTATACCCTCAGCAATGAAGGGACGAGGGGCAATACGAGCTGGTATGTGACGGGCAGCTTGAATCATCGCAAGTATTACAAATTCAACGGCGACGGATATAATACGGATCAGAGCCGCGGCGATTTCAACAAGGATTCCTTTACGGCACGTATTGACCAGAAGCTCAATGCCGCAAGTTCGCTGACTTTTGATGTGTCTCATACCAATTCTGAAGGACATGGTTCCACTTTCGGATCTAGTGAGACAGATGATTTAATTCATTTAACAGCGAATAAGATTATTGAGCGTCTGAATAATGATTACAGCGTAACCTATCATTTTAGAGAGAATACGCAGACTCCGGGATTCCTCCGGTATTTCAATGATTATTCTCAAAATTATTGGACATACCGATTCCATTCCCGAACCCAGGGGGTACAGCTGCAGAACAGCTGGAAGGCAGATAACAGCCTGATCACAGCCGGCACGGAATGGACGGAGGATACGGGAACCAACGCCGCTGCCGGATATATCGATCAAAAACGGACCAATCGGGCATTTTATGTTGAAGATGCAATTGACTGGGGCAAGCTGACGGTAACGCCGGGTATCCGCGTCGACGACAATAGTCAGTTCGGCGTACACAAGACACCGCGCCTTGCCGTAAATTATCGGGCTAACAGCAAATTCAACGCCTATGCCAACTGGGGGCGCGTGTTTGCCGCACCGAAACTGAACGACTTGTATTATTATTTAGTCGGTGACAATAAGGTATCATATGGAGATCCCAATCTGCGACCGGAAACAGGATATACGCAGACGGTCGGCTTCACGTATCAGTATGACGCAAAAACCTTGTTTAATTTCAGCCTGTTCCGCAGCAGCCTGGATAATGCGATTCGCTGGGATCGCGGCACAGGGTATTCCGAAGTACGAAATCTTAATAAGGAAAAAAAGAACGGTGTGGAAATTTCCATGAACAAGACTATCAACGCGGCGTGGGATTACGAGCTGGGATATGCCTACATTCATACGCGCATTGATGAGGGCGACGGCCTGGGACTTCATTTGGACGAAACCTTCAATCGCCCCAACGGATATCATGCAGGACTGCATTATCATGCCCGGGCCTGGCGGGCCAATCTCTTCATGACCGCCGGCACGGGGCGCAATGATACATATTATATGAATAATTCATATGTTGTCTGGGATGCCAATATAAGCTATGATATGAATAAAGATATGACGCTGTACGCCGCCGTCAATAACTTGACCAATGAAGGGTATGACTTGTATCATAATTACCCCATGTCTGGCCGGTATTGGCAGGCTGGGGTGAAATATACCTTTTAATGCGGCAGGGCACTGCTTTTTTTTTGATGAGGGAGCTGACGATGGTGAAAAGATGGATTAAAGGCATGACTGTATTTTTATGTGCTGCCACACTGTTTATAGGCGGCTGTACGCCGCAGAATGCCGCTACGGCAGGCAGCCGCGGCACGGGCAGTGGAAATTATGCCGTAATTACAGATGATGCAGGCCGGACGGTAACGCTGAAGGACAAGCCGCAGCGAGTGGTGGTTCTTTCCACCTCTCTTTTAAATTTTGTCGCCGCTGTGGACGGCAATCTGGCCGGCCGGGCGACGGTCAAATCCGAAGTAGCGTCAATCCCTGAAAAATACCAGACTGTTCCTGATGTAGGACCCGTCTATAATGTCAGTACCGAAAAAATCATCGAGCTGAAACCGGATCTGGTCATTGCCAGTGAAATACAGCATAAAGAGCTGATTCCGATTTTGGAACAAAATAATATTCCCGTCCTGGCGTTGCGTACCAAGACATATGATGATGTAAAGCGCAATCTTGAGGTCATTGGCAAGGTGTATGGAAAGGAAGATACGGCAAAAGCAAAACAGGCAGAAATGGATGCGGCAATTGCCGCAATTACTGATAAGCTTCCTCATGAACATAAAAAGATCGCCATTATTCACGCCACACCGAGCTCCGTTACGGTAGAACTTCCAAACAGCCTTGCTGGTGACATTGCGCAGCTTCTCCACTTGGACAATGTCGCTGCCGGTGCAGGCACCGTGCAGGGAGATGCAGAAAAAATCCCGTACAGCATGGAAGCTCTGGTAGAAAAGAATCCTGATGTCATTTTTTTCACTTCAATGGGACCATCTGAAAAGATTCAGAAGCGGATCAAGCAGGACGTGGAGAGCAGTCCCGCCTGGTCTTCCTTGAAGGCGGTGGAAGAGGGTAGTGTGTATGTTCTGCCGGAAAATTATTTCCTTTTGAATCCGGGACTGGATTATCCGAAGGCAGTAGACTATATGGCACGTCTCGTATATCCTGAGGTATTTCAATAATGAATAAATATACATTCCATACGACCCGCACACCCTGGCGGCTGGGCATGCTTATTCTTTTTGCCGTACTGGCAGCTGCCGGCATTATCCTTTCTGTGGTGCAGGGCGTGGCGGATATTTCAATTCGTAACGTCATTTCTATTCTTTTAGCGCCAACGGCAGCCACTGCTGATAAAATTGTCTGGAATCTCCGTCTGCCCCGGGCTATTACCGGTGCTTTGGCCGGCTCCAACCTGGCTATGTCAGGAGCTATCCTGCAGGCGGTCATGAGAAATCCCTTGGCAGACCCGCATATCATTGGTATTTCTTCTGGTGCTGGTATAGCAGGTATTTTGATTCTGATTTTGTTCCCGGCCTATACGTATATGATGACTCCAGCGGCTTTTTGCGGAGCCATGACCGCGGCGGCAGCAATTTATGTCCTGTCCTGGAAAAACGGTATTAAACCAGTACGCATCATCTTGGCCGGTGTCGCCGTTTCCGCATTTCTCAGCGCCGGAATTTCCAGTATTCTCATTTTTTACAGCGACAGAGTCCATGGAGCACTTATGTGGATGGTAGGCGGCCTTGCTGCACGGAGCTGGAACGACGTGTCCGTCATTGTGCCTTATGCCATTATCGGCTTTGTACTGGCAATGTCCGGATCGTATTATTTAAACATTCTTCAAATGGGTGATGATATGGCTCGCGGTCTTGGTCTCAGCGTAGAGCGCACAAGGGTCCTGCTGACGGCTGTTGCGGCCCTGCTGGCAGCCAGTGCCGTCAGCGTTGCCGGGCTGCTTGGTTTTGTCGGATTGATTGTGCCGCATATTGTGCGGCTTCTCATCGGGGCAGACTATCGGTATATTATTCCCGGATCCGCCGTTTTGGGGGCAGCAGTAGTCACCTTCAGCGACACGGCAGCTCGGCTGCTGCTGGCACCGGCAGAGCTGCCTGTCGGTATTATCATGGCTTTTTTAGGAGCTCCCTTTTTCTTGTTTTTATTGCGGAGGGAAATGTAATGACAGAAGCAGTTATCCATATGGAGCATGTTGCCGTACAGATTGGTAAGCAGGAAATCCTGCATGATATCAGCTTGAATATAGAATCGGGATGTATTGTCTCCGTGATCGGTCCTAACGGCTGCGGCAAGAGTACCCTTTTAAAGGTTATGAGCCGTATGCTGCCGGGTTCGACAGGAAACGTGTATATCGGCGGCCGAGATATCTGCTCCTTCGGACGCAAAGAACTGGCTCGGGAGGTGGCTGTTCTGACGCAAATCCATCATGTTCCGGACGATGTGACGGTTCGTGAGCTGGTACGAATGGGCCGCTTTCCTTATCGGACATTTTATACGATTGCTTCAGCAGCAGATCGTATATATGTAGAAAAGGCAATCAGCGCGGTCCGGCTGCAGCATTGTGCGGATCAACTGGTGAAAACCTTGTCCGGCGGCGAACAGCAGCGAGCCTGGCTGGCGCTGACACTGGCTCAGCGGCCTAAAATTCTTCTGTTGGACGAACCAACGACATATCTGGATATCCGTCATCAGCTTCATATGATGAATGTATTGCGCCATTGCAAGGATAAACTGCATTTGACCATTGTTATAGTCCTTCATGATATCAATCAGGCATTGCAGTTTACAGATGCAGTGATCGTCATGAAGAACGGACGCATTATTCAGACCGGCAGGCCGCAGGAGGTCATTACAGAAAGGGTGGTCAAGGAGGTGTTTGGCGTCCGCGCGGAGATGTGCCGCACGTCTGAGGGCAAGCCGACAATTTTGCCTGTCGGTATTTATCAAACGGAGGAACAGCCGTGATATCAAATAACTTTACCTTGAAGGATGGGAAAAAACTGCGCTGCGGCTATACGACAGGCAGCTGTGCCGCAGCGGCAGCCAAAGCGGCGGCCTGCATGCTCCTCTCGCAAAAAACAGTTTCCATGGTACGCATTGAAACGCCGTCAGGAACTATTTTGGAGTTGGAGCCAGAGGACATTATGTTTCAATCAGATGCCGTCCAGTGCGCGGTTCGCAAGGATGCCGGAGACGATCCGGACATTACCAACGGGATTTTAGTATATGCCGCTGTCCGAAAGACGAATACCGGCTTTGCTATTCACGGCGGTGAGGGAGTCGGTCAGGTGACTAAGCCGGGTCTGGCCTGCGCCGTAGGCGAAGCGGCGATCAATCCTGTGCCGCGCCGTATGATTGCGGCGGCGCTGCAAGAGGCTGCGGTTCAAAACGGCTATACGGGAGGCCTGTCTGTCATTATTTTTATTCCAGAGGGGAAAATGCTGGCAGCAAAGACTTTTAATCCCCGTCTGGGAATCGTCGGCGGCTTGTCTGTATTAGGTACGTCGGGAATTGTCAAGCCAATGAGCGAACAGGCTCTCATTGATACGATACATATAGAAATGAATTCTCGAAAAGCTGCCGGCGAAACACATTTGCTGGCTTTTTTTGGCAATTACGGTGTCGATTTCAGCCGGGACATTTTGCATATCGACGTGTCACAGCGTATTACATGCAGTAACTTTGTCGGTGAAATGCTTGATTATGCGGTATACTGCGGATTTGAAGATGTACTGCTTATCGGTCATATGGGGAAATTAGTTAAAATGGCACAGGGAATTATGAATACGCACTCCCGATGCGCCGATGGCAGAACGACCTTTTTATCTATGGCTGCCATGCTGGCCGGTGCTTCCCGAACGACAGGGCAGGCAATATATGACAGTCTCACGACAGATGAAGCTGTGAAGATTTTGCAGGCTGCTGCAGTTTTAGAACCGGTTATAGCACAGGTAACGGATAAAATAGAGTTTTATATGGAGCATAGAGTACTGAATACGCTGCGCGTCGGTGCCGTGTTGTTTTCTAATACATACGGAGTTTTAGGATATACCTCCCAAGCCAGGGAACTGCTGACGCTGCACGAAAAAAAGGAGAGGGATATATGAAGGGAACATTGTATTGCATTGGTGTCGGGCCGGGCGATCCGGAGCTGCTGACGCTGAAGGCGTGGAAAAGACTGCGCAGCTGCTCCGTATTGGCAGTACCGCAGGGACATACCGGCGTGCTGACGGCTAAGCAGATATTGCTGCATGCCATAGAACAAAATGGAGATATAGATGTATCGCAGAAGAAAGTACTGGTTCTTGATTTTCCCATGACGCGGGACGCTGCAGTTCTTAGCCGCGCCCATGCTGCCGGTGCCGCGGCCATCGAGCAGGAACTGCAGCAGGGCCGGGATGTGGCGCTGATTACCTTGGGGTGCCCGACCGTATATGCTACGAGTATTTACGTGCACCGCATCGTGCGGAACGATGGTTATGAAACGGAAATAATACCGGGAATACCCAGCTTTTGTGCAGCTGCGGCCCGCCTGCAGCAGCCGCTGTGCGAAAAAAATGAGCTTCTTGTTATTATTCCCGGGGGCTGCCGGGACAGAAAAAAATTATTAGAATTGCCGGGCAACAAGGTGATTATGAAACCGCCCGGCGACCTGACAGCACTAAAGGAGGAACTGAAGGCTGCCCATATTTTGGATCAGGCGGCTATGATTGAACGGTGCGGACTGCCCGGCGAAGCTGTGTACAACAGCCTTGCCGCTGCAGAAGATACGGGATATTTTTCGGTCGTACTTGTTAAGGAGAGTGATCCGTCATGATTCATTTTGTCGGAGCTGGTCCCGGCGCTGTTGACTTGATCACCGTGCGGGGAAAGGATTTGCTGGAACAGGCCGATGTCGTTATATATGCCGGTTCTTTGGTTAATCCGCAGCTTTTAGCATATGTCCGGGAAGAGTGTCTCATTCTGGACAGTGCCGGGATGACGCTGGAGGCCGTTATTGCTGCTATGGAACGAGCCGAGGCGGAAAATAAAATGACCGTCCGTCTGCATACGGGCGATCCATCCGTGTACGGAGCCCTTCGCGAGCAAATGGATATTTTATCGGCCAAAGGATTGCTTTTTGATATCGTTCCCGGTGTCAGTTCCTTTTGCGCCGCGGCCGCGGCCGTACAGGCTGAATATACACTGCCGGATGTAAGCCAGTCAGTCATTATTACGCGCATGGAGGGCCGGACGCCTGTGCCCTCCCGACAGAAGATCGCCGATTATGCCGCCCATGGCGCAACCATGGTTATTTTTCTCAGTACGGGTATGTTATACAAATTGCAGACTGAATTAACCGCAGGCGGCTACGGAGAAGAAACTCCGTCAGCTATCGTTTATAAGGCGTCCTGGCCGGAGGAAAAGGTGCTGCACTGCCGCATCGGTACGCTGGCACAGACGGCCAGAGAGGCTGGTATCGACAGAACGGCCCTGATATTAGTCGGTGATTTTCTCGGTTCTTCATACAGCCGAAGTCAATTGTATCATCCATGTTTCAGTCACGGGTGCCGGAAGGCCGATCCGTCACAGCTGGCGTATTCTGAATATAAAAAGTAAGGTGACGACTATGGAAGCGCTTATATTTTCCTTCACACGGCACGGCTCTGTACTGAGCTTGTCTATCCTGGCTTTTCTGAAAAAGAAAGGCTGGAAGGCAGCTTCTTTGACAGTACGGCAGTTTGCGGAACAGGATCGGGAACTTGGTGAAATCACACCGAACCTGCAGGAAGCAGTGCAGGAAGCATTTCTAAAGGCAGAACTTATTGTTTTTGTCGGTGCTGTGGGAATTGCCGTACGATCTGTGGCTCCTTTTATAAAAAGCAAACAGACGGATCCTGCCGTAATTGTTGTTGATGAGTCTGGCGCCTTTGTCATTCCGATTTTGTCAGGCCATATAGGCGGCGCCAATGCATGGTCTCATAAGATTGCCGCTCATTTGCATGGACAGGCTGTCATTACGACCGCAACGGATGTAAATCATTTGTTTGCTGTCGACGAATGGGCCGTTCAACACCATCTGATTATGCCTGCGGCGCGGATCGTCAAGGCGTTTTCGGCAGCACTTTTAGAGCAGGGAAAGGCCGGTATATATAGTGATTTTCCTATTCAGGGCGAACTACCTCCCGGTCTGGAAAATGTCTCTTCAGGCCGGCTCGGAGTAGCGGTTACACTGCAGAAAGAATGTCGACCTTTTGATCAGACGGTCCTGCTGCATCCCCGTATTCTCCATCTGGGAATTGGCTGCCGCCGCGGTACGGAGGAAGCGGCGATTGCAGGCTTGGTGTATCGGGAACTGCGCCGTTTGGGAATCAGTATGAATACAGTAGCAGCGGCAGGCACGATCGATATAAAACGATCTGAGCCGGGATTGACACGTTTTTTTCGTACATATACGTTACCCGTACATTATTACAGTGCCGTTGAGCTGCAGCAATTGCCGGGAAATTTTACGCGGTCGGAATTTGTTTTACAAACTGTTGCTGTAGATAATGTCTGCGAACGAGCTGCCGTTTTATCCAGCGGCGGCGGTTCTCTGCTGCTGGATAAAACCGTGGCGGACGGAGTCACCTTGGCTATTGCATGTGAAAATTTTACGGTATCCTTTGATACAGTAAGGAGATAACAAATGAAACACGTCATTTATGTCGTTGGGATCGGTCCGGGAAGTATAGAGCACATGACATTTCAAGCCAAAAACATTCTTGAGGCCTGTGACTGCATTATCGGGTATAATACATATATTGAGCTGATCCGGCCTTATTTCCCGGAAAAGGAATATATTATGACCGGTATGACAAAGGAGGTCGATCGCTGCCGGCTGGCAATTGAAAAAGCACGTACGGGTCGATCGGCGGCCATGATTTCCAGCGGGGATGCCGGCGTATATGGTATGGCCGGCATCATGTATGAAGTAGCGGCTGACTATCCTGACGTGGAAATCAAGGTCGTTGCAG
Organism: Megasphaera cerevisiae DSM 20462; assembly: GCF_001045675.1. GTDB lineage: Bacteria > Bacillota > Negativicutes > Veillonellales > Megasphaeraceae > Megasphaera > Megasphaera cerevisiae. Next base: position 54,412 of record NZ_LEKT01000001.1, read on the forward strand.
GAATAACGGCGGCCTGCTCCGGCGCAGCTCTGCTGGGAGCGCCTCTCGTTTCTGATTTTTGCTTGATTTCCTTAAGTGATTTGCTGACGCCATGGGAGACTATCGCCAAAAGGCTCGAGGCAGCAGCCGCCGCTGATTTTGTCGTTTGTTTGTATAATCCTGCCAGCAAGCGCCGGGCCGGTCACTTGCAACGGGCTTGCCAGATCATGCTCCGCCATCAGGAACCGAATATTCCGGTCGGAGTGGTGCACTGTGTGGGCCGTGAGGGAGAAAAGACAGAAATAACTACGCTTGGTAAGCTATCATCCATGACGGTCGATATGTTTTCCACTATTATTATCGGCAACAGCCAGACTAAAATTATAGCAGGATACATGGTGACGCCGCGAGGATACCAATTGTCATGAAACAGACGACAGTATGGATTATTGCCGGTACGACAGAAGGCCGGGAACTGGCTTGCTATGTAAGCCGTTTTGATGTACAGGTTTACGTATCTGTGGCTACGGAGTATGGTGCCGCTCTCATCCCCAATTGTCCCAACGTGACGGTTTTGCAGCAGCGCATGACAGCAGCGGAAATGATCCGCTTTCTCCGCAAATGTGAGCCTGTACTGGTTGTCGACGCTACGCATCCGTATGCGGCGGCAGTAACGGAAAATGTCAAAACAGCCTGCAAGGAGTCCGGTGTGTCCTATCTGCGTGTTGTCCGCCCTGAAAGCCACTGCGGCGGCTGTATTTCCGTCTGGTCCATGGAGGAGGCCGTCGAGCTGCTGAGCCATACAGACGGCACCGTGTTTCTGACTACAGGGAGTAAGGATCTTCCCATATTTACCCGGCTTGACGGCTATGCGGATCGAATTGTGCTGCGGATACTTCCTTCCCGTACCTCCCTGGACCGGGCTCTTGCGCTGGGATATAGGCCCGCTCACATCGTATGTATGCAGGGCCCGTTCGGTGAGGCTTTGAATGAAGCTATGTTCCGCCATTTTCATACGGCATATGTGGTGACCAAGGACTCCGGACGCCCCGGAGGCTTTGAGGATAAGGCGTCTGGCGCCGCCAGAGCCGGTGCCGAACTGATTGTCGTCCGGCGGCGTCATGAAGAAGGAACCGGATATTACGATGTTCTTGAGGTTATACGAAAAAGACTGGAAAACCGAATGCTGAAAGGAAAACATCTATGATCATATATATCATTGGTATGGGACCCGGCAGTCCTGACCTATGGACTGCCGCAGCCCGCAAGGCTCTGAAAGTCAGTACGGTTCTTATCGGAGATAAGCGGATGCTGTCCAACGTCTGTACTACAGGGAAAAAGGTATGGTATTCAGTAAAACCATCGGAAATTCACCGAATTATTGATGAGGTCAGGGAAAGGGAGCCGGCCGCTGCTATTCTGGTATCAGGAGATGCAGGCTTTTTCAGTCTGGCTAATCATCTCGGCCCTTTTCCTGGCTGTACGGTCAAACGCTGCTGTGGCATCAGCAGTCTGGTATATTTTGCTGCGCAGCTTCAAATGCCATGGCAGGACGCTTTTGTCATCAGCCGGCATGGTAGAAATGAGTCTGTTATCCACGCTGTGTTTATGCATCAGAAGGTATTTTGCCTGACTGGCGGGGATAATCCGGCAGAGCGTCTTTGTCGGGAGCTATCTGGGGCCGGATTGGGCGGCGTCCGAGTCTATGTAGGAGAAAATTTATCTTATCCTGCGGAAAATATTACGTCAGGAACCGCGTCGGAGCTTGCGTCATATCATTTTGAAAGTCTTGCCGTCGTCATGATTCTCAATGCTGCAATCAGACCACCAGACCGCCCGGTCTGTGGTTTAGATGACGCCCTTTTCCAGCGGGGCGCCGTGCCGATGACCAAGCAGGAGATACGTGCCGTCGCTATTGCCAAATTACAGCCCCGTGCTGATGCCGTCATTTATGATATTGGCGCCGGAACCGGGTCATGCTCTGTGGAGCTGGCACTGCAAGCACCCTGGGGACGTGTCTATTCCTTTGAAGTTCAGGAAGATGCGCTGGTGCTGCTGGCAAAGAACAAAGAGCGTTTCGGTACGGAAAATATGATTATTATAGCCGGTAAGGCCCCGAATACGATGTCCGGCACGGAAAAACCTGATTTTGCTTTTATCGGCGGTACCAAGGGAAATGCTGCGGCAATTATGGATATGATCTATCGTAAAAACTACGCCTGCCGCATTGTATTGACAGCTATAGCCATAGAAACCCTGGCGGCGGTCACTGCCTACTATGCAGATAAAAAAGAGTATACGCTGGATATTACGCAGGTATCTGTCGCGGCCAGCCGGATGAGCGGGCCGTATCATATGATGACAGGCCGCAATCCTGTATTTATTATCAGGGCGGATTATATTTCCGTTAAAAAGGAGATATAATGGCACAGCTTGCTATTCCCCGTCTCATCATAGGGGCACCTAAAAGCGGCAGTGGTAAGACAACCGTGGTCTGTGCTCTTTTACAGCTGCTGCGGCAGCGCGGTATGAAAACGACGGCTTTTAAAAATGGCCCCGATTATATTGATCCCATGTTTCATGCGCAGGTACTCGGTGTACCCTCTTATAATCTGGATCTGTTTTTATTCGGCGGTGAAGCCGGCGGCATCCGGACGGCCCGGCAGCTCATCGCCCGGCATACAGGCAATACAGCGTTGGCTGTTATTGAAGGCGCTATGGGCTATTATGATGGTATTGCCGCAACGAGTGAGGCCAGTACATATGCCCTGGCGGGGGCCGTATCCGCCCCGGCAGTTTTGGTAGTAGACGGCAAGGGGGCGGCATTATCTCTGGCAGCGCAGATAAAGGGTCTGGCAGAGTTTCGGACAGACAGCCATATTACTGGCTTTATCGTCAATAACGTCAGCCGTAGTGTATATGATTATTTTAAAGATATATGGAAACGGGAAACAGGACTGATTCCTTTAGGTTATATACCCGTTATGGAGGATTGCCGTCTTTCCAGCCGTCATCTCGGACTCATTACGGCAGACGAAATCAAAAATCTGCGTCAGATCATGAATAAACTGGCAGCACAAGCCGAGCAGTCCATTGATGTAGAAGGTATCCTCCGCTTGGCCCGCAGTGCCCCGGAGCTGTCATACGATCCGGTGGTCATCCCCTCCGGCACACCGGTCCGGATTGCCGTTGCAAAGGATAAGGCTTTTTGTTTTTACTATGAGGATGCGTTAGATTTACTGACGCAGATGGGGGCTGAAATAATTCCCTTCAGCCCTCTGACAGATGCCCGACTCCCACTTTGTGACGGTATATATCTGGGCGGCGGCTATCCCGAATTATATGCTCAGGAGCTGCAGCAGAACACCTCCATGCGGGAGAATATACGGAAGGCCATCCAACAAGGCATGCCTTGTTTAGGAGAATGCGGGGGATTTATGTATTTGCTGGAGCAGTTCCGTCAGGATCAGCAGACGCGCAATTGGGCGGGTGCCATTAAAGGAACTTGCGCTATGACGAGCGGACTTATCCGTTTTGGCTATGTTACGCTGGTTGCCCGGCAGAATACACTTCTCTGCCGGGCTGGTGAAAGCATACGGGCTCATGAATTTCACTATTCTGACAGTACCCATAATGGCAGTGCCTTTACAGCCCACAAGGCGTTGGGGAAACGTTCCTGGCCTTGTATATACGCACAGGGAAATCTGTTGGCCGGATACCCTCATATTCATTTATGGGGCAACCCGAAGTGGGCGTGGAATTTTCTGGAAGCATGCCGTCAGTATAAAACGGGTGTGCGCCAGTGTAAAAGTAGGAGGACACCTTGATGAATATAGAACATGTATTGCCGTCGGACATTGAAAAACGCAGCATGGAAATTATTGAAGAAGAACTGGGCGAAATTGAACTGTCTTCGGAAAAACGCAGTATTATCAAACGAGTGATTCACACAAGCGCCGATTTCGACTATGCCAGGACACTGCGTTTCAGCAGCAGTGCTGTTGAAAGGGCACTGCAGGCATTGCGTCAAGGCTGTACGATCATTACGGACACTAACATGGCTTATACGGGAATCAGCCAAGTTGCCCTGAAAAAACTGAACTGCCAAAAGATGTGTTTTATGGCTGACCCAGATATTGCGGCACAAGCAAAAACTGCTGGAACCACTCGTGCGTCAGCCTGCATGGATAGGGCCTGCAAGGTAAAGGGACCAGTCATTATAGCTGTAGGTAATGCCCCAACGGCCTTGCTGCGTCTCGATGAACTCGTCCGGGCGGAAAAGATACAGCCGGTTTTAGTCATTGGCGTCCCCGTGGGATTTGTCAATGTCGTTCAGGCGAAAGAAGTAATAATAAAAACGGGAGTGCCCTATATTATCGCCGTCGGACGAAAAGGCGGCAGTAATATTGCGGCTGCTATCTGTAATGCTTTACTATATACACTGACGAGAAAATAGCCGGGACTATATCCGGCTATTTTTTTATTGCTATTACCATATCTATTTGATATACTACAAACAAGTAGTTGATAGAATCAACTTGTTTAAGTGAATAATAAGGAGTGAATTTACATGGATTATTCACGAATAGGATTTAACTTTGGTATGCTGAATCGGCGTTCTCAGGCATATATTTCCCATGCCTGTCAGCCGTGGAATATCAGGTATTCAGAATACGTTATTCTGATGGAACTATATATCCGAGACGGCTGCAGTCAGGATGAGCTGGCAAGGGCCATGACGACGGACAAGGGTCTGGTAGCACGCAATATAAAGACCTTGGAAAAAAAAGGCTTGATCCGAAGAGAGCAGGACGAAAAAGATCGGCGGTTTAAATATATTTATTTAACAGACAGCGCGTTCTCTTTGCATGAAGCATTACTGGATGTTTTAAAAAAATGGATTCTCTGCATTACTGAAGGAATGGACCGGATATTGATAGAACAAACCATACAGGGTCTGCAAATTGCTGCTGCTAATGCATCCAAAATAAACATAGAAAATACAAAACCTGACGAGGAGGCATAGTAATGAATAAAAAAAAGTATCTTTACGCAGCCGTGATACTGGCTCTGACTTTCGGTCTTGCCGGCTGTGGACAGCAGCCGCAAAAGAAGGAGGAAGCGCAGCTTGTAAAGACCATTCAGGTGGGCGCTAAGGAAGATAGCACGGAGGGAACCTATTCTGGAACGGTCAAAGGACGTTATGAAAGTAATTTGTCCTTTCAGGCCGGCGGCAGGATACTGTCTCGTAATATCCAACTGGGCAGCGTTGTAAAAGCAGGAGATGTCCTCATGACGGTCGATCCTAAGGACGTGACCCAATCTGTCAATCAGGCGCATGCTGCCGTGAATCAGGCACAGGCGCAGCTATCGCTGGCGGAATCAAATTTGTCTCGTTACCGCAAGTTATTTGATCAGGATGCAGTCAGTGCCGCCGCGATTGATCAATATCAGACGGCATATGATCAGGCCGCAGCCCAGTATAATCAATCTATGGCTGCTCTGCAGGCCCAGCAAAATCAGTTGTCGTATACTCAACTTACTGCCGACGCCGACGGCGTCATTTCTTCTGTAACCGGCGAGGTTGGACAAGTTGTAGCAGCAGGTCAGACAGTATTGACTCTTGTTCATTCCGGAGATTTAGAGGTTCAGATCAACGTGCCGGAAAACAGGGTGCAGGATTTTTCTGTCGGTAAGGCTGTTCGCATTTCTTTTTGGGCACTTCAAAACCAGCAGGTTGACGGTGTTGTTCGAGAAATAGCTCCTATGGCGGATCAGGCTTCGCGCACCTATATCGTGCGTGTAACTATTCCAGATTCTCCGCAGGGAATGCAGCTGGGCATGACTGCCAGTGTGACCAATGAATCAGAAAGTGTTTCAGGACAAGAGTCTTTTGTGCTTCCTTTATCGGCCATATATCAAACAGGAAATACGCCGCAGGTCTGGATCGTCGGTAAGGATCACACACTAAGTTTAAAAAAAGTGTCCGTAGAAGACTTTGGCAATAATCAAGTTAAAGTGACGGGGCTGGCAAAAGGTGACATTGTCGTTACAGCGGGCGTACACATGCTTACAGAAGGGCTGACTGTGCGAACGGAGAGTGATACAGAATGAGAAATTTATCAGAATTGGCCTTGGAAAATAAAGTGCTTGTTTGGTATTTTATAGTAATCATTGCGATTGCCGGCATATTTTCGTATATGAAACTGGGCCGCATGGAGGATCCGTCCTATACGGTGCGTCAAATGATCGTATCTGTATCATGGCCGGGTGCAACGGCACAGCAAATGGAAGAACAGGTTACGGACAAAATTGAAAAGAAGCTGCAGGATACGCCTAATCTGGATTATCTCAAAAGCTATTCCCGTCCGGGAGAATCTGTTATTTATGTTAATTTAAATGATCAGGTTCCGGCTTCGCAAATACGCAGCACCTGGCATGAGGTCCGCAACTTGACAGAGGATATGAAATCAGAGTTGCCGGATGGCGTATACGGCCCGTATTTCAATGATCGTTTTGACGATGTATATGGTTCTGTGTATGCCGTCACTGGAGACGGCTATTCCTATGAGGAACTGCGCATCAAGGCGGAAAAAATCCGACGCATGATGCTGGGAGTCAAGGATGTCAGCAAGGTAGAACTGCTGGGTGAGCAGACGGAAAAGGTGTATATCGAGATAGCTAATGCGAAGCTTGCAGAACTGGGTATTTCTCCCACCGTGATTTCCAATGCCGTCAATAGTCAGAATACGATGACTCCGGCGGGCATGATTGACACCCGGTCAGATAATGTATATCTTCGTATCAGCGGTGTATTTAAAGATATCAATGCAATCCGCAATCTGCCGATCAATGCTAATAGCAGCGTTTTCCGCCTCGGCGATATTGCCAAGGTGGAACGGCGCTACACGGAACCCTCCGATCCGAAAATGTTCTACAACGGCGAGCCTGCCGTAGGTATTGCACTTTCCATGTCGCCAGGCGGCAATATTTTGACACTTGGAGACAATCTTCATCAGCTTTTAGATACTGTCCGGCAGGACCTTCCGGCTGGCATGGAAATCAATCAAGTGTCCGATCAGCCTCAGGTTGTCAAAGATTCTATAGGTGATTTTGTCAATACGCTTCGCGAGGCAATTATTATCGTGCTGATCGTCAGCTTTTTGAGTCTAGGTCTTCGGACCGGGCTGGTCGTAGCATTTTGTATTCCCTTAGTACTGGCCGGTGTTTTTTGTATCATGGAAATTGCCGGTATTGATCTGCATAAGGTATCTTTAGGCGCGCTGATTATCGCCTTGGGGCTTTTAGTTGATGATGCCATTATTGCAGTGGAAATGATGAGTGTTCAACTCGAAAAGGGATTAGACAGAATGAGTGCGGCATGCTATGCGTTTAGAGCAACTGCCAAGCCGATGCTGACAGGCACATTAGTGACTTGTGCCGGCTTTATTCCGGTAGCCTTTGCCTATGGTGATGCACCTGAGTTTTGCAAAGCATTGTTTCCTGTTATTACCGCTTCCCTGGTTATTTCATGGATCGTATCCGTCATGGTGGCGCCATTATTTGGGTACTATCTGATCAAGGTCAAGCCGGAGACAAAGGAAAAAGCGCTGTATCAAAGTCGGTTTTATATTTTATTTCGTAAGGTGCTTACTTGGTTTCTCATGCACCGCAGTATTGTTATTGGTGCTACGATTGCGGTATTTATTGCTTCTATCGGCGCATTAAAACTTATTCCGCAGGAATTTTTCCCGACTTCGCTGCGTCCGGAAATTATTGTTGAAATGACCTTGCCGGAGGGATCTTCTATGCAGGCAACACAGAAACAAGCTGATATTTTTTCTGATTATTTAAAAACGCAAAAAGATAATGTGGCTAGTTATTCGTATTATGTTGGGGAAGGGGCACCGCGATTTGTGCTGACAATAGACCCTGTTTTACCTGCTGACAATTATGCGCAGTTTGTTGTTGTAGCGAAGGATACCAAAACCAGAGAACAATTGTCCCAAAGCATACAGCAGGAGATGCACGATAAACAGCCCGAGGTGCGGTGCAATGTCAAAAATGTTCCCTTAGGACCGCCGTCCGATTACCCGATCATGCTTCGCGTATCCGGCTATGATGCTGATAAAGTGAAATCGTACGCGCAACAGGTGGCAGCCAAAGTACGGGAAGATCCCAACACGCAGGATGTATTTCTGGATTGGGATCAAAAAAATAAAATAATGCATTTGCAGCTTGATCAGGATAAATTACGGGCCTTGGGAGTATCCGGGCAAGATATTGCACAAACGTTATATACAGAACTTTCCGGCGCAACTATTGCCGAATATTATGCAGGTGACAAGACAATCGGCATTCAGCTGCGGCTGCAGGATTCAGACAGAAACAACCTGTCTGCCGTCAAAAATATTCCGATTTATATTGGCAGTGCCGGCTATGTACCGCTGGAGCAGGTGGCTAAAGTTACGTATGGAGCAGAAGACGGACTTATTTGGCGCCGCAATCTGAAACCTACGATTACGGTAGAAGGAAATATCAAATCCGGTACGGCCGATGATGCTACCAAGAAAGCATACGATTCTATTGCGGATATCCGGAACAGTATGCCCTTTGGGTATGAGGTAGAGGCTGGGGGATCTCTGGAGGATAGCAACAAGTCCCTGCAATACCTGCTGGCGCCTGTTCCTGTTATGATACTTATCATTATGACGCTGCTGATGTTCCAGCTTCGCAGCCTGTCCTTAATGCTGTTGACTCTGATTACCGCACCTATGGGTATTATCGGCGTTGCCCTTGGTATGCTCCTATTTGGAAAAGCACTGGGTTTTGTCGCAGATCTCGGTATTTTGGCATTAAGCGGCATGATTATCCGGAATTCGGTCATTCTTATCGATCAGATTCAAAAGCATATGGCGGCAGGAGAAGACCCTTGGCATGCTATCATCGATTCGGCAGTCCTTCGTTTTCGTCCTATTATGCTGACAGCGGCTGCAGCCATTTTAGGAATGATTCCGCTTATGCGCAGTATCTTTTGGGGTCCTATGGCAGTAGCAATTGCCAGTGGTCTCTTTATTGCTACGATTTTGACGCTTCTTGTTCTTCCAACGCTGTATGCAGCTTGGTTTAAGGTCAAAAAGGAATAATTACCCCCATACTTGCAGTGCCGTAATGGCACTGCATTTTTTTTGTTTCAAGCAGGGCAGCATCCCGGTATTTTCTCTTTTTTTCACGGGTAATTTGTGCTAAAATATACAGATGACTATATAAATGCATTGGAAAGGATTTGTTATGGGTTCGATTTTTTCTCCATTAACTAAAAATATAGGAATTGACCTGGGAACGTGTACAACTCAGGTTTACGTTGAAGGACGCGGGATCGTTCTTTCCGAGCCATCTATTATGGCTACAGATCAACGAAATACTAAAATTATTGCCGTCGGCCGGGCTGCGGAAGATATGCTGACAAAATCTCCGGAAACGGTAAATATACATCGTCCGTTGCAAAACGGCGTTATTGCCGATTATGGGGTAACTCGCACTATGTTGGGATATATTCTCAATAAATGTGTACGCAGTGTGCAGCGCCTTCGCATCATGGTTGGCGTACCGGCTGCCGCTTCCAATGTAGAAAAACGAGCTGTTATGGAAGCAGTCTATCAGGCTGGGGCCAAGGAGGCTTTCTTGATCGAAACAGCTGCGGCTGCCGCTATTGGCGCCAATATGCCGGTATATGATCCTGTGGGCAATATGGTTGTGGATATAGGCGGCGGTACGACAAATATTGCCATGCTTTCTTTAGGCGGCATTGTCGTTTCTAAATCGATTCATTTAGGCAGTCTTGAATTCAATGGGGCAATCAAGGATTATCTGCGATATCAATATGCTGCCGTAACCGATGAGGATACCATTGAGGAAATGAAAATCACGAATGGCTCTGCTGTCCTTCCCTTAGAAGACAGGGGATTTTATTTTATGGGCCGCGGTCTGGATGATGGCCTGCAGAAGGAATTGGCGGTCCAATCCAGTGAGCTCTATCATGCGATCGGAAAACCTCTTGTCAAAATTCTGGATTTAGTAAGATCTGTTTTACGGGAAACACCACCGGAACTGGCAGCTGATATTGTGGAGCATGGTATTGTTCTGACTGGCGGCGGGGCCAAACTTAGGGGAATGGATCAGCTATTTGCGCAGGAGCTGGGTGTACCTGTGGTTGTAGCTGCCGAACCAGACCTGGCAGTCGCCCGGGGCGCCGGTATTGCCATTGCTAAAAGAGATTCTTTATCTGCACTGATTCAGGGAGCGCAGCGTATTTATAGGAGGAGATTTTAAAATTGTTTTCGTTCGGTAAAAGAAGCGTTGTTATTGTACTTATATTATTTATCGTCATAGCTGTCGTAGGCTGGGCCTGGCGCCAGCGCGATTCTTTACCATTTGTGACGAAACCGCTGCAGATGATCGCTGCCCCGTTTGAATATGGTGCCAGCCGTATTATGGGATCACTGTCGTCAGGAATCCATATTGTGGATATTAGTTTGAAGAACCGCATTGAATGGGAAGCTCTCGAAAAAGAAAATGCAGAGCTAAAAAAGCGAAGTGTGGATTATGACGAATTAACAGCTGAAAACAGCAGACTACGCGGATTGCTGGATTTTCGCCAAAGTCACCTTCAATATAAACTGCTGCCCGGATCTGTTATTTCACGGGACTACGGCACATGGAGCAATACGTTGATTATCGATGTCGGCAGCAATGAGGGTGTAGCAAAAGATATGCCCGTTATTAATCCTAATGGTGTCGTCGGTTTTATCAGTGATGTCTATCCACATAGTGCCCGCGTTCAGCTTTTAACGGATCCCCGCACAAGTGTCGGTGCTATTGTGCAGCGACCGGAGTCCCGTGTTTCATCCGTTGTCCGCGGCAACGGCAATATCCCGACGGAACCGCAGTTTGTCAATATTGCCAAGGACGCGGATATTCTTGAGGGAGATACGCTTGTTACATCGGGCTTTGGATCTATATACCCTAAAGGGCTTTATATTGGCACCATTATTTCCATTCATCAAAATGACAATGATTTTGTGAAATACGCGGTCATCCGCCCCAGCGTGGATTTCTCCAAAATAGAGGAAGTATTTGTTATATTGAAATCAGCGGATACAGGATCCTATGATAAGCCGGGGGTTGCGCCGAAATTGGTGCCTCAGACAAATCGTGATAAAGTAGAGGGAATCAAAGGAGCAGCAGCATTATGAAGAAATTAAGCTGTTTAATGGCGGCGTTTATTGCGTTTATTTTGCAGAGCGCCGTTTTTCCGTTCATATTCAACGGTATCAGCCAGCCCAATCTTATATTTGTCTTTATTGTTCTTGTAGCGCTTCATCACGGACAGCGTATCGGTATTATCGCTGCCCTTGCGGGAGGCTTTTGTCAAGATGTGCTTATTGGTAATTTTTTTGGCATCCATTTGTTGCCATATCTTTTGATTGCTTTAATATGCAGCTATATTGGCAGAAATATTGATAAAGATCAATGGATTCTGACGCTGCTTATTGTATTGGGTGCTACGGAAAGCTGTCTTATTCTGACTTGTATTGTCCTGCTCATGTCCGGGCAATTCGTCAATATAGCATCGTATTTATTCGAGTTTAGTATACCGATGCTTATCTATCATGGAATTCTGGCGCTTCCTGTCGACCATATTGTATGGAAGCTGCGCCGTGAAGACTCCTATTATGGCTATAGGGAGTATCGTTGGTAGATGAGGAGGATTGGCATATATGCTTGAAGCATTGATGAAAAAAAAGAATCAGGATGGCCGTTTCCGCTATCTCTACTGGATTATTGTCGGAATTTTTGCCGTTTTAATTTGCCGGCTTGTATATTTACAGCTTTTTGCCGGTGAATATTATCATACGCTGGCAGAGGGCAACCGCCTTCGCGCAATTCCTATTGCAGCTATGCGTGGAATTATGTATGACCGTAATGGACAGATACTAGTGGGATCACGTCCCAGCTTTATGGCTACCTATGTGCCAACGAAAAATGGCATGTCGGACAATGAATTAAAAGAATTGGCCGGCCTTCTCAACGTACCTGATGATAAGCTGTACGAAAAAGTGAAAAAGGTCAAAAGCTCGTATGTGCCTACGGTTTTAGCTAATGACTTAACACCGGATATCGTTACAAAAATTGAAGAGCGCCGCAATGAACTTCCCGGAGTATCTATTGATGTGCAGCCTATTCGGTATTATCCGTACAATGAAATGGCGGCACAGGTTTTCGGATATGTCGGCCAAATTGATGAAGAGGATATGAAACGTCTCGAGGGGCAGGAGGGTGTATCTAATATTACACAGATAGGGCGGGCTGGACTGGAGTCCTATTATGATGATTTGCTTCGCGGCAAGGATGGCGGCCGTCAGGTTGAAGTAGATGCCACCGGCAGTCCGGTAAAAGAAATGGAACGAAAAAATCCGATTGCCGGTCATAATATGCATCTGACGATTGATTTGAATTTACAGGAAGCGGCGGAAAAAGCCATGGATGCGCAGGTTGCTAACGGCATTGGCACACAAGGTATTGCTGCCGTGGCAATTGATCCTAATACAGGTGCGGTTTTAGCAATGGCCAGCCGGCCTGCTTTTAATCCAAATTGGTTTACGCGGGGCATTACAGAAAAAGAATGGGCTCAAATCAATAATAATCCAAACCATCCTATGGAAAACCGTGCTATTGCAGGACAATATCCGCCAGGCTCTACTTTTAAACTGATTACAGGTGCTGCGGCGCTGGAATTAAAAAAGGTTACTCCCGATGAAATGATTTTTGACAGTGGGCGGCACTGGCTGGTTGATATGCGTAACGCCGGGGGTGAAGCGTTAGGCTGGATCAACTTTACTGAGGCGCTGGCAAAATCGGATAATGTCTACTTTTATGAAATGGGGCGTCGTGTCGGCATTGATAAGTTGGCTGAGTATGCTCGTATGTTCGGTATGGGAAAAAAGACTGGCATTGCTTTGCGGGGCGAGGCTACAGGACTTGTTGCCAGTGAGGAATACAAGCAGAAAGTCTTTCATCAGGACTGGTATCTGGGTGATACCTTCAATTCAGCCATCGGACAGGGTTTTCAGCTGGTTACGCCGCTGCAGGCAGCCATGATCGTCAGTGAGGTCGCCAACGGCGGCATTCAATACAGGCCGTTTGTGGTGAGCCGCATTGATAATCTGGATGGCACGCCATATAAGATTTTTGCACCAGAGCAGATAGGAACGCTGTCTGTATCCAAATCTACGCTCGACCTTATTCGTGAAGGTATGCGTAACGTTGCTGAAGAATCAGGCACAGCCGGTTCACTTTTTGCCGATTTTCCAATTCAGGTTGCCGGTAAGACCGGTACAGCCGAAAATTTCAGCGGCCGCGATCATGGCTGGTTTGTTTCGTATGCACCGTATGATCATCCACGCATCGTCATTGCCGTGCTTGTTGAACAGGGCGGGTATGGTATCGCATCAGCCGGTCCTATTGTAAAATCTATGCTGGAAGAATTTTTCCATGTAGGCACTTATGCTGATGGCGGCCTTAATGCAAAAAACAAACATAAAAATGATTCTGCACAAGAAACTAAAAAAGAAAAGCAATAGTGTGTTTTCAGGAGGAGGTCATCATCATGTCTACCATTATCGCCGTTGCATCTGGTAAGGGCGGCGTCGGAAAAACTCTTATTACAGCTTCTCTGGCCGTTGCTCTGCAGCGTCGCGGGCATACGGTTCTTGCCGTTGATGCAGATATGGGGCTGCGCAATCTTGATCTAATGTTCGGTATGCAGGATGATGTTCTTTTTGATATCGGAGACGCTGTAAAAGGATCCTGCCGCCCGGAAGAAGCCATTATTTCTATTGTGGAAGGGCTTGATTTTTTAGCTGCCAGTCAAAAGCACACCTGGGAAAAAATAGATGCACCATCGTATCATTATATTTTGGAAACACTTTCCAAAGAATATGATTACACTGTTATTGATTGCCCGCCTGGTCGCGGCAGGGCTTTTAAAGATGCCGCGGTAATTGCGGATCGCACATTTTTTGTCGTGGAGCCTACTTGGTCTTCTATGCGCGACGCAGCCAGAGTCATGCAGTATTTCAATAAGCACAAACGATTTAACTATGATGTCTTATTCAACAATTTTTATGGCCGTGATCCAGGATATGTATCTGTACAAGAAATGCTGCAGCTGCTGAGCCCTGAAACTATTGCCGGAATACTGCCGCATGATCCTGATATTCATGCATTCGCCCAAAAAGGTACTCTGATTCATGCTCCAGCCTCTATTCCTTTTTTTATGGCGATGGAAGAGACTATGGTATATATAGAAACAAAAGAAAGCCCTCATATTGACGGACTTTTGACCTTGCTTCCGGAAAAGGAAACCTCTCTTTTAGGTTATTCTCCTGAACTGCCGCAGAATAATTTTCAATCTGACGGCATCATGAAAGGCCTGGCTGCAGCAGAATTGCAGAAGGCTGCAGCTATCTTGCGCGGTGTCAGTTTTCCAGATAAAGAAGAAACTGGGGAGAAGACACCTATACCGCCTCAGATTTCTTTGCGGCAGCGCCGTCAGCAATCCATGTCTTGGCGTCATTATCGCCGATAGGAGTTATGTATGTTAAAAAGAGAGTGGAAAAATTTAGATAAGTTCATGATCATTGTATGCGTCTTGATCGTGTTTATCAGCTTGTGTATTATTGGCAGCGCTACCCATATTAACAAGGGCGTTATTAATTATGATTTTGTAGCTAAGCAGGGCGTTGCTTTTATAGTTGATTTCATGATTGTTTTGTTCTTCAGCCGTTACGATTATATGAAATTGAAGCGTTTTGCCAAACCTTTATATACTGTAAACCTGCTCATGCTGGCAGCCGTCATGTTTGTCGGTACTTCAGCGTTGGGGGCACAGCGCTGGATTCAGCTGGGCCCAATCACGCTGCAGCCGTCCGAATTTTCTAAATTAATTATGATTGTTTGCCTGGCGGGTATATTATCGGATAAGGTAGGCAAGCTAGATACCATAAAAAGTATTTTGCCCATCGGTTTATTTATCGGGATTCCTTTTTTATTGGTTTTGAAACAGCCTGACTTGGGAACCAGTCTTGTCTTTTTAGCTATCGGACTGGGAATGCTTTTTATTGCGCGCATTAAAGGGACGCTGCTGCGTAATTTCTTTGCTATCGGCGTTATTTTGGCGCCAATAGGCTGGCATTTTCTCAAGGATTATCAAAAGGCCCGCATCAGTGTTTTTTTAAATCCTAATGCAGATCCCTTTGGTGCCGGCTATCATATTATTCAATCTAAAATAGCCATCGGTTCCGGAATGCTTTTTGGGAAAGGGCTTTTTGAAGGAACGCAAAGTCAGCTGAATTTTTTACCGGAAAACCATACAGATTTTATTTTTTCCGTCATTGGCGAGGAACTGGGATTTCTGGGTTGTATATTCCTTTTATTCTTATATTTTATTTTAGTATACCGAGCTTTAATTATAGCCCGCGAATGTAAGGATAATTTCGGGAGGCTTTTAGCGACAGGCATAGTATCTATGTGGTCCTTCCAGATACTAGTCAACGTAGGCATGACCTGCGGAATCATGCCTGTCACAGGTATTCCATTGCCATTTATGAGTTATGGTGTTAGTGCCCTGACAACAAACATGATGGCGCTTGGTATATTACTCAGTATTTATATGCGCCAGCAAACAATGATATTTTAACCTTTAGGAGGATTAGCCGTGTCTCGTACCGTTTCGATAGATCCTATTTTACTCAGTAAGGTCAGTAAGCCTGCCCGCTATGTAGGCGGTGAATGGAACAGCATAGTCAAAAATCATGATGATGTTAAGCTGACTGTTGCATATTGTTTTCCTGATGTGTACGAAGTGGCGATGAGTCATTTGGGGCTGCGTATCCTGTATTCCCTTCTGAATGAGCGTAAGGACATCGCCGCCGAACGTGTGTATGCACCTTGGCCGGATATGGAGGAGATTATGAGAAAAGAAAGCTATCCGCTCTTTTCGTTGGAAACCAAGACCCCGGTCATCCATTTTGATATGGTAGGATTTACATTACAATATGAAATGAGTTTCACCAATATATTAAATATGCTTGATTTATCAGGTATTCCCCTGTTTTCCAAAGACAGAGATGAAGATATGCCGATTATCGCAGCCGGCGGTCCTTGTGCTTATAATGCCGAACCACTGGCTGATTATATTGATATTTTCTTTTTAGGAGAATCGGAGGAGTCGGTATGCCTTTTAGCAGATACAATCATTGCATGGAAGGAGCAGGGAAAGCCCGGCGGGAAAAAACAACTTCTGAAGACGCTGGCAGCACAGCAGGGAAATTATGTTCCCGCCTTTTACCGTGATGAATATGATGAAGATGGCAACTTTAAGTCGCTTATCCCAATAGAGCCCGAGGCAGGAACACATATCCAAAAATGTGTCATAGCAGATGAAGAACATGTTTTTTTTCCTACCAAACCGATCGTTCCCAATATCAATATTATCCATAATCGTGCAGTTTTGGAATTATTTCGTGGCTGCAGCCGCGGCTGTCGTTTTTGTCAGGCCGGAATGCTGTATCGTCCTATTCGTGAAAAAACACCACAGCGCCTGGTTCAATTGGCTGGAGATATTATCAAAAATTCCGGTTATGACGAAATTTCACTTATGAGTCTCAGTTCTGCCGATTATTCCTGTCTGCCAGAACTTGTCGATATGCTTATTGAAAAGTTTAAGGGACAAAAGGTCAGTGTCAGTCTGCCTTCTTTGCGTGTAGATAGCTTTTCTGTCGATGTTGCAAAAAAGGTACAGCAGGTACGTAAAAGCGGCCTTACCTTTGCGCCGGAGGCAGGGACGCAGCGACTGCGTGACGTCATAAACAAGGGCGTAACAGAAGAAAACCTGCTGGCAGCCTGCGAAAATGCTTTCCGCAACGGCTGGACTACTGTGAAATTATATTTTATGATGGGTCTTCCTACAGAAACAGATGCGGATTTGGCAGGTATTGCTGATTTAGCTTATAAGGTATTAAATCTGTATCGGCATATTACAGGTAAAAATAACGGAAAGGTAACTGTTTCTGTATCAAGCTTTGTACCTAAATCCCATACGGCCTTTCAATGGTTTGGACAGCTCCCAATTGAAGAAATTGAACGTAAGCAGATTTATATAAAAAACCTCATCCGAGATAAACATATTTCATATCATTATCATGATGCCAAAACCGGACGGTTAGAAGCAGCATTTGCTCGTGGTGACCGCCGCATGGGGACGGTCTTGTATGAAGCATGGAAGCTAGGCTGTAAATTTGATGGCTGGACCGAAATGTTCCATTATGATATGTGGCTGCAGGCTTTCCGGCAGGCGGGCATAAATCCTGATTATTATGCAGCCCGGCAGAGGGATATAGATGAACCTCTTCCGTGGGATCATCTGACGGATGGTGCCACTAAATCTTTTCTGCAGCGGGAATGGAAAAAAGCGGCGGCAGCAGAACTGACTCATGATTGTCGCCATTTGGAGTGTACTGGCTGCGGCGTATGCCCCAATCTGGGGGTTCATATTATTGATAATAAGGAGGGCCGTGATCATGGAAAGACTGCGTTTAGCTATTAAAAAAGATGGCGCTCTGCAATTTTTATCGCATCTTGATTTTGCCCGGACAGTACGGTATATTATCATTAGGGCAGCACTTCCTGTATGCTATTCTGAAGGATTTAATCCACATATGAAAATTAGTTTTGCCTCTGCGCTGGGAGTAGGAGTTTCTGCCGACATTGAATATATGGATATGGAATTGTCTGAAAAAATTCCGGTACCCAACGTCATTTCTCGGATGAACAGTCAATCTCCTAAAGGGTTTGCCGCACTGGATGGAAAATATGTCGATGACAAGGCACCAAAATTGATGGCTGTTGCAAATTATTCTATTTATGAATTGACCGGTCCTATAAATGGTATAACGACTACATCGCAGCTGGAACAGTCTTTGATTGCATTTAACACTGCGGCAGAGGTGACATACGAAAAAATTTCGATTAAGGATAAACATAAAGTTCGTGTTATTGATATAAAGAAACATGTGATAGAACCAATCACCGGATATATAAAAACGGGAAGGATATTTTTGCATGTTGGTATTTATCAGACGAAGGAGGGGGCAGTCAAGCCATCTCAAATCTGGCAGGTATTAGAAACACAGTTCAAATTGCCGGCTTATACCGATATGATGCTAGCCCGCCGAACCGGAATATACATTCATGAAAACGGGGTAAATCGATCTTTGTTTGAAGTGTAATTAGAAAGGAGCGAACAGTGACATGAAAAATCATACAGAACGTATTGTAGTAGCGAAGGTACAGGGGGCCCCTACTGTTGACGGAGCCGGAGTTCATTTGGTGCGTGTTTTAGACAATCATACCGTTAAAGCATATGATCCCTTTTTAATGCTGGATTCCTTCGACAGTAAAAATCCTGCCGATTATACTGCCGGATTTCCCATGCATCCTCATCGCGGAATAGAAACAATTAGTTATGTATATAAAGGAAAAATGATTCATACAGACAGTTTGAAAAACGAGGATGCTATTGCCGATGGCGAGGTCCAATGGATGACGGCGGGTTCCGGTATTCTTCATGAAGAGCAAATCCCAGCCGCAGAAAAAATGTTAGGCGTGCAGCTGTGGCTTAATCTGCCGGCCAGTGATAAAATGGTGCCGCCTATGTATCATAGCATAAAAAATGCCGATATTCAGGATATTCCTATAGAATGCGGAACGCTTCGCTTGTTGGCTGGATCTTATGAGAATCACCAAGGGTATAAAAGCAGATACTTGCCCTTGGATTACTATGATATCCACATGCGTCCGAATACCTCTTGTACCATTAAAACAGATAGAAATCGATCTGTTATGCTGTTTACACTGATTGGAGATATTATGGTCGGAACTGAACAGATAGCGAAAAAAACAGCTGTAAAGTTGTCCGCCGGTGATTCCGTAACCATCACTAGCAGGGATTGCCCTGCGCAGGTCTTGCTTATGAGTTCTCAGGCCATTGACGAATCTGTAGCATGGGGCGGCCCGATTGTCATGAATACACAGGAAGAACTGCAAAAAGCTTTTGAAGAACTAAGAAACGGTACCTTTTTGAAGGAAAAAATGCTTTATAAATAAGAAACTATAAAATAAACATACGGCTAGACCTGTACATGAACCGCTGGTTTGTAAAGATTCCCGTAATCCCTGGCTATGACCGAGGGATTACGGGAATTTTATTTGATAACGTATTTTTTTCATTTCTGCCGGGACGTTACATTATTCTGCCTGAGTCAGGGTATAGCACGGGTCGGTCTATTATGTTACAATACATAATAGATTGAAAGTGAGAGGTGTGGGTAACAGATGAAAACGATTATAGGAAATATCATCCCCGAGGAAACGCGTATTGCCGTTATAGAAGACGGTCGTCTCCGCGATTTCGCCGTCGAACGAAATGACGAAACACATATTGTTAATCACATCTATAAGGGAGTTATTCAAAATATTCTGCCTGCTTTACAGGCCGCCTTTGTTAATATTGGACGAAAAAAAAATGCTTTTTTATACATGGGTGATATTTTCCCCAGAGCGGCCACCAAAGAGGAAATTCAACAGGCTCATATTTCGGTTGGACAAAGTATTCTGGTTCAAGTCGTAAAGGAAGAACAAAGCACCAAAGGTTCAAAGGTCACCGCTAATGTAAGTTTAGCCGGACGCTACACTGTTCTTATGCCGACAGTCGATTATGTCGGCGTCTCCAAAAAAATTCGCAGTGAAGAAGAACGAAACCGCCTGCGCAGTATTGCCGCATCTGTTAAGCCCGATGGAATGGGGCTTATTATCCGCACCGTTGCCAAGGATATAAATCAAAAAGAACTTATCGCTGATATCCAATATCTTTTAAGAACCTGGGATAGTATTCAGCAGCGGTATAAATTGGCTAAAAAACCTAAACTATTGTATCGTGAGGCTGATTTAGTCATGCGCATGGTACGAGACCATTTTACATCAGAAATTCAAAAAGTTATCGTAGATGATAAGGATGCGTATGACCGTATTTGTCAGGTTTTTACCAACAGCTGCTGGAAAGAGCGTGTTGTTTTTTATGCAGAGGAACAACCAATTTTTGAATATTATCAAATAGAAAACAATTTACATCATCTTATGTCACGTCAGGTATCTCTGCCGTCAGGGGGTAACTTGATTTTTGATCATGCAGAGGCCTTGACTGTCATTGATGTGAACAGCAGTAAATATACAGGAAACAGTACGCTGCAGGACACTATATTTCACGTCAATAAAGAAGCTGCTGTAGAAATAGCCCGACAGCTCCGTCTGCGAGATATCGGCGGAATTATTCTTATTGATTTCATCGATATGGCTCAACCGACAAAGCGGGATGAAATTTTGAAAATTTTGGAAAGGGAGATATCTTCTGACTGTACAAAGACTCGTGTTTTGGGAATGACCGCACTAAATCTGGTAGAAATCACACGTAAAAAGTCTCGCCAGAGCCTCCACCAGGTGCAGTTTAGCCCTTGTGACGTCTGTGGCGGTTCCGGGTATTTGTACTCTCCTGAAACAGTAGCGATTCAAATTATTCGACGCCTCCGGCATATGGTCCGGGCCCGCAACATTAAAGGCGATTTACTTATCAGCGCTCATGCGGACGTTCTGGAAATTTTACAGGAAAAAAAACAACTGGAAGCATTGGAACGTGAATTGGCTCGTACTCTTCATTTTGAAAATACACAGCATCCTAATAGAGAGGTATTTTCAATTTTATCTTATTCGGAGTCGTAGGGCAGGGAGCATATATGAAGTGTATCATAAAAAGGGCAGCGCCATGCTGCCTCGTTTTTTTACTTATTATTGTGGTATCGGCTTTTGCCAGTTCACCGGAGCAAGCATTTCGCCAGAGTGAGAGAGAATATATCTGTTCATGGATATCTTTGGCTTCTTATCCTGATCGGATCGGAACCGTAGCGCAGGATGAATTGCGCCAATATGGGTGGGATATAAAACCCATGACAGAAAAAAATGCTCAGACTGATGCCAAATTCACGCTGGCAGTCAAACAAGATGCTGCAGGAAAAAAGACAACTATCGTTGCCATATCCGGTACTTCTTCCATGCAGGACGTAAAATCTGATTTAAATATGCACGCGATTCCTTTCCATGAGGAAGATCAGGGAAGCCAGGCCGTTCCGTTAGTTCACGCTGGCTTTAATAAATACGCTAATACGGTTTTAAACCATTCTTATGAAAACAAAACGATACAGGAGGCGCTTCAGGCAACAGTATCCCAAAGCAACAGTCTTATTCTGACAGGCCATAGTCTGGGTGGGGCCGTTGCAGTACTGATAGGCGCGCGTTTATTGGATAGCGGGCTTCTTCCCAATCAGCTTCAAGTTCTTACATTCGGCGCACCTGCAGTAGGTAACAGTGCCTTTAATACTGCCTATGAAAAATCTCTGCAGCTGGATCGTATCGTTATTCAGGGCGATCCGGTAAAAAACATATTGCAGGCAGTTTATGGAACTTATGAGCAATTTAATGAAAAAACACAATGGAAGCAGAATAAAAATACACAACGGTTTCATCATGATATGGTTGTTTATGTTGACGCAGCACTGCGGAATTACTACGATAAAAAGAAAGCTTACGAGGCTTTTCTTGGATACAAGGTACCAATGGATATTATTCCTGAACACACGTCAAATCTGTATGTTATGCCAGCAACCTTTGAATTAGATAATGCAATTGCATCAGATAAATTTTATATGATCCAGGCGGCAGACGATTATTTGAGATATCATATAGGCGGCATAATATTCGGCAAGACAGAGACTGTCCTTTTAGACGACGGTATTCGCCGGGCCCGTCAGGCAAATTGCGATTATGTATTACTTCGCCGCTACAAAGGTGAACGCATGCGTGATGCAAACTATGATTTCTGCATTTCCTTAGAGGAAGAAATCTATGATGTACAGGGAAATTTTATAACTTCCAGGCAGTGTATGACTCATACAACGGAAATGACGCCAATCGAGGCAGTTCTTTATGTTACTGCTATGAGCAGCAGAAAATAAGAATAAGGAGAAATGAATCGTTCATTCATTTCTCCTTATTCTTATTTTGAAACCGGCTTACTGCAAATAGAAGGTCATAGAAACTGTTTCGCTTAGCGTATTGGTTCCCGCTTCTATAGGCGTATTGGTATCTGCCTTGGCGGCACGAAGCATTGTCATGCCGCTGTAGGCCCGTTCATATGCCGGAGATGCTCCGGAAACATTGATTTCCTTGACCTTGCCAAGTTGCCCTCCTGCAGCTGCAGCAGCAGTCTCCGCAGTCCGTTTACCGTTGATAATGGCTTCTTTTATCAGATTTTGCTTGATTTGTTCAGAACGTTCGTTTGTAAAGCGAATGCCATTTACTTTATTGGCTCCTACGGTCCCTGCTTTGGAAATAATCTGGGAAATCATATCAAGATCGGTTACTTTAACCTGCAAATTGTTGCTGACAGTATAGGATACAATGTCCCGGCCTTTGGAATCATAGTTAGGGGACATATAAAAGCCGGTTGTTTTTATATTATCCTTGCTGAGTCCCATATTTTGAAGAGAGATCGACAACTGGTTCATCACAAGGTTATTCTGTACACGTGCGGCCTGAGCATCTGATTCTGTACTTTCCATACCAATAGTTACATAGGCGGTATCTGGTGCCACTTCCTGCTGCGCATATCCAGTCACATTGATGACAGACGGTTCTGAGCCTGCGGCCTGAGAGGGGGCCGAAAATAAAGTTGATGATACGAGCAATGCAGCTACAGCGAATGCTTTCATAGATGAATGTTTCATAGTATGACCTCCTTATATGTCATAACATAATATCAATTTAAAGATGTATTTATTATAACATTTGTGATCTTTCGAATCCAGTAAAGAAAAAATATATAAAAAAATGTGATAATTTCTATACAGAAGAAGACATAATAATAAAATAACAACTAATGCAAATCCCTGTTATTTTACGATTTTAACACATGCATATATTACTGTTTTAATGCAATTTAAAGCTATAATAAAAACAAAGTAAGATATATTCCGTATTGCAATCCGGCAATATGTGTACTATAATACAAATCAAGATATATGAGCTAGGGGTGCCGTAAGGCTGAGAAAATTTGTTTGAATTTACCCTTGAACCTGATCCGGATTGTACCGGCGTAGGAAAGCTGAATGGATTTAAAAGCTCACCTACGGGGTGAGCTTTTTTGTCTGTCCGATTTATTTATGTTTAGGAGGATTTGGAATTATGGATTACACAACACAAATGGATGCAGCACGCAAAGGGTTGATTACCCCACAAATGCGTCTTGCTGCAGAAAAAGAAAAAATGCCGGTTGAAGCCTTGCGTCAATCGATTGCAGACGGCAAGGTCGTCATTCCGGCAAACAAAAAGCATAGCAGCCTGTCGCCAGAAGCTGTCGGACTGAATTGCCGTACAAAGATAAATGTAAATCTCGGTGTTTCTCCAGAACACAATAATCATGAAGAAGAATTAATGAAGGTACAAAATGCTATTGACATGAAAGCTGAGGCCATCATGGATTTGAGCAATTTTGGAAAAACGCGTGATTTTCGCCGCAAGCTCGTCGGTATGTCTACTGCTATGATTGGGACAGTTCCCATGTATGATGCAGTCGGTATGTTGGATAAAGATTTAAAGGATATAACAGTAGATGAATTCTTTTCTGTAGTTGAACAGCATGCCGAAGACGGTGTTGATTTTATGACAATTCATGCCGGCATGAATCGGGCAACAGCGGGTCGTATTAAACGAAACCCACGTCTTACCAATATTGTATCCCGCGGCGGCTCACTGCTTTTTGCTTGGATGGAAATGAATGATCAGGAAAATCCTTTTTATGAATACTATGACCGCCTTCTCGATATCTGTGAAACCTATGATGTGACGTTAAGTCTGGGAGATGCCTGCCGTCCCGGCTGTACGCATGACGCTACAGATGCTGCACAAATTGAAGAACTGATCACGCTGGGAGAGTTGACAAAACGTGCTTGGAGTCGGAATGTACAGGTCATGATAGAAGGTCCGGGACATATGGTCCTGACAGAAATTGCTGCCAATATGAAGTTGGAAAAACGCCTGTGCCACAACGCTCCTTTTTATGTGCTCGGGCCTTTGGTTACGGATATTGCTCCAGGGTATGATCACATTACCAGTGCCATCGGCGGTGCTATCGCCGGTTCATGCGGAGCTGATTTCTTATGCTATGTTACACCGGCTGAACATCTTCGACTACCGGATGTCAATGATGTAAAAGAAGGCATTATTGCGGCGCGTATTGCTGCCCATGCAGCAGATCTCGCCAAAGGCATTCCCGGAGCCCAGGATTGGGACGACGCCATGAGCAAAGCCCGTGTAAACGTCGATTTTGATACAATGATTTCATTAGCCATTGATCCTGAAAAAGCACGGAGATATTATGAATCCAGCAAACCGGAATGTGAAGGCACCTGCACTATGTGCGGTAAAATGTGTCCGGCCCGGACAATGAAGAAAATTCTTGCAGGTGAAGACGTATCCATTCGTTAAAGGGCTATACTGTCTGCATTTGACTAATATTGGTCAAATAAAACAAGCACGATTTTTCATCCTTGTCAAGCGAAAAATCGTGCTTTGTTTTTGCTATTTATTATTGATACTTTTGATCAATTACTCTTCCAGCTATTTCCAAACTAAAATAAGCGCGGCTCCAAATTCTTTTTTAAATTGCTTTACAATCTGTTTCATTTCATAGTCCGCTGCATTATAGGTAGCCCCCGGAATAGTTGTAAGGACAAGAACCACGACATTTTCTGCCAGTGTTATATGAATATCTTTTACAATCTGTTCATATGTCAAATCAGATGCTTCTGCCAGTGCGAGCAGGGTAGAAAGCTTGCGAATCATATCCCAATCTCCTGCCGTTGCCATACTGGCATACCGATATGCGCGCAAAGTTTTACGGCTGATACCATGATGAAAACCAGCAATAAAGCCGGCAATCATCTGCTCGCGATGCGTCAATCCATACAACGGGGCATGGCCGATCATAAAAGCCGAATGGCGGGCATGATCATAAAAATTGATAATTTTTCCTACATCATGTAAACGGGCCGCTGTCATGAGAAGCAGACGCTCTCTGCCGCCATAACCATGCAGTACCTTGAGCTGATCAAAAAGCATGCCGGTAATGCGTGTCACCTGATCATAATGCGTACAGTTAATAGTAGTGCCCAATGTACCTATAAAATTATTGATACTAAAATCAAGTATATCATCAAACCGCGGTTTATCCATATGCATATATTTGGCATAGTATTCAAAAAATAAACCTTCCCGAAGACCGCAGCCGCTAACGGTCATAGATAGACTTCCGGAAATATCAAATATTGTTCTGATTACAGCGGCACCGGCGACAATCAAATCTGCCCGCTCACTGGACAAGCCGGCAATTTTTTTTCGATTGGCACTGGTGCGAGTCGTAATTTGTGTATACAATGTGTTAAAACTATGCAACGAAATAATATAGTTATGAATTTTAGAAAACTCATAACTTTCAGCCCGCTGATCCATCTTTGCGAAGTTACGAGCCGTGCCGCCAATACCAACAATAGGAACATCTATTTCTCTGAGCCATTTTATGTCAGAAAGTTTCTTTTTGACATAACGCAGGCAGTCCTGCAGTACAATCGCATCAATATTGCCCTGCATATTAAATTTTTCCGTCAGTGTAACCGCTCCGATTGGGATAGATACAGAATGAACGCTTTCCCCATCGCGGACCAGTGTCAATTCAATACTGGCTCCTCCCAAATCAAAAATCAGACAATCCTTCAAAGCAATCGTATTAATTACCCCCAGGTAACCCAGATATGCTTCCCGTTCACCAGTAATAATCTTCATTGTTATCCCGGTTTCTGCATTGATTCGTTCCAAAAATTCACTTCCGTTAGCAGCATTACGAACCGCAGCCGTAGCAACAGCAACGCAGATGTCTATTTTCATCACTTCCATAATGTGCTTATACACATTGAGACACGTCAGAGCACGATGCATGCCTTCTTCACTTAGTATACCGGTCTGGTTTAAACCCTGTCCCAGGCGAATCGATTCTTTTTCCTGATATTGAAGGGAATACGAGTGGTTATCCGCAATCCGGAGCGCGACAAAACGGATCGAGTTTGAACCCAAGTCGATAATGGCTAAATTTTCCATTGTATACCTCATTTCATTATTTCTTTTTATCGTGTGTGCGTATATATTATACTACATAAAGGCCTTTGCATGTTTTATTTTTTACGCAAAATATACAAAAAAAACGCGGGATATTCTCCTACTTTCATGTATAATAGATATAATAAACGAGAAATTATGACACATTATAGAATATGGTCAGGAAAAGTGGGGATTCGTATCATGGACAGTCAAACAAAACGTCTTTTTGGTATTCTTCATATTGGCACTGTTAATATGACAATGAAAATTATTGCTTATTCATCATTGGAAGATATGGAAATCATTGAAAACGTATCTCACGAAGTAAAGTATGGGGAAGAAGTATTTACAAGGCATCATGTAAGTTATCAATCTTTAAATGAAATTTGCCGTATATTATCTGGATTTCGACAGCTGCTGCGTGATTATGATGTCAGAGATGTGCGGGTTCTTTCAACAACAGCCATTCGGGAAGCCGATAATTTGCTGAATGTAATTGATCAAATTTATATTCGTACGGGATTTCACGTTGAAGTAGTCCATATGGCAAAGGAAATTTACTATAAATTTTTCGGCCTTTATTATCACGTATTGCGGGGCACCTTTAATTTTGCTGATAAAGCGGTCCTGCTGCTGGATATTACCTCCGGCGGCGTCGGCCTTACCTGCTGGAAATCAGATAAGCTGTTGTTTCAGCAAAATGTTCACATCGGCTCCTTGCGTATTTTAGAAAATTTTACGCCCCGGCAGCGCAGCGAGCTTACTTTTCCAACTGCCGTCCGGGAATATATTTACGGTACGCTGTCACCTTTATGGGCCAGTGTACAGGAGCATAATATTAAATATATTGTGTTGTCCGGACGGGCAGCTACTTTAATCGGCAACCTGATGAACAAAAAAAAGGATGCCGGCATATGCCTTATTAAACCAGAAGAATTCCGGCATTTTGTCTATTCTTTTCAAGGAATAACCCCGTTGAAGCTCGTGCAGCGTTTTAATTTGTCCAATAATTTAGCGAATGTCATTATGCCGACAATATTGCTTTATTACGAATTGCTCCGCATTATCGATGTAGATATGATTGTCATGATGAGTACCACCTTTACAGAAGGGTATTCGATGTATTATGTAGCTGAACAAACGCACAATTCTTATTTGGACCATCAACGCGGCCTTTTGCTGGATCTAACACGAAGTATGGCCGGTAAATATTTGTACGATCCGAATCATTCTTCCCGCGTGGAAGAATTCTGCAGTATTTTATTTAATGCTGTATATAAAAAAATCGGTCTGAATTATCAATGCGGTTATTTATTAAAACTGGCATCTATTCTGCATGAAACAGGGAAATTCATCAATATTCGCAAACATAATTTATGCACGTATAATTTGATTACAGAAACGGATTTATTTGGGATAACAGATGAAGAAAAAGAAATATTAGCTAATATTACCTATTATGCTTTTGGAGGGATTTTACAAGAATCTTCTGATAAATATAACCAGCTGACACCGGAACAGAAAGTAATTACAGCAAAACTTATTGCCATTTTTCGGCTTGCCGATTCACTCGACAAAAGCCATTTAGGAAAAATAAGCCGAATTCAAGCCGAATTGACCGATACTATGTTGATCCTTCATTACCGGTCAGAATTAGATATTACCCTTGAACGCTGGACATTTATGAAGACTGCTATCAATTTTGCCGAGGTCTTCGGTATTTCTCCTATGTTGAGGAAGGGATAAGTGATGAGGTTGAATTATACAGATCCTGAAAATTTTTTAAACCGGGAATGCACGTGGATAAAATTTAATGAACGGGTATTGCGGGAAGCTATGGTTCCTTCCAATCCACTGTTAGAGCAATTAAATTTTATAGCCATTGCCGCTTCTAATTTAGATGAATTTTTCATGATTCGCGTTGCCGGTGTCAAGCATTTGATAGAAAGCGGAATAAAACATATTGATATTTCCGGTATGACACCGCAGGAGCAATTTGAAGCCATTCAGGATATGGTTCACAAACAGGTACAGCAGCAATATGCCTATTACAATATTATCCGTAATAAGCTGCGAGAAAACGGTCTGCAATTTATTCACGTCAGCGATTTGAACGAGGAGCAGCATTTATGGCTTGAAAGTTATTTTGAACGGGAAATTTATCCTGTGGTTACTCCTATGGCCGTTGATTCGAGCCATCCTTTTCCTTTTCTTTCCAGCTTAAACTTAAACCTGGCCGTTCTCCTGCGCAAAAAGCAGTGTGACATATCGGTCAAAACTGCGATCCTGCCCGTGCCATCGTCTGTCATCAAACGTATTATAAAAGTTCCTAACACCGGTGTCTCAAATGGAACAGAGAAAAAATTTCTTTTTCTTGAAGATATTCTGGGCGCCTTTGCCGAACAATTCTTTTTAGGCTGTGACATTTTGGAAGTCGTTCCGTTTCGCGTAACCCGCGATGCAGATTTGGACATTGACGATGATGCGGAAGATTTGCTCATTGAAGTAGAAAAATCATTAAAAAAACGCCGCAAGGGAGCGTCTGTTCGTTTGGAACTTGCATATTCTTCCAGCCGTATGCTGAAAGAATTTCTGAGAAGGGAGTTACAGCTTGAAGAAAAAGACATCTATATGATTTCCGGCCCTTTGGACTGCAAAGTATTCTTTTCCTTTGTCGGAACTGATGGATGCGATAGCCTTCGGTATCCACCAGCCGTGCCGCAGCCATCGTATGAATTGGCTGGAATCGATGCTCCAGATTTCTGGTCTGCCATTGCAAAACAGGATATCATGGTTCATCATCCTTATGAAACTTTCACGACAGTGGAAAATTTCATCAAGCTTGCGGCTACGGATCCAAACGTTCTTGCCATCAAACAGACCTTATATCGTGTCAGCAGCCGGTCACCTATTATTGCTGCGCTGGCCGAAGCCGCTGAAAATGGCAAGCAAGTAACTGTTCTGATGGAAGTAAAGGCACGCTTTGATGAAGAAAACAATATATTTATGGCCCGTAAACTGGAGCAAGCTGGATGCCATGTCATTTATGGCATCATGGGTTTGAAAACCCATTCAAAAATTACGCTTGTCGTACGACATGAGGAAAATGGTATCCGTCGTTATGTTCATCTGGCAACAGGTAACTATAATGGAAAAACAGCCCGTATCTACACCGATGTAGGAATATTGACCGCTAGTACTCTTATTGGGGTTGACGCTTCGTCTTTTTTTAATTTATTATCTGGTTATTCTGATCCTCCGCAATGGAACAAGCTGGCCGTTGCCCCCATTAATCTACGCGAATCAATCTATCAGTCAATCGAACAGGAAACATCCCTGGCCCGTCAAGGAAAGAAAGCCGTTATCATTGCCAAAATGAATTCCCTTCTTGATAAAGCGGTCATTACCAAATTATACGCAGCCTCGGCTGCGGGTGTACAAATTAAACTTATTATCCGCGGTATATGCGTACTGCGTCCAGGTCTTCCCGGAATCAGTGAACATATTGAGGTACACAGTATTGTAGGCCGTTTTTTAGAGCACAGCCGTTTATTTTATTTTTATAACGGCGGCAAGGAAGATGTTTTCATTTCATCTGCGGACTGGATGCCCCGTAATCTAAATGAACGGGTAGAATTAATGATCCCCGTTGAGTTTCCACCTCACAAAGAACGTATAAAAAGAATTTTATCATTGTATTTTCATGATAATGTCAAAGCATATTCAATGAATTCTGATGGAACATACCGATATCTGGCCAAGGAACGAAAAAACGAAGAGCCGGTTCATGCGCAACGGCAGCTTCAATACGAAGCAGAAGAAAAAAATGATGAAATAAAACATAAAAACAAGTACTTCTAATATGAAATCCGCTTAAACCGTGTCCTTTGTCAGTAGACAATAAGGGCATGGTTTTTTATTATTTTTATTTTTTGTTCAAAACGTATATGCAAACGTTTACATAAAGTGGGAGGAAAGTTCATATAAATGACTTTTTAATTCTGCTAAATACATTTTCTAAAGAATTTTTTCTTTAATGTGGGAAAATGTGTGGAATAACACCCAAATCGTGATAACCCACCATTTTATCTATTATTTCATACGTTAATATCGGTTTACAAAAAGCTGTGGAATGTTATATTATCAACTTTTTGTTCTAATTGTAAACCAAATAAAATTGACATCAATGTCCTTCTTTGGTAGAATAATGCCAGATTGGGAGGGATTGAATGAACAAACGATATCAAAGACCTGTAACTCGTATGTATGTTACCTTGATCGCATTATTAATCATCGTTTCCTTGACTGGTTTTATCGACAAAGGAAAATTAGTAACCATCCATGCGGACGGAACTGTCAAGACCGTATATACGCATGCAATTAATGAAGAAGCGCTTATGCGCGAAAATAAAATCGTGATCGGCTCTTATGACGAGCTGCAAGTATCAACACCCAAATTAACAGAAGGAAGTCAGGTAACGGTCTGTCGCGCTGTTCCCGTCACGATTGAGTATAAGGGACAGAAGCAGCAGGTGCTGTCTGCAAAAAAAACAGTACAGGATGTAGCTGTACAGTATGGATATGATACGGAAGCTTACCGTCCTTACGGTAAAGCAGACGCTGCAGTTGAAGAAAATATAGTTATTCGTATCGGTGCTCTTTCGAAAAAAACAATTACGGAGGATGAAGTTGTTCCATATGCGGTCGAAAGCATACCTGATGAAAACATAGGACGTGGAGAGGAACAAATTCTACAAGAAGGTAAGGACGGCCGTAAAAAAGTCACCGTTAATATTGTCAGCTTAGACGGACAGGTTATAGGCAGGGAACCTGTTTCCACAACCCTTGTAACCGAAATGCAGCCGCTGATCCGCCATGTCGGCACAAAGGAAACGGTAGAAATAAATACGGGGGCTATTTCCAAATACAAAAAAGTTTTTACAATGGTAGCTACTGCTTATTTACCGACAGATGGAAACGGTGAGGGAATTACGAAGATGGGAACAATTGCCCGCTACGGTGTGGTCGCAGTAGATCCCAATATCATTCCACTGGGGTCGCGTGTCTTTATTCCCGGCTATGGTTTAGCCACTGCGGAAGATACTGGCGGTGACATTCTCGGAAACCGCATTGATCTTTGTATGGAAGATTATAATTCATGTATGCGCTTTGGCCGTCGCACCGTACCCGTTTATGTGTTGGAATAGTTTTTTGATTTTTACAATCGGAATCCTTACAGGGATTCCGATTGTGCTTTAATATTACTCAGCTTTTATAAAATAGCTTGTACAGCCCATGTACTTATGGTATAATATCAGAGGTTCAAAATACACACGCTTGGTGAGTCTGTGGCTGTGCCGATATTATCCGGTGATGGCAGACAATGACCGGGCGGCGGAAAAAACAGGAGGAATCATAATTATGGCAGTAGTATCTATGAAACAATTATTAGAAGCAGGGGTTCATTTTGGTCACCAGACACGTCGCTGGAATCCTAAAATGGCTCGTTTTATCTTTACAGAACGTAACGGTATTTACATTATTGACCTGCAGAAAACTGTAAAGAAGATGGACGAAGCATACAACTTTGTTCGTGATCTGGCACAGGAAGGCGGCCGTGTCTTATTTGTCGGCACAAAAAAACAGGCACAAGAATCCATTAAAACGGAAGCAGAACGATGCAATCAGTTTTTTGTAAATGAACGTTGGCTCGGCGGTATGCTTACTAACTTCCAAACGATCGAAAAACGTGTAAAACGTTTGAAAACCTTGGAAAAACAAGCTGAAGACGGCACGTTTGATGTATTACCGAAAAAAGAAGTTACATTGCTTAAACATGAAATGGAAAAATTGCAGAAGTACCTCGGCGGTATTAAGGATATGAAAAAACTGCCGGATGCTCTCTTTATTATTGATCCTAAAAAAGAAGAAATTGCGGTTGCCGAAGCTCGCAAGCTTCATATTCCTATTATTGCGACGGTAGATACAAATTGTGATCCGGATATTATTGACTATCCAATTCCCGCTAATGATGATGCTATCCGTGCCGTTAAATTGCTGACAGGCAAGGTTGCCGACGCTGTTCTTGAAGGCAATCAGGGTGAACAGCTTGATGCGGCTGAACAGACTGAAGAAGTGGCAGCAGAAGAAAACTAAAAAACCGTTCTTTGAGAACTATATGTCTTATATGTAAAGGTAAGGAGTGAGAATTCCTTACCTTTATTAAACTGTATATTATTTTTAGGAGGAATATTATGGCTATTACAGCAAGCATGGTAAAAGATTTAAGAACAAAAACCGGTGCCGGTATGATGGACTGCAAAAAGGCACTTTCAGCAACCAACGGAGATATGGACAAGGCTATCGACTTTCTTCGCGAAAAAGGTCTGGCAGCCGCTGCTAAAAAGGCTGACCGCATCGCAGCTGAAGGTTTGGTTTATTCTTATATCCATGGCAATGGCCGCATCGGGGTTCTTGTTGAAGTGAATTGTGAAACAGATTTTGTTGCGCAGACAGCCAATTTCAAAGATTTATGTAAGGATATTGCTATGCAGATTGCTGCAGCAAACCCAACATATTTAAAACGAGAAGATGTTCCCCAGGAAGTGCTGGATCATGAAAAAGAAGTTCTGCGCCAACAGGCTTTAAATGAAGGCAAACCGGAAAAAATCGTTGAAAAAATGATGGTTGGCCGTTTGGAAAAATTCTATAAGGAAAATTGCCTATTGGAACAGGAATTCATCAAGGATTCCGATAAGACAATTCAGCAGGTTATTACAGAAAACATCGCCAAAATCGGCGAAAAAATTGATATTCGCCGTTATTCTCGTTATGAATTAGGCGAAGGCCTTGAAAAACGCAATGATGACTTTGTTTCCGAAGTAATGGCACAAGCTAAATAAGATTTCATAAGAGAACACCTTTTTTCGTGTTCTCTTATTTTCTAATTTAAACTTATGTATTACAGGAGGATTTTATGGAAACGAGAAAATTTAAACGTGTTGTATTAAAATTGAGCGGTGAGGCATTGGCAGGAAACCAAGGATATGGCATTGATCCAGAAACAGTAGAGAAAATCGCAAAGCAGGTGGTGGAAGCGAGCCGATTGGATATTCAAATCGCTATCGTTGTAGGCGGCGGTAATATTTGGCGTGGTCTTTCGGGCAGCGCCAAAGGGATGGATCGTGTTTCTGCTGATTACATGGGAATGTTGGCCACTGTCATGAATGCGCTGGCACTGCAAGATGCCATGGAAAATAATGGTGTCGCCACACGAGTTCAGACCGCCATTAATATGCAGCAGGTAGCTGAACCGTATATCCGCCGCCGGGCTATTCGTCATATGGAAAAAGGCAGAGTGGTCATTTTTGGTGCCGGTACGGGAAACCCTTACTTTTCTACTGATACAACGGCAGCACTTCGTGCTGCTGAAATCGAAGCAGATGCAATCCTTATGGCAAAAAATGGCGTAGATGGCGTATATGATTGTGATCCGAAGCAACATGCCGACGCAAAAATGTTTAAAAGACTTTCTTACCTGGATGTAATTAACAAAGATTTAAAAGTCATGGATGCGACCGCTACGACGTTATGCATGAATAATGATATTCCTATCGTTGTATTTAATATCGATGTTCCCGGAAATATCATTGCTGCTGCCGGCGGAAAAGATTTAGGTACATTAGTCGACAAAGAAGGCTAAACGCTGTATTATATATATATATAATTTTATTTAAGGAAGTGATTCAGAATGGATACAAAAACCTTATTGACACAACATGAAGAAAAGATGGACAAAACAATTGAGGCACTGAAACGTGATCTTGCTTCAATCCGTACCGGTCGGGCAAGCACGACACTGCTGGACCGTGTTACTGTAGATTATTATGGTACTCCCACCCCGATTAAACAGGTTGCGAATGTATCGGCCCCGGAACCTCGCCTTATTACAATCGTACCGTGGGAACGGAAAATGCTGGGAGAAATTGAAAGAGCTATTTTAAAATCTGATTTAGGATTGAATCCGAATAATGACGGTACTATGATTCGTTTGGAAATACCACAATTGACAGAGGAACGCCGCAAGGATTTAAACAAAAAAGTCAGCAAGGTTGCCGAAGAATCTAAAGTAGTTGTTCGAAACATTCGTCGTGACGGCAATGAAGTCATAAAGAAAATGGAAAAGAAACGGGAAATCACAGAAGATGAAAGCAAGGAAGCCCAGACAAATATCCAAAAACTGACAGATAAGAAAGTCAAAATAATCGATGAGATTAAAGCTAAAAAAGAAAAAGAAGTCATGGAAGTATGATGGATATACGGATTTTTATTGGCATGCCATTACGGTATGCCAAATCTGTATTACAGGATAAAAACGTCCCGTATGTTATAAAACACACGGTGTCCCGAAGTCATTTCTTCCAATGTGATACGTCTGAGATATACATCATTCGTGCCCAAATGAGGGAGAACGTTGCCCATCTTCTGGTAAACTATACTTTACAAAAAAGCGACTCTGTAAAACAGATACTGCAAGTTGGAGAAAAGGTATAATGATCAATTTATTAGGGAAAAGAAAGTCAACATCTCAACCCATATCGGAAAGCCTGCTGGATAAGGAAAATATTCCGCGTCATGTAGCTATTATCATGGATGGCAATGGCCGGTGGGCCAGACACAAGGGACTGCCGCGCAGTTATGGACATCATGCAGGAGCTGATACGCTGAAACGTATTGTTATTGCTGCCAGTGATTTGGGAATTCAAGTGCTGACGGTGTATGCTTTTTCTACAGAAAACTGGAAACGTCCTGATGATGAAGTCTCATACATTATGAAACTAATGAATGAATATTTAGCTCAAAATCTTCTTGAATTAGAAGAGCATAATGTAAAACTCCGTTTTATCGGTGATATGAGTCGGCTTAATCCGTCTCTCCAATCGGTTTTCCATAAGACAGAACAAAATATGATGAATAATACAGGCTTACTTTTGAATGTAGCAGTCAATTACGGCGGTCGTTTGGAGTTGACGCATGCGTTGCAGCGAGCAGCGGCAGATGTGAAAGCAGGATTGCTGAAGCCAGAGGAGATTAATGAAAACACGTTATCCGCATACTTATACACAGCGCCTGAAAATGACGTAGATCTTCTCATTCGTCCCGGCGCAGACAAGCGGGTCAGCAATTTTCTGCTTTGGCAGATGGCGTATGCCGAATTTTGGTTTACAGATTTATTCTGGCCTGATTTTACAAAAGAAACACTGATCGAGGCAATTCTTTCTTTTCAAGGAAGAGAAAGACGCTTTGGCGGGTTAAAATAAGGTAGGTACATGTTATGTTGGCAAAACGAATAATAACAGGCATTGTCGGCGGTGCCTTAACAATATTTGTCATTTATGAGGGAAATTGGCTTTTTTTCATCATGATGACTCTGTTGGCATTACTGGGATGGTATGAATACAGTACGTTAGTACGCAAGCTCAATGCCAAGCTGGCCGATAAATTTGGCGCGGTATGGCTCCTATGTTTTTTTGGAGCATATTGGTACGGTTGTCTAAAAGTAATGATGCTCTTAGCCATAATACTTCTAGCCTGGCTGCTGCTGCGGACTGTCTTTTTTCACCGTTTGGTTACGCCATCCGATAGTGCCTATACGCTATACGGCCTGCTGTATATAGGTACTGGATTTTTTGCCATGCTAGCCCTGCGCAGCGGCATGGTTGCTTCTGATATGACGGGAGTTTTTGGTTCTGTTATGTTGGAACCGGCCCGCTTTTTTATGTTTCTTCTTGTATTTTCTACATGGGCCAGTGATACCTTTGCCTTCGCTACAGGAAAATGCTTGGGTCGAAATAAGCTGTGTCCTTCCATTAGTCCCGGAAAAACAAGAGAAGGTGCAATTGGCGGATTTTTAGGTACACTGCTGATTGCATTGATTTTCTCACTTATTTTTGAGTTTTCAGTCATACATGCCTTAGCCATCGGAATAATTATCGCTGTTATGGCGCCGCTTGGCGATTTGGTTGAATCAATATTGAAGCGGGTATGTCAAGTCAAGGATTCCGGCATGCTGATTCCAGGGCATGGCGGTGTACTTGACCGTTTTGACAGTTTGATTTTTACGGCACCGGCAGTGTATGTTTATCTTGTGCTGATTTCGTAAGGTGCTGGCAGGAGCGTATTCATGAAAAATATAATTATTATGGGCAGTACAGGCTCCATTGGAACACAAGCCATCGATGTAATAGACGCACATAGGGATAAATTTTGCTTGGCCGCAGTAGCAGCTTACTCTAATTGGCAATTAGCCGCCAGGCAAATACGAGATTATAAGATTCCTTTGGCTTGTATGATAGATCCCGGCGCGTCTGCCAAGCTGCAGCAAACCGTAGGACCGGAATGTACGGTTTTTACTGGTTCGGAAGGCCTGCTGCAGCTTATTGATGAAGCGGATGCCCATATGCTCCTTACCTCTTTAGTTGGCGCTGCCGGTATTGAGCCGACGCTTCATGCAATTGCACAGGGACTGGATATTGCCCTGGCCAATAAGGAAACCTTAGTAGCTGCTGGTGAACTTGTTATGACCGAAGCGCATCGTCATCATGTGCATATTCTACCGGTCGATAGTGAACACGGGGCCATTTTTCAGTGTTTGGATGGACGCCGTCCTGAAGAAATAGACCGGCTTCTGATTACGGCTTCGGGGGGCCCTCATTTTCACCGGCCCATTACTGATTTTCCACACATTACAGTAGAGCAATGCCTGAAGCATCCAACCTGGAACATGGGCAGCAAAATTACGATTGATTCTGCAACGATGTTCAATAAGGGATTAGAGGTCATTGAAGCCCATTGGCTTTTTAATATGCCCTTTAATCATATTGAAGTAGTCATTCAGCCACAAAGTATTATTCATTCTATGGTTCAGTTCATTGATAGTTCCGTAGTAGGCCAGCTTGGTATGCCGGATATGCGTCTCCCTATTCAGTATGCCTTTACATACCCTTACAGAATGAATGTACGGGGGGCGCAGCCAATTGATTGGAAAACACTAGGAACATTGGAATTTTTAGCGCCGGACAACCAAAAATTCCCATCTCTTCCACTGGCTTATGAGGCTGGAAAGATAGGCGGTACATTGCCCTGCGTTCTCAACGGGGCCAATGAAATCGCCGTATATGCTTTTTTGCGCAAGGAAATTTCCTTCACACGTATTTTTGATATTGTTCGTACCGTCATGGAAAAACATACTGTATGCCATGACCTGACTGTGGAATCGATTCGCAGTGCTGATGCGTGGGCACGGCGCTGCGCCGTTTCCTTGCTTTAGAAAGGTGTCGTATTTTGGGTATAACAATTGCAGCGACTGTATTTGTATTCAGTCTTATCGTATTCGTTCATGAGTTTGGACACTTTATTACCGCTAAATTGACGGGAATGCAGGTAGATGAATTTGCCATTGGCTTCGGCCCTAAAATTTACAGTTGCACTTACGGTCCTACGGTGTATTCTCTGCGTGCTATTCCGTTAGGCGGCTTTAATCGCATTGCCGGCATGACGGAGGAAGAAACGCTCAATGCTCAATCCTTTTTAAATAAACCGGTTCTCAGCCGTCTGATCGTCATCGCTGCCGGAGCTATTATGAATTTTGTTCTGGCTATTATCATCCTATGGGGAATCATGTTTACTGTCGGAACGATGAATGTATCTCCAGACCCCATTGTGGGTTCCGTCGTGGCCGATTCTGCGGCTTCGCAGGTCAAGATGCAGCCAGGTGACCGCATCATATCCATCGGCGGTACGGCGATCCATAAATGGGAGGATATTTCATCTGCCGTTTCCAAGCATAGCCATGAAGTAGTGACGGTTACAATAGATCGTAACGGAACCGAAATGAAGCTTGACATGATTCCGAAGACGGATACGCAAACTGATCGGGCAATGCTTGGCGTTATGCCGGTTATTACGAACCAGTCACATAGTTTTTTTGAATCGGCCGGGATGGCGGTGCAGCGAACAGGGCAGATTTGCCAGCTTATGATTGTTGGTATTTACAATATGATCACCGGGTCTGCCAAGGCTGATTTGGCCGGACCCATAGGCGTAGCACAGTTAGCTGGTCAGGTAGCTTCTGTGGGATTTGTGAATCTTCTCATGTTTACGGCTTTTCTGAGCATTAATCTGGGAATTTTAAATCTCCTGCCAATTCCGATGCTGGATGGCGGATATATCATCCTGCTTCTTATTGAAGGAATTACACGCCGCCGGATGCCTAAACGGGCACTGTATTACGTGCAGATGTCAGGGATGATTATCCTGGGAGCTTTATTTCTTTTTGCCATGATTCAGGACATCAGCAGATTTTAGAAAGGCGGCAGGCATACGATGAAACGAAGAAAATCGCTTCCCGTACAGGTAGGGAAGCTTGGTATCGGCGGTACGGCCCCTATATCAATTCAAACAATGTCTACTATTGATCCGGCTGACGAACAGGCGGCCATTGCCGACACATTGCGCTTGGCATCATACGGTGCCGAGCTTATCCGATTTGCTGTCCCAACTATGGCGGCGGCGAAAGGACTGAAAGCGGTAACCGCAGCATCTCCTGTCCCGATTGTTGCCGATATTCACTTTGATTACCGGCTGGCTTTGGCGGCCGTCGACAGCGGCGTGGATGCATTGCGAATCAATCCCGGAAATATAGGTGCTGATGACAACGTCATAAAAGTAATCGAAAGGGTCCGACTTAGAAACCTGCCAATCCGAATTGGTATTAATTCCGGATCGCTGCCTGCTGATATTTTAGAAACATACGGCGGCCATCCCACCGCATCAGGAATGGTGGAAGGAGCTCTGCGGCATATTTGTATTTTAGAAAAAATGAATTACCGCAATATGGTCATTTCTCTAAAAGCATCGGAAGTTCCACTTATGATTGAAGCCTATAAAACCTTGGCTGAAAAAGTTCCTTATGCTCTTCATTTAGGCGTGACTGAGGCCGGCCTGGTTCGTGAAGGAAGCATCAAATCCGCCGTCGGTATTGGTACTCTTTTATATGAAGGGATAGGAGATACCATCCGGGTTTCTCTTACAGAGGATCCGGCAGAGGAAATCAAAGCCGGTCAGATAATTCTTAGTTCATTAGGTTTACGTACCTTTGGTCCGACGCTCATTTCCTGTCCTACCTGCGGTCGAACACAAGTAAATCTAATCGAACTGGCTCAAAAAGTCCAAAAAGCCCTCAGTACGATAAACGTACCGCTCAAAGTAGCCGTTATGGGCTGTGTTGTCAACGGCCCTGGAGAAGCCCGGGAAGCCGATTTTGGCATAGCCGGCGGCGTTGGAAAGGGCATTATTTTTTCGCACGGAAAGGTACTGAAAACGGTGCCGGAGCAGCAGCTTGTATCGTCTTTGCTTGAAGAAATAAATAAATTTATTCAAAAGGGGTCTTAGCCATATGTTAGCATCAAAATTATATTGCCCGACGCTTAGGGAAATACCGGCAGAAGCCGAAGTTATCAGCCACAAATATATGTTGAAGGCTGGTATGATCCGTAAAAACGCCGGTGGAATTTATACTTTTTTACCATTAGGCCGACGTGTTGTGCGTAAAATTGAAAATATCGTCCGTCAGGAAATGGACGCTTCCGGTGCACAGGAAATCATGATGCCGATTGTACAGCCTGCGGACATCTGGCATGAATCTGGGCGCTGGAATGCTTATGGTCCGGAAATGTTCAAACTGAAAGACCGTCACAATAATAATTATTGTCTGGGACCGACTCACGAAGAACTGATTACCACACTTGTCCGCAATGAATTACGCTCGTATAAGCAAATGCCGCTGACGCTGTATCAAATGCAAAATAAATACCGCGATGAAATTCGCCCTCGCTTCGGTCTTATGCGCAGCCGTGAATTTGTTATGAAGGATGCCTATTCCTTTGATGTGGACGAAGAAGGGCTACATGCAAATTACGAAAATATGTACAATGCATATACCCGTATTTTTACGCGCTGCGGTTTAAATTTCAAGCCTGTGCAGGCTGACTCCGGACAAATAGGTGGCAACCGAACTCATGAGTTTATGGCTTTGGCAGCTGCAGGGGAAGCTGATGTTGTATCCTGTACAGTTTGCAATTATGCGGCCAATATTGAAAAAGCAATTCCTAAAACGCTGGAACTGGCACATGATACGGAAAAAGAGGCTGAACTTATTGCAACTCCGAATTGTGCAACCATTGAAGAATTGGTGAATCTTCTCCACATTTCTATTGAAAAGACAATCAAAGCCGTTGCATTTACAATTGACGGTAAAAAAACGGTGCTTTGTATGGTACGCGGTGATCATGAAGTCAATGATGTGGCAGTACAGCGTATTGTAGGCGGCAATGACATCCAGCCGGCAACGGAGGAAGAGTTAAAGGTGCATGGCTTGCAACCTGGTTATATGAGTCCTATAAACGCAGATATTCCAGAGAATGAAACCTTTTTCATTCTTGTCGATCCCACGGCGATGAATATATCCAACGGAGTAACCGGCGCAAATAAGCATGGGTATCACTATATTAATGTCAATCCCAAACGGGATTTTAAAAATATGACGGTTGCAACTATTCGTCTGATCACAGAAGCAGATGTCTGCCCAGCTTGCGGTGCCCCTATTGAAATTGTTCATGGCATTGAAGTGGGGCAGGTCTTTGAACTGGGAACCAAATATTCGGAAGCGCTGCATGCAACTTTTCTTGATCAGAATGGCAAGGCAAAACCTTATGTCATGGGATGCTACGGTGTCGGTGTAACTCGGACGATGGCTGCCGTTATTGAACAATTTAATGATGACAATGGCATTATATGGCCTGTATCAATAGCTCCTTACGAGGCAGCTATTATTCCCGTAAGTACAAAAGATGCATCCATGGTAGAAATTGCCGCTACATTGTATCATACACTTTGCCAGCATCATGTAGATGTTATCCTGGACGACCGCAACGAACGGGCCGGTGTCAAATTCAATGATGCCGATCTTATTGGCTATCCTGTCCGAATAACAATCGGCAAAAAAAGTATCGCAGAACATACAGTAGAAATAAAGACCCGGCGGACCGGTGCCGAAGAGGTTATCCGTATTGAGAATGCGGCCGCCCGTATACAAGAAATCTTAGAAACGCTCCGGGCAGAAAATAAATAATACCATCATACCTGCAACAAAAAAAGAAACAGCCGAAACTGAAATAATTATATTTCCGAATTCGGCTGTCTTTTCTTTTTTTGTTTAAAAAAAATTTCCGTACCATCCCTTGTTCTATCTGAAAAAATTATTATAAATAATGATAAATGGATATTTATTATTAAAATAGAAAAAAAATCTAATCTTTTTATCATCTAATTCTCATATTATTTTAATGTTGTTTTCATTTTATTCCAATTTATGTATGTAAAAATAGATTTAATATATATGCATATGACATACTATCTGGAGGAATATATATGGAAAAAGAGAATATCACTCAGCTGATACAAGAATTCATGCAAAAGAAAGATTGGGAAGGCTTTTTAAATCAAATAGAAAGTATAAACAAGGAGCAGAAAAGCAATGAATTTATCCGCATAGCAGCAGCTGCCTATAGTCAAATGCTGGATCTTCCAGAATATACTCATGATTTGCGTGTTTTGCGGGGACTAGCGTTTCTGCATTACAGCGATTATATTACATGCAACTCATATAAAGGAGAGAAAAATAAAGCGCTTCCCGAAACAAAACGCGAATGTGAAAAAAAGGCCGAAGAATATTTTAAACAAATTCTGCGGCAGGACCGTCAGCCCCGTGATCTATATCGGTATGCTCATTTGTTGTATAAGGCTGCTTGTGATTTTCATACCAAGGAACACTTTGTTTATCTTTACGAAAAAAAAGATCAATCGTATGAATTATATGATGAAGCCGTCTACCGTATGGAAAAACGTGGCAGAGAACGACAAACAGCATTATACAGCCGGGCCTGCTACGGCTTATGTCGCTGTGGACTGGATACGCTGTCCCTTCATTCTACTCTGCTAGACGAATTACTGCTGCTATATAAAATTCACCTGACTCCCTATGGAAGTTCCGATATGCACTGCCATCGTTTTCTTCGCATGTGTTATTGCATTGAACAAGTCCGTATAACGGAAGTGCTGCCCCGCGTGATTGATAATTTTTCAACCGTCGTGCATACTCATCAGCAATATGAAAAATCATGGGATATTTATCATATGCTGGGGAAAATTTTTGATAGTGCGTACCAGTATTTTCTTTGCAAACAACGTGAAGATGCCTACAAAAGTGCGGAAAAATACTATCAATACGCCTGTGAAATTGATTTTATCCGGCGTCGGGAACACTTGCCGGTATCTGGCTTTGCACATATGTATACGGCGTTGCTGACATTATATATTCGCGGCAGAGAAGAAAATAAATTTTATGCTGCCTGGGAGAAATATAACCCTGTCATTCATTTTTCTGAAGGATTCCGTATTTTATCCCAGATCCGCTGGCTTATCATAAAAAAAGACTATTCTGAAGCTGAAAAAGTACTGACGATCTATATAAACTGTGGGAAATGGCAGCCGGGTTTGTCACGAAACAAAGCAATCGTACTCCTTGATATTATCAGCGCTGCCTCGACTGGAAAAACAAATACGCTGACAGGTACCTATACATCATTTCAATTAAAACAGCTGCAACATCTGAAAAGTTAAACGTAATGAGGTAGCCGGCATCCGTTCAGGCACATTTAAAGAAGCGGAAATATTATTTTCTTTTTTCTTTATATTCTGTTCCCCATGCAAACATGGCATCCAGTACGGGTTTTAGGCTATATCCGGTTTGGGTAAGTGAATATTCTACTTTAGGGGGGACCTCTGCATATACCCTACGATGTACAAGACCGCATGCTTCCATAGACCTCAAATTTGATGTCAGTACTTTTTGAGATATAGTACCGACAGATTTTTTCAACTCACCAAAACGCTTCGTTCCATTCAACAAATCCCGGATAATGAGTACCTTCCATCGGTCACTGATGAGCATAAGCGTCGTTTCTACCGGGCACTCCGGCAATTCTTTTTCCACAATAATCCCTCATTTTCCAAACGTTACTTTATAGATACTATAGCACAATAAAGTGCTTACTTTACAAATAGGTGTTACAGATGTATTGTAATCTTACAAAAAGAAAAAAACAAGATGATATATTACAAGGAGGCAGAAAAATGAAAATTGCCGTTATTTGCGCCAATGGAAAAGAAGGAAGGCAAATCGTAAAAGAGGGCCTGGAAAGAGGTCTGAACATCACAGCCGTAGTGCGTGGTGAAAACCGTTCCGTAGCAACACAGGCCATCCAAAAAGATTTATTTGATCTGACAGCTTCAGATCTAAAAGAATTTGATGTAGTAATCGACGCATTTGGTGCCTGGACACCAGAAACACTGCCGCTGCACAGTACCTCGCTCAAACATCTCTGTGATTTGGTAAGCGGAAAAAATACCCGCCTTTTAGTTGTAGGGGGCGCAGGAAGTCTCTATATTAATTCTGAACATACAGCACAAGTCATGGATGCTCCTGATTTTCCCGATGTATTTAAGCCGGTAGCAATCAACATGGGAAAGGCCTTAACGTATTTGCGAACCAGAACGGATGTCAGATGGACATATATAAGTCCTGCCGGAAATTTTCAGGCCGACGGAGTTAAAACAGGAAAATATATGTGGGGCGGAGAAGAATTGCTTTTAAATAGCAACGGAGAAAGTGTGATCAGCTATGCTGATTATGCATCTGCAATGATTGATGAGGCTGTAAACGGAAATCATATACGGCAGAGAATTTCTGTTGTTTCGGAGTAAGTCGGTATTTTTTCGATAAGGCGCTGCACCGGAACCAGCAGAGCTTTACCGCAAGTATACCTTGCCATTTTGCTTGGCTTCTTTTATACTAA
Source organism: Megasphaera cerevisiae DSM 20462 (assembly GCF_001045675.1). GTDB lineage: Bacteria > Bacillota > Negativicutes > Veillonellales > Megasphaeraceae > Megasphaera > Megasphaera cerevisiae. The sequence continues at coordinate 98,745 of NZ_LEKT01000001.1, forward strand.
TAACAGGCACACTGTATAATGCAGAAAAAGATGCAGCGGAGAAGGAATTTGCCGGTTTGGGATATACAAAGAGTTTGATTAAGCATACTGACGGCAGCCCCGATCGGCCGAACGTTGTGCACTATCTTTTGGATCTAAAAAATAGATAACGGACAGCAGATTCGCTCCGGTATACAGGATTATCTATTTATTCTGAATTTCAGAAAAGAGGGCGGTTTGGATATGGATAAAAAGATATTAGAGTATGTGATTGAAAAAACGCATATATTGATGCATTCGCCATCTTGCAGCCATGAAGCCAAGGCAGCTGCACAGGCTTGGCTGAATGCGGTAGGGACAGAGACAGAGGCGGCAGAAACTAAAAAATATGTGACAGAACTGGAAGCCGATCTAATGCCTGTGGACAATTTGATTGACTTTACAGAATCAAAAAATGGCATCCAATTATTTGGCGCAGATACGGCGCACAAGATTGCCGTTCATGCTAAAGCGATCAAAGCAGCCGGAGCAGATTATTGTGATTGTCCAGCTTGCACGGCTGCGGTTGCGATTCTCGAAAAAAAGGAACTTTTTTAAAGAGACACAAACGGATAAAAGGCACTCTATATCGAGTGCCTTTTTCAGGTTATACTTTGTTTAATAGTACTCAAAGGTATTTTTTCCTGTAAAAGTCTCGTAAGAATGGGCTATAGTCATTGCAATAAAATTAGGCTCTGCATATAATAAATATGGTAAGTTGTATGGTTTTTGTTGATTTTTCCATACGATTTTTAAAATCAGCGTATATTTTCTATGCCTGTTATATAAGAGAAAGGAGCGGCAACTATGGATACATGGCTTGATCTGCATATGCATACAAAATACAGTATGGATGGAGAATTTGAACCATCCGATCTGATGAATCAATGTGCGGCTGCCGGACTAAAAGCTGTGGCTGTCTCTGATCATGATTCAGTAGAAGCCATACCGAAGGCCAGAAAACGAGCCTGCGAATTGGGGCTTTGTTTTTTTTCGGCGATAGAACTCAGTTGTGCTCATCTGGGAAAAAATTTTCATCTTTTAGGATATGGAATTGATGAAAAAGAACCTATTTTTCATCAAATAGAAAAAAATATTCATCAGCAGCGTCTCGATAATTCAGAAAAAATGATGAATGCAGTAGAGCAATTAGGAATATATCTGGATAGAAAATATGTGTGGACTCTTTCTCATAATGATGTCATCGCCACAGTCAATATTGCCCGAGCGGCCTTAGAAGATCCACGGAATATTGACAATCCTATTTTAGCGCCATATCGTCCCGGAGGCTTGCGCAACAAGAGCCCTTACGTCAATTTTGGCTGGGATTACTGCAGTCAGGGAAAACCAGCATTTGTGCCGATGACTCTTATTACCCTCCATGAGGCAGTCAGACATATTCAGAACAATGGCGGCGCAGCTGTATTGGCTCATCCAGGTGCTAATATGGGACAAAACAGAGATGTTACGGAGTCTTTGGTTGCAGAAGGAATCGATGGAATCGAAGCCTACTGCAGTTATCATGATACGGATACGTCACAGTTTTATGCTGACATTTGCCGTACCTATAAACTAATTGCCACTATAGGAAGTGATTATCATGGCCGGGCCAAGCCAAATATACAGTTAGGCGAATATGAGCATCCTTGTGCCCAGGATGTATTTGACCGTCTGTGTTATCTTATTCACGAACGGGGTGGATCAGCGCCTACGCATAGCCTCAGCTCAAAAGATAAAATCCTATTATAGACAGAAAAAAGGTATTGATAATTTGTCATTATGCGTTTACAATGTGAATACCGTAAATATTTCTGGCACCTTTCACGCTAACTAAAGTGAAAATTCGTTCTGCACTGCCGTATAAATTTCGTTCCAAGCGGTCAGTTAATAAACTCATGCAGCTAGCTGGTGAGGGGAAAATCAGTCAGTTGATATTAACATATGTAATGTATTTTGGTGGATTGGCTAGCCCTTATTTATCTAAATGTGATATAATACAAAGCACAAGTCATTTTCATATCTGCCAGACAGCAGACAAATACGTCAGGGCTTTAGACAGTCTAAAGCCCCATTTTCTGTGAGGACACTAGTCAAATGTATCAATTATTTCAATGGATGAATCGTGATGAAAATATTAGGAATGCCATTAAATTATTTGAGCAGCCGGGATGCCATAGTATTTATGGCCTCGGCGGCTCCGTTAAGAGTGCGTTTGCAGCGAAGGCTTTGACAGAAACAGGCAAACAAGCCGTTATTATTGTGCAGTCTAAGGAACAGCTTACTGCATGGCAGTCTGACCTGCAGTTCATAGTACCTGATCTGCATATTTTGAACTTCCCGCTCGTCGACAGGGCTGTATTTAATACGACGGCCAAAAGCATCGAACGTACAGCAAGTCAAATGGAGTCCCTCGGATATCTGCGTGAAGGTCATTCCGGTATTGTTCTCGCTACTATCGAAGAAGCTGCCCAATATGTTATCGCACCGCAGCAAATGGATGATGCTGCTATGGATATTGCGGCCGGCACAGAATATGATCGGATTCGGCTGCTTCAACATTTTATCGATGACGGCTACGAACGAGTAGATATGACAGAACGGCGCGGTCATTTCTCTGTCCGTGGTGATATTATCGATATCTATGCTGTCAACCATCAGTATCCTGTCCGCCTTGAATTTTTTGGTGATAAAATAGAAAGCATCCGTTATTTTGATGCTGGTAGTCAAAAATCATTGGCACATATGGATAACATACGCATACTTCCTATTTCCCTGGAAAACAGGAATGCGAGTAATAAATACACGATTCTTGATTATGTCGATAATGGCGTCGTAATTTGGGACGAACCAAATCGCCTTCGCGAGTCGCTGAAAAAATTGCTCAAGGAATCTGACGAATATAAGGAATGGCTTTGCCCATGGGGAGAATTTACCGCTTCACACCATCCCAAAACGACAATGCTTTTTTCACTGATGGCGCAGTCTGTTCCCGATATGTTTATTGATACGGCAACTAGTTTTGCCGTCAAAATGATGGCCAGCTTTCAAAAGCAATTCAACTTGCTGGAAGATGAATTGCAGCACTGGCGTCAGAATCAAAATGCGGTCCTGGTAATTTTAGGAAGTCGAGAACGGACGGCTTCTTTTACGGCTTGGCTGCGTCAGCAGGATTTGACTGCACAAGATTATGATGATAAAAAAGAATGGCAAGCGGGGCATATTTATTTGGCCGATGGAGAAATACGCAATGGCTTTGAAATGCCTTATGCCAAGCTGGTCATTTTATCAGAACGGGATATTTATGGTATGCAGAAGCATCGTCTTCAGCATCATACCGTCAAAGGCCAGGAAATCAATGTATTTACAGATTTAAAAGTTGGCGATTATGTAGTGCATGAAGTGCACGGTATTGGCCGGTATGCAGGCATTAAAACCATAGAATTAGATGGCGTCCACAAGGATTATTTAGAAGTACACTATGCCGGTCAGGATATTTTATATGTACCAACAGATCAGCTCAAGCTGCTTCAACGATATATCGGCAATGAAGGAGATACACCAAAGCTGCATAAAATGGGCGGAACGGATTGGCAAAAGACACGATCCAAGGCCCAAAAATCAATTACAGATCTTGCAGAACAACTTGTTGAATTGTATGCTAAGCGGGAGGTTGTGAAAGGTTACGCGTTTCCGCCGGATACACCTTTTCAAAAAGAATTCGAAGATGCATTTCCATATGAAGAAACGGCAGATCAGCTTAAAGCCGTGGCAGAAATAAAGAAAAGCATGGAAAAACCGTACCCAATGGATTGCCTGGTGTGCGGTGATGTAGGCTTCGGAAAAACAGAGGTCGCCATGCGCAGCATATTTAAAGCTGTTATGGGAGGTAAACAAGTCGCTGTTCTCGTACCAACAACCGTTTTGGCACAACAACATTTTCAAACCTTTACGGAACGGCTCAGTCCTTTTGGTATTCATTGCGAGGTTCTGAACCGATTTCGCTCCTATAAACAAAAGAAAGAAATTCTGGCACAGGCTCTGACCGGTGACATTGATATTCTCATCGGGACACATAGCCTGCTTAATAAAAAAGTAAAATTTAAAGATCTGGGAATGCTTGTTGTGGATGAGGAACAGCGCTTTGGAGTCGCGCAAAAGGAAAAATGGAAGGCTTGGGCAGCTCATATCGACGTACTGACTTTAAGTGCTACACCAATTCCCCGAACACTTCATATGTCACTCGTCAACTTGCGTGAAATGTGCGTTATTGAAACACCTCCAACGGATCGGTTTCCTGTGCAAACCTATGTCACAGAATATAATGTCCGCATTGTGCGCGATGCGGTTATGCGGGAAAAACGGCGTGGCGGACAGGTTTTTTTTGTGTATAATCGTGTCGCCACGATTGAACGAATGAAAGATGAGCTTCAGGCTCTGATGCCTGATATTTCCATCGGCATTGCACATGGACAAATGGCCGGTACCCTTTTGGAACAAATCATGTTTGATTTTTATGATGGAAACTACGATGTGCTGCTGTGCTCAAGCTTGGTTGAAAATGGTCTGGATGTCGCCAATGCCAATACAATTATTATTTATGACTCCGATCATTTCGGTTTGTCTCAACTCTATCAGATGCGGGGGCGCGTAGGACGAAGCCATCGCATGGCCTATGCCTATTTTCTTTATCGCCGTGACAAAGTATTATCTGAAGTAGCTGAAAAGAGACTTCAGGCCATAAAAGAATTTACAGAATTAGGGTCTGGTTTTAAAATTGCAATGCGTGATTTGGAAATCCGCGGTGCCGGCAATCTGCTAGGACGTGAGCAGCATGGTAATATTGCCAGCGTCGGGTTTGCTATGTATTGTCAAATGCTGGAAGATGCGATTGCCAAGGCTCAAAATGGAAAGATCAATGAACAACCTCAGCCAGATACGATTCTGGAAATCCACATGGACGCTTTCATTGATGATGCTTATATCAGCAACGGCGGCCAAAAAATTGAAATGTATCAACGTATGGCGCTGGCTGCTTCTGAAAAAGAACTGATCAGCTTGGAAAAAGAACTGCTGGACCGGTATGGCAAACCCACTGAACCGGTACAAACGCTGCTATGTGCAACACATCTGCGGCTGAAGGCCCAAGCAATGGATATCGCTTTTATCACACAAAAAAAAGATGCACTGGAAATCAAATGGCAGCATGCCGGCCAGCTGCCACCGCTTATCAAATTGGAACCTCTCCTGCGCCGGCGCATTCGTACCGTGCCCGGCATGCCCATGATGGTGCGTATCTCTCTGCAAGGTATCCCTGATATCCTACGCTTTTTAGAGCACCTGCTGACTGCTTTTTCAAATTTGCGAAGGGAGGCTTCCTTTGACTAAAACCTCTTTTTTACGTGGTGCAATGATTCTTACATTAGCGGGCATTGTTGTCAAAATCTTAGGTGGCGTCAATCGCATTCTTTTATCCAGATTGCTGGGCGGCGAGGGTATTGGATTATATCAGATGGCATATCCGGTATATATTTTGCTGCTTAGCATTGCCGGAGCCGGAATTCCTATTGCAGTTTCTATTATGATTGCCGAAGAATCGGCAAAAGGAAATTATAATGGGGCCGAACGCATATTCCATGTCACTTTGGCTTTCATGAGTATTGTTGCAGTTTTCTGCGGGATTGCCATGGTCGGCGGTTCCCAATTTTTAATCCAATCCGGGCTGGTGCGGGACGAACGGGCATTTTTACCGCTGATCGTTCTGGCGCCTGCATTAATTCTTTCTATTATTACCTGCTGCTTCCGAGGTTATTTTCAAGGACTGCAGCTTATGACGCCAACCGCCATATCACAAATGCTGGACCAATTTATCCGTGTATGCACCATGCTTATTCTAGCCTGGATCTTGCTGCCTCACGGTCTGGAGGCAGCGGCTGCCGGAGCTACGTTCGGTGCCGTCCCGGGAGCTTTGGCGGGATTACTTATCATAACAGTCCTTTACTACCGTCACCGCAAAAAGACTTTCGCCCTCAGTACTCATGAATTTCCAATATTGCCAGCGTTTTCTATTATCCGACGTCTGGCCGTATTGGCAATCCCGGTTGCTGCCGCCAATATGCTGCTGCCAGCGGTTGCCAGCATTGATTTATTTATTGTTCCTCAGCGATTGGAGGCAGCAGGATATTCCGTTCATGAGGCTACCACATTATTTGGATATTTGACAGGCATGGCAAATGGACTCGTTCAACTGCCGGCAATTTTAACGATCGCTCTGGCGACCAGTCTTGTACCGGCGGTTTCTGCAGCCTATGCCAGCGGCGCCAATGATGTAGTATTAAAACGCACTCATACGGCTATGCGTATTGCCAATACAATTACTGTACCAGCCTGCTGTGGTCTGGCAGTCCTGGCTACACCTATATCCAAGTTGCTTTATGCCACACCGGCAGCGGGACCCGCCATATGTGTATTATCCATAGCGGTTTTTCTTATCGGCCTGCAGCAAATCACAAGCGGTCTTTTACAAGGCATGGGGCATACGGCGATTCCTTTGCTGAATATGATTATTGCTGCTGTTTTTAAAATTACATTAAGCTGGCATCTGACAGCAATTCCCTGGCTGGGAGAGGTGGGAGCCGCTTGGGCAACAAATGTGGATCTTACTGTTGCTACTGCTTTAAACCTTTATTTTGCGCACCGTTTCATCCGATACCGTGTACAATGGTCTTATGTAGGCCGCTTATTTTTAGCGTCAGCCGCAATGGCTGGCACAGCATGGTTTGTTCATAATGGTCTTTTTCCCCTGCTGGGAGATGCCATATCTACTATTACTGCGATCATAACCGCCGGCGCAGTATATCTTGTTTGTCTTTTTATATTTCGTGCCATTAAATCTGAAGACGCTTCTCGTATACCTTTTTTTGGTAAAACACTTTCTTCCATGATAAGACGATTAGAAAAATAGATAGAAATGGGTGCCTGTTTAGGGCAAGAGGAGGAGATGTAATATATTGGGAAACATAGAGATTATCCCGTTAGGGACTGATACCAAAGATATGGAAAAGGAAGGCCCGTCTTTTGAAAAACAGTATGCGCCGATTGTCGCGTATTTGATACGGGAAGGACGTACAAAACATATTATCCATACCGTATCCGGCGGACCGGCTATGGCCGAACGGGTACGGAAAATGATTGAGCAGGCATGGTCACAAAAGGAACCGGAACATATCGCTATGCCATTTGATATTACGCCGCTAGTCGATGTCATGTCCAAATTACGAGGTCCCAACGGCTGTCCTTGGGATAAAGCCCAGACACATCGAACCTTACGGCGATTTTTACTGGAAGAAGTATATGAAATGCTTGATGCGGTGGATTGTCAGGATATGTCGGGCATACGCGAAGAATTAGGCGATATTCTTTATCAAATTATTATTCATGCCCGTATTGCTGAAGAAAAAGGAATTTTTAACGCACAAGATATTGTAAACGATATCACCAAGAAGATGATTCACCGCCATCCCTATGTTTTTGGTGAAAAAAACCTTGAAAAGATAGGTACGAGTATGTTAAACTGGGATAGATTAAAGCAAGGCGAGCAACGCCAACAGCATGAGCATCTTCTGGATGGCGTCGTCAAGGGACTACCGTCATTGCTTCAGGCATATAAGCTTCAGGAAAAATCGGCCAAGGTTGGATTCGAATGGCAGGATACTAAAGATGTCTGGGCTAAGTTCCGAGAAGAATGGCAGGAGTTTAAAGACGCCTTGAAGGAGAATGATCCTGTTCATGCTGAAGAAGAAGCTGGTGATGTGCTGTTCGTATTTGCTGATTTATGCCGACGCTATCATATAGAGCCGGAATGTGCGTTACATCGTGCTAACAGTAAATTTCGCCGCCGCTTTTCTTACGTTGAAACCTGCGTAAAAGAATCATCCCGATCATGGCAAGATGTTACCCTAGATGAATTGGATGCCTTTTGGCAGGAAGCAAAAAGAAAAGAACGTCAGCCGAAAGGGACGGATCTGAAAAGTTAGCCCGAAAAGATAGATGTAACTATTTAAAGGAGGATTTGTAATGAATAAAACAGAATTAATTGCGAGTGTTGCACAGAAATCCGATTTGACAAAAAAAGATGCCGAAAAAGCGGTAAAAGCCGTATTCGAATCGATCAGTGAAAGTCTGACACGGGACGATAAAGTCCAGATCATCGGCTTTGGTACCTTTGAAGTCCGCCAGCGTAAAGCACGTGAAGGCCGTAATCCCCGCAACAATGAACCCATTCGGATTGATGCATCCAAGACACCGGCTTTTAAAGCTGGTAAACAATTAAAAGATCTTGTAAATAATAAATAAGAGTTTTGTAAGAAAAGGGCCGCCAATACAAACGGCCCTTTTCTTTTCTTGATTTTTGTCGTAACATAATACTATAATCATAGTATAAACCACGATATGATTTTTTAAGAGCCGCATCGTTTAACCAATAGGTTATGCAAGGTGCATATAGACGCCTGGATGCTGTTGATTATAAAAAGAAGGGATACGCATGACAAAGAAAAAAATCCTGATAATGTCTGCTTCTATTGGAACCGGTCATACACAGGCAGCACGTGCCATAGAAGAATATGTCCAAACCCTTTCAGAAGAATATGACGTGGAGCATCTTGATTTTTTGTCTAATGATGTTCTTTCTATCGACAATCTGGTCAAGGAAACCTACATCAAAATTCTGGATTTTTTCCCTATGTTATATGACCTAATGTATTATTCTTCGCAAGGATATAAACGGGGCATGGCAGTCAAAACGCTGATTGCCTGGGGATTGAAGCGGCGCATGCTGCGAGTACTGGCAGATAGAAAACCGGATATTCTTGTTTTCACGCATCCGTTTCCTGCGGGAGCTGCCGCGCTTTTAAAACGTCAGCATCGCTTAAACATCCCTCTTGTCGGTGTAATTACAGATTTTGCAGTTCATCAGCTTTGGTTATATCCACAAATTGATTTATATTGCGTAGCCGCATCCCAATTAAAAGATCTTTTGAACCAAAATGGAATTGACCGCAATAAAATTATTGTTTCGGGAATTCCTGTCCGTAATGCGTTCAAAAAAGAACGCTGGCATATGAAAGAAAAATCTCAGCATAGTAGAAATATTCTTATTATGGGTGGTGGCTTAGGTATGGGCTCCATTAAACAATCGCTGACGCTTCTCGACAGGATAGACACCATTGATAGTTTCACTGTTGTAACAGGTTATAACGCGGATTTATATGATGAAATAATCCGGCTGCGCCGTGAGCTGAGTCATCCGGTAAACGTATTTGGATATACTAATCAGATTCCGGAACTCATGGTCCAATCAGCGCTGCTGGTCACCAAACCAGGGGCCTTGACCTGTACGGAGGCCGCGACTGTCCAGATCCCTATGGTACTGTATAGTCCTATTCCCGGTCAGGAAGAAGCCAATGCATTCTATATGCAGGAAAAAGGCTGTGCCCGCTGGGTTAAATCCCAGAATGAACTCGTTGTGGTTGTAAAAGAACTGCTGGCAGATACAGATAAGCTATTGGATATGTCCCACGCCAGCTTGGCCTGCCATCGTGACGGCGCCGAAATCATCGGTGCCCGTGTCCTGCAAATGCTGCAGCCCGATGCAGAGCATAAAAAGCCAGAGTTTCAGAATCAGGAATATTCAAACGTATCTGTTTGATTTGCCGGATCGGCGCATAGCTCGGGTTATGTGTTCCGCATCCGGTTTTTTATGGGGAAATGAACTATTATGAGACAAAAGAAAACCAGACGAACACCGTCACGGCCATCACGCAGTTCTGGCAGCCTCATTAAACCCCTCAGCATTTTATTTCTTATGATCTCTATTTGTGTCGGCGCGTATTGGAATCTCCATACAGGGATTGTTTCAGAACAACTGGCTGACTCAAAAATAGTGAATATAGAAAAAGGCCGCGATAATGGCAAGGATGCTATATATACCGATGTATCGCAAGAAATGCATGAGGCTATTGATAGTTGGCTGAAAACACAAGGGGCTGACGTTACGACGATAGATACACAGGAACGAACGGAAAAACGTCATGCCACAGGAGGCATCATCCGCTGGACAACATTGAGTAAAACAGTCATACCAACAAAACTGTTTACTCGTGAAGCACTGGAAACACAGCTGAATAAAGGCGGGGGAAAGACCGTTCTATATCGGGTAGAAAAGACAAAACATGATGGAAAAGATGTGACGGAATATGATATCGCTTATTTTGATATGCTTGATACAGAACAGTTGTATTTAGTAACAGATAAGCTGTACGTCACCGAGCCAAAGGCAAATTCTAATGTTATAGAAAAAGTCAAAAATATGATTTTGAGATCATCCAGCGGTTCATTAAAGGATACTTCAACGAAATCACCGTCATCGGATACCGCACAAACACTTCCGTCCCAAATTACCGGGCAGTTAGCCATTGTCATTGATGATTGCGGCAGTAGTACAGAGATCCTCCAGAAATTCAACACCATTCCCATTCCATTGACCTATGCCGTAATGCCAAATAAAAAATACACGGCGGAATGTGCCGAAAGCGGTTACGAGGCCAATCGAAAAATTTTTGTCCACATGCCTATGCAGCCTCTTAATATTCAATCATCCGAGACCGTATATATTGGCACCGATATGTCTGACAGCAAGGTCAAGGCCACAGCTGATGAAATGTTGGATCAGGTTCCGCATGCAACAGGTATGAATAACCATCAGGGTTCTATGGCAACTGCGGATACGCGGCTTATGGAGGACGTTATGTCCGTTTTGAAAAAACGCCGCCTGATGTATCTTGACAGTCGCACTAACAGCGCCTCAATCGGAGAGCAGTTGGCTAGTTCCATGGGTATAGCTACAAGCCGCAACAATTTATTTATTGACAACGATGCCGATGTCTCTTCTGTCAAAAATCGACTCCGCCAAGCTGGGCAGATAGCTAAGAATAATGGCAGCGCCATCGTTATCGGACATTGCCGTTTAAATACGGCGCAGGCCATACGTGAAATGGTCGGCGAACTTAATAAGGAAGGCATTGATATCGTTTTTGCAACCGATTTGATGCAGTAGGGAATAAAATGGATTTTTCAATTTCAATTCACATGCTTGCTTTTATTATGGGCGGCGGTTTTTTAGCCGGTTTTATTGATTCTATTGCCGGTGGCGGCGGTCTTATTTCTCTCCCGGTGCTTATGGCTACGGGAATGCCGCCCCATTTTGCTATTGGTACCAACAAGTTTGCAGCCACTTTCGGAGCCGTTATGAGTGCTTGGCAATTCTGGCGGGCTGGCAAGGTTGATAAACACTTAATGAAGCGTATTCTGCCGTTCTCGTTTGCCGGAGCAGTCATTGGATGTATTCTTATGCTGTGCCTGTCTGCACAATGGCTTCAGCCTATTATTATTGCTTCACTAATCGGATCCGCTTTATTCGTTTTCAGCAGAAGACATCTGGGATCAAATAACACGTATGCCGGCGAAACCAAAAAAGCCGTATTGCAGGCAACTGCCACGGCCTTCTTCATCGGTTTATATGATGGCTTCATCGGGCCTGGAACAGGTACATTTCTTATTGTTATTTTTGCCATGATCGGCTTTGATTTTGTCATCGCGGCCGGCAATGCCAAGGTGCTCAATCTGATGAGCAATCTTACAAGTTTTATTCTTCTTGTATACTGGGGAAAAGTTTTGTATGTGTATGGTATCGCGATGGCTGTCTGTATTCTTATTGGTGCCTTTTTTGGGTCACGCATGGCAATCCGCCGCGGTTCTGGATTTGTCCGTCTGATTATGCTGACAGTAACGGCTGTCCTTATCGGAAAATTAATTTTAGATTATCTCGGCATATTATAGGGAGCATTTTATGGATACAGACAAAAAGATCGCATTGATCAGTGGCGGAACGTCCGGGATCGGACTGGCTGCCGCAGATATTCTTATGCAGCGTGGCTGGAACGTCGTATTAAGCGGGCGAAATAAAGAGCGTGGAAGAGCTGCAGCTACCTTTCTCGCCAAAAATGAAGGTGAGGTACGGTACATCCAGGGTGACGTTTCTTGTGATCAGGACTGTGCAGAAATGACGGAACAGACAGTTGCCGCTTTCGGACATCTGGACGGTCTGGTTACTTCTGCCGGCTATTATAAAGAAAATTTATTAGAACAAACATCTCCCCATGAAGTACAGCAGATGTTTGCAACTAATGTATACGGTACTATGTCCCTATGCCGGTATAGTCTGCCGCATTTAAAAAAAAGCGGCGGTGCCATTGTTACGGTGGCCAGCGATGCTGGTATTCAGGGTAATGTTGCTTGTTCTGTGTACGGTGCTACCAAAGGTGCCGTCGTGGCTTTCACCAAATCTCTGGCCCTCGAGACAGCACCGTATCAGGTCAGAGTAAACTGTGTCTGCCCCGGCGACGTCGTTACGCCGCTTTTAGAAAAACAACTGCATCAGAATCCAGAACTGACGCTTGCTGACATAAAGGAACATTACCCGCTATTTCGTTTGGCGTCACCGCCGGAAATAGGTAAAGCCATTGCATTTCTACTCAGTAATGACGCGTCTTTTATCACTGCTGTTGCACTTCCTGTAGACGGAGGTTTGACAAGCTGGTGAAAACATGGGAAAATAAGTTAATAATTATATTTTTATATGCAGGATGGGGTGGTATCGATGAGTGAAGAAATGAAAACAGTAGAAGCATTGCAGGAAGAAATTGCTAAGCTAAAACAGGAACTGGCAGATTTTAAAAGCAAGGTACCGGAAACAGCCAGCCACGAAGATACTGCAATGAACGTGATTCAGACAATTAATCAGTCTACCGAAGACGACGACGTGAAGGTGGAAACGTTATGCCGCTGGGCTGCCGCCCGTGCCGGCGCCATCGTAGTCGCACCGCTGTTAGGAACCGTCGCCCTGATGGCCAATGAAGTATATCTGGTCAGCCGTATTGCCCGGGTGTACAACGTTAAACTAACAGAAAGGGCTTTAATCGCTTTTCTTGGCGCAGTGGGCAGCCGTATGGCCGGTAATATTTTGACAACACTAATTCCGTTCAGTGCCATTCAGGTTCCCGTAGCAGTAGGCATAACCTACAGCCTGGGACGCGTCACGCAGCGCTGGATGAAGGACGGTATGCCGACTGATATGGGGCCATATGTGGATATGATGTCCGAGTGGAAGGATAAAGCAAGAGAACAAGTGGATAAACTTCGTGATAATCCGTTAAAAAATGTTCCTCTCGGTGACGAAACTATTGATTTTATGAAAAAATGGCGCAGCGTTGCTGTAGACAAATTACAGGACGTAAAAGAAAAAGGGCAGGAATTATACCATAATGTACGCCACCACAATGATTTAGTCGAGGAAATTGCTGAAGAAAAAGCTGCTGAAACATCAGCAGCGCCTGCGGCCCCGTCAGATACGTTAGAAAATCCGACTGCAGAAGAAGCAATCCCGACTCCAACGGAACCTTCGGTTGAATCTCAGGTCAAGGCAGCCGTTGAAGATGCTAAAATTCCGTTGGAAGACAAACAATAGGGATGACGCTTATGTGGAAGATATTACGTTTTTTTGCCCGCTTTTACACACCGGGGAAATTTATTTATTTTATCCGCACTACAGGCCGCAAGATAAAATTTCTTCCCAAACTGCTGACGATTTTTTACTGTATGCAGGATAAAGATACGCCTAAGTTTGTCAAGCTCACGCTGATGGCCGCTTTGGGATATGTTATTTTTCCTTTCGACTTTATGCCTGATGCTATTTTTGGATTAGGATGGCTCGATGATGCGGCTGTAGTCGCAGCGGCACTGCGTTTTGCCGGGATGTATGTCAAACCGGAGCACAAAGCAAGGGTGCGTCGTATGTTTCCCTTTTTACGAGTGTAACTATTTGGCAATTCCAACAGAAAATCTGTTGGAATTGTTTATTTTTTGCCCCTAACTACCTGTTTTCCTTTGACAAACATACTTCATCATCGTAAAATAATATGAGTATGTTTTTATATAGGAGCATAAAAAATATGGTTACTATTATTGAAAAAGTACGGTTTTACGAAACAGATATGATGGGTATCGTCCATCATTCCAATCATATCCGCTGGTTTGAATGTGGGCGCTGCGAATACCTCCGGCAAGCTGGCATTGATTTATTTGAACTTATGGACAGGGGAATTTTATTCCCCATAAAAAACGTTTCTTGTGAATATATCAATCCGATCAATTATGCTGATACGATTGCGATTGAAACACGGCTGACTCGTCTGTCCAAAGCGCAAATGATGTATTCGTATCGCATTTTGCGTCAAGACAATGGCCTTTTACTGGCCACAGGCACGACACAAAACGTTTTTACCCGCAAATCCACAGGTACGGTTGCCCGACTTGATGATATACATTATGAAAAACTGAAAGCATGGTATGAACAGGATAAGGGGTTGGCTCAGTAATGGAGGGGTATCAATTGAATAGGAATGAACGGCCAATCGGGGTATTTGACTCTGGGGTAGGCGGATTGACAGTAGTCAATAAACTCCGCATGCTGCTGCCTCATGAAAACATCGTCTACGTCGGGGATACGAAACGAAACCCGTATGGATCCCGCACTCCCGAAGAGATTCTGATGTACACGCGAGACATCCTGCGGTTTATGAAAAAACAGCAGGTAAAGCTTGTCGCTATTGGGTGCAATACAGTTACCGCGGTAGCATATGATACGATTATTCATGAAACCTCGTATCCGCTTATCGGTATGAGCCGCGGTATCCAAACCGCAATGGAGATCAGCGCAAAGAAAAAAATTGCCGTTTTTGCCACAAAGCTTACAATTTCCAATCACAGTCACCAAAAGATAGCCTCAGAAATTGATCCGGAAATTGAAATTGTAGAACAAGCTTGCCCGGCCCTGGCTAATTTTATTGAACGAGGGATACTTTCCGGAAAAGCTATTATGGAGCCACTACGGACATACACAGCACCAGTCGTTGCTTCCGGCGCTGACACGGCTATTTTTGGCTGTACGCATTTTCCCTTTATCCAACCCTTATTCGAAGCACTTTGCGGTGATGGCATCGCCTTTGTTGATCCAGCTCATGAAATGGCGCTGCAGACGCTGGAGGTTCTGAAAAGAGATGATTTGCTGAATCATAATCCGGCCCCCGGCTATCTGCGCTTGTGCTTTACCGCTGAACCGGAGCGAGGAAGCCATTTGGCAGAACATTTGATTCCTGCCAATGAATTTTCGTCAGAAACAATTTCACTTGTCTAATTCCTGCATATTTTTCCGGAAGCGGTGCAGGGGTATATTATATGAATATCATTTTTTTAGAAAAAGGAGTCCTAGGCTGTGTTAATATACGTATTAATCAATGTAGTCATTGCCGTAATCGGCATTATTGCCGTCCTGTATCTTTTATTCCGATTATTTGCATGGAAGCAGGGCGACGCACGTTTTGTCATTGAAGCCCGACGCCGTAACCCTTTTGAGTTAAAGAAAATCACACAGGACACGGCCGTTTTTGAAACCAATGTTCCTTTCCAAAATATGGGAAAACAATTAGGGACGATTATGGATTTTTATCCCCGGACACTACTGCCGCACGAACAGTACGATAAATGCGTAATTCATTCCCAGCTTGCTAATACAGCCGCAGAGCGGGATGATAATTATTGGGAATCGGTTATATACTATCCGGGAGAGGGTGGAACACTTCGTGTCACCATTGCTTTAGTCAGCAAAAATAATACGATACGGGAAGATTTAAAAACATTTCCTGACATGCCCATTGATTTAGTATATCAGGTTGTTTCACGCAGTGAATGGTATATTCATAAAGCCCGCATTACATTGAAGGCTTCTGAAGTCCAGCACGCATTGGAACTCAATTAGGAGGTATATCGGAATGGCAGATTTAGAATTAGTACCTGTAAGAACCAGAATACTCACCGACAAAGATAATATCGTGGATGTAATCGAAGAATATGCCAAACATCTTGTAGGCCCTGATGATCTTATATGCTCAGCAGAAAGCGTTGTCGCTATTACACAGCATCGCTATACACGTCCTGAAGAACTTACGCCCTCGTGGCAGGCTCGCCTGATGCGGCGCTTTGTCCCAGGTGAAGGTAGCATGGCCAGTCTGTATGGCATGCAGGCCGCGATGGAACTGGAGGGGGAATGGAAAATGCTCTTTGGATTTATTGCCGGATTTCTAGCTAAATTGATCGGCAAAAACGGCGTATGGTATCAGCTTTGCAGGCAAGCCTCCCTGACTGACGACGTTACTGGAACGATGCCCCCTTTTGACAAATGTATTGTCTACGGTCCTGCCGATCCGGACGGCGTTGCTGAAAAAATAAAAAAGAGAATGGGCTGCTACGGTGCTTGTGTTGCCGATGTCAACGATTTAAAGCGGTCTGCCGTTCTAGGACATTCCCGTGGTCTGAACCCTAAGGAAATTGCTAAAATACTTATCAATAATCCGTTTGGCAATGCCTCTCAAAAAACGCCGATCGTCATTATAAAAAATTACGCACAATGCATAAAAGAAACCAAAAGTACCAAAACAGCAAAGTGAAAGGTATGTGCTGCTGATGATGATAAAAGATACAATCGTACTGGCAACGCACAATAAGGGGAAAATACGAGAATTCAAAAGTATTCTTCTGCCTCTGGGATATGATGCCATCGCTGTACGTAATCTCCTTCCCGATATAACAGAACCTGATGAAGCAGGAACAACCTTTGCAGAAAATGCAAAGCTTAAGGCTCTTTATTATATGAAAATAACAGGGAAGCCTTGTCTTGCCGATGACTCGGGAATTATTGCCGACGCATTGCATGGGCGCCCAGGCGTATATTCTGCCCGATATGCAGGACCGAACTGCAGTGATGACCAAAATAACGAAAAGTTGATTAAGGATTTGTCCGCCGTAGCTCCAACACAGCGGCAGGCTCATTACGTTTGCGTCCTGTGTCTTGTTTGGCCTGACGGACGTATGCTCCAAACAGAAGGAAGCTGTACCGGTTTGATTCGTGACTTCTATGCCGGCAGCAATGGCTTTGGCTATGATCCTTTGTTTTATATTCCCGATAAGGGAAAGACTATGGCAGAATTGACTATGGCAGAAAAAAATAAAATCAGTCATCGTGGCAAGGCTCTGGAAAAATTAGTTGAGGCCCTGACATGAAACCGGTTTTTATAGGAGTCGTTAGTGACAGTCATGGGCGTTTTCGCGAATTAGAACGCATGGTTGAGCAGGCGCCGGATGTTTCTGTTTGGCTTCATGGCGGTGATTACTGCAATGACGGCGAAGATCTGTCAATATATACGGGTGTTCCTGTATATTCTGTACGGGGAAATAATGACTTTATGAGTAACTTCGCTGCTCCTGAATGCAGAAAAATAAGGATTGACGGAATGAACATCATGTTGATTCACGGACACCAATGGTATGGGCAGCAACGATTAGAAAAATTAGTGGAATTGGGGCAGACCCATGCGGCATCATTAGTTGCTTTCGGACATACACACCGTCGTTTTCTCAAAAAAACAGATGGCATTACGATTTTAAATCCCGGTAGTATCGGATTGCCCAGAGACGGGCACAACGGCACATACGCAGTATGTACTATTTCAAAAGGCATACTGACAAATGTTCGCATATATGAATTGACAAGATAACACAAGGATTGCAAATATATTCATAAGGGTAAAGGGATATGACAACTAAAAAGAAAAAAATCAAACTGTATGGTTTCAATAATTTGACAAAAACATTGAGCTTTAACATGTATGATATCTGTTATGCCGTAAGTGACGAGTCACGACGTCAGTACATCGAATATATTGACGAGCAATACAACGCTGAGCGACTGACTAAAATTCTGAAAAATGTTTCTTCTATTATCGGTGCCAACATTCTTAATATAGCCAGTCAGGATTATGATCCGCAGGGCGCCAGTGTAACTATTTTGATTTCAGAAGAACCTCTTCATACGGAAGATACTGATATCGTTTGTCATCTGGACAAAAGTCATTTAACGGTGCATACATATCCCGAAAGCCATCCTCAAAAGGGAATTATGACTTTCCGAGCGGATATTGATGTGTCTACATGCGGTCAAATTTCTCCGCTGAACGCGCTTAATTATCTTCTAGACAGCTTTGAGTCGGATATTGTCACACTGGATTATCGTGTTCGTGGTTTTACCCGGGATATTTCAGGAAAAAAACTGTTCATAGACCACCGTATTAATTCGATCCAAAATTACATTTCCCAAGCAACTCGCAACAGCTACGATATGATCGATGTCAACGTATATCAGGAAAATACTTTCCATACGAAAATGATATTGAAAGAATTTGATTTAAATAATTATTTGTTCAACATGACGGCTAACCAGCTTACACAGCATCAACAAACCTTGATCAGGCGCTTGGTACGTCAGGAAATGCTGGAAATTTTTAATGGCCGTAATATGCCCATTATGCGCTGATGCTTCAGTAAAAGAGTCCGCACAAGCTGCTGGCTCTTTTTTTATATAGACGGGGAAGTATAATTTTTGCTATAATAGAAAAAATAACAGGGAAGGAGAGTCGCATTATATGAAACTTTTTTTCATCAACTGCAGAAACGCAGTGCCGAAAGCCTAAAGCGTTTTAATATTTCTTTTATAATGAGCATCCTTCTCTTTAGTATTCTGGCATATATAATATGTGCAAAAACGTCTGATTCAGTATATGATTATGTAACGGCATCTCTTATCTGTACCACTATCTTTTCTGCCTTATGGCAAATTATTATAGAAATACAGTATACCTTATCCAAAATACCTGCCCGTTTCCGATATATGCCAGTTGCCGTCTTTGGTATTGTCTTATTTATTTTATTTTGCATCACTGACAATATTGGATATGTTTCTCTTTATACCGTTGGTATCAGTATCGCTTTATTATCTTTTATATTTTTCTTGCTATCGCATCAATCTCGCAGCGGTGAAGCAGTATTTAACCAATTATTTTGCGGATTTTTAAAAGCAGCGGCATTAACGCTGCTGGTCTCCTTTTCGCTTATGATCTGCCTGGCAGCACTCCATCTTCTTATTATTGATCTAACATTTCCAGCCTATGCTGTGGTATTTGATTTTGCAGTCGTCATTATCGGAACAAACGTATTTCTTGCTTTTATCCCCATAGTAACAGAAAAGGCAAAACCTTCGTTCCTGTTATATAAAATTTTGCAATGGGTAATTCTGCCAATTTATGCCTTCCTGATCCTCATCTTGTATGCCTATATTCTTATGATATGTAAAAACGGCAGCATGCCTGTCGGACAAATGAACTGGTTTGCCTCACTGGCCGTGTTTGTTTATGTTTTTTATTATATGACCTGCCGGCAATGTACAACGATGCCTGGTATCGTTTTTTTCTTGAAATGGGGCGGAATCATGCTCCTTCCAATCATTACGGTGCAGCTTTTAGGTGTGTACATTCGCTATGAAGCATTTGGGCTGACGGATGTCCGCTATGCATCTATGATATGTACCGGTTTTGGGATTATTGTTGTTTTGAATGGATTATTCCGGCACTCACTGCAGAAGTTATTTTTGCTTAGTGCGTTATTCAGTATTATTTTCACAGTTACACCTTTAAACATCTTTGATCTTCCTTATAAAGAACAAATGACACGGATAGAAACCATTTTAACCGAAAAAAAGATGCTGCAAAACGAAATAATCATCACTTCAGATGAACTGTCCGCAAAGGACAAAGAAATAATTGCCAGTGCTTATGACTACATGCGATCTCAGAATAAGCTGCAAATACAGCAGACCTGTACCAAGGCTGCACTTATATTAAATTCTCCCGTTATACAAAAAATTGCGGCAGAGAAGGGCAATTTTCTGCTGTGGAGCTTTACTAATTCTTCCCAAGCAGTACCTATTGCAGGATATCAAACCATGTATATCTTAGATACGACGACTGAAAACGGCTATATTACCGTTCCTGTTTCAAACGGCATGACAAAGACATTTTATATTGCCGATTATGCCGATACACTTTGCCGCAATATAGTATCTCCGGATCAATCTGTGGCGGGAAATCATGATATTAGGGTTCCAGGTATGCAATTGACCCTGGATAACAATCACTTATTATATCTGCAATGGCTTCATATACGTAAAATAAAAGATAATCATTCACGGATTGCTCTGTCTGGATATGTACTGGAAAAATGAATTGTTTTTACATAAAATACTATTATTCATGTCCACTAGGAAGGAGTGATTTATATGGACACAAAAAAAACAGTATGTCATATTGGCAAAAAGATGGCAATGTCGCACTTCATTGCTGGTTGTGATGGCAATATCAGCTTTAGGCGCCCAGACGGAAAAATCGTTATTACACCGTCAGGTTATCCAAAAGGAGAATTGAAGGCATCTCAGCTTCTTCTCTTGGACGCTGAAGGACATCTTCTAAAAGGAAAGGGGAGCCCTTCAACAGAAACAAATCTGCATCTGCAAATATATAAAAGCCGGGCTGACGTCAATGCTATCATTCATGCCCATCCGACAATATCCACTGCAGTCACTGTTGCTGGTCTGAAATTCCCCAGTCATATCGTAACAGAAGGACGGGACTTTTTAGGGCCCGTGTGTACAATTCCTTATGAAGCACCTGGCAGCATTGAATTAGCACTCGCTTGTGCGGACGGCTTGAAGGAGGTCAATGCGGTACTGTTAGAGCGTCATGGTGCTGCTGTCGTCGGTACAGATTTATCAGAGGCACTATATCGCCTTGAAACACTGGAGGCAGTAGCTAAAATTTATCGTGATTCTCTCATTTTTGCAGGAACATGCCCGTCTGATTCAACATCACTGGCGGTAAAAGGATCCAGCACGTAACTCATGCCCTGCGAATATTGATATGGAAAAGGAGATACTTATATGAACTTTCAATATAAAGAAGATAAAATATGGAGTACTGACGCCTCGGGAAAGGTCGTTGCCGAAATTAATTTCCCCGCAGGCGAAGATGGCATACTCACAATTACGCATACGTTTGTTGATGAAAGCCTTCGCGGACAGCATGTAGCTGAAGAGTTGATTCGATCTGCTGCTGAAAAAATACGTCAATCCGGAAAAAAAACGCATTTGACTTGTTCATATGCAAAAGCTTGGTTTATGCGTCACCCGGAAGAATACAAAGATATTCTAGCATGAAAAAAAGTGGATGTGCACAAAATAATCTCTCATTTTGTGCACATCCACTTTCTTTCATGCTGCGCTATTCCTGAACCCAATTTTTAGGCTCTGCGATGTACGTCGTTTGTTTATCGAAAATCACAAATCCCGGAACTGCATGAGCGGGCTTTTTTACATTACGTACTAACGTACAGTCCACCTCTACCTTGGAACTATTGCGGGCTTTACTATAATACGCTGCCAGTTGGGCCGCAATCGTAATCTGCCTGTCTGTAGGGGAAACCCGGTGACATGATAAAATAACATGAGATCCCGGTTGATTTTTAACATGAAACCACAAATCATAAGGATGGGCTTTTTTTAATGTCAGAAAATCGTTTTGTCTGTTATTGCGTCCAATCCAAATTTCAAGTCCGTCAGCAGACACCGTCAAAATCTGCTGAGAAAATTCTTTTTTCATTTTATCTCGGGCTGAAGTCTTTATCAAGCCCATTTGATGCATTTCTGCTTTAATATCGGTCAATTCGGCTTTCGTTGACGCATTATCCAACGCATACTCTAATGAATATAAATAATTCAAATGATTTTGATTCACTTCATGAAGTTCTGCGGATTTCTGTTTGCGATTCCTCATTTTAGCATACCGTTTATAATAACGATTGGCATTATTCGTCATGGAATATGCCGGATTCAACGGTATCAGAAGCGATTCCTGCTGGGGAGATAATAAATTTTTTACGGTAACGCTTTTTTCATGATCATGTTTTTCATAGGCATAAATCATAAGTAAATCACCGTAAAGTTTATATGTATCCATTTTTTTTGTTTCTTGTAATTCTCCGGCGACACGCTTGATTTTACGTTTTTGTTTTTCAATAAGTTTGCTGACTTTTTTCTGCAATTCTTCTTGTCCACCGTTCAGACTGCGGTGTGTTGACTGATATTCACTCAAATATTCTTCAATCAGATTAAAATGCCGTCTTGGATATTGGGCCATGCTGCTCAGTTCCAGCGGAAATATAATTTCTTTTTTTTGAACAGTATATACATAAGCCCCAGAAGCATGTTGCAGTTCTTTGCCGAAAGCCTCCACCGCACGGCACCATGAAATAATCGCCTGCGAGGTCAGAGAAAGGACAAGCTGTTCTTTGTCCAGTCCGGTTCGCAAGGATAATTCATTTAAAACAATCGTGCTCATGCCATTAAAACGCTTAAGCATCCATTTTCCCAATGGTTCATCACCACCTGACTGCATCATAGCTGTCAATTCATCGACGGTGAATTCAAAAGGATTCATGCGCATAAAGTTAGGCGGAAAATCATATGGTTCCTTAGGAGCAATGGTTCGCAGCGCCTTTGTATCTTTTCCTGTTTTAATGAGTGCTTCTATAATCATGCCATTCTCCGTAAAAATGACATTACTATATTTTCCCATAAGCTCAATATGAATTTTTCGGCTTACCACACGTCCGGAAATATCGAGAATATCAATTGCAATTTCAATGATACGGTCCAAATGGAGCTGATGAATCGAAGCAATCCGACCATTTTCATAATATTTCCGCAAAAACATGCATAACCCTGTCGGAACATCCGGCGTAGGCGGCATATGCTGCGATATATAGACCCGCGGAGAATCATCCAGCGTAATAATCAAATGGTGAATGCCCTTTTCATTGAAGACGCGAAAATAAAGTGCTCGTCTGTCCAGCTGATATATTTTCGATATTTGCCCCCCTTTTAAAATATCCGCTAATTCATTCGTAATGCAATGTAATGTAATTCCATCGAGATTCATGATATATACTCCTGACATCATATGCAAATATAAAAAATCATTGCTATTATCATACCATGAATTCTTTCGAGTGAGTAGAGGACTTGCCCGCAAAAAGGGTTGAATCCATTTTTTTTACAAAACAGAGTAGACCAGTAGAAGGATTTAAGATATACTTATGTATTAGAACAATTCTTTGAAGGAGGTCGTAAGAGTGCGTAGTATGACTGGGTTTGGCGCCGGGACATCCGGTAGTGACCGATTAAGCGTTACCATAGAAATGCGTGCCGTAAACCAACGTTTTTTAGAATTAAATATTCGAATGCCTCATGCATACTTGATATTAGAAGAAAAACTCCGCAGCAAAATAAAACAGACTCTATGCCGCGGCAAGGTTGATGTTTTTGTTACAGTTCATGAACTAGTGCCGCAGGCACCACAAATATACGTGGATTATGCTGCATTGGCCGCCTGTAAAAAAGCCCTTGACGCCATTAATGAAAAGATGTTTAGTCAGGACAGGACCACTTTACCCATGATTATGGAACTTACCAAAGACTGGTTCGTTCAAGAATCGCCGGCAATTAATCTGGATACTTCATGGCCGATCTTTTCAGAAGCCCTGGACGATGCTCTGCGCGGAATCACGGCAATGCGTGAGGCAGAAGGTGCTAACATTCAGCATGATCTGCTGCTGCGCACGGGCAATATGGAAACAGCTATAGACGCTATTGCCGCACGCAAACAGGAAATTTTGATACGGTATGAAGCAAAGCTTGAAAAAAAAATTCTCGCCCTTTGCGCCAAAGCCCAAAAAATTCCAGACGAAGACCGCTTTCTTCAGGAAGTGTCCATGTATGCCGATAAGGTTGATTTTACAGAAGAGGTTGTACGATTTCAAAGCCATGTGTTACAATTAAAAGAAATAGTATCTAAGGATGGCGATATTGGCCGCAAACTGGATTTTCTGATTCAGGAAATGAATCGGGAAATTAATACCATTGGTTCAAAAGCCAATGATTTGGATATAACGGAATATGTTTTACAGCTAAAAAATGAACTGGAAAAACTACGGGAACAAGTTCAAAATATTGAATAGTGGTGAAAATATGAGTTTTAATTTACTGAACATCGGTTTTGGAAATATGGTCATGGGCAATAAGGTCATTGCTAT
This sequence comes from Megasphaera cerevisiae DSM 20462, assembly GCF_001045675.1. Lineage (GTDB taxonomy): Bacteria > Bacillota > Negativicutes > Veillonellales > Megasphaeraceae > Megasphaera > Megasphaera cerevisiae. The sequence goes on from NZ_LEKT01000001.1 coordinate 122,967, forward strand.
TATCAGTCCTGAATCAGCTCCTATTAAACGCATGATACAGGAAGCACGGGAACGCAACACGCTTATTGATGCAACCTTTGGCCGCAAAACCCGTTCTATACTCGTCATGGACAACGGACAAATCATTTTATCAGCACTCCAGCCAGAAACCATTTCTCACCGTATTCTTCAAGTAGATGGAGAGATTCAGGAGGAACCACTGGACGAAGAAATTACGTAGAGAGGAAGTAATAGTATGACTGATCCCGGATTGCTGATTGTTGTATCCGGTCCGTCCGGAGCCGGAAAAGGTACGATTTGCGATGCACTGCGGAAGACATTTTCTAATATCTATTATTCTATTTCCATGACTACCAGATCTCCTCGCACTGGAGAAATAAATGGGGTAAATTATTATTTTACCAATGATGATAATTTCAAAAAATTATTAACACAGGACGCATTTCTGGAATATGCCAAAGTATATGATCACTATTACGGCACCCCCAGAGAATATGTATATACTCTACTGAATGAGGGAAAGCACGTCATGCTGGAAATTGACATTCAGGGAGCCATGCAGGTAAAGAAAACATATCCCAAAGGAATTTTTATGTATATTGTTCCTCCAAGTAAAGCAGTTCTTGAACATCGGCTGCGCGGACGGCATACAGATACCGATGAAGTCATTGCCGCTCGTCTGTCCAGGGCCAGAACTGAGTTGGACTGGATTGATAAATATGACTATCTTATCGTCAATGATAATCTCCCGGCAGCTATTGATAAAGCTGCGTCAATCATACGGGCAGAGGAGTGCAGGGTAACACGCAATGCAGAGTGCATTGCCCATACGAAAAAATTGTATAAGTAACGTTTGAGTTGTATAAGAACAGGAGAGATATTTCATGTTAATTAAACCAACCTTAGAATCTTTAATGACCAAAGTAGATAGTAAATATACCTTAGTTACTTTAGCTGCAAAACGGGCCCGTCAGCTTACTGACGGTGATGAACCACTTGTGGACGCTGATACAACAAAAGTCGTCTCCATCGCTATGGAAGAAATCGACCAGGGGAAAATCACGTATGAAGTCCCTCAGGTCGGCATTAAATAATGCAAGGGAGGGTTACGTATGCTGTTGGAAAATAAAAAAGTTATTCTGGCCATCAGCGGGGGCATCGCCGCATTTAAGGCCGCTGAAATTGCCAGCATGCTTCGTAAGCGCGGTGCCGAGGTCAAATGTATTATGACCGAGCACGCTACAAATCTTATTACGCCTCTGACGATGCGCGAAATTTCGGGAAATCCTGTTGCAGTATCTATGTTCGGTGATACTCCCGAGTTTAATGTGGAGCATATTGCATTAGCTCAATGGGCAGACATTTTTGTTATCGCACCGGCTACAGCCAATATTATTGGCAAAATTACTGGTGGTATTGCTGATGATATGCTGACGACGACGGTAATGGCTACAACGGCTCCTGTTCTTATCGCACCTGCAATGAACAGTAATATGTACCTGAATCCTATTGTCCAAGAAAACTTACGCAAACTGAAAGAATACGGCTATACGATTATCGAGCCGGCCTGTGGCCATCTGGCTTGCGGCACTACTGGCATCGGGCGTCTGCCTGAACCTGCCGAAATTGTTGATCATATTGAACTTACTGCCTGCTGTACCCATACACTAAAGGGGAAAAATGTTATTGTAACGGGTGGTGGAACGCAGGAAGCCATTGACCCGGTCCGTTTCATCGGCAATCATTCCAGTGGCCGTATGGGATTTGCTCTTGCTAAAGCTGCGGTTTTGGCCGGTGCCAATGTGACTCTCGTCGCCGGAGTGTCCACTCTGCCGACTCCCTTGGGTGTTATACGGCGTATTGACGTTACCAGCACCTACGAAATGAAGAATGCCGTCGATCAGTATTACGAGGACTGTGATTTGGTCATTAAAGCGGCGGCTGTCGCCGATTACCGCGTATCTCATCCAGCCCAGAACAAAATCAAAAAATCGGAAGAAACCCTTTCATTGGAAATGGAAAAAAATCCAGATATTCTGTATGGACTGGGACAGCGCAAAACCCATCAGACGCTTGTAGGGTTTGCAGCGGAAACAGTTAATGTACTTGAATATGGCATGGCGAAACTGAAAAAAAAGAACTTAGACCTGCTTGTCGCCAATGATGTCAGTGCGGAAGGTGCCGGCTTTCAATCCAATACAAATATTGCAACACTTATTTTCCCTGATGGTTCAATGGAAAAATTGAACAAAATGGAAAAATACGAATTAGCTGCTATTATCATCGACAGGGCAGCCGCGATTCTGACACAAAAAAATACGTCTGCTTGATCTACTGTTAAAAATAAGGCTTGCATCTTAGTTCGCTTTAGTATACAATAGGCAAGTAAAATAAATATGGTTCCATCAAGAGCGACTGAGGGACAGGCCCTGTGACGTCGCAGCAACCTTCAATATTGAAAGGTGCTAATTCCTACAGTATGTATGCTGGGAGATGGGTTGAAATTTACCCCTCTTTTTTTAGAGGGGATTTTTTGATATTTTAAGGAGGATACACAATGGTAAAAAATCGTGAATTCTTTACATCCGAATCTGTAACAGAAGGTCATCCTGATAAAATGGCTGACCAGATCTCTGACAGCATTTTAGATGCAATTCTAACAAAAGATAAAAATGCGCGTGTAGCATGTGAAACTCTTGTTACAACCGGTATGGTTCATGTGGTCGGTGAAATATCCACGACCTGCTATGTAGACATACCACATATTGTTCGTGAAACCATTCGCGGTATCGGATATACCCGTGCAAAATATGGCTTTGACTGCGATACATGCGGTGTTCTTGTATCTTTGGACGAACAATCTCCCGATATCGCAATGGGAGTTGATGAAGCACAGGAAAAAAAATCCGGACAAACGGACAAATTTGATACTATCGGTGCTGGTGATCAGGGAATGATGTTTGGTTATGCAACAAATGAAACAGATGATTATATGCCGCTGCCAATATCCTTAGCCCATCGCCTGGCCCGTCGATTGGCAAAAGTTCGCAAAGAAGGTATATTACCATATCTTCGTCCGGACGGAAAAACACAGGTTACTGTTGAATATATCGACGGTAAGCCGGCACGCATTGACACAATTGTTATTTCGGCACAGCACAGTCCTGATGTGACAAAAGAACAGATTGAAAAAGATTTACTTGAAAATGTAATTAAACCGGAATTACCGGAAGGGTTATTTGATAACAAAACAAAATTATTTATTAATCCGACAGGGCGTTTTGTTATTGGCGGACCCCAGGGAGATTCCGGTCTGACAGGACGTAAAATTATCGTCGATACATATGGCGGTATGGCCCGACATGGCGGTGGCGCATTCTCCGGCAAGGATCCTACAAAGGTAGACCGTTCGGCAGCCTATGCAGCACGGTATGTCGCCAAGAATATCGTAGCTGCCGGTTTGGCCGATAAATGTGAAATCCAGCTCGCTTACGCTATTGGTGTAGCCCATCCGGTTTCCATTCATGTAGAAACCTTTGGCACCGGAAAAGTTGATACGGATACAATTGTTAATTTGATTCGCAAGCATTTTGACCTGCGTCCGGCAGGCATTATTGAAATGCTGAACCTACAGCGTCCGATTTACAAGCAAACAGCCGCGTACGGTCACTTTGGACGCAATGATTTATCCCTTCCGTGGGAACAAACCGATAAAGCAGATATTCTCCGCAAAGAAGCTGGACTATAACTACTAGAATATTCAGATTAAATATGATACAATTTTTAGGGGGCTTGCCTTTGTCAAGCCCCTATACTTATGTATAAAAATGGTATCGGGAGTCAGGTTATGATTGCAGAAATTATTATCAACACAACAGCCAAACGACTGCAGCAGACATTTTCCTACAGTGTGCCGCCAGAATTGCAGATACACCCTGGCAGCCGTGTTCTCGTGCCTTTTGGGGCACGGCACGAAGAAGGCATTGTTGTTTCTCTTCACGAGAATGATGAAGAGCCACGGGCCTTTACATTGAAGCCAATCCTTGATATATTGTCATTACAGGCTGGTTTTCAGGAAGAAATGATTCAAACTGCATTGTGGATCAGTCAATACTATCTTTGCAATGTATCTGATGCCCTGCGCCTGTTTATGATAGAAAAGAAGGGGCTTATCAATCAAATACGAATAACCGCTGCAAATACACTGCCGCCGCTCACTGCTGAAGAATACGCTATTATTGACTATGTACGCAAACGGAGTTCTGTTGAAAAAAAATCATTAGAACGAAAATATGGTACGACACGTATTAATGAACTAGTCGCCCGAGGCTGTTTTCATACGAAAACGGTGCTGAAAAATCAAATCGCCGATAAAATGGAGCCATGGCTTTATTTCTCCAAAGATGATACGAAAGGGATTCTGATAAACCGCAAGCGTCAGAAAGCACTTCTGGCATATATAAAAACGGTCGGGAGTGCTCCCGTATCGGATCTTATAAAAGCAGGATACAGCCGGGAAATAATCCGGCAGCTAGGTGGTACTGGCCTTGCAGAAATTAAAAGTAAGATCAGTCGCACCGAAAACATGGTTTCTTCACTGCACAGTGATACTCCCTGGGAGCTCACAAATGAACAGCTGGCAGCAGTACAAACAATCCGAAAGGATACAAAAGGAAACACATATGTTCTTCACGGTGTCACTGGCAGTGGCAAAACAGAAGTGTATATGCGTCTTGCCGAATCGGTACTATCCCAAGGGAAACAGGTTTTTGTGCTTGTGCCGGAAATTGCCCTGACCGGGCAGATTGTTCGGCGCTTTATCCGTCGTTTTGGTGATGATGTTGTCATCATGCACAGCCAGCTTTCCAAAGGCGAACGCCAAAACAATGGGCTTCGTATGCTGAACGGGGAAAGTCATATTTGTATTGGCGCCCGATCCGCTATCTTCACAGCGGCACAGTGCATAGGCCTCATCATTATAGATGAAGCTCATGATACTTCCTATAAGCAAGATGAATCACCTCGCTACCATGCGGTCGCCGTTGCCCGAAAAAGGGCCGCTTACTATGGCTGCCCTGTTATTTTAGGCAGTGCGACACCTGCTATTTCCGACTATTATAAAGCCTTGCAGGGAGACTACGTGCTGGTAGAACTGAAGGAAAGAGTCATGCACCGCCCGCTTCCGGCAGTAACCGTCATCGATATGCGTGATGAATTGGCCCGTGGCAATTACCGCGTTTTGTCCGATGCAATGGTTGATCTTTTAAAAGAGACCTTGGCGGCAAAACAACAGGCTATTATCCTGCTAAACAGACGCGGATTTGCCACATTCGTTATGTGCCGCAAATGCGGCTATGTCGTAAAATGCGATACCTGTGATGTCGCTATGGTATACCATAAAAATATAAATCACTTAAAATGTCATTACTGCGATGCAGAAAAAGTGGTACCTGAGATATGCCCGTCTTGCGGCAGTAAATATATCAAATTTTTTGGTACTGGCACCGAAAAAGTAGAATATCAACTACATGAGCTTTTTCCAGAAAGCCGTATTATTCGTCTGGATCAGGACACTGCCAGCCGAAAAAATAGTGGAGACCGTATTATAGAGGCATTTCGCCGTCATGAATATGATATTCTGCTGGGCACTCAAATGGTTGCGAAAGGACATGATTTTTCCGGAGTCAGTGCCGTTGGCATTTTATCAGCTGACAGCCTACTTAATTTACCGGCTTATTGGGCCGGCGAACGGACCTTTCAACTGCTGACGCAGGCCGCTGGCCGTGCCGGACGCGGCGACATATCAGGACACGTAATTATGCAGACCTACGCGCCAGATCATTATGTTATCCAATGTGCTAAAAATCAGAATTATCAGGAATTTTATGAAAAAGAAATTGCCTTTCGCAAGGAATTGATGTATCCTCCGTTTCACCATATTATCAGATTTATAATCACCGACGAAAACGAAGAATTTATGTGGAAAAAGGGAAACGAAGCGGGGCAGGCACTGCGGCAATTTGTAAAAAATCACCATAGTACCGCAGAAATTATCGGACCGTATGTAGATATTATAAAAAAAATCCGCAACAAATACCGAATTTCTTTGTTAATTAAGGGTACCGATTTAAACGATGTTAAGCAGTTTATTCGCGATGAACAGAGTTTTTGGCAAATTGGCATTGTTATTGATGTGGATCCGTCATTCTGACGGGGCTTAAATATTCTTAGTTATAGCATATTTGAGAAATGTGTTATATAATAGCATAGATGAATTTTTCAGTTTAAGATTCACTGTTTGCATATGAGGTGAAGAAATTGGCAATATTAAAAATTATAGAAGCTGGTGCACCCGTTTTAAAAGAAACAGCAAAACCTGTACCGGCGATTACAAAACATACAAAAAAATTATTAGATGATATGGCTGAAACGATGTATGCGGCGGAAGGTGTAGGATTGGCAGCGCCGCAGGTAAATAAATCCCTGCAGTTGATTGTGCTGGATGACGGCAATGGACTGATAGAATTGATTAATCCTGAAATCATCACAACGTCCGAAGAAATGGAGATCGGTACCGAAGGCTGTTTAAGTATTCCAGGCTACTACGGAAGCGTTGAACGATATAAAAAAATCAAGGTCAAAGCACTAAACCGCCGCGGAAAAGTTGTTTATTATGAACCGGAGGGATTCCTGGCCCGTATTTTCCAACATGAAATTGATCATTTATATGGAACACTATTTATTGAAAAGGCAGAAAATCTTCGGAGAGTGACAGAATAATGAAAAAAATGCGGATTATTTTCATGGGCACACCGGATTTTTCGGTTCCCTCGCTGCAGGAAATATATGATGCCGGATATGACATAGCTGCTGTTTTTACGCAGCCGGATAAACAGCAAGGGCGCGGGAAAAAAATTTCTTTTTCACCAGTAAAAGAGAAGGCTATTTCTCTGGGACTGACCGTATTTCAGCCTCAAAAGATACGAGATGAAGAAGTTATTCAACGAATAACGGCTCTGCATCCCGATGTAATTGTTGTTATTGCCTATGGAAAAATATTGCCTAAGGCAGTACTGGATATTCCCCCATATGGCTGCTTGAACGTGCATGGCTCTCTCCTTCCTAAATATCGAGGCGCCGCCCCCATACAATATGCAATCAAAAATGGTGACCCCAAGAGCGGAGTTACCATCATGCAGCTTGATGAGGGAATGGACACCGGCCCCATGTTAAAAAAATCTGAATTGGTTCTGGATCCCAAGGAAACAACAGCCTCACTGTTCCATAAGCTCTCAACATTGGGAGCTTCGACATTACTGACAGTCTTGGAACATTTGCCGGCTTGCATAGCTCAAGCTGAAACACAGAAAGAAGCAGATGCGACGTATACATCTAAAATTGAAAAAGAAATGGCAGAAATCAATTGGTCCCAAAAAGCCGCAGTCATTGAAAGGCTTATACGAACACTGGACCCACAGCCGGGTGCCTATACCTTTTTTAAAGGTAAGCGACTGAAAATATGGTTCGCTGATGTTGTTCCCGGTACAGATTCTGCCCCAGGAACAGTAATCCATGTAACAAAAAAGCAAATCACGGTACAGACGGGGGAAAATGCGTTATGCATCAGAGAAGTCCAGCCCGAAAGCCGCAACCGTATGACAACTGCACAATTTCTGCAAGGGAATACGATTACTGTCGGTGATATATTATAGGAGTACGGCCTTGAAAAAGATAACAAAGCAGACATTATTATTTCTAAGCATGAGCGGAACTGCTGCAGCCTGTATCATCCTGATTCTGTTTCTATTGTATAAACTAATAGAACCTGGACTTCTCTTTTATGTACCTGAATTGACTCCGGTAATCCGCCTGGCCTTGCTTGTTTTGATGATTGTCCTTGGTATGCTGTACGCTTTATTATTAATTTGCATAAGCGCTTCTTTCAAAATACGAAATTGCTCTGTTTTGTTGCTTTATTATCTGCAGTATTTATTTCCTGCCGTAAAATTGATAGGTAAATGGATGGGTTATACACAGGCCGTATGTCATGCGTATATACATGTCATGAACCGTCTTGTGCTGCAAAAAAAAATACAAATTGCGCCTGAATCCATTTTAGTGCTGGTACCACATTGCCTGCAATGGGATAAATGTCCGCATAAAATTACCAGAGATGTCAGCAACTGCCGCCAATGCGGCCATTGTCCTATCGGTACATTGCTGACTGTAACCCGATCCATGCATACATCGCTGGCCGTCGCAACAGGTGGAACGCTGGCCCGGCAGATTATCCAGCAAAATCATCCCAAGGCAATTATCGCCATTGCCTGCGAACGGGACCTTATCAGCGGTATGGAAGATGTCATGCCGCTGCCGGTTTTAGGCCTTTTAAATTCGCGTCCCAACGGGCCGTGCTTAAATACAGATGTGGATATTACGGCACTGCGCAATCTTTTGACTACCATTACAGGAGAAGAATATGAACGTACGTGAAATTGCCTTTCACAGTCTACTTACCATATGTAAAGATGATGGATACAGTAATATAATCGTCTCTCAAACGATTCAAAAATATAAATTTACAGATAGAGATCGCCGTTTCTATACAGAACTTGTTTATGGAGCATTGCGTAATCTCAATTATTTGGACTGGATTATTTCTCAGCTTAGTACGCGAAAACTCAACAAATTAGATCCCGTATGTCTTGCGATCATTCGCCTCGGATTATATCAGATTTTCGGAATGACAAAGGTTCCCGAATCGGCAGCCTGTAACGAATCCGTTAAGCTGGCAACGCATTTCGGCAATAAGGGAATGGCTAAATTTGTCAACGCCATGCTTCGTAATAGTATTCGGCATCAGCAGGAATTTACGATTCCCAGTCTGGAAGAAAATCCGCGTCTCCACATATCTTTGACATATCATCAGCAGGAATGGCTTGTTGATAAATGGATTCATGAATATGGTCAAGAAGACACTGTCACGCTCTGTCAATATTTTGATCAAATTCCCGATTTATGCCTGCGTACGAATACCCTCAAAATCAATCGGGCTGATTTAATAAAAATACTTAGTCAAAAAGGTATTACAGCAGAAGCCGGAATTTATTCTCCCGAAGCCATTTATATCCGAGACATGCCCGGTATTGATCATCTCGGCGTTCTCGAGCAGGGATTGGCGATCATTCAAGATGAACCATCCCAACTTGTAGCGCATGTAGTGGATCCGCATCCTCATGACATGGTATTTGACGTATGCGCGGCTCCAGGAGGGAAAACAACGCATATAGCGGCGCTTGGCGGTTCGTCATGCATAGTATACGGGGGAGATATCTATGATCACAAGCTAAAACTGATCGAAGGCAATGCCAAACGACTGGGGCTTGACAATGTCCGCCCCCTTCTTCAAAACGCTTGCACTATTGGCCAGTCGTATGCCGAAAAAGCAGACCGGGTACTTGTCGATGCACCTTGTTCTGGTCTTGGCGTTCTGCGTCATAAAATCGATTTGCGATGGCGCAAAACCCCTAGTGACCTTCGGACTCTTCCTGCGCTGCAGCACCGCATATTGGAAAATGCTTCCCAATGTGTGAAACCGGGCGGTATTTTGATTTATAGTACCTGCACGATAAACAATGATGAAAATGCAAAGATTGTTAATGCATTCCTTCGGGATCATCCCGAATTTTATATCGAAAATGCCTGTGCGTATTGCAATATTGCTCAAAATGGTCCGTTTATCCAGCTTCTTCCACAACGTGATCAAATGGATGGCTTCTTTATTGCCCGCATGAAAAAAGGAGAATAATACATGGCAAATATTTTTGACATGACCAAGGTAGAACTACAGTCTTTTCTTATAGATAAAGGCATAAAAAAGTTCCGGGCCGATCAAATTTTTCATTATATTTATAAGCAGTTTATTTTTGACTGGAACGACATGCCGCTACTGCCTAAAGCTGACAGAATTCTTCTTGAAAAAGAATTGCCTTTCCACTTTCCAAAAATCATTTCCAGGCAAGAATCTCCGGACAGACAAACAGTAAAGATTTTACTAGGTTTTCGCGACGGTAATACTGTCGAAACCGTATTAATGATGCATAATTATGGTAATTCTATCTGTATATCCTCTCAAGTAGGCTGTGCTGTAAACTGTGCCTTCTGCGCCTCTGCCAAAAATGGCTTTATTCGTAATCTCACGGCAGGTGAAATGATCTCACAAATTTTAGCTTTCAAAAAATATGTGACACCAGATCTGCACTCCATTGTCATTATGGGAACCGGAGAACCCTTGCTCAACTATGATAATGTTCTTTCTTTTATGCGCCTGATTCATGAAAAAGATACTTTTTATCTGGGCTATCGTAATATCACCTTATCTACATCAGGAATTGTCCCGCCTATGTATGAGCTGGCAAAAGAGGGACTTCCCATTACGCTGGCAATTTCCCTGCATGCACCGACAAATGAGCTTCGCCGTCGCATTATGCCGATTACCGATACATATCCACTAGAAGACGTCTTAACGGCGGCAGGACATTATTTTAATCAAACGGGGCGTAAAGTCACCTTTGAATATATTTTAATTAAGGACTTCAATTGCACTGCCGTCTGTGCCAGACAACTTGCTCAGCTTATGTCGGGAAAAAATATTTTAATCAATGCCATTCCCATCAACGATAATTATGATGTTGGCCTACACCGCCCTTCGTCATCGGAAATCACTAATTTTATAACATATTTGCAAAATCATAATATTAATATAACGCTTCGTAAGGAAATGGGTAGTAAAATTCAGGCCGCCTGCGGTCAATTGCGAATACAGCGTAAAAACATTTGACATGTGCTATGTAATATGATATGAATTATGTGTACTTATAACATAAAGCACCGTGAGAGGACGTGGGAATTTGGGTACATACGGTGAATCCAAGATCGGCCTGGTACGAAAAGTAAATGAAGATTCTTTTTACATCGGCTGTGAAAAGAATGTACTTGCTGTAGCCGATGGCATGGGCGGTTACGTAGGGGGAGAAATTGCCAGTAAAACGGCCGTTGAAGCAATTGCCTACTATTTTAAAAATTTCACATTTGCTGCACCGGTACAGCTGGAAAAAGCAATTCAATATGCTAATTCCTGCATTCTCAGCAAAACGATGATCGATCCATCCCTAAAAGGAATGGGGACGACCATTTCCATCGTTACGTTGGCCCGTCAGTATGCTTTTTGGGGGCATGTCGGTGATAGCCGTATTTATTTATACCGTAGTGGTGAACTTAAACAAATCTCTGTAGATCACACGATTGTTCAAGTCTTATTGGAGAAAAGAAAAATCACGCAGAACGAAGCCAAAGAACACCCACAGCGCCATGTACTGACGCGAGCTGTTGGTGTCGACGAAAACCTGTTAGTAGACAGCGGTGCTTTTCAGATTCAGCCGGGAGATCGCATACTTCTTTGTTCGGATGGATTGACATCGTTTTTGGATAAACAGGAATTAAGCGATGCCATAGGGGCTTATGACCGTACAGAACGGGATATTATCAATGATCTCTTTACACGCGTTTATCAAAATGGCGCTAAGGATAATGTTACTGCAATTTTAACAACCATATAATCGGGTTACTACTGTGAAAGTGGTGGAAAATCTAAAAATGATTGGTCATATCCTAGACAATAGATATAAGATATTAGAAAAAGTCGGGACTGGCGGCATGGCAAGCGTATATAAAGCGCAGGATATCTTGCTGGATCGAATTGTAGCCGTAAAAATTCTGCACGCAAAATATGGAGACGATCATGACTTCGTTGTCCGTTTTCGTTTGGAAGCACAAGCTGCCGCTAAGTTATCCCATCCTAATATCGTAAACATATATGACGTCGGTTACGACGAAAACGTGCATTATATCGTCATGGAATATGTGCGCGGTGAAACATTAAAAGAATATATTGAAAAGCATGGGCATTTACCTATTAATACATCCATTCAGATCGCTTTTGATATTGGAGAAGCCTTGGAAAATGCTCATCGCAATGGAATTGTTCACTGTGATATCAAGCCTCACAATATTCTCGTAACGGAGACCGGGCGTATTAAGGTAGCCGATTTCGGTATTGCCCGGGCAATAAATTCAAGTGCAACAAATAAGGAAGATAATGCAATTCTTGGTTCTGTTCATTATTTTTCACCGGAACAAGCCAGCGGCGGAAAGATTGACGAGCGGACCGATATTTATTCGTTGGGCATTGTTATGTATGAAATGATGACTGGCATAGTTCCTTTCGAAGGCGATACTGCCATCAGTGTCGCCCTGCAGCATGTTCAGGACGATATTCCATTGCCTACCAAATACAATCGCCGTATTCCCCGGCTTGTGGAACAATGCATTTTAAAAGCGATGGCCAAAAATCCAGATGATCGTTTTCAGTCGATTAGTGAAATGATGTCCGAGCTGCGCCTTTCCCAAGGCTTTGTCAATACTAATAAAGGGGCTATGCCGATTATTAAAAATAATTTTTCGACACAAAAATTACCGCCTCTTAAAGAACAAGAAGAAAAAAAGAAAAAAAATATTTTCACTCGATTTATGGATTCTGTCAGCAGCCATTCGAAAAAAACGATTATTATTGGCATGTCTGGCGTCTTTGTCATTGCTTTCATGTGGGCATTTTTTTCTTTCGGAAATTTTTGGAGTACCGAAAATATTACCGTGCCGGATGTGACGGGCAAACAAGTGGAAATTGCAAAAAAAATATTGATCAAAGAAAACCTTGATGTATCTGTCAAGGAAATGGAAAGCAGTGAAGTTCCTGTTGGTGAAGTAATTGCTCAAACTCCTTCGGGTGGCTCTGTCGTTAAGGCCAATCGGACTATTTATCTGACTGTCAGTAAAGGAAATCAGGGTTCGGAAGTACTGATTCCAGATCTGCGGGATTTAACACTGGAAGAAGCAGGAAAAAAATTAAAGGAAATCGGCTTATCTATCGGACATATTCGATATAAGGAAAGCGATACTTACGCAAATGGTAAAATTATCAGCCAAAGTCCCGTCTCCCCTAATAAGGTAGAAAAAGGAACTGCCGTTGATGTCGTAGTATGCCGAAAAAATGAAAGTGAAGACACGGCAGCTAAAAACACCGTTCCCAATACAATCGGCATGAACCTGGATGCTGCAATTAAAGAACTGGAAGGAGCTGGCTATACGATAGGCACCATTTCCAATCTGAATGCTGCGAAGGATAATGCGCATGCCAAAGTTACTTTACAGGCCCCGCGATCAGGAAATATTATTGATTTGACAGTTGAATATCCTGAAAACACATCCTCAGCTGCTGACAGCAACGCCAATAATCAGGAACCTGCCGGAACACCACATTATGGAACCGTCAATATCAGCGTTCCCTCAGGCGCATCAAGCCAGCATGTCCAGATCGTTGTCACGGATGACAACGGATCTCGCGTAGTGTATGACCGGAATCAATCTGGCGGGGACAGTATTACAAAAAATATTACCGGTACGGGCAAAACCCGGGTAAAAGTATATATCAACAATTCTTTAGTTCAGGATCAATATGTATAATACGCAGGGAGGATTATGATAAAGGGACGTGTCATCAAGAATTACAATGGGTATTACTATGTGGACATCGGAGAACATGATTTGGTAGAATGCCGCCGCAGGGGCAAATTAAAACAAAAAATTTTGGTAGGCGATGAACTGATGATTACATTATTGGGTAGTTATAAAGGAATCATCGAGCAGTTGCTGCTACGGCGGAATTCAATTCGCCGCCCGGCAGTTGCTAATATTGATGAAATGTTTGTCATCATGGCAGCAAAATCACCAGATCCGAATCGTTTTTTGATTGATAAAATTCTTATGACCTGTGAATATGGCGGTATTCATCCTAAATTGTGCTTTAATAAATGTGATTTAGATCGTGCTGCCGCAGAAGCCTACCACGATTTTTACACTCGCTGCGGTTATGAGGTCTATCTTGTATCAGCTAAAACAGGAGAGGGAATAGCAGCGATTCAGGCTCTTTTGACACATCGAATGACTGCTTTTTCTGGACCTTCCGGCGTAGGTAAATCCAGCTTGTTATCCAGAATATTAAATCGAGATGATTTATCCATCGGCTCCATTAGCAATAAAATACAAAGGGGACGTCATACAACTCGACATTCTGAAATCATGAAACTGGACAGAGATACATATGTAGTGGATACACCTGGATTCAGTTCTCTTGATTTTGAACATCTGCAGCCGCGGGATGTATTGTCTCTTTTGCCGGATATGGCTTCTTGCGGAGGTATATGCCGCTTTTCTTCATGCCTTCACCTGTCAGAACCCGGCTGCGCGGTCAAGACTGCTGTTGCGGAAGGAAAAATACAAAAAGAGCGGTATGAAACATATTGCAAGATTATATCTTCTATTGCAGAAAGGAAACGATAAGCATGGCAACGATTTGTCCTTCAATTTTATCCGCAGATTTTTCACGTTTGGCTGAAGAAATCCAGGATGTAGAACAAAAAGGAGCAGATTGCATACATCTGGATCTTATGGATGGTCATTTTGTTCCCAATCTTACCTTTGGCACGCCGGTGATTGCCTCTTTGCGCAGCTGCACCGTACTGCCTTTCGACGCACATCTGATGGTCGAACATCCGGAAACGTATGTTGCCGATCTGGCCAAGGCCGGAGTCCAGTATGTAACCGTCCATCAGGAAGCATGCGTCCATCTGGACCGTCTGCTCCAGCAAATCCACGAAGCAGGAATGAAGGGTGGTATTGCACTCAATCCAGCTACGCCGGTAGACACTTTGTCGTGCCTGGCTGACCAACTGGATATGATACTTATTATGAGTGTCAATCCTGGATTCGGCGGACAAAAATTTATTCCATATGCGCTGAATAAAATTGCAGCAGCAAAAAAAATGCTGCTTGAAGCTGGCAATATACAGGCCGTTATTGAAGTAGACGGAGGTATCAATAGCAATACCGTACAGGCAGTCAAAAAAGCCGGAGCTGATTTTCTCGTTGCTGGCAGTGCTATTTTCGGCGCAGAAGATCGCCGGGCAGCGATCTCCGCATTACGCTAAGTCATATCTCCGGTTGGCTATTCAACTAAAAGTACAGTTCCTCCATGTTTTAATTTTCACTTGTTATTTATGCATGGTTGTGATAAAATCATATTTGAAATATAGTGAATGATGGTCTTTGGGGCTAGGTGAGAAAGCATTGCTTTCAATTCCTGACCGGCGGTTATAGTCCGCTACCCTCAGTAATGAGGCTGAACCGATGAGATTTCGGTACCGACAGTACAGTCTGGATGGGAAAAGACGCATGTTTTATTTTGTTGCGCTCAAAAGGCTATGGTATGTAAAACCGTTAGCCTTTTTTTATTTATTTCCATACCATCAAATCTATCAGGAAAGGAATGAACGAATTGGAACCGGTAGATTATATGAAAAAAGCACTGGCACTAGCCAAGCTTGGATTAGGCTATACATCTCCGAATCCAGCGGTAGGCTGTGTAATTGTTAAGGACGGAAACATCGTCGGAACGGGATATCATCACAAAGCAGGAACGCCTCATGCCGAAGTTTGGGCATTGAAGGAAGCTGGCAACCAGGCAAAAGGAGCAACAGTTTATGTTACACTGGAACCATGTGCTCATTATGGGAGAACCCCGCCGTGTGCCCGCACATTAGCTAAAAATGAGGTAGGTAAGGTAGTCATTGCCATGCTTGACCCCAATCCGCTGGTATCAGGAAAAGGGGCTGCTATTTTACGACAGGCCGGCATTTCCGTGGAAGTAGGGCTCCTTTCCAAGGAAGCTGCTAAATTAAACGAAGTATTTATCAAAAACATGATGGTCAAGAAGCCTTTCATAGCAGCCAAGCTGGCACAAAGTCTGGACGGCTGTGTTGCCTCCCGCACTGGTAATTCTCAATGGATTACCAACAGTTGGGCCCGGCAGTACGGCCATTATCTTCGTTCTATTTACGATGGCATATTGGTCGGCATCAATACCGTACTGGAAGATAATCCATTGCTGACATGCCGCATAAAAAGAGAAACCCATGAAATACCGCATCAGCCAGTACGCATTATTCTTGATTCTCAAGGGCGAATTCCCATGTCTTCCCTTGTTGTAACAGATACATCCACACAAACTATTATCATAACCACATCTCTTTGTCCCGTCGAAAAAATGCGTACGTTAAAAAACGAAGGAATACAAGTGCTGCTGGCACCTCTGCATAAAAATAACCGTATTGATCTGCCGGCAGCCATTGAGCTTTTAGGCCAGATCGGCTTGCAAAGTATTCTTGTCGAGGGCGGCAGTACTGTGCAAGGAAGTTTTTTTGATTATCATCTTGTCGATAAGATTTATGCGTTCCTGGGAAGTAAAATTATCGGGGGGAGTCTGGCAATGCCTTCGGTAGGGGGGTACGGCGTAGATAACTTGGATGAATGCATGCCCCTTGTATATGATTCTGCAGAGATTTGCGAGAATAATATTTTAATTCGGGCATATAATGCCAACAGGGAGGGTGCTTATGTTCACTGGCATCATTGAAGAATTGGGTACGATTAGTCAGATGGACCGCCGCCCTGATTCTATCAAGCTCACGATTCAGGCAAGAAAAGTATTGGAAGGCACACAGATAGGTGACAGCATTGCCGTTAACGGTGTATGCCTTACCGTAACAGCTTTAGCAGATACAAGCTTTACAGCAGATGTGATGCATGAAACAATGCGCCGTTCTTCGCTGAACAATTTAAAAAATGGTTCTCCTGTCAATTTAGAGCGGGCAATGCAGCTTGGCGGTCGGCTTGGCGGACACATCGTAAGCGGCCATGTAGACGAGGTAGGACATATTTCACGCATTGCCTCTGATGGGATCGCCAGAGTTATTACCATTGCCATTTCCGGAGAATTACAGCCTTTTATTGTACAAAAGGGATCCATAGCCATCGACGGCATCAGCCTGACAGTTGTCTCCGTAGTCGATCATGCTTTTTCTGTTTCCATTATCCCTCACACGATGGAAAATACAACCCTTCCCACGAAACAGGCTGGCGCTGGCGTCAACTTGGAAACAGATGTAATAGGAAAATATGTCCATAACTTTACAGTAGAATATACCCAGCAAGGTTGCCGTAAACTTACCTTGGAAACACTACTGGAAAATGGATTCTAAATTGTATTTCAGAATAGGAGAGTATTCATATGACACAGATTAAAGAAGGAAAATTAATAGGTTCTGGTTCCAAATTTGGTATTGTCGTTGCCCGTTTCAATGAATTTATTTGCAGCCGCCTGCTAGGCGGTGCCTATGATGCGCTGCATCGTCATGGCGTAGCGGATGATGCTGTTACGACAGCCTGGGTTCCGGGAGCCTTTGAAATTCCCCTGATCGCTCAAAAAATGGCTGAATCCGGTAAATATGACGCCGTAATCTGCCTCGGTGCCGTTATCCGCGGCGCAACAAGCCACTATGATCTTGTATGCAACGAAGCGGCTAAGGGTATTGCTCAGGCATCACTGAAAACAGGAATTCCCATCATGTTTGGTGTAATTACAACGGAGAATATCGAACAGGCCATCGAACGCGCCGGCACCAAAGCAGGCAATAAAGGCTTTGATGTGGCAACAAGCGCTATTGAAATGGTAAATCTGATAAAAGAACTTTAATAGTCTATACATCGGGGCAGCATTGACCTGTGAATTTTTTCGCAAGTCATCGCTGCCCCGATATATTTACGCGTCAAGGTGCGGTTTCCATTTCTGTCAGTGGTGGCTCTTCTGTTCCATCTGCCTCATTATCCTGCACGTTAAATCCAATAACACGGCGCGGGGTTTCCGGATCTGATCGTTTCACTGCTACGAGAAGCAAATTCACCTGTGATAAATGCTGTACCAGCTCCACCTTAGAACCATCTGATAATTCTCCGTAAAAAACGATCATATTCGGATCCCAATAGCCTACATCTTGTATGCTGAAGGTAATATTACCGGATGAAACAAGACGTCCGCCAGCTTGAAGATCCTCGGGCATATCCGCCTCAAAATCATGAATCAGCATAACAATGCGCTTATACATATCAGAGGCCAAATAGGGAACCTCCGGATCTTCCTCCCCATCATACTCAGGTAAGGCCATAGTTTGCGGAATAACGACTAATGTATCTTCATTTTTTTTTCGTTTTTTCTTAGTATTGACCATAATTACCTCCTTTTGTTACTCGATCAGATTCAATATCGATTAGTGTATATATTCCATAAAAGAAACAAAAATCCTGCTTTCCCTTTTACCAACACCTATAATACCAGCATACATACTGGATAGGGATGCCTATCTGTAGTATAATGATAATTAGATTCACATATAGAGACTACAATTATAATTTGTCAGTTTTATGGTTTTTTCTATAATAAATTCAAAATATATGATAAGGAAATATTGCCATTATGCAACTTGAAGATAAAATCATCCATTACACATGTGATGAATTAATTCGCGTTTCCATTGCGCTGACTCGCAACATAACCGAAACGGCGAGACAGCATCATCATTTATCCCCCGTAGCCAGCGCTGCTTTAGGACGCACCATGACAGGTGCTTTACTTTTGGCCGGTGACTATAAAAATCACGAGGGCGTATCTCTGCGTTTCAGCGGTGACGGGCCGTTAGGCACCGTCCATGCCGACGCCTTCGATACCAACAAGGTGCGCGGCTACGTAGATAATCCATCATTGGATATACCGCTCAAACCAAACGGAAAGCTGGATGTAGGCGGAGCAGTAGGCCCGCATGGTCAAGTAACTATCACTCGCTTCACTCCCGAAAAAACCACATATACTAGTCAGTCTGATCTGGTATCCGGTGAAATTGCCGAAGATTTAGCATATTATCTATTAACCTCAGAACAAATTTTTTCTACAGTAAGCTTGGGTGTTCTTGTCGAGAGGGATTATACGATTGCAGCGTCTGGCGGCTTTCTTGTCCAAGCCCTTCCCGGTGCAACAGATGAAGATTTATCCCGTATTGAAGCTAACATTACACAAATCGGTCCTATTACGACATATCTTCGCAATCACCTGGAAGGGGAAGGGCTGATCGATATTATTTTAAGCGGTATGCATTACAAAGAATTATTTCGTCAAAATGCATACTGGCAATGCACTTGTTCCCGTAAACGAATTGAAAATGTACTATTGTCACTGTGTGAGCAAGACAAAAAAGACTTGCTTAAAGACCCGCAGGTTGAAATGACCTGCCATTACTGCGGCGCCAAATATATCATCAGTCATGATGAATTAGTGCAATTATTTCAACACAACTAAAAGGAGTGAGATAATCATGGGATTGATTGCAATTATCGGCGGTACCGGTGTTTGTGATTTGAAATTGCTTGATCATATTCATGACGGATATATGGACACCTTTTATGGCACGATCCATTATGTAAAAGGAGCCTATAAGGGAAAGGACATTGTTTTTCTTCCGCGCCACGGAAAAACACATTCTATTCCACCGCATTTGATCAATTATCGGGCTAATATTTTAGGATTAAAGCGTCTTGGTGTCACTGCCATTTTAGCTACAACGGCGGTCGGATCTTTAAATCCTGATTATAAACCCAATGAATTTGTCCTGCCGGATCAATTTCTTGACTTCACTAAACTTCGTCACACCTCCTTTTTTGATGGAGGCGAAAACGGTGTAGTCCATGTTGATATGACGTCACCATACTGCCAAACCTTGCGTAAGACAATTACAGATGCAGGAACGCTGCTGGAGAATTATGACATACATCCCACTGGTACGTATGTCTGCACGGAAGGCCCCCGCTTTGAAACGCCGGCTGAAATTAAAATGTTTGAAAAATTAGGCGGTGATCTGGTCGGCATGACAAACGTGCCTGAAGTTTGCCTGGCACGGGAAGCAGAAATTTGCTATGCTACCGTTTCTATGATCACCAATTTTGCGGCTGGCATCTCACCGACACCGCTGACCCATTCGGAAGTATTAGAATGCATGGCACAAAATTCTCAGCGCCTGCGCGCGCTGATTATGAAAACAATCGAAATATATCAGGATACAGATTGTGACTGCCGCCATACATTAAAAGATTACGGCGGTTTTACGGTATAATGGAAACGCTGCGCTGGCAAAATGACCAGCTGATCCTATTGGACCAAACAAAACTTCCGTCAAGAGAAGTATATATATGCTGCACCCGATGGCAGGATGTATGCCGCGCTATTTCCATTCTGTCCGTACGAGGAGCTCCAGCGATCGGCGTTGCCGCAGCATACGGAGTCGTGCTGGCTGCACAAAACATAGCAGCTCGTCAAAAGGATCTGACCGTTGCCAAACTATGGGAGCAGCTTATCCCGATTTGTAATGCTCTAGACGCATCACGGCCTACAGCCGTCAACCTTCATTGGGCGTTAGACCGAATGCTGAAAAAGGGCCGTTCTCTGGAAAAGGCGGCAATCCCAGACGTAATTTCTGCTTTGAAAGCCTTAGCGGTGCAAATTCATACAGAGGATATCGAAGTCAATACAGCCATGGCAGAGTGCGGTGCAGCTGCACTAGCAAAAAAAGGAACGCCGCTTACCATTCTCACACACTGCAATGCGGGAGCACTCGCTACTGCCGGTATTGGTACCGCCCTGGGAGTCATACGGGCACTGCATAAACATCACCTCATCCGCATGGTATATGCTGATGAAACCAGACCGTTGCTTCAGGGTGCGCGTCTCACTGTAACAGAGCTCATGGACGACCATATTCCCGTCACGCTTATATCAGACAACATGGCCGCCTGGGTAATGAAGACAAAAAAAGTCGATGCCGTTCTTGTCGGAGCCGACCGCATCACCCATAACGGTGATACGGCTAACAAAATAGGCACATACGGTGTATCTATTCTGGCCAAGGAACATGGCATTCCTTTTTATGTGGTAGCACCTGTATCTACTTTTGACATTTCTCTTGCCACAGGGGATCAGATTCCTATCGAAGAGAGAAATCATGATGAAGTCCGGTTTTTGCAGGGCGTACCCACGGCCCTTTCAGATGCGCCCGTATTCAACCCAGCCTTTGATGTAACACCCCACGAAAACATTCAAGCTATCATCACTGAAAAGGGGCTTATCATGCATCCTGATGATACACATATCGACTTATTTTTTCACCAATTTATTTAATATGGAGGTTTTAGCGTTATGGAATCTATTATTCGCAATATCAATTTAGCCAAAAGCGGTCATGAAAAGATCAGCTGGGTCGATCATTATATGCCAGCCCTCAATTCAATTGGAGATACATTAAAAAAACAGCAAACTTTTAAGGGCAAAACAGTCTGCGTCAGCGTTCATCTGGAAGCTAAAACAGCGTATCTTGCAAAAGTATTGCATCGTGCTGGCGCACGTGTCATCGTAACGGGAAGCAATCCTTTATCGACACAGGATGATGTGGCTGCCGCCCTTGTAGAAGATGGTCTGACAGTATATGCCTGGTATGGTGCCACAGATGAAGAATATTTCAGCTTTTTGAATAAATCCCTGGATCATCATCCCGATATTATTATTGATGACGGCGGCGATCAAGTCAATCTGCTTCATACAACACGGGCAGACGCAATGGAACATCTGCTCGGCGGCACAGAAGAAACAACAACGGGTGTCAACAGGCTCCATGGCCTTGATAAAGCCGGAAAGCTGAAATTTCCCATGATCGCGGCCAATGATTCTTACTGCAAATATTTATTTGATAATCGGTATGGTACCGGTCAGTCCACTTGGGACGGCATTATGCGTACGACAAACCTGACGGTGGTCGGAAAACGTGTCGTTATTGCCGGCTATGGCTGGTGCGGCCGTGGCTGCGCCATGCGTGCAAAGGGCCTGGGAGCTCACGTCATCGTAACAGAAGTTGACCCTATTAAGGCAATCGAGGCTGTTTTTGACGGCTTTGAGGTATTGCCAATGGAAGAAGCCGCAAAGACAGGGGATATTTTCGTCACGCTAACGGGGGATAAGGATGTTATTCGTGGCGAACACATGAAAAACATGAAAGATGGTGTGGTTTTGGCAAATGCCGGCCATTTTGATGTGGAAATCAATAAGCCGGAATTAGAAACACTTGCGGTTCGCCATTTTGAAGCACGTCATAACATCGAGGGATATGAATTGTCAAACGGTCATATTATCAATCTTCTCGCCGAAGGACGTCTGGTCAACCTGGCCGCAGGCGACGGTCATCCGGCAGAAATTATGGATTTATCTTTTGCCGTTCAGGCACTCGCAGCCAAATACATATTAGAACATCATGCAGAATTAGGAAATCATGTCTATGTACTGCCTCATACGATCGACACAGAGATTGCCAATATCAAATTAAAGTCGATGGGGTATAAGATAGATTCTCTTTCAGATGAACAGCGTACATACCTGAATATCGATTAAGTCAAAAGGAGATGCTGTCATCATGAAAAAATTAATTAAAAACGTAGGAATATATAGAGATCACAAGATTACAGAAAGCCAAAACATTGCCATTAAAGATGATTTAATTATTGGTTTTCCTCTGGACCCGGTGCCGGCAGCATACGATGAAGTCATCGACGGCAATAACATGCTTGCATTTCCCGGTTTTGTCAATACACACAATCATATTGCCATGACTGTATTCCGCAGCTATGCGGACGATATGCAGCTCATGGACTGGCTGGAAAAGAAAATATGGCCGGCAGAAGATAAACTAGATAGCGATATCGTATATGCACAAGCTATGCTCGGTATTGCCGAAATGATCCGCTGTGGTACGACAAGCTTTGCCGACATGTATTTTTTCATGGATGATGTGGCCAGAGCTGTTGAAAATTCTGGGATCCGGGCTGCTTTATGCAGGGGAATGACAGGCATTACACCAAATGCGCAACAGGCATTGCAGGAAAGCAAAACCTTCTATCAAACTTGGAATGGAAAAGCTGATGGGCGCATTACCATCATGCTGGGGCCTCATGCTCCGTATACATGCCCGCCTGACTATCTCCGCCAGGTTGTGGATGTGGCACATGAATTGGGTGCAGAAATCCATACGCATTTGTGCGAAACAAAGGGAGAAATAGAAAATATCCAAAAACAATATGGCAAAACCCCGATTGCCTTAATGGACGAGCTAGGAGTGCTAGATTGCGGCTGCCTAGCTGCGCATTGTGTCTGGGTCAATGATGAGGACTTGGATATACTGGCTCAAAAACACGTCCGGGTAGCCCATAATCCGGGCAGCAACCTTAAGCTTGCCAGTGGTATTGCGCCAATTCCCAAAATGCTGGAAAAGGGTATTACTGTCGGTCTTGGGACAGATGGTGCTTCCAGCAACAATAATTTGGATATTGTCGAAGAAATGCATTTAGCGGCCTTCATTCATAAGGCTCATACATTAGACCCACTAGTGATTCCTGCAGAAACAGCGATTAATCTCCTGACAGAAGGCGGCGCAAAATGCTTGGGCTATACGCACGCAGGAAAACTCGAAGCTGGCTGCAAGGCCGACATTACGTTGCTGGATCGTAATGGTCTGCATTGGTATCCCAAAAATGATATGATGTCCCTGATGACATATGCCTCTAATAGTTTTGATGTGGATACGGTCATTGTAAACGGTAACGTGCTTTTAAGACATAAAGAGTTCACGACAATTGATATTGAAAAAGTAAAAGCAGAAGCAGAACGGACAAAAAACAAACTATTTGCATCCATTATTTAGCTAAAAAAAACAAGAAAAGCAGCGTGTAAACACTGTCATTCTTGTTTTTTTTTAATAAACCAACGTTTCATAAGGCAACTATATGTAAAATATAGCTGCCTCGAATGTCATTGCTGAACAGGGGAATTATTTTTATTTAAAACCGCATTTAAGAGGATTGCTGTAAGACTTCCCACCGTAATACCACTGTTAAAAATAACCTGCAGCGCGCCAGTAAGATGTGCATAAATGTTGGGAACTGCCATCGGAATCAATCCCATAGCCAAACTAACGCCTACAATAAGCACATTGTAAGTTCCTTCAAAATTCACTTTTCCCAATGTCCGAATGCCGTTGGCAGCTACCATGCCAAACATTGCCAGTCCCGCACCACCTAATACCGGCGCAGGAATAGAGGCGATAAGTGCCGCCAATTTTGGGAATAACCCCATAGCAACTAAAAGTCCTCCTGATGCAGCTACTACAAACCGGCTCCGTACATTAGTTAAGCTGATAAGCCCGATATTTTGAGCAAAGGCGGTATAGGGGAAAGCATTAAATATACCACCTAAAAATGTCGAAAAACCATCTGCCTGCAATCCGCGTGTCAATATTTTTCGATCAATTTTCTTATCCACAATTTCGCCAACTGCAATAAAATCACCTGTTGTTTCTGTCATTACGACTAACATGACCAAAATCATGGCAGCAATAGCTGAAATGCTGAACGTAGGAAAACCAAAAAAGAATGGGGTAGTAATCCCAATCCATCCGGCATTCCCGACAGCAGAGAAGTTGACCTGCCCCAGTAATGCAGCAATAACAGTCCCCGCAACCAGACCTAATAAAACAGAAATATTTCGCATAAAACCAGTAAAACACCGATAAATAACTATAATAATAACCAAAACCAGCAATGCCAATAGAAGCGAAGAAATATCCCCAAAATTTTCTGCTGCCGGATTCCCGCCGCCGGCCCATCGAACAGCCACTGGTAACAGCGATATACCGATAATTGTAATAACAGAACCTGTCACTACAGGAGGAAAAAAACGTATCAATTTACTAAAATACGGAGCAATGCAAAAGACTACCAAACCGGAAACAATAACGGCACCATATATATCCGTCAATCCGCCGTTCTTGCCAATCATAATCATTGGCGTCACGGACGCAAAAGTTACACCTTGAATAATCGGCAGCTTGCTGCCCAGCAGTGTTTGAATCAGCGTTGCAATACCACAAGTAAATAAATCCGCATTAATCAAACTGATAAGGTGAGCAGTATCAATTCCTAATGCATTTGCCAAAATAAGAGGCACTGCTACCGCACCGGCATACATAGCTAATACATGCTGTAATCCATATAAGAAAGTCTGCGTCAATGGTAATTTTTGGTCTACGGGATGTACATATCCATTCATAATATCTTCTCCTCAGGTAATATATGATTTAACAAAATTAAATGCTTTATATTAGCCGTATCAACTCACGCATTAAAATTTATAAGAAAGGTCAATCCGCAGTGTATTTTGATCTCCCGGCATTCCGGAAGGATTTTTTTCAGAAAGACGTTTAATTTGCTTCATTTTAAAATCTGTTATTGAAACCGTCGTGTCCTTATTAATTTTATGATTGAAAAATACGCCGACTCCCTGTGCATTACCCCATTGATATGTCATATTCCCCTGGGATTCCTGCTGGATAGCCGCTTGCCCTTCTACACGAAACCAAGCAATGCCGCCGTTGTTTTTAGCATCAAAGTTATGGAAAAGAACAAGATTGACTCCCTTGTTGTTATCCGCGGCCGAGGATTTAATAAATTCAGAGTGAAAAAAAAGAGTATTAGTAAGATTATAGCTAAAATCACCAGTATAATAATTCATTCCCGTTTCTTTATTTTCCACCTGACTTGCCGCTGTGTCGGCACCGTAGTTGACTCGCGCATAGCCAAACCCAAAAGTACTGCGATTTACAGGAAGGCTGCCATGCATATAATAAATATTATCATTATTCAGTCCAGAACCATAGTTGGATCGAGCTATAAGCGACTGTACTGCGACAGATCCGATTTTGCCAAAGGCTTGTAATCCATTATTGAAAATATGCTTGCCATAATAGCGACTATCATCATATAAAAGGCCGGTGGCACCAAGCGATATGTTTTGAGCCCCCAAGACATATTTCCAATCATGATTTTTATATTCTATCCCATATTGATCCAGCGCGGAATAGTGGTTATTACCATCGTTCACAACATCAGCCCCAAAATTATTGATAAGTTCATCCGGCGCATTAAGGTAGCTATACCGGGCATATAAATCAACATTCTTCCCTAATGACTGCGTCATATTCAGTAATAAAATTCCCCGCAGGCCCTTATGGGTGCCATCACCAAATTGATCGTGCTTGTTGGTATCAACGCGGTAACGAAGCTTGATCTCTCCATCTATATGGAAACCTGATGACGTCGTTGTATCTTGTGAATCGGCTAATGCAACCCCGCTACAGACCAACGCTGCAGCTGCCATACATGCTACTTTTTTCATCTTCATACTATTTCTCCCTTGCATCTTTCCCTTTGTCTGCAACTAAAATACGTTTTAACGTATCTTAGTTAAAATGAGGCCTTCATACACAAATATATGAAGGCCTCATTGCCAAATGGATAGGTATATTATATTTATCACAAGCCGTCTCAATTTGAGATAACTTGTAATAAAATTAATATATCACGCAATGTAATAGATGTCAATGTGTTTTCTAAAATATAAAAGTTTTTTTTATATAAACTATTTTATTATTAATTAAAATAGTTATTTTTAAAATATATTTTAAAAACATGCTATTTTTTTCAATATATATTATCCTTAGTGTAAAATAGTTCTCGGTAAGGTATTGCATGGTCATCGGCTGTCGCCAACATGAGCAGGTGCTAGACCGGTATCCTGTAAACCGGAAGCTGAAAGAACGGCTGTATTTTGTGGAACCCGCTTTACAGGAGGAAATACGCAAGACCTTGCGGGAGTACAAGGCAGACACAATGCGGGTGTTACTGGATACGGCCGAATCACAGGCAGCAACGACGGAGGAAGCCGCTCACGTAGAGAAGATTCGGAAATATATAGTAAGGAATTGAGAATCGCTGAAACCCATAACGATGAGAACCCCGCAGGTACAGCCCGCAGGAATCGGAGCGTGCGAGAGCAATCACCGCCTTTATAGCTATCGAATGAAGAAACAGGGGCGTCATTGGAGCAAGGCAGGAGGAACCGCCATGGTCAAGGTGATTACGGCCATACGAAACAAAGAGCTAAACAACGCCTTCACCATCTGGGAAAAAGGCTTTACCGCACCGATAAGCCGCACATGTAAAGGAACAATGAGACGGATAATGAAGAAGATACCGATACAGCCCCATGTGGGAATTCATCGAGGAAGCATACGCAATCAGGGGCATGTCAGCAATGCCATAGGAAAGTTATCCAAAACTTTTCTACACCTGTAGTTTTCTAACATAACGAAGCCCGCAAAGCCCGCTATTATCAAGGTCAAAAAATTTACCGAGAAACTATTGACACATACCATATATTATTATGTTATTGACAGGAAAGTTATAACAGTATATTATATTAAACAGACATTCACATATTCATCAAGAGTAACAGAGGGACTGGCCCGATGAAGTTACAGCAACCATCCAACAGGAAAGGTGCTAATTCCAGCGTTATTTTATAAATAACGACAGATGATCATTAGGTATAGCAAGCTCATTAACGTCATCTGAACCTGGATGACGTTTTTTTTGTGTACATACTGCAATGCATACGTGAATATATCTTAATTATACGAGGAGGTATTTTATGAAACAGGTAGAGGCAGCTTCAAAACATCGACTGGTAATAGCTGCCGTTTTGTGCATAGGGATCATGGTTGCTTTTTTAGACCGGGTAAACGTTTCCGTCCTGGCCGCTAATGAAGAATTTTTACTGGATATGGGACTCAAAGGGCATCCCGTTGAAATAGGGCTGATGATGTCGGTTTTCTTAGCAGTATACGGCATAGCAAATCTTATTTTGTGTCCTGTCAGTGATCACATTGGACCGCGAAGGACCATGCTGATTTCAATACTAGTATGGATATTATCCTTGGCAGTGGGAGGTATTGCAGGAACTTTTGGTATTCTATTAGCTTCTCGAGCTATTTTGGGAATAGGAGAAGGATTTTATTATCCTATGCAAAGCGCAGTTATCAAAAATTGGTTTCCTCCTGATGAACGGGGCCGCGCTAATGCTGGATGGACCATCGGACAATCTATTTCACCGGCATTTGCTATGCCTTTATTTACTGCGGTTATAGCTGTCTGGGGATGGAGATCCAGTTTTCTCATTTCCATTCTTTTCACGCTGATTCCCTTAGGCTTGATGTATTTATACCTGACAGATACTCCCAGTCAAAGCGGGCATGTTAATGCACAAGAATTACTGTATATCAAAAAGGGAATGGAACAGGAAGCAACAACGCAGTTTGCTGCCGCAGCTGGTTCAACACTCAAAGATCGAATACAAGTATTTATTACGAACTACCACTATTGGATCCTGGTATATTTTTACGTTTCCATGAATTTCATGTACTGGGGACTTGTTTCCTGGTTGCCAACTTATCTGAAAACAGCGCGGGGCTTCACATGGACAGAAATGGGTTGGAGGTAGGCGGATACATAATGAAAATCATAAGCATTGAAATTATTAACGTAAAGACAGAATTTGCTCCCGATACTTCCACCTGGCAGCCCGTTGTCGTCAAAATTAATACAGACGAAGGGATCTGCGGCGGTATTACGGAAGGTAAAAAGATATGCGACATGGCACACGTCTACGATGTTCGTGTACAGCCACATATCTGCGGCGGACCAATTGCAACCGCAGCGGCACTGCAGCTGGAAGCCGTTATTCCTAATTTCATCATCCACGAAACACATCGTTTTTCGCTGCTAGAAGGTAATATTGTAACTTGCAAATACGATTATCAACCTCAAAATGGTTATTATGAAGTACCTGAACGACCTGGTATCGGACAAGAATTAACAGATGAAATCATGGCTGTATCATATATTGAAAAAATACAATGATCTATATTATGAATTACACATATAATAGCAGCTAGTTTAAAACCATGATATGCCAGTAAATTTCATGCTAAAATCAGCGCAATTCTTAAGTTATGCGTAAAAGTATATACTTAAGAATTGCGCTGTACATTTATATTTTATTATACATAATCAATAAAATATCCGAGAGAAAAGAAATAGGAAAATAACGCGTAATTCGTGTTTTTATATATTGAATTACATTATTTTGAATAGATACATTTCCAGATATAAAGATAGAGGTATTTACTTCCGATAACTTTAAATTATCGGAAGTAAATAAAAAGAGAAAAAATGCCTATTTTAATTATTTTCCCGTTTTCTTGTTTCGTAAGTTTTGAACCATTCTGATTGCTGTTTCTCTTCCTATTTTTAGCATATTTCCCTCTTTTAACTAATAAATTAATTTCACCATAAGATACTCCAAATAGAGTATTTAGCAATGAAATTATAGCATACATTGCAATAACTACATAGCAGATTAAATTTTCTTACCACCCGAGCAGTTTTTTTGTGCATTCTCGGTACTGCGTCACATCAACTCCTATGCGAACATTTATTCGTCAGGAGATCTCTGCTTGTCGCCAAACATGTGTTCCCTATTATCTTTTTACAGCCGGCAGTTTTTACCTATGCCTGTTAATTATGTCAGTGTCCAATGACTTTTTCCTGATATTCCTTGCTTTCTTTTTTATAATATGCCGTAACTTGAGCCCGTACCAGGAGCGTAAACACAAACGTCCCGCCCAATACATTGCCAAAGCCCGTAGGCAGAAGAAATCGGAAAAAATAGTCAAATAAAGAAGCGTTGCCGTGAATTACTTCATAAGCCGCTTCACAAGATCCGACAACAACGTGTGAAAATCCTCCCAGTGATATGAAATAAGTAAAACATAAAATCATGAAAAAGCTAAAACCTTGAGACATAGGCATCATCCACACAATGGCAGCAATCAATATACCGGCAGGAATGCCTCGAATCATATTGACAGCCGGTTCCATTGCCATGACATGCATGGCAATCTGATGCAGTGACGTTGCCACATCCGTTGTAACAAAATAGGAATTGGATAAAAAAAATGCCGCAATGGCTGTGCCGATCAAATTAAAGAAAAAGACGACTCCCCACAGTTTCATAACCTGAAAGAATTTTGAAAAAGACGTATCGTGAAAAAATGGGATCATTGTCGTTATCGTATTTTCGGTAAAAAGCTGCATGCGCCCTAAAATAACGACCAAAAAACCAGTTGCATATCCAAAACTGGTAACCATATCCGCCCAGGGTGCGCCGTTCAGATACATCGTCAAAATGGCCTTAAAATAAAAAGAAAAAGAAATAGTGATCCCGGCTGCCAGCGCTGAAAAAATAAGTGACCGTGTCGTCCTGTTTAATTCGTCCTCGCCGTCACGGCGGATAATTTCAAAAAGCAGATGCGGTGAAAGGCGTTCATGTTCCTCTACGATGACCTGGGCCTTGCATGCCGCCGAATCACATTGTTCATATAAGCAAGCGTTGTTATATTTACTTACCATAGCATATATTCAGCAGATTTCTAAACTGCTTCTCCTTTCTATATATAATATTTTGTTTTTTATTATACCATATATAGTGACAGTTTGTTTCCAATTCAAAGAAAATAGATTGCCCCAATCAAATACAAGATACTAAAATGAACAAAAAAGTAGTACCTTTCCATGATATACTATAGATGTCTATATATAATTCAAAGCATATTATTTATTACTATTATTTATAAAGGAGGCCCTTACATGAAAAACATACTAATGCTGGCAGGAGATTTCGTAGAGGATTACGAAATCATGGTACCCTATCAAGCCCTGGAAATGGTCGGAATGCATGTTGCCGTTGTCTGCCCGGGTAAAAAAAGCGGTGATACGATCAAAACAGCGATTCATGATTTCCTTGGCGATCAAACATATACGGAAAAACCAGGTCATATTTTTACGCTTAACGCTGATTTGAGTGCCATAACATGCGAAGAGTATGATGGCCTTTACATCACCGGAGGCCGTGCCCCGGAATATATTCGCCTGGATCCGACGATCATTGCCGTTACTCGCTGGTTTATGCAGCATAACAAGCCCGTAGCAGCTATTTGCCACGGTATTCAGGTATTAACTGCCGCCAATGTGCTGCAAGGCCGGAAGCTGACAGCATACCCGGCCGTCGGTCCGGATATCTCCCTTGCCGGCGGAACTTATGTTGCGCTGGAGCCTACCGAAGCTATGACGGATGGAAATCTGGTAACCTCTCCGGCCTGGCCGGGAAATACAGCTATCTTACAGCAATTTTTAAAATTGCTGATGTAGTCTCAACCCGTTTACAGCTGCCGGTCAACTTAGTGTAAAATAGTTCTCGGTAAGATATTGCAAAAAAAAGAAAAGACCTAGATAATAGATATATTGCCTAGCCAGCAAAATATATCACAACCGAAGGTCTTCTCATGGAATATATTATAGCAGAAATTATCAAAACAATAAAGGAATCCGATACCGCGATCATACGCGAAACAAAATTATTGCAGCTGTTTATGCGGATTTTCACAGAGGCACTGGTTTGTGCGTTAGAAATCATGGATACAGAAT
>NZ_LEKT01000002.1 GCF_001045675.1 Megasphaera cerevisiae DSM 20462
TTTTTGGTTCATACTTACTCTTGTTGACGTCTTGATGTTTTCAAGACCTCGCACTCTGGCGTTCAATTCAATTATTGCATTGTTCAGTTTTCAAAGGTCATGCCGTCTTGCGACGACTTGCTTATTCTACCAAACTCATGAGAGTTTGTCAAGCACTTCTTTTTTTGAAGAAGCGGGAGAAGTGATGCCCTGACGGGCTCCGTCCCCAACAGCTTGTTTAGTATATCGCAAACCACCCTGTATGTCAAGAGAATTTTACAAATAAGTTTACCACATAATAATAAAACATATATTTCCCCTATAATTCTGCGTTCAATCGAAAGAATACCTCGCATTGTCATGCTCGTCCGCACTAAAAAACAATCTTTTCTATCTATAAGCAGCAATACATATCATATAGATGTGATCACCGTATATAAAAAAACAAGCTTAATAGAGATTATTAATGTTTATTGGCAACGCCAAAAGAGGCAACCGGCCTCCGCATCTGGATATATTCCAAATGCAGACGGCCGGTTGCCAAATTTTTAGCTGCTCATTCTACTATGTTTCCTGCTGTGGCTTAAACAAATCCTCTTCCGGCACATCATCGACCCCATCGATCGTAATGGTATCAAGGGCCGCCACTTTGTCGTTTTCTTCCAGTTTTTGGATTTTGACACCTGACGTGTTGCGGCCTTTCTTGATTCCTATACTTTCAATATCCGTACGGATAACGATCCCGTTAGACGTAATCAGCATAAGCTCCTGATCCCCATGCACAACTTCAGCGCCGACAATATCGCCGGTTTTAGGTGTGATTTTAAAATTCTTCACACCCTTACCGCCACGCAGTTGAATCTTATAGGCATCCATATTATTTCGTTTGCCAAAGCCTTCTTCACTGATGGTAAGAACCTGGCAATCCGGTGCCAGAACATCTGCCCCGATAACCATATCGCCTTCTGAAAGAGAAATCCCCCGTACGCCTCGGGTATTGCGGCCCATGGGCCGGACATCGCTTTCATTAAAGCAAATAGCCATCCCCAGCTTAGTTGCCAGAATAATCGGTTGATCGCCCGTCGTTAGACGCACCTTTGCCAAATGATCTCCCTCCATGAGAGAAATAGCAATAAGACCGTTGCGGCGCACATTTTTAAATTCATGCAGTTCCGTTTTCTTTACAAGTCCCTTTTCTGTCGCCATAAAGAGGTTCATAGACGGATCCACTTGATCCAAATCGATAAGCGCGTTGACCTTTTCCCCATTTGCCAGCGGCAGAATATTGATTGCGGCAAATCCCTTGGAATTGCGGCTGTTAGCTTCCGGAATTTCATACGCCTTCAAGCGGTATACCCGCCCAAGATTAGTAAACAGCAAGACCGTATTCAAGGCCGAAGTATACAACAAATGATTGACTGCATCTTCATCCTTCGTACCCATTCCTTTAATACCGCGTCCGCCCTTGTTCTGTGTATGATACACGTTGGCGTTAATGCGCTTCATATAACCGCGCCGCGTCAGCGTCAAAATCATGCGTTCGTTAGGAATCATATCTTCCACGGCAAATTCAGACGAATCCGCTACAATCTGCGTACGCCGTTCATCAGAAAATTTCTTTTTCGCATCAAGAAGTTCGGTCTTAACAATTTCCATAACTTTATTTTCGTCAGCCAATACGCTGCGCAAGTACGCGATCCGTTCTTCCAATTCCTTATATTCTTGTTCAATTTTTTCGCGTTCCAAGCCCGTCAGACGACGCAGACGCATATCGAGAATCGCTACGGATTGCTTATCACTGAGACCAAACCGGCTCATCAACGCCTGCTTAGCTATTTCATCCGTCTGGGATTCACGGATCGTCCTGATCACTTCATCAATATGATCCAGCGCAATCAGCAGACCTTCTAAAATATGGGCCCGAGCCAGGGCTTTTGCCAGTTCAAACCGGCATCGCCGCGTAATGACGCTCTTTTGGTGATCCAAATAATAATGCAGTACTTCCTTCAGCGTCAGCACGCGGGGATGCCCGTCTACCAGCGCCAGCATAATGACCCCAAAAGTTTCCTGCAGTTGTGTATGCTTATAAAGTTTATTTAAAATGATATCCGGATTGACATCTGCCCGGAGTTCAATAACAATACGCATGCCTTTACGGTCTGATTCATCCCGCAGGGCCGTAATACCGTCAATAATCCGATTCCGGGAAAGATCGGCAATAGTCTCAATCACTCGGGCCTTATTGACCTGATAAGGGATTTCCGTCACAACAATACGGTTTTTTCCCTTATTCATTGGCTCCACTTTAGCACATGAGCGCATTTTAATACTGCCGCGGCCGGTGGAATAGGCTTTAAGAATCCCCTCATGCCCCATGATTTTAGCTCCGGTCGGAAAATCAGGTCCCTTAATGCAGGTCATAACTTCTTCCATACTAGCTTCCGGATTATCAATCAGTACAATTAAACCATCAACCACTTCGCCTAAATTATGCGGTGGAATATTTGTCGCCATCCCAACGGCAATACCAGCCGAGCCGTTAACGAGAAGGTTAGGTATTTTAGAAGGAAGTACGACAGGTTCCTGAAGTGAACCATCGTAGTTCGGCATGAAATCAACAGTTTCCTTATCGATATCCTCCAGCATTTCTCCGGTAACTTTAGCCATACGCACTTCTGTATAACGCATTGCCGCTGCTGAATCACCATCGACGGAGCCGAAATTCCCATGACCATCAACAAGAGGATACCGCGTGGAGAAATTCTGAGCCAGGCGAACGGTCGCATCATAAACAGAGCTGTCACCATGGGGGTGATACTTACCCAAAACTTCCCCGACTATACGTGCTGATTTTTTATACGGTTTGTTCGGTGTCATGCCGGCTTCATGCATAGCATACAAAATACGGCGATGAACTGGTTTCAGACCGTCGCGTACATCCGGCAGCGCCCGCGTAATAATAACGCTCATGGCATAGTCAATATACGATGTCTGCATTTCCTTTTCCAGACAAACCGGTAAAACTTTATCAGATTGTTGTTCGTCCACAATGTCACCTCAAATATAACAAACAGTGTATGAAATCATCAGTCCCTTATATTACATATGCAGTATGTATCATAAGGGCATCTGTATTATTATATCAAAAAATTCACAAAATAGATAGTTCATCTCGTTTATAAAAGCCCGACGCCTCATAAAAAGCACAAAAAAAAACGAAAGACTTCCCGAAAAAAACAGGAAGCCTTTAGAAACACAATATCTGTAACCTAATCTCAAATTTTTACCGCTTATTACTGTAACGCCAGATTTTCATATCCTCTGCCGCACCGATCAGTGCTTCCCGGCAGTCTGGATGGGCAATGCTGATCAGTTTTTCTGCCCGTTCCCAAGTAGACGCTCCCATAAGATTGACTAAGCCGTATTCTGTCGCTACCCAATGTGCCTGAGACCGCGGGTCCGTCACGATCGTTCCTGCAAGAAGTGTCGGCTTGATGCGGGATTCATCCTTACCCGTTTTTTTATTGCGGAACGTGGAACGCAGGGCAATAATACTTTTGCCGCCGCGGGATCGGTAAGCTCCGTCTGTAAAATCAAGCTGTCCGCCACTGCCGCTGATTTGATGCGTACCTGACGATTCAGAAGAAATCTGGCCAAATAAATCAATATCCACACAGTTATTTATAGAAATAAAGTTATCAAATTGAGATATGATAAATGGATCATTCACATAGTCGACTGGGTACCCGGCCAGGAAAGGGTTGTCATCAATCCAGTCATACATTTCCTGCGATCCCAGGGCAAAGGCCCATGCGGCCTTATCCTTGTCAACTGGTTTTAACCGATTGGTAAGGCGACCTTCCTTATACATAAGATAAAAGGCATCCACAAGCATTTCGGTGTGCATACCCAAATCTTTTAAATCAGAATCTGCAATCATTGCCCCGACAGTATTGGGCAATCCGCCTACACCCAGCTGCAAAGTGGCACCATTTGGGATTTCTTTCACAATCATTTCGGCAATCTTCGTATCGATTTCATCACCTGTTTTAAACGGGATAGTCGGCATGGGAATATTACCAGCTTCAACAATAGCCGTCACATCAGAAATATGAATATGTTCTCCTCGTCCGCCTAAAGCCCGGGGCATCGCTTCATTAACTTCTACGATGACTTTCTTTGCTTTTTTTGTAATGGCTTCATTGGCAGAAATATTCAGGCCAAAGTTAAAAAAACCATTCTTATCCATCGGTGCCACGGTAATCATTGCTACGTCGACATCCAGAATATTTCGATACATAGAGGGTTCGTTGCGGTAACACATAGGGATAAAATTCATGCGGCCCTGTCCGCAAAGCTTGCGGTCATAGCCGCTCATGTGCCAGTTCATAGCCGTAAAGGTCTGCCGTTCCGGATCTGCTTCTACGATCTGCCGGGGAGCAAACGAAAAGGACGTCCGCACTTTAATATCCGTAAGCTCATTTTTGCGTTCAGCCAGTGCCTGATCCAATACAATCGGTTGAGATGTAGCCATGCCATAATCCACCCAATCGCCGGACTGCACAAGCATTACCGCATCCTTCGGCAGCATTACTTTCTGCCGATACATATCTGTCCATTGAGACATATTATTCACCATATCCTTCCTGATTTTATATAAGTTCGGTATTTCACAAATTTTATTATAAATCTTTTATGCCGCTTGTACAAGAATACAATTGCAAGTTTACAATATTGATATTGCATGCTTATTACGTACCGGACACTTTCTTTTTGAGCGCATATTTTTTATATATTTTAGAAAAGCTTAAAAAGATTCAGTAAAATGGAAATATTTTCCCATATTCACTCGATAATTTTCATATTTATAAAAAACACTTC
Source organism: Megasphaera cerevisiae DSM 20462 (assembly GCF_001045675.1). Classification (GTDB taxonomy): domain Bacteria; phylum Bacillota; class Negativicutes; order Veillonellales; family Megasphaeraceae; genus Megasphaera; species Megasphaera cerevisiae. The sequence goes on from NZ_LEKT01000002.1 coordinate 4,861, forward strand.
TACTGTACCACAAGCACAGCAGAAGTATTTGAGAAGATATCTATTCTTTTTTAGCATCTTGCGCCTTGCTGACAATCTCGCTCATCAGCTTAGCCGGAACTTCCTCATAGTCGGCAAAGACCATATTGAAGGTTCCCTTTCCCTGCGTCATGGATCGGAGAGCCGTCACATATCCTTTCATTTCAGAGAATGGAACCTGCGCCCTTACCACAATAATTCCCTTGCGGTTGCGGTGGTGCTCCATACCAAGAATCCGTCCGCGGCGACCGCTGAAATCACCCATGACATCACCCATAAATTCTTCCGGTACAACGACATCCACATTATAAATCGGTTCCAAAAGAACAGGCTTGGCTTCAGGCACGCCTTTTTTGAGCGCCAGAGAGGCAGCTACCTTAAAGGCCATTTCCGATGAATCAACTGGATGGTACGAACCATCTGTCAACGTAACCTTAATATGAATCATCGGAAACCCTGCAATAAGTCCCTTTTCCAAGGTTTCGCGAACGCCCTTTTCAACGGCAGGAATATACTGCCGGGGAACGACTCCACCGAAAACAGCATCCACAAATTCAAAATCTTCTTTGGTTACAAGCGGCTCTATTTTCAAAAACACATGACCGTACTGACCATGACCGCCGCTCTGTTTTTTATGTTTTCCCTCCACTGTTGCCGTACCGCGGATCGTTTCACGATAGGGAATATAAATATCCTCCAGTACCCCTTTTATACCATATTTTCGTTCCATTTTATTCATAATGTGTTCGAGATGCACATCACCCATGCAGCGTACAATAATTTGTTTCCCTTCGGCATCTTTTTCGACCTGGCAAGTCGGGTCTTCTTCGCTGATACGGCTAAGCGCATTCATCAGCTTTTCTTCCTCCCCTTTCTTTTCCGGCACCATGGCTACGGTGTGCAGCGGATTGGGGAATCGTATAGAATCATACAGTATCGAAAATTCCGGTGTGGCAAGGGTATCGCCTGTGCGGGCATTCTGCAGCTTGGGCAACACAACGATATCACCGGCAATGGCCTGAGAAACGGGAACGGGATCTTTGCCTACCAGGGTCAGGAGCTTGCCCAGCTTTTCTTCTCTTTCCTGCGTCGCATTATACAGTTTATCCCCTTCCTTCAGCGTTCCGGAGAACACGCGGATATAGCTCAGCTTCCCGGCAAAAGGGTCAATGAGGGTCTTGAAAACAAAACCGGTAAACGGTTTATTGGGATATACCATGACGGGTTCGCCGCCCTTTTGATCTGTGCCAATCATAACCTTCTGAGAGGCATCAGGCATATACGTAATAATACGCCGCAGCAGTTCTGTCGTCCCAATATGATATACGGCACTGCCGCACATGACCGGGCATACCCGTCCGGTCAGCATCCCCTGCTTCAGCCCTTTGCGCAGTTCCTCCAGGGTAAGCTCTTCGCCGTTCAGATACTTTTCAAGAAGCTCATCATCCCCCTCAGCTGCCGCTTCCATGCACATTTCACGCACTTCCCGCGCCTTGGACATATATTCCGGCGGAACCTTGATTTCTTCACATGTCCCGTTTTTCCATTCCCAAGCAAGCATTTTGCACACATCGATAATTCCCCGGAAGTCCTTTCCTTCTCCGATGGGAATCTGCAGCGGCATGATAGATTTACCAAATACGGATCGCATCTTTTCCAAGCAGCCGAAAAAATCAGCATGGTCCGCATCCATTTTGTTTACGTACACCATCCGCGGCAGCTTCAATTCCACGCCATAATCCCACGCCCGCTCTGTATCCATTTCCACACCCGATTCAGCAGACACGACAAGCAAAATACCATCACTGGCACGCAGGGCGGCACGGACTTCACCACAAAACTCAGAATACCCTGGCGTGTCCAGGAAATTCAATTTGTACCCTTCCCATTCGCAAGGAGCTATCCCCAGCTGAATAGTTACATTTCTCTTGATTTCTTCCGGTTCATAATCCATAATGTGCTTATTATCTTTACCAACACCTACCGCGTCAACGGCTCCGCAGGCAAGCAGCAATGATTCGACAACAGCCGTTTTACCGGCGCCGTCGTGCGAAAGTATAGCTACGTTGCGAATCTTATCACTTGTGTATTCTTTCATAAATAAATCGCCTCCTATGAATCACGTTTACTTATATGATTCGTGACCAGGAGGCGATTATCCTTTTTTTATTATAAGTTTTCTCTAGTTTATAAATGAAATTCACAAACCCCCGCCGAGGGATACTGCGTAAATCACATCATCTATTCTACGGCTTTTAAAACCAGCGCCGTCATTAATTCCACGCCGACAGGCAGACATTGTTCATCAACAGCAAAATGGGAATTGTGCAGAGGATATACCGTGCTGCCGGGCTTCGTAGCTCCCAGCCAGTAGAATGCGCCGGGATAGGCCTGCAAATACCCGGAAAAATCTTCGGCCGTCATAGCCGGTTCTTGAATTGCCGCCAAGGCACTGTCGCCAAAGCATTCTTTGACCGTATCAGCTACGAAGGCAGCCTGCGACGCTGTATTGACGACAGCAGCGTAGCCCCGTTCATACGCAAGAGTACTGGTTGTCCCATACATAAGATCAAGGCCCTGGAGCAGCATGCCCAGCTGCGCCTCAATACAATCCTGAGCCTCCGCCTGATAGGTCCGGCAGGTCCCTTCCAGTTCCACCTCGTCAGCTACGATGTTATATCGCGAACCGCCGGTAATCTTGCCAAATGTAAGGACAGCCGGATGGAGGGGATTGATCTGCCGGCTGATGATATCCTGTGCTGCCGTAATAAACTGCCCGGCCGCAACGATAGCATCAATACCCTTATGCGGCATAGCCGCATGACTAGACTTGCCGCGGATTATAATACGAACATGATCTGAAGCCGCCATCATGGGCCCCGGCTTAACGCCGATTTGCCCGGTTGGCAGAGTCGGCCACACATGCAGTCCATAAATAGCGTCGATACCATCAAGGATGCCCGACCGAACAATGGCCTTAGCGCCGCCTTCAGGAGATTTCTCTTCGGCCGGCTGGCACACAAAAACCACCGTACCGGAAAAATCATGTTTCATGTCGCTGAGTATGCGGGCCGTCCCCAACAGAATCGCCATATGTCCGTCATGACCGCAGGCATGCATCTTACCTGCCGCATGAGATGCAAAAGGAAGTCCGGTCTGTTCGGCAATAGACAACGCATCCATATCAGTTCTCAAGGCAATGACCGGCCCCGGTCCCTTCCCACGCAGCGTACCGATAACGGCATAACTGCCGGCAACATTCTCCTGTACCTCTATACCGAATGAACGCAGCGTATCTGCCATAAATGTTGCCGTCTGCCTCTCCTCGCCGGATAACTCCGGGTTTTCATGAATCTTGCGGCGCATTGCGCAAATATCAGTCATATAAATAGCTGTCAATTTTTTTATCTTATCTCGTACTGTTTGTGTCAATATCATGTACTGCTCCTCCCTTTCCCACCGCAGTGGTCTTCCTGCGAAAGTTTTCATTTATTCGCAAAATATGATTAATTATACCATATGGGACGGAGAATACAATAACAAAAAAAGCAATCTTACATTACATAAGGTCCGGACTCACCGGCAGTTTCCCACCATAGGCTTGGGAATCCTGCGTTTTTCCCTATCAAAGTAACGCCAGGCAATCACCTTTTACATCTTCAGCATGCCAGGAAATTAATGCAAATTTTCCGCCGGCATGCGAATCAATTCGGTTTAGCCATTCAATTTCGGCTGCAGCCCTGGCTGCCAGCATCGAATTTGTCGTCCTTTTGCCATACAATGATTGATTGATAATCCACCATGTTGCAGTTATACCATCCCGCTTCAGATCTTCTTCCAACCGCAGCGCCTCATACACCGGAGTAGCTTCCGGAAGCGTTACAATCAGCACCTCTGTATCATTTGATTTTAATCGGGGCAGCAGGCGTTTTACAGATTCAGAAATTTGTCCTTTAGTCCGTTGAATTTCGTGATGATAGCTTTGTGTGGATTCCAGTAAAAGCAAGGTATGCCCGGTCGGAGCGGTATCAATTATCACCACCTGATCAGCAGCCTTCTCCACAATTTCCGCAAAAGCACGAAACACAGCGATTTCCTGAGTACAAGGAGACCTCAAATCCTCTTCCACGTAGGCAATATCTGCATCGCTCATGCCTGCTTCCCGGGCTTTATCCAGCACTTCGGACTGATATCGCTGCAATTCTTCAGCTTCACATTGATGTGACTCATGGAAATACCGCTGGTCTTATCCAATACAAATTTCAAATGTGCCGCAGGATCTGTCGTCGCAAGATGAACCTTCAAACCGCGTTTGGTCAATCCCACTGCCACTGCCGCAGCAATGGTAGTCTTTCCTACGCCGCCCTTTCCCATCGTAAAGATGACACGCTTCCCCTTTTCAGCCAGTTCATCTATGACGTCCTTGAGCGTTGGTATATGAGATATCTTCAGTATCTCTCCACCCTCGGGCACATGATCAGCATGAAGTAAAGCGCGCACATTTTCAAGCCCCGTAACATTATAGGACCGCAGCGGCACTGCCCAAAGCGGCAAAGCCCGCAAGCATTCCGGCATCGCAGTAAACGCCGCCTGTTGTTTTTCATACAGTCGGGAGGAAAGCGCATCACTCCGCGCTGTCAGCACCCCATTGACAACCAGCAGCTGCTTCGTCATACCTAAAGTCAACAGTTCGCCGGAAGCCCGTGCCGCTTCTTTAAACGGCGCAGTCTCGGGCCGCGTCACAAGAATCAGCGTGGTCTGCGTCCCATCAGTCAGCGTGTCTACTGCCTGCTTATACATCGTCTTTTTGTTCTCCAAGCCGGAAAGCTGGCCCAGGCAGGATGCGCCATGTGTACTTTTATTGATAAAATCACTCCATGCAGAGGGAAGCTGCAGCATTCGTAACGTATGTCCCGTAGGCGCAGTATCAAATATAATATGATCATAGCCTTGCTGTACGGTCTTATCCGTAATAAAATGGGAAAATTCATTAAACGCCGCGATTTCTACCGTACAGGAACCAGAAAGCTGCTCTGTCATATGAGTCAGTACCGCGTCGGGCAGTTTACCGCAATAAGGGGCAATAACCCGCTCCCGATATTCAGCAGCCGCTTGCACAGGGTCCAGATTTGCCACAAACAAATTCGGCACCTGAGGAATACGGACACCCTTATCAGTCAGCGCCATGGAAAAAACATCTTGTAAATTGGACGCCGGATCCGTACTGATCAGCAAGACCCGCTTCCCTCTATCTGCCAGAGATACTGCCGTTGCACAGGCTACACTCGTCTTGCCTACGCCGCCCTTGCCGGTATAGAAAAGATACTTAGTGAGTTTTATAATACAAGGATCAAAAATATTCATTTCAGAAACACCTCCCACTACCGCAGCAGCAATCAGCCGATCCGCTTTCCTCCGGCATCTTCAGCAGTTCTGCCGGCAATTCCAGCCATTCCGCAAGTTCCTCATTAGCAGGATATCGTCCTGACAAGACTATCTCATCGTCCAGCACGATAACAGGAAGTCCTTCCGGTCCCTTGTCATTGATAAAGTCGTTGATTGTCTGATGAGTTATAAACTCCGTCGGCGCATTATTAAGGTTAAATCGTTCGACAAGCACACCGTGTTTTTTCAGCGTCTCCACCACTGCAGAAATACGGAGCAGTTCCGTATCAAGGCCTACACCACAAAGTCCGGTCGGGCAGCACATGGCCGGTTCAAAAATTTGCATTGTTTTCATTAGAAATCCCTTCTTTCATTTATACTGGCGCATTACACGCCGAAAGGAAATATAGCGTCATTTCATGGGTCCCTCTCCATGACACATAGAATTTTTTCTATGCGTTGAGTCTGTATTGTCGGGCCCAGTCTCTGCCTGGACCCGCTTCTCCGCTAAGGCAGCAGCACAACTATACCTGCGTTTTTTTCTGATAGCAGATGCAGTCAGGCTGTGAGGAAAACACCGCTCCCAATTGCGCATAAAACACCTGCAGATTTTCATGGTTAAGAGAATATTGCATCCATTTCCCCTCGGGTCTTACATTGACAATTCCGGCAGATATCAACACCTTCATATCATGAGAAAGTGTTGGCTGCGTAATATGAAATTCCTCTAAGATTTTACAGGCGCAAAGCTCTCCGCAGGAAAGCATATCGACAATACGCAAACGTTTGGGATCAGCAAGCGCTTTTAAAATCTTTGTGCTTTTACTATATTTTTCTTCCATTATCGGCAGCGCCTCCATCACATAGAAAATGTTCTATTTATAGACTATGACAAAGATGGAAAAAAGTCAATATGTTTTTCCTATCTTTGTCATAGTCTATAACAGGAAAAACCATTTATTCATAAATTATAAAAGAACCGTTAAAACTAAAAACAAGGCACAGCAGCCGGAATAATATCTCCGCACTGCTGTGCCCAATGCAAGCGTATGTGATTAATACTATTTCACTCGGCCTCAAAAGCATATGCCGCTTCATATCCCTGCCGAATGGCCAGCGCTATTTTTCCGCCGCCGGCCGCATCCCCGATAACGCGCATGTTCCCAAAGGCCTGCCGAAACGGTCTGATCACGTCGGTTCGAGACGCCAGACCCATAGCCAAAACCACCGTATCTGCCGCAAGCTGTACCGGCTCACCATCCGCCACACGCTCAAGGATCACGTTTTCTGCCCCAACGGAGAGTATCTTATGTCCTGTATATATAGGCGGTGCATAGGCTGTAATACGGCTCATTTCATCATGAAGGACCGCACCAAAAATCCCTTCGCCAATCTGCGGCTTCATTTCTACCAAACTGACACTGATGCCGTCATGTAAAAGCATAGCCGCAGTTTCCAAACCGGTCAGGCCGGATCCAATGATAACCGTCCTCCCTCTCACGGCCGCCACTCCCGTAATGACCGCTTCTGCCGTCACGACCTGCGGCCGGTCCATTCCCGGCAGAGCCGGAACAAGGGGTGTGGCACCGCAGGCCAGAATCACGCCTGCGGGACACCGTGCGGCCACCAGCTCCGGTCTTGCCGTGGTCTGGCAATGAATCTCCACACCGAGCCGTTCCAGCTGCAGCTGCATAGAGCGCACCAGCTGCGTAATCTGTTCTTTAAGAGGCGGCTTGTCCGCAACATTCAGCATGCCGCCCAGATTTGCCTTGCTTTCATACAAGATCACGCGAAATTTACGCAGTGCCAGCACCCGGGCCGCCTCCATCCCAGCCGGTCCGCCGCCGACAACGGCTACGGTCCGGCCCATGCCGTCCTGCCGCAGCTCACTCAATTCATCCTCCCGGGCCGTACAGGCATTGACGGCACATCGGATAGGCAAGCCCTGCCCCAGAACACGCTCCCGGCAATACAAACACCCGATACAAGGGCGAATCTCATCAGTTCTGCCTGTACGGGCTTTTTTCATAAATTCAGGATCCGCTAGCTGGGATCGTCCCAACCCGACAAAATCACAGATACCATCCTCCAAAAGTTGTTCCGCAAAAGCAGGATTTTTGATTGTATTAGTGGCAATAACGGGAATATGAAGCACCTGCTTGTATGCATAGGCCACGTGCTTTTTCCAGCCCGGACGATACGAATACGGTTCGCAGTTGGCATCACCGTTGCGGGCGCTGCCGTTGCTGATATTGATAGCATCAATGCCGCAATGTTCCAGGTATTGCGCAATCTCCAGGCCATCCTCCAAGGTCAGAAAGCCTTCCACCGGCGTCATTTCATCGCCGCACATACGAACCAGAATCGGAAACCGTCCCAGCCGCTGCCTGATACCGGTAATGATTTCAGCAATAAACCGGCAGCGGTTTTCAACAGAACCGCCGTATTCATCGTGCCGGCGGTTATAGTATTTGCTGAAAAACTGGGCAATCAGATACCCATGCGCGCCGTGCAGCTCGACCGCGTCGTAGCCGGCCTGCCGGCAGCGCACAGCCGCAGCAATAAATTTCTGCTGTACCCGGGCAATATCCTCTTTCGTCATTTCCCGCGGCACAGGTCTTCCTTCGTCAATCGGAACCGCGCTGGGCGCAATATTCTGCCGTCCGGTCAGCGCCGGATTAGAGGTCGCCCCGCCGTGATGCAGCTGGGCGGCAATTTTACAGTCATACAAATGAACCGCATCCGTCAGTTTTTCCAATTCGGAGATATGATACGGCTGGGCCGCTCTCAAATTGTGCAGCGACGGAATACTGTCCACATCATCCACCCCCGTATATTCGTTGATAATCATTCCGATGCCGCCCTTGGCCCGTTCCTGATAGTAACGAATCTGACGAGATGTAATAATCCCATTGCGATCTGCCATATCCGTCGCCATCGGTACCATGACGGCACGATTCTTCAATTCCATGGAGCCGATGCGGCCTGAAGAAAATAATGTACGATAACTCATTACAGCCTATTCCTCCTTCGTCCCTACAAAAAATGATATGAATCAAACAATCCTGCTCAGCAAAGCCCTCGCAGCACCTCTGCAGGGATCGCTTTCAGCACCGTGCGGTCCAGTGACTTCAAGGCCGTCAGCAGTTGCTCCAAATCCGCTTGTGTCGTAAATATGCTGATGCTGACCCGCACGGTCCCGCCAAACGTATCATCTCGCAGATATTTATGTATAAAAGCTGCACAATGATGCCCGGCCCGCACGGCAATATCATAAGCATAATCCAGAAAAGCTGCCAATTCCACAGCCCTCCACCCATCGACGGCAAAGGAAATGACACCGGCTTGCTGCGCCATATCATCAAGCGGCGCACTATAAATATGAATGCCTGGAATTTCCCTCAGCCGTGGCAGCAAATACTGCATCCGGGGGCTGCCTCCACTTCTCTGGGACGCACTGCAGGCAGCCACTGCAGCGCTGCCTGCAAGCCTGCAATAGCCACCGTATCCATACTGGCACACTCCATCTTCTGCGGCATATAGGAAGGCATATCCAGACACAAGGAGTGAATACCGTTACCGCCGGCAATAAAGGGATCCAGATCAACACCATTTCTGATAAAAAATCCGGCAATACCGAAAGGCGCATACAGCGTCTTATGGCCGGCAAACGCGATAGCATCAGCACCGGTCTCAGCAAAACGAATTTTGAGCAACCCCATCGCCTGGGCCGCATCCAACAGGGTAAACGCGCCATATTTTTTAGCCATACGGAAAATGGGGGCTGTTGGAAGAATATACCCGGTAACATTGCTGACAGCAGACATACTAACAAGAACAGGCGGTTTACGGGCAAACAACGCTGCTGTCGCAGTCATGTCAATTGATAAATCCGCTGCCAGCGGCAATTCGATCAGCTGTATCCCCCGGGTACAGCACAAGCGGTGCAGCGGCCGTAAAACAGCGTTATGTTCATACGGCGAAACATAAGCCCCATCCCCCTCACGCCAGTTCACGCCATTAATAATTTGATTTAGCGCAATCGTAACCGACGGAGTAAGAACGACTTCCGCCTGTTCCCGAGCATCACAAAGGCTGAGCAAGCGTTTTTTAACATCCTGTATCATAACAGATGCGTCTCTGGCCGCTTTATAGGCACCGCGGCCGGCATTAACTGCCTGTGTCCGCCCAAACCGATCAACCGCTTCATATACACATTCTGGTTTTGGAAACGTCGTTGCACCGTTATCCAGATAAATCATAGTGCTATCCTCCCGTCCTTATGCCCTTCATGGCCCCCTCATACCTTCGAATAGGGGCGCTCATATAATTGATATCTATTGTACACCAACCGTTATCAAAAATATAGTTGAAAAATTCGGTTCAATACGATATACTTTTAATAATATTGCAGAAATAATCTTATTTTTTTATGATATGCGGCTGACCGCAAAACAGCTAACGATTGAGCCTGCGTAAAAAAAGGAGGAATAACCATGCCGGATATGACATTATGGAAATTAATTAAGGAACTGAAGGGCCCCAGATATACATGGGTCGATCTGACACACGAGCTAAGCCCCCAGACACCACACTGGTTCGGCTTTAAGCCGCTGCAGGCAGATTTACTGTTTGATTATCTGCCCGATACAGATAAAGACAAGCTGGCCCCCATGCGCTGCTTTCAATACAGTGTCGCCAGCCAGTACGGCACGCACGTTGACGTCCCCCGGCATTTCTTCAAAGACGGCCGTTCTATGGAGGAAATCACGGTACAGGAAATGATGTATCCGCTTGTCGTTATAGATAAATCAGCTGAATGTGCTGCCAATCCGGATTTTATGCTTACGATAAAAGATATAGAGAACTGGGAAAAAATATACGGGCGCATTCCAGAAAACGCATTTGTCGCTTTTCGTTCCGATTGGCATAAAAAGATAAATCTGGAATTTCCTGATGAAAACGGAGTTCCGCATTATCCCGGCTGGGATGTCGAAGCCATTACCTGGCTGGTAAAGAAACGAAATATCGGCGCCATCGGCCACGAGCCCGCCGATACAGACCCCGGCTTCGTCACGACCAGGGAAGACGCCTATCCGTACCCGGGCGAGCAGCGGATTTTACACCTAGATCACATTCAGATCGAAGTCCTGCGCAATCTGGATCAAGTTCCTCCTGTCGGCTCGATCATTGTCTGCGCCTTTCCCAGATTAAAAGACGGCACAGGCTTTCCGGCCCGTTGTTTCGCTATCTGCCTAGTTGACTAAGGAGGACTCTATATATGGCTTTGGAATTTGATGAACAGCTGTCCCGGCTGCAAAAACCGGACCGCACGGAAATGACGGATGCCGAATACGGCGTATTCAATAAAACAGTAGAAACGATGATGCAGCATTGGGGCTTCATCAACAATCTGTTTAAAATTTTACCGCTGAATGCCAAGGAATATATTGGCTTTTTGAATTTTAAAAACTCGTTGTACAATGACAGCTGCTATCTCACAGATGCCCAAAAGGAAATGATCGGCGTCGTCGTATCGTCGTACAACTGCTGCGCTTACTGTCTGACAACACATGGCGATAACCTGCGCGGCTTGTGGAAAAATGCCGAGTTAGTCGACAAGCTTTCTTATAACTATCGTTCATGCCGCGGCGAATTATCCCGGGAGGATTTTGCCATCTGTGAATACGCCTGGTACGTCACTGCCTATCCTCGTGACATCGATCATGAACAAATCGACAAGCTGCGCGCCGCCGGCCTGGATGACCACCAGATTTTGGAAACAGCATTTGTCGCCGGTTTCTTCAACTACACCAACCGCTGGGTCAGTACGATTGCACCCGTCCCAAATCCGGGGCATTTCCAGCATAACCGTGATTTCGACAAGTAAAAACAATATATGATCACCTATGAGGTGCTGCAAACAGAAATATTCTGCTGCGCGCCTCTTTTATTTTAGTATGACAACGATTATAATTTAAAGTGAAATAAGTACGTATACAAGGAGGCTGCATATGAAAGCATTTGATATGGAAAACAGTGTATGGGCCCGTTTTTCTGAAGAAGAACGGCTTGAAATGGAAGAATATAATCAAAAATACCGGCAATTTTTGGATACGGCCCGGACGGAACGCCTGGCTGCCAGGGAAATCCTCCGTCAGGCAGAAGCTGCTGGATTTCGTCCCCTGGGTGACTATACGGAATTAAAGGCCGGGGACAAGGTATACTGGAACCAAAAAGGAAAATCGGTAATACTTGCTGTCATTGGCACCGACCCCATTGACCGCGGCATGAAAATAGTCGGCTCTCATATCGACTGCCCTCGTCTGGACCTGAAGGCAATGCCGGTCATAGAAAAAAATAAGATCGTATATTTTAAAACTCACTATTACGGCGGTATCTTAAAATACCAATGGGTCTGCATGCCGTTAAGCCTTATCGGCATCGTGTACACGACAGACGGCCGGCAGATTGATATCTCTATCGGGGAAGACCCGGCTGATCCCGTGTTTTATATCAACGATCTTCTGCCTCATCTGGGAAAAGATCAGGCCGCCAAAAAATTGAACGAAGCGATTACCGGCGAAATGCTGATGCCCATCGTCGGTACGTACAGTCAAGAGGAAAAGACCAAACCGGCCATTCTGACGCTTTTAAAAAATAAATATGGCATTGAAGAAGAAGACTTTGCCAGCGCCGAACTGGAAATCATTCCGGCCCAAAAGAGCCGGGAAGTCGGCCTGGATCGATCTATGATCATGTCCCATGGCCATGACGACCGCGTATGCTCCTATGGAAACCTGGCCGCGATTCTTTACGCCAAGGCAGGCACGAAAACCCAGGCCGCACTCTTTGCTGATAAGGAAGAAATCGGCTCCGTCGGCAATACAGGCGTGCAATCTTCCTATTTTCTCGATTTTACAGCAGAACTTCTTGCCCTGCAGGGTCGTACGGAGGAATTATATCTGCGCCGTACCTTGCGCAGCAGCGAAGTCCTTTCCGCCGATGTCTGCGCCGCACTGGATCCGGTATTTCCTGACGCCTATGAAGAAAGCAATGCCGCCAAGCTCGGCTACGGCATTTGCCTCTGCAAATATACCGGCGCACGGGGCAAATCGGGAAGCAATGACGCCAATGCAGAATATCTTTCCAAAATCCGTCAGCTATTTAACACTCATAATGTTCCCTGGCAGATCGGCGAACTGGGCAAGGTCGATCAGGGCGGCGGCGGCACCATTGCCTACATTATGGCCGATTGGGGCTGCGATGTGGTAGACTGCGGCGTTGCTATGCTCAGTATGCATGCGCCGCTCGAAATCGTAGCAAAAACGGACGCCTACAGCGGCTATCTGGCTTATAAAGCCTTCTTCGAAAGCAAATAACGCGAACCGTACATCATAAACAAATCAGGCAGGATGCGACAATATACTATGTCGTACTCTGCCTGATTTGTTATATTATAAAACAGCCGGATATAATTTTTTTAAGCTCTTATATGCTATAGCCCACATGAGTCAGCGTCGGTCTTCCTTTTTGTACCCGCACAATCTCATCGACGACCGCCATCCCCATCTGGATCAGCGCATCCCTTGTATTGGCACCGTTATGCGGCGTTCCGACAAAATTAAACTGTCTGAATAATTCATGATCCTGCGGCACCGGTTCTGCCGCAAAGGCATCAATTGCCGCACCATAAATCACGTGCTCCGACAAGGCCCGGCACAATGCCGCCTCATTGATAATACCACCACGTGAGGCGTTGACCAGTATCGCTTCCCGTTTACACATACGCAGCTGTGCCTCCTGAATCATATCGCGCGTCTGATCATTCAGCGGCACAGATATTGAAATCACATCACAAGTTCTGTAAATATCTTCTATTTCTTCCGTATATGCGAACCCCATTGCTTCCGTAGCGACTTTTCCTAAAAAAGGATCATATGCCAACACCTGCATATCAAAACCGGCTTGTAAACGGCGGCCTACAATAGCCCCAATATGACCAATGCCGATCAGTCCCGCCCGCTTGCCGGAAATCTCCTGTCCGCTCAGAAACATGGGCTGATTTTTTTTCAACCCCTGCATGCAGGCACAGTGACTGGCCGTAATTTTATGGGCACAATCAAGAATCAGGCCAATAATCAATTCCGCAACAGAATTAGAATTAGCCTTGGGCGTATTCGTAACAATGATCCCCTTAGAGACTGCGTAAGAAATATCAATATTATCAGTCCCCACGCCATGCTTGGCAATAATTCGTAATTTGGGCATTTGATCAATCATCTTTTTATCTATAGTATACGTCCGAACAATAATGGCCTCAGCCTCCGAAACAACTTGGATAGCGGGATCATTCCAAGTCACTATCTCCAGCTGTTTTCGGGCATACGCCAAGGCCTCTTCAGAAATAGGATCCAAAATATATGTTTTCATTATTGCGTGCCTCCTACTGGTTAGTTTCAAATACAGCCGCTTTGGTAATCGGTTCAACCATTGTAATAACCAAAATAAATGTAATCAATGAAATAGCTGCTAAAAATATAAATACCGAATCCCAGCTAAAAGCATCAAGAATAACACCTACCGCAAAAGGAGCAAATGCGCCGCCCAGAGATCCAGCCGTATTAACGATAGCTGCAGCAAAAGGACATTTTTCTTTTGTTGTAATCCCCATCGGATATGCCAGAAACATGGAATATCCAAAGTTCAAAAATATCCCTGCTAAAAGAAGAACGACTCCTAATGCCGTCGGATCACTGGGTGCGTATAGAAGTGAATACATCAGAAAAACCGTACTGATCGCAGTAATCAGCATATTAGGTTTACGACGGCTTTTAAATATTTTATCTGAGAAAAAACCTCCCAACAGATTCCCCAGTACAGCACCTACCCATGGAGCCGCCGCAACCAGGCCAACTTTGATAATCGAAAAATGTTTCACGTAAACCAGATAAGTCGGAATCCAGGTCATAATCGTATACGTAATGCCTACCAAAAAGAAATAGCCTAAAGCACACGCCCATACATTCCAGGACCTAAGTACCTCTTTATTGGTAGCCAGCGGCACCATCACCTGAGTTCGAATCAGTTTATCAATAAGGCCATCTCGCACTGCAGCTGCTGCCTCCTTATTCTTTCCGATAGCGGTCATCCCTGCGGAATCATTGATATAATCTAATTCAGCCTGATTTACAAAAGAACTTTCACTCGGATCATTTTTAACGAAGATCCACCATAAAACAGCAAATAAAATACCGGGGACCGCAAAAATATAAAACACCTCTCTCCAACCATATACCATGATAATCCACGCACATACAGGCGGAACAAATGCCGGCGCAAATTTAATAGCGGCCATAAATACGCCTGTGGCAATTCCCTTTTCCTGAGTAGGAAACCATTTATTGATTGTAGTCAAGCAGCCGATATTGATAGGGCCTTCAGAAAATCCCAGAAGCGCCCTTGCCGCTTTTAAATGAACGGCTGAATCGGCCAATCCCATGATCAGTGTTGCCACAGACGTAAGAATAATAGACAAAGAAAAAATCTTTTTCACTCCTCGTTTTCCATATAAATGTCCTGACGGGATCTGTACAACAGCATATGCCACATAGAAAAAGCTGGCCATTGCACCAATATCAGTATTGGTCATGTGAAAACTTTCTTTTAAATAGGGAACCACCATCCCAATGTTTGAACGATCTGCGCCTGCAACCATATATATACAAAAAATCAAAACCAATACCACCCATCGAAAACCAGTCTTTTTACTTGTTATTTTTTCGTTCATATCATATCTGCCTCCGTTACCTCTCTGCACACAGCGTATCCGCAACCTCTTCTATCAATTCTTTTGTTGGGTTTTTCTGGTTTTGGGCTGATGTTTCCACAATTAATTCGTAAGGATTAACATGCTTTTCCGCGGCTATCTTTTGATACAGGGGAACAAAGCTGGAATGACAGCCGGAATATCCCAGAATAAGATCCAGTGGCTTGACTGGATTATGATATCCTTTTTGTTCCATAGCCGGCATTAATGTCTGCTCAATAAACCTGAGCAGTTTGTAAAAATCATATCCCAGCGCGGTTCCTTTACGACGCAAAATCGCTATCGCTCCTTCTGTGGTAATATTACCGGCGCTGCGTGCCATACCCATGAGACCGCAATCAATATATGAAGCCCCTGCCTGCATCGCTGCCAAACCATTGGCCATAGCCAGTCCCAGATTACTGTGCCCATGAAATCCTACTGGAATTGATACGGCCCCGACGACCTTCCGGGTATACGCGGCAGCCTGTTCTGGGAACATATATCCGGCAGAGTCCATAATCGTAATAGACTGTACACCGATGTGTTCAAGCAGACACGCTTCCTCTGCCAAGGCATCGGGCGTACAAACATAGGCCTTCATCAAGCTGTATTTGGCTTCCAACCCGGCATCACGAACAATCTGGACAGCACGTTTCGCTTTGTTTCCGTCACCGGCATTCGCTCCAACCCGAAGAAAACTTAATCCTTTGGAGGCTGCTAAGGCTGCCAATTCCTCATCAATATTTTCGGCTGCTTGAAACATGCCGATATGTGCCTGTTGTACATATGGCTGAACACAATCCAGATACTCTTCATCTGTAACAGGGCATGGCTTTCCACCTGCTTTCAATGACCCCAGTCCGGTGCAATGTCCCATTTCTATCGTCTTAATATGACTATCTATCAATCCTTCCAGCACCATCCGGGTAATGTCCGCTGAAAAGCCGGCACCCACAATATTAGCGCCATCCCGCAATGTACAATCCATAATTTCCATGCTGTATTCCTCCCATTACACTTATATGCGATATTATTATTTTATTTATGTTTTTATAGGATACGTATCGTATGCTGTAATCATAGCATCGAATAAATTAAAATAAAAACAAATATATTCATTCCTATTTATTAATATAATAGATAATTTAATTGTGACATGGAACAGCATACGATAGAGGAATACGTATCAGAAATACAACATTATATATAAACAAAAATGCATAATACATTATTGTAACCATATGCCAAAAATTACTTTTTACAGTATCTTTTTATTTATGTATGCGTTTTTTACATCATTTTTTTATGACTGAAACAATTGCGGTCGTTTTTTCTTTTTTTTACAATCAGCTGTTATTCTAATTATTAATATGTTATATATTTGCGTTTTTATATATCAAGATATATGATATATAAAAAGAGGTGACACCATGAACAGCGAATTGATAGAAACCTTTGCCGTCGTAGCAAATGCAAAAAACATCACCAAAAGTGCCGCTTTGCTATACGTATCACAAGCCACCGTAAGCCATCGTATTACGCAATTAGAAGACAGGCTGGGCGTGAAACTCGTAGTCCGCAACAAAGGGTCAAAACAAACTGAGCTAACCCTGTCCGGAAAAAATTTTCTGCCGCTAGCACAAAGCTGGCTTCGTTTGAATCACGATATGGATGCCTTTCAGAAGCGTCCTCGCTCTCTGGAATTATCCATTGGCCTGGTAGATAGTGTCAACAACTATTTATTTTCTGATTTCTATAACGAACTGAAGCACGATCCACTAGACTGGCACCTCACCGTTAAAACGCTTCATACGCAAGAAATATACGATCAGGTAAAAATGAATATGATTGATATCGGATTCCCGCTGGGAGAACAAATTCTTTCGGGGACACGGGTCAAAGAAATTCATTCTGAAAAACTGATGGTAGTCAGCCGCCACAAGATAAACGATAACAGCACATTGTTTCCCATCGATTTAGATACGGAAAATCAAATCTTCATTAATTGGGGACATGATTATCTGCAATGGCATAACCGTTTTTTCCCTCCCAGCGGTACACCTAAATTCATAGTGGATTCCGCTAAAGTCGCCCTGGATCTTTTGGACGATACTTTTTGGTTTATAGCTCCTTACAGCGTCTGCATTCAATTATATAAAACCTCGGAATGCTGTATTTCAAAGCTGGGTCTGGATACGCCATCACGAAATTTATACATGATAACAAACGGACTCACCGAGCAAATCAAACGGTTGCCCATGGTGCTATTTAAAAGGCGTGTCATGCAGTATATCCGCAGAAAGGAACACTCTATAAAAGATATGCTGAATGATTTTTATACGGAAGACCGCAAGCTCCATTCTTATAAGGCATTTATCCATGAATTTGATAGGGAAAAATAAAAAAGCTGAAAAAGACATTTCCAGAGAGTCTTTTTCAGCTTTTCTATTATAACAATACTGTTTGCCTATATGGTATCCTATGTCTCGGCAACCCGGATGAGATTAAAAACCTGAGTCGCCGTATTGGTCATATTACGCAAGGCATTTTCTTTATTCATGGCCTCCTTCAGGGGCATTGCCGTGTCGACAATGGAGAAGAACGCATCAATTCCCTGACGGTTGCAATCTATGGCATCCTCAGTCGTGCAGCCGGCCAGCGCAATCACCTTCGCCTTATATTGCTTTGCCAATTTAGCCACACCGATAGGCGCCTTGCCCATAGCCGTCTGCGCATCCAGGCGGCCTTCCCCGGTGACGACGTAATCTGCGTCCTTGATGGCCTCTGCCAAATGAATGGAATCCAATACGATTTGGATTCCTGAACGAAGATTCCCATTTAAATATGCCAGAAAAGCAAAACCCAAGCCGCCTGCAGCACCCGCCCCGGCCGTTTGACTGACATCTTTTCCTAAATACGCGGCAGTCACTGCCGCAAAAGACCGGCTGCCTTTATCTAGGGTCTCAACAATCTCCGGTACCGCGCCCTTCTGCGGTCCGAAAATATATGCCGCTCCCTGCCTGCCAAACAATGGATTGGTAACATCACAAGCAATATTAAACACACATTCATGAATTGCCGGCAGCACCTGGGAATCATCTATTGCCGCAATGCGTCCCGCCTCTCTGCCGCCCAAGCCCACAGGATGTCCATCCGCATCGGAAAATATGTATCCCAGAGCCTGAAGCATGCCGATGCCGCAGTCACTAGTTGCGCTGCCGCCAATGCCGACAATAAAATTCCGCACGCCCTGTGCCATCGCTTGAGAAATGACCTCCCCGACACCGTAAGTCGTCGTGTTCAGCGGATTTCTCAATTTCTCCGGTACAAGTCCCAGCCCTGCCGCGCCGGCCATTTCAATAACCGCCGTCCGAGATTCTCTGAGATATCCATACGGACAGCACACGCGTTCGTCCAGCGGCCCATGGACCTCTGCTTGCCGCAGCTCACCATGAAGCCCTTCCACCAAAGCATTCACCGTACCTTCCCCGCCATCTGCCAACGGCTTCACAACAATATCGACAGGAAGGTGTCCATAGGCTTTACGGACACCTTCCTCAATCGCTTTTCCTGCTTCAAAGGAGGTCAAGCTGTCTTTCAATGAATCAATCGCTACTACTACCTTCATAGTCTCATCTCCTGCACGTATAAAAAGGTATTCTATAAATATAGTGTAGCAAATACAAGCACAGTCTTCTATGTTTTTCGAAACAAAATAGACATTATTTTTTTATTCCAAAGAACAATTCAAGCTTCCAAACAACCAGCAATATATAAAACGACAGCATCGCTGAACTTTCGCGGATCCAGGCCGGTCTTTTCTTGTATCCTTTTCAAACGATATTGCAATGTGTTTTTATGAATCAGCAATTCCTCAGCCGTCTCTTGTATGGACATTTCATGGCGGTAATACGCCCGCAGCAATTCTAATTCCTCATCATCAATGGCCGCACATACCCGTTCTTTATACTGACGCCGTACCTGATGATCCAAACTTTGCAGCAGCAGCTCTAAATTCATATTCTCTGCACGCATACAAAATATGCCATGTGTTTCAGCATATTTCAATGCCGTTTTAGAAAAACGATAGGAATAGTGAATATGGTATACCGATTCCCATGTGCCAATTCCCACTGCCAGGGATGGAGAAAACCGTTTTTCCCATAATGACAACCGTTTTTCCCATGTTTTGTACATCGGCTTGGGTACCAGACATACCAGGGTATTCGGATATATACACGTATAAAAATGAATTCCCAGAACCCGCATATCTTCAATCAGTCCTTTTTCGATCTGTTCCTGAGCCAGACCGCTGCCATGACAATCCATACAAAAGCTGACTGCCGTATATATCGTTCCCGACAATTCGTCCGTATCACCAAGAATTTGGCTGACACCGTCGGCATCATGATAAATCAACGCCATGACCAGACGGCTGCGTCGTTCCTGTTCATTGAAGGATTCCTGCTTCAGCCAGTATTCGCGTAAAAAAACTTCGCAGATTTTCGTCAGTAAAAAGCCATACTGCCCAACGACAGACGGCTCTCCTGTAATGCCAATAACCCCGGAAACCTGCCCATTCATAGTAACAGGATAATTGATGCCGCAGTTGGCCCCTTTAAATTCCGTATTCGAATGAACCGTCTGTACCTGCCGGGTCCGTGCGGCAATATGGCCGGCTTCATGGTAGGTGCCAATACGCTTTTCATCGGTACTGGCTAAAATAATACCCTGCGGGTCAATAAAATTTACATTCCATCCTACAATTGTCTTGGCAGAATCTACAATTTGCTGGGCAAAATCCATATTGATCTTGATCATGACATCTCTCCTAAAAACCAAAGCAGCCTATCCGTATACTGCCCGTATAAACAAAGAAAGGGCACGATGGCTATCACCGTACCCTGCCCTTACTGCCAGGCTGCACCGGCAGCGTATCAGCCGGACACCTTACTGGTCTTGGTCCAAATCCCCATCTTTTCCGCCTGTTTGATCAGCTCTTCCCGGAAATCAGGATGGGCAATATTAATAAGCGCTTCAGCCCGTTCCCATGTAGACTTCCCTTTAAGCATGGCCGCTCCATATTCCGTAACAATATAATGTACAGCCGAACGCGGTGTCGTAATAACAGAGCCAGTCGGTAAGGTAGGTACAATGAGGGATGCCACAGAACCGTCCTTCATTGTACGCGTCGAATGAATGCAAATAAAACTCTTGCCGCCATTGGAAGCATACGCTCCCTGGGCAAAATCGAGCTGGCCGCCTGTACCGCTGATCTGCTGATACCCTGCGGTTTCCGCATTGACCTGCCCAAATAAATCCAGATTGATACAGCTGTTGATAGATATAAATTTATCAATACTGGCTACAACGCCGATATTATTAATATAGCTGACCGGGGCATTAAACACGATCTGGTTATTGTCGATAAAATCATACAGCCGCTGTGTGCCGCCGGCAAAAGCATACATGATCTTGCCCTTATCACGCTTCTTATTACCCGTGAACTTGCCCGCTTCGTACAGATCAACATACGAATCGACAAGCATTTCCGTGTGACCGCTCAAATCCTGAATATCTGATTCTGCCAGCTTCTTGCCAATGGCCGAAGGAAGCCCGCCGATACCCAGCTGAAGGGTGCTGCCATTTTCGATCATCCCTACAACGATATCGGCAATTTGATTATCGACCTTAGTTGCTGCCTTATTCGGAATCTGCGGCATTTGATGATTCGAGCCTTCAACAATGTAGTCAACATCAGCAAGATTAAGTTCTGTTTCATAGCCCAAGGCCATCGGCATATTCTGATTGACTTCAACAATTACTTCCCTGGAGGCTCTAAGCAGCCCGCGCAGGTCTGAAGCCTGCGGGCCCAGGTTAAAATTCCCCCAGGCATCCATAGGATGCACCTGAATAATCAGCTTATCAATAGCTTCCCAGTATTTTGGCAATTCGTTAAACAGTATCGGAATAAACCAGCAGCGGCCATTTTTATTCATTTTTCTATCAAACCCATTCATGTGCGCCGAGGCAAAGCGGACCTGTTCATTGGAATCGCTTTCCAAATACGCTGCGTACGGTTCATCTTTTACAACCGTTGTCCCCAGAATTTCCAGACCCTTTAGTTCCTTGATCCGTTTACCCAGGGAAATATCAATATCATAGGGAGCCGAACAGCCAAGACCATAAGAAATTCGTTCCCCATCCTTGACGAGGCCGGCTGCCTGATCAGCCGTAATACATTTTTCCTTATACGCGTCTGGTATTTGTGAAATTTTGTACATTTTTTCGTTCCTCCTTCAATACTTTTTATCTGTACAGTTGCTTGAATTACATACATATAGTATAGAACTTTATGGATACCCATGCAATAATATTTGATTAAGAAAGAGAAAAATTTCACCAACTTTTCATTCTTTTTCTCATACTGCTGTTGGGAATATTCATTTTCAGTCTAAATTTCGTAACCGTCCGTCTGGCAATATGAATTCCTCTCTGCCGGAGATGCTCTGTAATCTGCTGATCCGACCAAGGGTGCTGTATATCCTCATGCTGTATGAAAGCTGTCATTTGTTTCATAATTGCCTTATCAGAAATACTGCCGTCACTTCCCGCATCACGGCGATAGCCATGCGCCAAAAAAGTCTGTACCGCGTAAATATGCCGGCCAAACATAGCATACCGATCCCGGCATACCCGGCTTACCGTCGCCGTACTGAGTCCTGTACCATCAGCAATCGCCTGCTGCGTCAGAGGCCGTAATTCCCTGCCGTCCCGAAAATAATCCTGCTGCCACAAAATAATATACTTCATAACGGTGAATATAGATTGCCAGCGAAATGCCAAAGCCGTCCGTAAATCTAAAAACTGCCGCTTGGACCGGCGAATAAAGCGACGTGTACCTATATCCCCTTCTTTGTTATAGTTCGCATACAAATCTTCGCGAAAAAAGACCTCCGGCAGTTCCTCCAGCGACCGAACCATCAACTGTCCCATATCATCTCGGTAAATTTCAACATCGGCTCGGACGTAGGCGCAATCTGCCGCTGCCTGCGGTGCCGGCTGCAAGGAAAGCTTTTTCAAAAAACGGCAGATATGCTGCAGTTCTGCCGCAGTAAGATTCATCTCCGTTTGTACCCGCTGCCATCTGCCATGAAGAAAATCCTCATAATGCTCCTGCAGCAGTATGGCAGCGCCTGCCGGTGCATCGGATCTGCGCCGTGTCTGAATAAGGAGTGCCTCCTGTATTGTACGAGCGCCGATCCCGGGCGGGTCAAAAGTTTGAACAAGACGCAGGCCTTGCTCCATATCCTCCGATCCCAGGCCATATTCACTCCCCGCTTCGGACAGTTCTCCTTTAAAAAATCCTTTTTCATCCAAAGACTGAATCACCAAGCCCGCAGCCATCAATATCGCTTTGGGCTGCATCTGCACGCGCAGCTGCTTCATCAAGGCTTCCTCCACCGATTCCCCATGGCTGCGGATATTATCAATCGGTTTCTCTTGTCCGCTTCCTGACGGCCGAACATCGGGATATCGTATATCCAAAAGGGGGTTTTCCGTCACCTGCTCGTGGAGAAAATCCTGCAGATCCTGCCCGCGCAAGCTCATCATCTGTATGGTCAGACGCTGCATCTGCGATAATTTAAGTTTTTGTTCTAATTTTAACGCTACTTTTACCATAAAAAAACCTCGCCGTAAAAACGTATTCAATATGTAAAGTCTATCATGATCCTTCACATATTGAAATATTTTTTTGACAATGTGAATATTTGGCATGGCTCAAGGTTCTTCTATATTATTTTTCAATACATGCACGTTCTGCCGTTATAAAAAAACGCCCATACGGCCTTCCGGCGTATAGGCGTGTACGTGCTACATGTCCAGATTGCATATGGGATGATCCCTGTCCACAAAACCGGTTATCACCTGGCAGTGAAACATACCCTGCAGGTGCTCTGCCAATTCCGCCCGGATCGGGTCTACCTGCTCCTGATTTACATCCGTAAATCCATCAATAGGGAAAAACACATGCGACGTATCTGCCGTTATTTTTCCATATTCACTCTGCCGCCAGGTCCAGCGGCGCGTGCGTACTTCATGACCGGCAACATATACAATTTCTCCCGGGTCCAGCGTCTCCGTTCCCTCGCCGCCAAACGGCACAAAGATATCTCCGGGAAGAGCATACCGCATATCAATATCTTCTGAAGAACAACCCAGATCCTGCGTTCCCATAGGAATAACATAGTTTAGAGAAAGGGCGTTATTCAAATCAACCAACGGATTGATTCGCGGCATATCCTTTCCCCTGCTGATACGGGAAAACATGGTCTCTGCCGAGCAGGGAATTCGATTGGGATTCAGATCCTGGGCCCGAAAAGCTTCACGATACGGCACGATTTCCGGCACCAGCCTTACATTTACCTGCGAAAAACATGCCTGTCCCAAAGCGCAGCCGGCTGCAAATAATCACGTCCATTGTCTGTCCCTTGGGCTGCCACTACGCCGATATACAACGTCGGAAGCGCATCAAAGACATGCTGTTCAACCTTATATTTCATACTGCGGGCTCCTTTAAAAACAAATTCCCCCATATACCCCGACCGGCCTGCCGAAACCAAAAACGCCGCTATGCGTCGAGATTGAGAATTGCCGCGGCTAATACCTGTGCCCGTTCAAATAATGAATCTACGACAGCATATTCCTGCGGACTGTGATTTCTGCCACCCGTGACACCCATCGCACAAACGGTGGGGACCCCAGCCAATACCGTATAGGCCGAATCTGAACCGCCGCCAACCATCTGCGCATAGGGTTCTGCCAATCCCAGTTCCGTATAGGTTCGTTTAACGACAGCAAACAGCTGCTCCGCAGCCTCCGTCCGTTTCATCGGCAAAAAGCCGGCCAGCTCCGTCAGCTCTGACTTCGTATCTGTCACATATTGCGCTGCAGTGACTGCCTGGAGGCGTCCTCTGATGATTTCCCGGTCAGACGGTTCAAGATAGCGGACATCAATCTGCACAGATGCATGCCCCGGTACGGCATTGACCACCGTACCACCGCAAATCGTACCAACATTGTACGTCGTACCTCGTTTCCAATCCGTCAAATTCTGAATATCGATCACCTTATGGGCAATTTCCAGAATAGCGCTGCGCCCTTTTTCCGGTTCATTACCCGCATGCACGGCAACGCCCTCCACATCCAATTGAAAAACCAAGGATCCCTTGCGCTGCACGACGAGAGCATTATCAAGAAATCCCGTTTCACAATTAAAAGCTGCCCGGGCCCCGCGAGTCTCTTTAACAATTCGG
The DNA here is from genome assembly GCF_001045675.1 of Megasphaera cerevisiae DSM 20462. Lineage (GTDB taxonomy): Bacteria > Bacillota > Negativicutes > Veillonellales > Megasphaeraceae > Megasphaera > Megasphaera cerevisiae. Next base: position 29,392 of record NZ_LEKT01000002.1, read on the forward strand.
TCTGCTGCCCGGGAATTACGATGCCCCACCTCTTCATCACCAGCCAGAATCAGTTTGACCGGCCGTTTTCTATAACTGGCCGCCTGCAATGCCTTCATGGCAAATATGGCGACAACGATACCGCCTTTCATATCGAGAACCCCGGGACCGTAGGCCTTATCACCGCGGATCGTAAATGGCCGGGCTGCCAGCGTCCCGCTGGGAAAGACCGTATCCATATGTCCCAGCAGTATGACCGGAGCCTCTGCAGCTTGGTCATTCAACACCGCCATCACCATATTGCCGGCCTGTTTCATAGTAATAACTGCGGCCCGGGCACCAGCGGCTTCCATCTCTGCCTGAACGGCGGCAGCCACCGCGTCGACACCGGCCTTGTCTGCAGAGCCGCTTTCAATACTGACCAGCCGTTCCCATAATGCCAGCATTTCTTCGTGATGCCCGTTTATGTACGAAGCAATGACCCTCTTCATCGTATCCATACGTATTCCCCCTTTTTTATATGGTCTTATTGTACCATTCTGACATCAAAGAACCAATCCCCTTTATTCTAAAAGCCGCCGTCCGGTACAGGTGGGTTCTGTATCCGGACGGCGGCCTATTTTAAACGGCAGCAAGCTGCTGCCTTGCCTTATCAAAGAATGGACTTGTAGATTGCAACAATTTGCTCTTTGCCGGCATCACGGGGATTGCCCGGTGTGCAGGCATCAGCCATAGCTGAATCAGCCAGGAAATCAATATCCTTTTCCTGAACACCCAATTCACTTAACCGGCGGGGAATCTTGACATCATCAGCTAACGTCTGAACCGCATCGATGCATGCCTTGCGGTATTCTTCCTGATTCATGGCATCTACTCCCTGTACACCCATGGCACGGGCAATTTCACGATATCGCGCACCCGTCGCTTCCGCATTGAAAGTCAGCACGGGAGCAAGCAGGATCGCGCAGGCCACGCCATGGGGAATATCATAAAAAGCGCTGAGCGGATGAGCCATGGAGTGATCAATACCAAGTCCGACATTAGAAAAACCCATGCCGGCAATATACTGACCAAGCGCCATTTCTTCACGGGCCTTCATATCTCCGTCAACAGATTTACGCAGCCATTTGCTGATAATTTCAATCGCCTTCAAATGCATCATATCTGTCAATTCCCAGGCATTTCGGGTAATATAGCCTTCAATAGCATGTACGAGAGCATCCATACCGGTAGCGGCGCAGAGACTCCGCGGCATTAACGCAACCATATCAGGATCGATAACCGCGACAACGGGAATATCATGCGGATCACAGCAGACAAATTTACGATGCTTTTCCGGATCCGTGATGACATAGTTGATCGTAACCTCTGCCGCCGTACCGCTAGTCGTAGAAACGGCAATAATCGGTGTACATTTATTTTTCGTCGGCGATGCCCCTTCCAGACTGCGTACATCGGCAAACTCTGGATTTGTCAGGATAATACCAATCGCTTTACACGTATCCATGGCGCCGCCGCCGCCGACTGCAACGAGAATATCCGCCTCATGTTCTTTACAAAAGAATACCCCATCCTGTACATTTTTGATTGTCGGATTCGGCTTAATTCGATCATATACTACATAGGGAATCCCAGCCTGATCTAAAAGCTCCGTAATTTTCGTCGCAACTTTAAATTTCATCAAGTCCTGATCCGTAACAACGACAACATGCTTGCAATTTCGTCCTCTGATTTCCGTAACGATTTCATTGATCGCTCCTTTACCAAAATAAGACGTTTCATTTAACGTGATTTTATTTGCCATAATGTACTGTCTCCTCCTTAATTATATATCATTATGACAATATATATGAAAAATTCATGCCAATTATTGAAAAAATAGTAAAAAGATTTTTGAAAATCAATAAATAAAGAGAGAATGGGCTTCATAATACCATTTCTCTCTTTATTTATTTTCTCTGTTTTTCTATTTATCTTATCATATGATGCTTATTTGTGTCATTTATCTCAAAATAAAATCTCATTTATCTCACATTGTAATATTTTTGAGACATTCATAACTTTAAACTGCGCCTTATTTTTTTAGGCTCTATCCCGTAGGTCCGGCAGAGACGGTAAAAGGTTGCCCGGCTTACGCCTATACTGGCAGCGGCCGCATTGACGCTGCCGCCTGTTTTTTCCAAAGCCAGGAGACATTGCTCGCCTTCGGAAGAAGAGGCATTCGTCCCCGTTCGAACATACGAAGGCGCCGCCTCATGTGTCCGGGTCGCCGCATCCTCCAGCATATCACGAAAAACCTGCTTTGAAATAACCGGGCCGCCGCTCATATAAAATGCCCGTTCTATACAGTTCTGCAGCTCCCTTACATTTCCCGGCCAATCATAGCATGTCAGGCGACTCAAACTATCCGGAGACAGCGTCTTGCGCTGTGCCGGATAACGCTCATTAAAACGTTCCAAAAAGAGGCGGGCACAATACTGAATATCTGCCGGCCGCTCCCGCAGCGGCGGAATATCCAGCTTCAGCACGTTCAGTCTATAATACAAATCTCCCCGGAAAGAACCGAGGCGGACCTGCCGCTTCAGATTACGGTTTGTCGCCGCAATCACCCGTACATCCAGCTTTTTTTCCTCCTTGCCGCCAATGCGCCGGATCCGCAGCGTTTCCACAGCCCGCAGCAATTTCGCCTGAAACTCCATGGGCATTTCACCGATCTCATCCAAAAACAGCGTACCGTAATTAGCCAATTCAAATTTTCCGGGATTTCCTTCCTTCAAAGCACCGGTAAACGCGCCCTTTTCATAACCAAATAATTCGCTCTCGATCAGGTCGCGGGGCAAGGATGCGCAGTTGACAGCGACAAAAGGCCCGCCGGCACGATGACTCCCCGTATGGATAGCCTGCGCAAACAGCTCCTTTCCCGTACCGCTTTCACCCTCTATAAGCACGCTGCCGTCATAGCGGGCATATTGACGAGCCTGTCCGACAACCTGCCTCATCACCGGATCCGCCGCAAAAATACTGTCAAATGTATAAATAGCCTGATTCCCCGATACCCGGTTGACAGACCGGATAAAATGCTCCTGCTTCCGCAGAATGATGGTAATCGTCCTGCCGGTCGCATCGGCGGTACAGGAAATGGTTGCGCTGAAGCGCCGTACCCGCCCATTCAGGACAAACCGCATGTCGTCGACATACGTCGGCGCGTTATCCTCTTTCTCTATCAATACCGCCGCCCAATCCACATTGGGCATAACCTGGCGAAAATCGACCTGCGCCATATGCGGCAGGGAAATAGCCAGCTCTTTTTTGGCCGTGTAGTTGCTCCAGCGCAGATGAAAGGTTTCATCCAAAAGCAAAATCGCTTCATGCAAACCATTGGCAGCAGAGCGCATGATCAAAGTCTGATGATAGCTGGCCAGCATGCTTTCGATACTAAACGCACAGGCCACTACCAACGCCAGCGTATGCGGATGGGCCGCCTCCACGCTGCCGGACAGGTCCAAGCATCCAATAACGCTGCCGTTGACACCATGAATAGGCGCCGCCGAACAGGTCCATGTATGCTGGGAAAGACAATAATGCTCGGCCCCGTTCATTTGGATAGGCATGTTATATTCCAGCGCAATTCCCGGTGCATTGCTGCCGACACCGGTATTGCTCCATACGGAGCCGCGGCGAAGCAATATATTCTCCGACCGCTGAATGATCGCATCATCGCCGATTGTACGAAGAACATAACCGTTTCGATCAGCCAGCGCCAGCAGAAAGTGGGACTCCTTAATGATTTTATATACACTCTGCATGACCGGGCCGGCTACATGCATGAGGACCTTATTTTTCCGCAGCACGTCCTGAAATATATCATCACCAACCTGCGTACCGCCGCTGCTGTATGGATCAACGCCGAACTCCCGGCATTTTTTCCATGACCGGGCCACGACAGGCTGCATGCGATCATCCAAGATGCCTTCCGTCATAAAACGCTCCCATATCCTTCTTGCCTCTTCCGTATTCATGGCCTTCCCTCCGCATCATATCCCAGTTTCCACACAAAAAAAGAACGGTCAGTATATGCTTTATAGCCATTCTAACCGTTCTGCAGAAAATATTCAACTGCCATCCGCTGCGCCAGCGGCATGGGGAAGACGGACCATGCGTCAAACAAGCGCCGACACTGCATCCCAAATCAGCGGATTTTTTGTGGCCCGGCAAAAGTACCGCCCAATGCTTTATACCCGTTTCTGGGACCGGCGCCAGATCCGCTGTGTTTCTGCGGCCTGGATAAGCGATTCCCGGAAATCAGGATGAGCGATATGGATGATCGCCTCTGCCCGCTGCCACGAAGAAAGGCCGGACAGATTCGCCACGCCATACTCTGTGACCATGTATGGGGCCTGTGTTCTCGGCGTCGTAATAATATCACCCTGCGTAAACCGGGGCAGAATATTGGAATGAAGCCGTCCCTCCCGATCCCGATACGCTGACGGCATAGCCAGAAAGGCCCGGCCATGCTCCGCCATATAGGTTCCGGTCACAAAATCCAGCTGTCCGCCCGTACCGCTAATCTGCCGTATTCCTGCCGACTCTGAGCAGACCTGTCCATACAAATCCATGGCAATGCAGCTGTTGATGGAAATAAAATCATCGAGCTGACGTATCGTTTCAGGATGATTGACATATTTCATCGGCGCCGATAAAATATCCTGATTATGATCCAAAAATTCATACAGCGCCTTGGAACCCATGCAAATAGAAAAGACGCCCTTGCCGCGCTGCAGCTTTTTTTTTCGATTGGTAATCTTGCCTGACTCATACAGATTCAGGTATCCGTCGCTCATGAGTTCTGTGTGCATGCCCAGATCCTTCAAATCCGATGCGGCGATCAATACGCCCAGCGCGTTTGGCATGCCGCCGATGCCCAGCTGCAGGGTCATGCCATCGTGCAGATACGGAAATATCTGCGCTGCAATCTGACGGTCGATACTGCTGGCACCCCGGCTGGGCGCCGTATTGATTTTTTCATCGCTTTCCACCACACAGTCCACCTCAGAAATATGGATATGGTCATTGGCCATGCCGTAAATAACCGGCATGCCCGGATTTACCTCCAAAATAATATGGTCTGCCGTATCCAGCATCTCCTGCTGGCAGCTATTGGTCAGTCCGAAGGAAAAACAGCCGTGCTTATCCATGGGTGCCACGGTAACCATGGCCACATTGACCTTTACCGCGCCCTTAGCATAGTAAGAACCGCAGTCGCGAAACAGCATCGGCGAATGAAAGGCCCGTCCCTGATCCAGATATTGCCGGTCGATCCCCGAGCAATGCCATAAATTATAGGTAAACGTCTTATTCTCCTGATCCTGTTCCAGCACCTGCACGGGGCGGCATGAAATAGCATTATATACGTTAATGTCCTGCAGCTCATCCCGGCGCTTGGCCAGCGCCGCATCCAGCGCTGCCGGATACGAGCAGCACTGGCTATAATCGACCCAATCGCCGGATTTGACGATCTGTACAGCGTCTTCTGCCGTACGCAGTTTTTCTTTATATTCCTGATACACGTTCATTATGCATCCTCTTTCTGAATTTTTTTTATACGTACTGCTCTATCAATTTTCGGAATGCCCCAAAAGACCTCTTGATCATGTCTGGATCAACACAATAGGAAATGCGCACATAGCCGGGACAGCCAAAGCTGTCGGCTGGTACGATGAGCAGATTGAGTTTTTTGGCCTTTTCGGCAAAAGCCGCAGCAGCCGCCTCCGGCGACTTTACGAAAAGATAAAAGGCGCCGCTCGGATACACGCATTCATAGCCCATTTGACTTAATTCATTATATAATAGTTTCCGATTAAAATCATATACGCCTACATCGGAAGTCTGGCCCAGACATTTCAAAACCACATCCTGAAACAAATGGGGAGCACAGACAAATCCCATGGCCCGCCCGGCGCCGCATACGGCCGTATACACCTCTCGGCTTGCCGCCGCGCAGCCGGGAATGAGAATATACCCGATCCGTTCACCCGGCAGAGAAAGGGACTTGCTGTAAGAATAGCAGATGATCGTGTTGCTGTAAAATTTCGGCACGTAGAGAATGGGCAGGCCGTCATAAATGATCTCCCGATAAGGTTCATCGGCAATCAGATAGATGGGATGACCGATTTCTGCCGACTTCCGTCCCAGCAGGGCCGCCACCTTTTCATACGTTTCGGCGGAATAGACCGTACCGGACGGATTATTCGGCGAGTTGACGATGACAGCACGCGTATGTGCTGTCATCGCCTGTTCCAAAGCGTTCAGAGATACCTGGAACTGTTCTACATCCGGCGGCACAACAACAACTTTTGCCCCGGCGTTGCCGACGAACACGGTGTATTCCGGAAAAAATGGCGCCAGCAGGACGATTTCATCAGCCGGGCCTTCCACCAGCGCCTTCAGCGTAATTGTCAGGGATGCGGCAGCGCCGCAGGTCATATAAAAATTACCTGCCGTTACGCCGGCATCGTAAGTCTCATTCATATACGCTGCCAGGCCCTGCCGCACCGCTTCATCTCCCGAAGCTGCCGTATAGCCATGGATGGCCGCGGATTCCCGGGTTGCGAGGATTTCCTCAATCGCTTCCCGGATGCAGGCCGGCGCCGGCACTGTAGGATTGCCAATGCTGAAATCAAAAACGTTTTCCCTGCCGACAATGGCAGCCTGCTGCTGCCCATATGTAAATAATTCACGAATAACCGAGCTTTGCGAGCCCAGCGCATACATTTCTTGTGATGCCATACTACACACTCTCCTTCGGGATACAGTAAAATCAGCTAAAAGCGATAAACGGCGAAATAAACAAGACGATGCCCATGGCAATGATCGGGATAAGCTGCCACGTCCTGTATTTTTTGAAAATATCCAGCTTGATGACCAGCCACACCGGCAAAAAACAGGCAATAATGCCGATAAGACAGCCCAGAATAGGCGTAAAGCTCAGAACCGGCGCATTGCACACGATGACACCCCAGCAAATAAGGATACAGAATATGCTGATACCGTATGTAATGAAACGGCGATTGATCCTGTCTTCAGGCATGACACGCCGGAGCACGTTTACAACAATGCCGATACAAGCATCGCGAAAACTGAGGAACATAGCAAAATACGCGGTCACGACAGCAAAAAGATTTAAAATCAGATTAAATATCTTGATAAACGCCCCGTCCATGCTTTGGGCCGCCAACGCCAGGGCAGAAATATTAGCGGTATATGCCTGTACAGCCTGGCCGTGATTGATGGCCAGATTGAACGACACCGTATAAAATATAACAAGCCCGATCAGAAAAAAATACGCCGTATTATAAATCCGCATGGACCGGTAATGGGCCACCACTTTATTTTCCGTCTGCGAACGAAAATAAATAACGACAGGACCCAGTCCGACAAAGAATTCAATCGACATGGCTATAAACGGCAGCATAATGATGAATTGCTTGACGATGTACATAGCATCCGGCGGAATCAGGATATTGGCCATATTCCACATAGGAAACATCATGATGCCCAGCGCGGCGATTACGAAGGCCTTGGTAAATACCATGCCGGAGGATACCTTCATGAGCAGCTTTTCGCCCTGTGAGGCCACCAGTACCAGACAGCAGATGATCGCCAGCCCATAAAAGATATTCGTCGACAGCAACGTATCTGTTATGCCAAACGTAACCAAAAAAGATGCGCTGTCATTCGTAAGAGCTGTAGAATAGAGAAAAATCAGGATCGTCGTGAACACAAAATAAAGAATGCCCAGAAAAAATCCCCAGTTTTTTCCTAAATATCCTGAAATAATACCGGCAAAATCCTCACACTTCGGAGCTTCCGCCAGCACGTTTAAATATAACTTTTGATGCTGATAGGCAATGGGATAGCCAACAACAGCGACTAAGATAAAGATCAGCAGCCCCGACAGTCCCACCTGTATAGGCAAAAATACGATGCCCGCGCCCAGGGACATGCCGATGCACATAATAATCCAGCCCAGGTCAATACCCGTAAAACGGGTGGCTTCCCGCCATTCCGCCACACTCATACCTGCCTTTTCGGCATATTTCGAACTTGACCGGCCCAATATACGTTCGGGAAACGATACAGACTCTGATGGCATAAAGCGTTCCTCCTTTATGTAACTACCGCCGTATTCCCCCGTATATAGCCAGCTATATAAAATCACGGTAGTAGGATGCATACACAGCAATAACAGTCTTGCGGAAAACAGCCAGCAGGCAGTTTACATCGCCGCCATACCCGCCTCAAAGGCCTGCAAATTCATATCGACAAAATTTTTCTTCACCGTTTGGGATATAATGCCCTTCCAGTCGATATCATGCAGCCCCAATGCCTCAACCAGTGCTCCCAGCAGAACGACGTTCGCGCTTTTGGGATTTCCCAAATCAGAAGCGATCTGCGTCGCGTCAATCGCCAGAACAGACACGCATTCCTGCAGCGCCGCAATAACGCCCTCCGGATACTGACAGGTACCGGACAACACCGGCATGGACGGAATGCGGCATGCATTCACGACAATTTTTCCGTCCTTTTTCAAAAATTTCGCATACCGGGCCGCTTCCATTTCTTCAAAGGATACGAGAATATCTGCCGTCCCTTCGCCGATGATCGGCGAGTACACCTTGGCACCGAAACGAACCTGCGTACTGACGCTGCCGCCGCGCTGGCTCATGCCATGCACCTCCGACATCTTGACATCATAGCCGTGTGCAATCAATCCCATCGTAAGGATCTTGCTTGCCAATATCGTTCCCTGTCCGCCTACGCCGACAAATAATACGTTCTTTACGTCTGTCATGAGTGAGACTCCTTTCTGGAAATAGCGCCTACAGGACACACCTGCATACACACGGTGCAGCCTACGCAGTCTGCCTGAGAAATACCGGATTTTTTGGCACTGGCGTCAAACCGCAGCGCCGGGCAACCTGTAGAAAGGCATTTTTTACAACCAATGCATTTCGTTTCATCGACCACGCAGGGCGTCCTGTCGAGATCGAACTGCTCTTTATCTTCTTTAGAAAACTTTTTCAGAACACACGGCCATTTGGTGATAATGACGACCGGCTCCTCTGTAATAGCATACGCCCAGTCCAATGCTTCTTTCATTTCCCTCAGCCGCAGTGGATTGACCGTGCGGACGTTTTGTATTCCCAAAGCCCGCACCACCGTTTCAATGTCGATACGGGTGGTCATGTCCCCATGAATAGTATAGCCCGTTCCCGGATTTTCCTGATGGCCCGTCATCCCCGTAATGCGGTTGTCCAGAATAACGCAGATCGTATTAGACCGGTTATACGCCACCTCAGTCAGGGAATTGATGCCCGTATGAAAAAAAGTCGAGTCACCCATGGTCGCCACGACTCTTTTTTTCTGGCCGCTTCGGCTGAAACCATGATACATTCCGTGTCCCACAGAAAAAGCACTGCCCATGCACAACGCCAGATCCTTGGCGTTGAGCGGCGGCGCGCCGCCCAGGGCATAGCAGCCGATATCACCGATCATCACCGTGTCCTTGCGCTTGCCCAGCTCATAAAAGAAACCCCGGTGCGGACAGCCGGCACACAAAGTAGGCGGGCGGGGAACAAACAAGGCATCGGAAACCTCCACGCCTGCATTTTTCGTTTGCAGAATGCCTTCAGAAATAATATTGGGATTCAGTTCGTCAATACCGGGAATAACATCCCTGCCATGACAGGAGATACCGGCTTCATGAATGATGTCCTCCATAAACGGGTCCAGTTCCTCCACCACGTACAGCGTATCCACCTTTTCACTGAACGCTCTGATTTTATGCACCGGCATCGGATAGGTAAATCCCAGTTTCAGATAAGACGCCCTGTCGCCAAACACCTCTTTAGCATACATATAGGCCGCTCCGGCAGCAATAATACCGATCTTGGTATCATGCAGTTCCTCCACTGTATACGAACTGTTTTCAGCATATTCCTTCAGTTTCTGTTCCCGTTCCTCCACCACATAGCGGCGCATTTTGGAAATAGCCGGCACGGCATCCATTTTTTCCCGCTGCTTGACGTAACGTACCGGCGCAGCCTCCGTTCTGACACCTTCCTCAACCAAACTCTTAGAATGACAGACGCGGGTCGTCATGCGGATCATGACCGGCACGCCGTAGGTTTCGCTGACTTTATAGGCCTCCAATGCCATATCCCTGCATTCTTGTGAATCTGACGGCTCGAACATAGCTATTTTAGCCGCCTTGGCATAATGGCGGTTATCTTGTTCGTTCTGCGACGAATGCATCCCCGGATCATCAGCAGATACAAAGACAAAACCGCCGTTCAAACCCAGGTACGAAAAGGTGAATAAGGGATCCGCCGCCACATTGAGCCCCACCATTTTCATGGCCGCAAAGGCACGGACTCCGGCCATGGACGCCCCCATAGCCGCTTCCATGGCGACTTTTTCATTCGGTGCCCATTCTGAAGCAATTTCCCCGTATTGCGCGACATGTTCCAATATTTCCGTACTTGGCGTTCCCGGATAGGCAGAAGCAAACAATACCCCTGCTTCATACACCCCTCTGGCAATCGCTTCATCGCCTGTCATTAATACTTTCATTCTGACTACCTCCTATCAGTATATGTACCTTAGTGTAAATCGGATGTGTCCCTGCGTCGGTTTTACACTTATATCTGTCTATCTATATGCAATATAAGTACCAACTTTATAACTGGCGCAGTTCAGCCGTTTACGAAAAAATCATAGTATCTATCTATCCTGATTATGTAAATTTTTATTGACTTTCCTTTACATTTCCACAAAAAACCAGCTACAATACATATATAATAGTCCTAGAACAGTAAAGGAGGCCGCAGCCACATGGAAAAAATATCTTTTCTTGTCGCCGACGAAAGCCTGAAGAACGACATCGAACGAACTCTCTGGACATATCGGAACAGCTTCGGCAGCACCCATATTTCCACAGAAATAGAAATCATCAATTTCCCACACCTTATTGAACAAGGAAATTACATGATCCAAAAAGGCGCTCAGGTCATTATCACCAACAGCGGCTCTCATCAAATATTGTCCGGCGCCATCGACGACATTCCTATTTTGTGTTTGTATAGTTCTACAAACGATGCGCTCTACACGCTGCGCAAGGTAGAGCATTACAAAAAAATCCACCTGCTGCTGAATAAGCATTTCATGTTCAATATGAGTGCCTGCTCACCCCACATCGCCAAAAAGCTGCAGCTTCATCCGCCGTACAGCGTCAGTACCTCACAAAACGAAATATTGAAAATCCTGGATAAAATTCCGGTCACACCGGATACGGCCATCGTAGGTTGTACGCTGCTGCCGCAGATCGCCGCCCATATTCCCATGCCGATTTACCCTATTCGTCCCAGTGAATCGACTATCCTATCGGTATATCAATACGCCAACGAACTCATCGCCTTCCACCGCAAGGACCGCAAACAGCTGTCCCTGCTGACCTCCGTTCTGTCCCATGTCGACGAGGGAATCATTTTGTACGACAAAGAAGGAAAAATATCCCATATCAATAAACAAGCCCGTATTTTTCTCAAGGCCTCATCCCACGCAAAAAAGATCAGGGAAATATTCCCTGATCTGCCGTACAGCGCCGCCGCGCCTATGCAATTTAAAGAACGAATTATCCAATCGCCGCCTTATACCCTCGTCGTCAACTCCGCACCTTTTCAAATCGAAAAAGAAAGCCATTATATTCTGGCTATCCGCGATGTAACCGAGCTGCAGCGCCTGGAAAAAAACATCCGCTATAAGCTGGCAAAAACAGGCCTGCAGGCTGCCCACCACTTTGACGCTATCAAAACAGCAAGTTCCAACATGCAGGCCGTCATTGACACAGCCAAGATTATCTCGGCCTATACCGCCCCGGTTCTCATACAAGGAGAAAGCGGCACCGGCAAAGAACTCTTTGCCCAAAGCATCCACAACGCCAGCCCGAGGCGCAGCGGGCCTTTCGTCGTCGTCAACTGTGCCGCCCTGCCGCCGGAGCTGTTGGAAAGCGAGCTTTTCGGCTATGTGGGCGGCGCCTTTACAGGTGCCCGAAAGGAGGGCAAGGCCGGATATTTTGAGCTGGCTCACACCGGTACCATCTTTCTCGACGAAATCAACAGTATGTCCCCCAACATTCAATCTAAGCTGCTCCGTGTCTTGGAAACAAAAGCGGTCATGCGCATAGGCTCAGACTATATCATCCCCCTGGATATCCGCATCATCTCGGCCAGCAACGCCGATATCATGCAAGCTGTCCAATCCGGAAATTTCCGCCGTGATCTCTTCTTCCGTCTCAACACGCTGACGCTGAATCTACCCTCTCTGAACGACAGACCCAGCGACATCGTCTTCCTTTTTTCACAATTCCTGCAAACCCTGTCCGGACAGACACCATCTCTGCCGCCGGGCTTAAAAACAGCGCTGGAGCAGCATCACTGGTGGGGCAATATCCGCGAGCTCCACAGCGTCGCCCTGCGCTATCATATTTTCGGAAATACCAGTGATAGTACCTACCAATATCTCTTTGACCAGCCCCATACACAAGAATCGCAGTTCCCCCTGATCGATAAGGACACGCTGCGCATCGATATGAAACAGCTCCACAAGGAAGTCGAACTGCTGATCATTCACAACCTGCGGCAGCAAGGTTATACGAAGCTGCAAATCGCAAAAATTCTGAATATCAGCAGGCAGACGCTGTTCAACAAGATAAAAAGCGCAGCACGATAAAGATATTATCTAATGTTTGTCTACGTCATTGTACAGTACTGTCATTTTATCTATCTGCTGACTCCCGTACGGCCAGCGGTTCCACCCGTCCGACCAGGAACAAATACGACAAGGCTCCCAGAACGCACAGCGCTCCAGCTGCTGCCAGCGGTATCAAAAAAGACCCCTGGGTGACCGTCAGCATGACCCCGGTGAACGTCGTGATGAATATTCCCGCCAGATTGCCGGCAAAATTCATGATCCCCCCAATAGACGCCACATGTCCCGGCGTCGGCGCTATTTCTCCTACAATGACCCACGTGTTGGACCCGGCAAAGGACAGGCTCGCATACGACACGGCAAATAAGGCCAGACACAAATAGATATTATCCACAAACGCACACAGGGCAATGCACGATGACAGCAGCATGCCTCCTACCAGGCAGGTCTTGCGGGCAACCGTCGCCGTATGTCCGTGCCGCAGCAGGTAATCCGATGTAAAGCCGCCCAGCCAGCCGCCGGGAATCGCCAGCAGGGCCGGCAGCATGCCAAGCGTCCCCAGTGCCTTCAGAGAAAATCCCCGCGTTTCCATCAAATAACTGGGAAACCAGGTAATAAAGAAATATATAGCAAAATTCAGACAAAACAGGCCGATCATCAGGCCCCATACCGTGCGATACCGAAACAATCCTTTCCAGGACACGCGCGGTGTTTCCGCCTGCGCCGCATCTGCCGTTCCCCGTTCCGCCAGCAGCGCATCTACCTGCTCCGGTGCGATATGACGGTATTTTTCCGGGTCCCGGTACAGAAACCACCAGACTAAGGCCCACAAAATACCGATGGCACCGGTAATAATAAACGATCCCCGCCAGCCAATATAAGAAATAATCAGGGCAATCAGCGGCAGCGACAGCGCGGATCCCACACGGGAGCCGCTGTCAAAAATACTGCAGGCAATACCCCGTTCACGCCGCGGAAACCAGTTATAAGCCGCCTTGGCAAAAGATGGCATGGCCGCCGATTCACCGACTCCCAGCAAAAACCGGGAACCGATCATGTGCCCAAAGGTATGGGCCAGGCCGGTCGTCGCCGTAAACACGGACCACCAGCCGACGGCAAAAGCCAGACTGACACGGACCCCGACCTTATCGATAAACCAGCCGGCCGGCATCTGACAAAAAGCATAGGTCCAAAAGAAGGCACTGAGCACGAGCCCCATCGCCACTGCATCCAGCCCCAGCTCGGCCTGGATATGCGGCGCTGCAATAGCCAGATTGGCCCGGTCTATATAATTGATCGCGTTGGCAAGAAAGCACATGCCGATGACGACCCAGCGCATATTTTTAAAGTGAGACTGCATCATACGTTCTGCCCCCCTGCTTTTACTGACCGCGTCACAATGACGTCGCTGCCGGAATCCAACACATTGAAAAGAATAACGCTGCCCGCCTGTACCGGTGCCTGGAGGGTAATTTTTTTGATTGCACCCATGACATCAAAAATTTGATTCTTGGGAACGGCCTTGCTCAGCCGTACGCTGGCCAGAGGCAGCACGCCGCCTTGTACCAGAACGGACGTGGCGATCGTGCGGCGCGGGTCCTGCACCTCCTGCCGCGCATATTCCGCTCCTTTCGGGCACAGATTCCCCTCTATCTTTTTGATGGTACGGCGGTCTTTCATCATGTCCACTTGCAGTTCACACCCATTCGGACAAATAATACATGTATAGGTCTGCATCATTTCATCGACACCTCCAAATCACCCTGCCGCTGCAAAGCACCGGCAGCAATACGTATATGCAGCATTTCAGCCGGCACAGCCCGCTTAAAAGCATGTACGGCTGCTTCCCTGCCATTCTGCATAACAACAAGGGTTCCATCCCGCTGCGGCGAACGGACACGGCAGGACAGGGTCACAGCCTCCGTGCCGCTGAGCCGCTGCGGCACGAGATTACCTACGCCGCTGCCGGCGGCAACCCGGATAGTACACGGAGCCAGCGCCCGGCCGCGTATGTATGAAGCCGCACAGTCGGCCAGCTGCTCTGCCTCCATCGATACAAAATCGACCAGATCATGCACATGAAGTACGTTCCCCGCCGCAAACACACCGGGAATATCCGTCTGAAAATGCTCGTCCACAACGGCGCCTTTAGTCTGTTCGTCTAAGGTCAGGCCTGCCCCCTCCGACAATTCATTTTCCGGGATAAGCCCGACAGACAAAATCAACGTATCACAGCTGTATTCCTTTTCCGTACCGGCAATAGGCCGCATATGGCCGTCTACTTCAGAAACGACAACGCCCTGCAGGCGGCTGCCGCCTTTAATCTCCGTTATGGTGTGGCTCAAATATAGCGGAATGCCGTAGTCGTGCAAACATTGCTGTATATTGCGCGGCAGGCCGCTGGCATAAGGCATAATTTCAAAAACAGCTTTGACACGCGCGCCTTCCAGTGTCATACGGCGGGCCATGATCATGCCGATATCCCCGGACCCCAGGATGACGACCTCCTTGCCGGGCATACGGTTGTACATATTGATATATGCCTGTGCGGTTCCGGCTGTAAAAACGCCGGCAGGCCGTTCGCCGGGAATACCCAGGGCACCGCGGGATCGTTCCCGGCAGCCCATGGCCAGCATAATGGCCTTTGCTTTCCATACCTTGAGACCGTCGCGGCAGGCCGCCGTAACGGTCTTATCCGGGGAAATGTGCAGCACCATCGTATCCACCGCATAGGGGATATGCAGCGCCTCCGCTTCATCAATAAAGCGCCGGGCATATTCCGGACCGCTCAACGTCTCGCCAAACCGTGTCAAGCCAAACCCGTCATGAATGCACTGACGCAAAATGCCGCCCAGACTCGCTTCCCGTTCCAGAATCAGAATATCCTCGATTCCTTTCTTTCGCAATTCCACCGCCGCCGCCAGTCCGGCTGGCCCGCCGCCAATAATAATTACATCCTTTTCCATCATTTCTACTCACGCACCTTTCCCGCAAGGACCCATGACCCGGGCCGGCAATAGCGAATGTCCGCGGCCGGCCGGCCCAATTCCTGTTCCAGCATCTGTTCCACACGCATCTGGCAGTAGCCGCCCTGACAGCGTCCCATCATACAGCGTGTCCGGTATTTGACAGCCGTCATCGTATGTATATCCAGAGGATTATGAATCGCCTGCAGTATTTCCGCCTTGGTAACCTTTTCACAGCGGCAGATAATTTCACCGTAATCAGGGTTTTCCCGGATCAATGCATCCTGTTCCGCCGGCGTACGATCTGCAAAGCGCCGGATACCCTTCCGTACCGGATCAAAGGAGGTATTGGGCCGAAAGGCTTCCCGCTCCCGCATAAGTTCGACAACATATGCCGCAATGGGGACGGCCGAAGTCAATCCCGGTGATTCGATCCCTACCAAATTTACCGCATGGGGCGCCACATCATCACGAATTTCGATCTTGTAATCCTGGATCGTGCCGTTTTCATCGACCCATTTGGGAAGAATCCCGGAAAAATTACGAATCTGATCTTTTTTTTCAATATGCGGCCATAACCGCGACGCGCTTTCCTTCAAAAAATCCATATTCCCCTGCGGTACGCCATAATAGGAAAAATCCGTTACCGTCTCCGCATTCGGCCCGACAGTCACATTTCCATCGAGGGTGTTGGTAACATGAACGCCCATATACGTATTGCTCGGCACAGGGTATACCGGCATAGGCAGCAGCGCTCCCAGCTTTTTGTCCAGGATAATATAATCCCCTTTGGACCCAATCACGCGATACCCCGTTATACCAAGCATATCGGAAATCTCCTTACAGCCCAGCCCGGCCGCATTGATCACCCAGCGTGACGAAAAAACCTCCCGCGCCGTCTGCACATGATACCGATCCGCTGCATCCCGGAAGATTCCGGTCACGTTCCGGTTGAAAAAGAAATGCGCGCCGTTATGACAGGCATTTTCAGCCAATGCTACCGTAAAAAGAAACGGATCCATAATCCCGCTGTTATGAGACCACATGGCAAATTTCCCGACCACAGCCGGCACCAGCTCATGGAGCTTTTCCGTACCTATGATCTCCAAACCGGCTGCACCGTTGGCTTGGCCCTGCGCAATCGTCCGGTTCAGCTGCGCCATGTCCTCTTCTGTATTTCCCACAAGTACCTTACCGCATCGCTTAAACGGAAAATCCAGCTCATCGGCCAGATCCCCCATCATTCGATTGGCCTTGACGCAAAATTTGGCCTTCAGCGAACCCGTATCATACGCAAAGCCGCCATGCACGACGGCAGAGTTCCTCCCGCTCGTTTCGTTGCAAACATCTAAATTTTTTTCAAGAACTGCCACCTGCAGATCATACCGGGATAACTCCCTGGCAATGGCACTGCCGATGACACCGGCACCAATAATCAAGACATCATATTGTGTATCCATGTCTTTCTCCCTTCTGTTATTTTGTATTTTTATTTTATGTAATATATTTCATATTTTGAATTATATTACTATCTAATGTATGATGTCAACGCATGTATGAATTCTACTTTCGCAAATTAATTTTTCAAGCATGTATTTTGATTATATGATGGCGTAAAAAGACATAAAAAAAGTCGGATAAAATATCCGGCATTTTTTTATGTCTGAACTAGGGCGATCCCGCAACGGCAGCTTGAAAATACAGCCGCCGCCATTATACACTTAATATCTCAATTTTGGTAAAAAAAACAGCACCGTACTCCTTCTTGAAAAATCACGAACAAGGTCGTATAATACAAAAAAAGATAGTTGGGTGGCGCTACACCGGCCCTCCTCATAATAATATGTTTGAAGAAGGCCGTGTACCGCGAGTATGCGGTCTTTTTTCATGGGCAGATTTAGGATATTATCTTATCTGCCCATGAAAATAATCAATGCGACTAACGTTGCAAACGCTGCCATTAGTGATACCGACTCGTATACGCTCATAGGCTACCACCGACGGCTATGCCTAGTCCTTTAGGGCCCCCGTTCTGGAGGGAACCGGATAGACCAAACTATCTTTGTTTGCAAGTATAGTATAAAACAATGTAAAATGTATCTTTTATATTTTGTTTCTTCTCATGCAGTGACTCTTGAAAAATCACTGCCAATACCGTATAATACAAAAAGAGATAGTTCGGTGGCTGTACACCGGCTCTCCTCTTAAATTCAGTAATTTGAAGAAGGCCGTGTACCGCGGGTATGCGGTCTTTTTTCATGTACAGATTACGATGTTATCTTATCTGCGCACGGAAATGATTAACACTATTAACGTTGCAAACGCTACCATTAATGATAACGACTCGTATACGCTCATAGGCTACCCCTCCGTTCTGGAGGGAACCGGATACACCAAACTATCTCTCTGGTTGCAAGTATAACATAATTATAACGTGTAAGGCAATGTAACATATACAGTTTGTAATGCTATTCTTTCTCTTCGCAGCTCTTGAAAAATAATTGCCAATACCGTATAATACAAAAAGAGATAGTTCGGTGGTGGTACACCGGCTCTCCTCATAATAATAAGTTTGAAGAAGGCCGTGTACCGCTGGTATGCGGTCATTTTTCATGAGCGGATTAGAATATTATCTTATCTGCGCACGGAAATGATTAACACTACTAACGTTGCAAACGCTACCATTAGTGATAACGACTCGTATACGCTCATAGGCTACCACCGACGGCTATGCCTAGTCCTTTAGGGCCCCCGTTCTGGAGGGAACCGGATAGACCAAACTATCTCTTTGTTTGCAAGTATAACATACGAGAAAATGTAAAATATATATTTTGTAATCTTATTTGTAGCAAAATGACATGGCATAGTAAAAATCTCACTATGCCATGTCATTTTTTGCTTTCTATACCTAACCGTTTTTTCAACAAAAAGGGACCGATCTCCCGGTCCCTTTTGAGAAAATGATTCGGCCCTTGCAGAAATGAGGTAACGCAGGGCCTATATGATACGGCAGACATGCTGCGTATAGACAGCAGGCTGCCAGGTATCAGCAAGTAACCGGGTCGGGCGGTGTGGACTACCCATGTATGCGGACTGCTTTATGCCGGTTCTTGTTTGCGGGCGCCATGAATGGACGCCCCTACGCAGATACCGGGGACGGCGGTACGCTATGGGCATGATTCGGGTATTGTAATGCCCAACCGAGTACGGAAATCCCATTCATTGACAACGCGTAGAGGCTCGATTCATCAAGCCCGGCCCGGCCACACAGTGGCGACCCCGCGATTTGTTAACTAGAATTTGTATGTCATTTGGATTCTTGTATAGTCTCCCAGGCTGAAGTTTTCGCTGCCATAGAGGGTATCGCGCTTGCCGATGCCCTTGGCATCGAAGGTATAGAACGCTTCCAGGAGGATGTCTTTAGCCGGGACGTAGCCGCCGCCGACGGTGAAGCTCTTGATGCCGTCGAGGTAGCGGTCGGGGACGCCTTCCGTACCGTTGCCGCCGAAGAAGGAGCCGTGCTGGAAGTATTTATAGTCGGCGAAGGCATTCCAGCTGCCGGGCCGGTCCGTATCGGACTTGCCGATGTCGACGCGGGCTACCCAGAAGTGAGGCGTGCCGCCACTCGCTCTGCCGCCGAAGTCAAAGGTAGAGTTGCCCGCTTCATGATTTTCATAGATCGTATGGCCATTCATATAGCGGGCAAAGTCGGTGCGATTCTGGCCGTAGTCCAGGGAGACAGCGGCATTGTCGCCGCGAGCCGCTGCAAAGGAATGATTGTCGTCTCCCGTAGAGCGCAGATACCAAGCCATGACGCCGAAGTCCGGCGAGAAGGAGTGTTTCGCCTGGATGTAGGCGGCTCGTTCGATAGCCGGGATAGTGTCCTTTTGCAGGACCGTGCCGGTCACTTTAATGACGGCGCCGATAACCTTTCCTAATTCAACTCTAGGCAACGTACTTCTATCCTCTGTAAACATATTTAAATTACTAACCAAGGTGTCAAAGTAGCTAGCCGCCACACCCGAAACCAGAATAAATACGTCCTTACCATCTTCATCCTTATAGAATATCGAGCCGCTCTTTTCTCCCAGATTCCTGTCAATCAGGTCTGTATAGATATCTTCTTTTGATTCCACCAGTCCTTTAAACGTATACCCATTCTTTTCACACGCAGTTTTTGCACGTTCGGTAAGATTATCAACAATAATCGTTTCATTGGTCTCCCACCAATTCTTCAAATACGCGGCACCATCTCCCTGCAGCGGCGACCCGTTATTGTAGCTGATATTGCTCAATTGTTGACTCGCAGCATAGCTTATCCCAGTCGTATCGGTATATTCCTGCCCATCTTTCTCGTATACATATGAAACAACTGGTGTCTTAGGTCTATATTCTCCTGTCCAGTCATCTCTCACATAATCTCCGTATGCAGCATGGGACAAATCATACAGTTTTTTTACGACAGCAAGCTGTTCCGTTGGCGTCTTTGCTGCCTTCAATTGCTGGAAGAAATTGACATTTGAACCGGAATCAGATACGATCACTTCCTTCTTCGTACCGCTAATTTTTACCTCTAATCCTACAAACTCACTCAGCGTGGGATTCCGATAGAAGGTCTGCTTCGTCGCGTGGGTATAGGCAGAGTCGCTGATACCGGTACTGGAACTGAAATCACCGTAACCCAACCGCACCTGATTCTTGCCGCTGGTCCACACAGCCCGTCCGCCGTCGTATTCCTTGCCAAACCAGTACCCTGTGACGCCCATGGGTTCCGTAAGACGGCCCACGGAGAAATCCCATTTGTTGGCATGCTGGGTCACATCGATGGTATCGAGGCGCTGATGATTCAGACCTTTGGAGTCACTGACGTCGTGCTTCGTATCGACACCGCTCATGCCGGCAGCGCTGCCCAGAACAGTGACATTCGTATTGTCGCCAATGCGGGCGTCAAATCCGAGGCGCAAACGCTGTTCAAAGCCGTGGCCCTTTTGATCGAGCATATTTTTCGCTGCATCGCCTACATGCGTCGTCGTCGTCACCGTAGCCACCGGCTTGTCTGTCCCGCCGTGGACATTCCAGCGCGCCTGATAATCACCGATCAGCTCCACGCCGGGCTTCTTGTTCACCTCAAAGGGCGCCGTAATAAAGGTATCTCGCTGTACGTTCTTTTCTACAACCACACTTCCTGCAACGGCATTCGTTACAACCGCCTTTTTATCTTCCTGTTTCTTCGTGCCATTATAGCCAACCTTCATATTCACACCGAATTTATAGACCCGTTCCTGCAAAGCCCGGTCATCATCATGGTGATTGAACAGGTTGTCGACACCGAAGTACACGAGAGAATCCTTACTCATCTTTTTTTGTACAATGACATTCCAGATACCAAAGGTCTTTTTTTCATAGGTCTGCTTACCATTTTCAGCAAAAAAATATTTAATGATCGATTTATTCTTATCATCCGGATCTATGCTAGATATCATGTAGTTGCCATTGCCGGCAATAGAATTGCTGTCGAGCATATTGATATAATAATCGCCCCAAAGAGAACCGCTCCAGCCGCTCTGTATATCGTCATAGGAGATGCCGATGTCGATCTTATGCTGGGGCTTATCTAACAACTGGCGCGGCATATCAGGATCACTCTTGTTGATGGCATGGAGCCAGGCATAACCCAACTTTGCCTTCCAGTGACTGCCTAATTTCTGTTCCACCGAGGCTTGAAAGCCCGTGATTTCCGCCTTGCCGATGTTCTTGAAGCTATAGATCATATCCGGTGCGGAAGCGAATTTCATGGAGCCCAGGGGCGTATCTTCCGTCAATCCGGGAGAAAAATCCATCAAGCTGCCGGTAAAATAGGTTGTCATATAGTTACGGATGCGATTGTAAAATATCCCGGCCCGCGCATAGGTATTCGCATTTTCTCCTTCAATGGAAAGGTCCATATTGACCGATTCTTCCGGCTTCAAATCAGGATTACCTGCCCAATACCACCCCAGTTTGGAAATACCTAGCATGACCGGATTGCCGCCATACATTTCCCAGTTATAATAGAGCTCGCCCATACCTGGCTCTGTATAGCCTGTACCGAAGTTCGCTTTTAAACGGCGATGGACATTGCCGCCGAGATTATGAGTCATGCCCATATTGGCACTGATATTGGATCCGAACAGACTGCTGTGATCAAAGCGGATGATCGGAGATAAAATAGTATTGGCATTAATCTGCCATGTATCTTGTACAAAAAAATTTTCCTTGCGGATAGACGCCCGTCCCACGGCTTGGCGGTTATTGCGGCGCAGATACTCTTCCTGGAAGGTCTGACCATTAAATTTAAGATTTCCCTGGCGGTAATAGTTATCCGCTAAAAACCGTGTTTGCAGATTATTAATCGGGTCATACACAATGCCTGATTCAGCCGCCAGCTGCTTGGAAAAATCATCATATTTCTTTTTTTCTTCAGGCGGCAACATAACATACCCCGATCCCACATTTTTATTTTGTAAATAATAGCTGTAAGATTCATAGGTAAAAGCCGGTGCCTGCGTCTTGGCATCATGGCGATCATAGCCATACCATTCATAGTCCTGATCATACCGGGGAGCGCCGTTTTCCCATTCCATCTTATAATCATGAATGGTAGAGCTGGGGACGCCTGTATTCAGATCTACCTGTAAACTTTTGTCATAATCCCAGGGATCAATGGAACGAGTGTACGTGTCAGGGGCATTTTTGATCCGGCTGCCGCTCCCTTCTTCATAGGAATAGCCACCGCCATAGGTCAGCATGTGCTGATCATTGACCTGTGTATTTGCGGTCGCCTTGAAATCATATTGCCGGTGGTCGATATCATCCAGATAATTCAAGATGTTTTTTCCTTCATAAATAGAAGTATTATAGTCACTGGTCAGCCCGATATCGTTTTCCTTCAAGCGGGCATAGCTCATTTCTACTTTCCAATCCGTATTTCCCTGATTATTCCCGGTCCAAGCCAGATTATACGAGTTGCGGTCAGCAGTGCGACGGAATTTCTGTACTGGTTCCATTGGTGAGTTAGAATGTTTGATATCCCGTTTTAAATCTTCCGTATAGTGATCGGCCTTGAAATCAAGAGTGTTGTGATCGTCAATATCATAACTCCCGGAAATACCGATGTTATCAGCCGTTCCATAATACCGCAAAGCATTATCAAAATTATGAGGATGATCTAAAAATATACTCCCGACTGACACATCTTTAAAATTTTTCGAAAAAACAGGCATAATATCCCGCTTACTGCCATAGGCCATGAGCCTCAATTTCCCCATTTGTCCGGAATCAGCCCGGAGAAAGACGTTCTGATAGGGGAAGACGTCGCTGTTGCCCTTGACGCGGAGTCCTTCTACATTGGCCTCGATTCCGGCGGTTTTCGCCGGCTTGCGGGTAATGATGTTGATGACACCGCCAATGGCGTCGGAACCGTATTTCGCCGACGCCGCCCCCTGGATGATCTCGATGCGCTCCACGTTTTCCGTACCCTGGCGCAGGAGCTCATCGGCTGCGCCGTAGTATTTGGCAAAGTCCCCCATGACGGCCTGGCCGTCCACGAGGATCAGGGTGTGCCGCGGTTCGGCGCCGCGGATGGACACGCCAACACGGCCCATCGCGTCTACGGTCCGCGATACGCCTGTTTCACTGAATATGACATCCTCTACGGATTTGGCTTGCTTCTTGACGATATCCTCCCGGGTAATGATGGTCGTCTGCTGGGATTCGAGCTTGGCTTCTTCTTTTGCCCGGTCCGCTTCCACGACGACATCCCGTGTCGTTACAAAATTATTGCCCCCCCCCCCCACTGGACTTTCTGCCGCCATGACGGGAGCCGTCAGCCACAGTGCGATGGCCCAGGACAGGCCGGCATACCAGGCACGTTGAGGCATTCTTGCTGCTGTATAGTTCATAAGGCATCTCCATTTCCACATAGTATCTATTTTCGATACCAGTAATCATTTTCTGTTTGCCATTATATCAAATACAGCCCAATCCTTCTACTCCATTCGGACATAAAAATGATCCGTTTGGACATTTTTTCAAAATAGCACAGAGAGAATATACTTTTTATGCTGTTTTTTGTCTGTTTTGAGAAGATGGATTTTTATGATTTCTGCATTTTGGGTGCTCTGCGTAAGAACGGGCGCCTATGGGTCCCTGCATCATATGCCGGCGAAGGTGTTCATGCGCCTGACAAATGAGTTGTCTTGCAGAAATAGTCATAATAGGTTTCTCCTTTAAAACAAAATACGTTACATTAAAATAAAATGAAAATCAGATTAGAATACGATTGAAATACCCGGTATAACAGAAAACACCCCAGACCCATGGGTCCAAGGCATTTTCTGCGTACGGTATACGTATCATATGTATTCCGGCGTTTCAACTTGACGTGTCATGATCCGCCTATCTTTCAACGATACCAGATCACCGCCGGCCGTGGCTTTATCCAGGCCGTCTTTGGAATGCTGTGCGGTACAAGCCGTGTATCTGATTCGAGATATCTGCATCAATATGTATCTTTGAGTTTGTCTACGGCTCTGACGGCCAATTCGGACATGTACCCGGCTGCCGGATACAGCGCTGCCGGATCTACTTGAAATTTAGGGTTGTGATTGGGATAGGAATGACCGGTGCCGACATAGACAAAAAAACCTTTCACTTTTTCATAGTAAAACGCAAAGTCTTCGCCGCCTAAAGAAGGGGCCATCGCCGCCAGCCCAAATTGCTGCTCTGCGGCAACCTTTTTGGCGAATTCTCCCCAATCCGCATCATTGTCGAGCGCCGGCGGACCGGGTGTCCACCGCACCTCCGCCGAGACGCCGTAGGTCTGCGCCACGGTTTGAGCCATATCCGTAAGCCGCTGTTTGATACGGACCCGTTTGCCGGCTGTCATGGTCCGTGTCGTCCCTTCCAGAAAAGCCGATTCGGGAATAACATTCCAGTTGTTCCCGCCGGCAATGTGGGTAACGCTGATGAGATTGGCCGCGAAGGGATCCATATTGCGGCTGACGACGGTCTGGACGGCACCGACAAAGGCAGCGGCAGCTACAATGGGATCTATGCCTTTTTCCGGGTGAGCCGCATGGGTTCCCTTGCCATGGAAGGTGACCGCAAAGGCGTCCACGGCGGCCATGACAGGGCCATAGGCAAAGCCCAGGGTCCCGACATCCAGCAAGGGCGTGCAATGCAGGCCGAAAATCGTATCCATATCATCAATGATCCCCGTCTGGACTATCTTCAGCGCCCCGCTCGGTCCTTCTTCGGCAGGCTGAAAAATAAGCCGGATCGTACCGTGGATATCTTGTTCCCGCTGCTGCAAAAGGAACGCTGTCCCCAGGATCGTGGCAATATGGAAATCATGACCGCAGGCATGCATACAGCCCGGGTGTTCAGAGCGGTATGGAAGCTCCGTTTCTTCCGTGACAGGCAGGGCGTCAATATCACACCGCACGCCAACAAAGGGCGGCTGTCCCGTACCGATTTCAGCTACCAGACCCGTTTCCAGGGGCAGCTTCAGTATGCGGATTCCGGCAGCCTCCAGATTTTCCCTGATATGCCTTGTCGTTTCAAATTCATGAAAGGATAGTTCCGGATGCTTATGAAACCAGTAAAACTCATTAATCATTTTTTCCTGAATGATATTTTTTTCCAATCACTTGTCCTTCTCTCTGTGCGGCTTTTTCCGTCATGCCAACAGGCAGGCAGCGACAGGCCGTTTGTATTCCTATTGAGGCTACTTCAATAGTTGACCATATGGTACACTGTCCCCGCCGCCGGGTCAAGCATTGCAAGGTGAAAAAAGTCTAAAATATACATGATTCGTTATTTTTTTGTATTTTTATATTTATTTTTTATTATTTTTCCTATCTTCCCATATTTTTGATATACTTATCATATAGATACTATTCTCGTGCAGCATTGCTGCAATCGTAAAACCGGGTGACATTCTATGACGACAGAAAAACGTATTTTCTACTCTATTTGCCTGATCAGCTTCATCGGGCCGTTTCTTTCCACCTCCCTTACCATCGCTATGCCGATTATGGCCGGCGAATTTGCCGTCCCGCCGGATCAGATGAGCTGGGTCGTGACGGCTTTTCTCATTACAACGGCAGCTGCCTTGCTGCCCTTGGGCAAGGTATCCGATATTCACGGGCGGCGCCGGACCTATGCCGCTGCCCTGACCGGCTTTGGCATCAGTGCGGCAGCGGCGGCCCTGACGCCGTCTCTGGCCATCCTCATAGGGCTGAATATGCTGCAGGGCATTTTCCTGGCCGCTATCTATGTATCTTATATGCCCCTGCTGCTGGCTACTACAGACGAATCCCGTCAGGGACGCGTACTGGGTGTCGCTGTATCCATGACGTATCTGGGCATGTCGCTGGGACCCGTCATCGGCGGCATTATCACTCAATTCATCGGCTGGCGTTTTATCTTCGGCCTGTCTGCAGGCGGCATTGCCATAAGTTATGCGCTGATACGCCCGGTCCGGCAGGAATGGTACGCCCACGGCTCACCGTTTGTCAACATTGTCAGTTCTGCACTATCCACTGCCGGCATCGTGCTGTTTCTCTGCGGCTTGTCTTTGTATGCCGAAAATCATCTGCTGCTGTGGCTCGGACTGCTTTTCCTGGTCTTATTTTTATTCCATGAAAGCCGTTCTTATCATCCGCTGCTGCCTTTGTATATTTTCCGCAACCTTACGTTTACCATGTCCAATCTGGCTTCATTGATCCAATATAGCGCGACCTACGCCGTTTCATTTCTTTTATCCTTATATTTACAGATCATTGCAGGGCTGCCGCCTGCTACCTCCGGCTTGATTCTGCTGGCTCAGCCGGTAATCATGGCGGTCTTGTCACCCAAAGCCGGCGAATTGTCTGACCGCTACGGCCCCCGCTACATCGCATCTGCCGGCCTGGCTCTGACGACGGCAGGCCTGACCTGCTTTGCTTTGCAGCCTCGCTTATCCATTCCGGCAGCGGTCTTTTTTCTGCTGCTGATCGGCCTCGGCGCCGCATTATTCGGCGCCCCCAATAACAGCGCTATCATGAGTTCCGTTAAGCCGGCCTATCACGGCACGGCCGCCAGCATGCTGGCGCTGGCCCGCAATCTGGGACAGGCCGTCAGTATGGCTGCCGTCACCTTGATTCTGACGCAGCATACCCTCACGATCACGCCATATGAGGAGGCCGTCCATTCCGCTTTGCAGGTATCTTTCAGTCTTCTTGCCATACTGTGTTTTCTGGCTGTTTTTGCTTCTTTAGTACGAGGCAGAGCCTAGCGGCACCGGCTGCGTTTTACCAGGCTGTACCCATTTTATCGGAGATCGTATATAATAGATATATGTATTGCTTATTTTTTCTGATACAAGGAGGATATTCATATGAAAAAACAACTCGTCATCGGTGCTGTTATCGCTTCTCTTGCCGGTCTGGGCGGTACGGCGGCAACACAGGCCTTTGATTTCGGATCGATTTTAAAGGTAGGCGGTGTCACCGTTCTGGTCAATCAGTACGGCGATCAAATCAACACTTTTTTAAATAATCTGCTCATGAAAAACGGCGTAGGAACAGACTACGCTACAAAAGTCGTACCTGTCCTCAGCGTCGGCACCGGCAAATATATCGGCGCCGTTCAGGTTGTCGGCCCGACAGAACAGGTAGAAAAGGTCAAAGCCGTAGGCCAGCTGGAGGGCGGCTTCAATAACATTGCCCGGGCCAAGGCGCTCATTCCGCTGGCTACGACGGATGTAACCAATCTCAGCCGTGTACAGGGCGTCGGTGTTTCAGCTATTATTGATCTGAAATTCTGATCGAGACCGACGCTGCTTTTATTCTAATCCACAGCCCATCAGGCGGATCTCCTTCCTATCTCCCGAAGCGCATGCCCGGGAAGGAAGGGGATCTTTTATTACCTATTCCCTAATTGCTGGTGACGTGGTAGAATAATACCAACTTTTACAGAGGAGGCAATTTTTTTGAAAATATACCAATCCATTACACCTGACATTATCAACGCATTAAAAGCGATTACCGGCCCGTCCTTCGTAAAGACCGATAAAGATATGCTGCTTCAATATCAGACAGATTATGAAACGAATCCCGCCATGTTCCATCTTCCCGAGGCGGCGGTCATTCCGGCTAATGCGGGGGAAATCGCAGAAATCATAAAGCTTGCCAACAAATACGATTTCCCCATTACGGTCCGCGGCGGCGGCACCAGCCTAGCCGACGGCGCCATCCCGGTATGCGGCGGCCTGGTGCTGTCCATGGAGCGGCTCAATAAGATTCTCGAGCTCAACGAAGACGGCATGTATATGACCGTGGAAGCCGGCGTTCGTACCGTCGATCTGCAGACAGCCGCCCGAAAAGCCGGTCTGCTCTATGCCGGCGATCCATCCAGCGCCGAAAGCTGTCTTATCGGCGGCAATCTGGCAACTAATGCTGGCGGACTCAAGGCCGTCCGCTATGGCGTGACGCGCAATCAGGTCTATTCGCTGGAGGTCGTCACGCCGACCGGCGACATCGTTCAGTGCGGCGGCACGCTGAAAAAATGCTCTACCGGCTACAGTTTGGAGCAGCTGATAATCGGCAGTGAAGGCACGCTGGGCATTATTACCAAGGTAACGGTCAAGCTGATCCCGCTGGCGCCATACCGTTTTGATGTATTGGCCGTATACACAGATCCCCAAAAGGCCTTATATATGGTGCCGAAATTATTGAAGGCCGGCGTAGATCCGACCAGCGTGGAATATATGGATAATTCCTACGTTCGTGACACAGCGGATTATTGCCATTATACAGATATGCCGCATTATGAAGACGGTATATATGTCATTATCACCGTCGAAACATTCCGTGAAGATGAGCTGGACGCCAAAATGGAATCGGTTTGCTCGATTTGTGAGGATTCCGGCGCTGTGGACGTGCTGGAAGCCGACGCCCGTATCTGGAATATGCGCCGCAATGTCCAAACGTCGTGTGAAATGATCAGCAAAGTATTTCTGACAGATGACGTCGTCGTGCCGGTCCATAAAATCGCCCCAACGATTGAGCATATCATGAAAATCGGCGAAAGCTATCCTTTCCAGGTCAAAATCAACGCGCACATCGGCGACGGCAATCTGCATATCGTATTGTGCAAAATGGATATGGATGATGCTACATGGGATAAAAATGTCGAAGAATTTCATCAGCAGGTCTACCACTATGCCTACAGCGTCGGCGGCCGTCTGGCAGGCGAACATGGCATCGGCGCCAAGAAGTTGAAATACATGGAGGAATTTACACCATCCGGCGAACTACTGATCATGAAAACAATCAAACGCGCCATGGATCCTCAATTAATTCTCAACCCGGGCAAGCTGATCGACGCATGATTTTCTTGTTCTTTCCGGCAGCGGTGATATTTTCCGGTATTGCATATTGACATAATTCCCAAGCCATGATAAGATACATCTTAACTGAATACTGATTTCATCAAGAGCAGTCGAGGGAATGGCCTTATGACACTGCGGCAACCCCCATACGGGATAGGTGCTACGTCCAGCGGAAAAATCCGGCAGATGAACATATGTAAAATCAAGCCGTCACCCGTTGACGGCTTTTCTTTTTATTACTTTACGGCCCGTTTTTTCGTATTCAGCTACTTCATTATTATTGCATTCACATATGCTACCAGAAGGGATTGATTGATTCATGCATTCATCTATTAAAAAGCTGCTCGCTGCAGCTCTTATTACCACAACCTGCCTTTTCGCTGCCGGCTGCGGCAGTACCGGCAGCGACGGCGGACAGGACAAAAAGGAAGTTAAGGTAGGCGTAACGGCAGGGCCTCATGCGGAAGTCATGGAGGAAGTCGCTAAGGAAGCTGCCAAACAGGGGCTTACCATCAAGGTGGTCGAATTCAATGATTATGTACAGCCTAACAAGGCGCTTGCCGAAAAGGATCTGGATATGAATTCCATGCAGCATCAGCCCTATCTGGACAACGTCATCAAAAAGGAAGGCTTGAAGCTGGTGTCCATCGGCAAAACGATCATTCTTCCTATGGCCGTCTATTCTCATAAATATAAAAATATCAATGACGTGACTCCGGGGAGCAAGGTCACTATCCCCAATGATCCCACCAATGGAGCCCGGGCGCTTTTATTGCTGCAGCAGGCCGGTCTGATCAAATTGAAAAATGGCACGTCCGTCGACGCATCGGTTCCTGATATTACAGAAAACCCGAAAAACCTGCAATTCATCGAATTGGATGCCGCCCAGATTCCCCGTTCCCTTGATGATACGGATCTGGCCTGCGTCAATACCAATTATGCCATTCCGGCCGGCTTGAATCCGCAGAAGGATTCGCTCATCGTCGAAGATAAGAATTCCCCGTACGCGAATGTCATGGTCGTCCGGGAAGAAGATAAGGACAACCCGACTTATAAAAAGGTGCTCGAAATTTACCAGTCTGAACCCGTCAAAAAATTCATTCAGGATCATTTCCAGGGAACGATTCTGCCCGCATTTTAAGACCGGCAGGTATACAAAAAGTCCCGTATCACCAGGCCAGCAGCCCAGGTGGTACGGGACTTTACTTTATTATTCCATTTCCATTGTCTTTTCGACTACAATATCTATGATTTCGGCTTTGGTACTCCTGGTGTTCAGGATCTTCTCATATTTCTTCATCACACCGGCACCGGCCAACCCACCGGCAATCATACCGGCAAAGGCCGTAAGCTCCGGCCGGTACCCTTGTGTACTTCCCAGCCAATAGCCGGCAATACCGCCGATGATGACCAGCAGCAGCGGTACACCAAAACAGACGATGCCGCCAACCGCCATATATTGATCCGGTATGGTAAATTTCACATATTGTCCCTTACAGGCACATGCCGTATTGACTGCATCGATGAGGGCATTATCCTGTCCCATGCTGGCACTGCAGGGCGTGTATAAATTATTGCGGTTCATCCGCACTTTGGCAAACCCGTTTTCATCAGTTGATTCTACAATACCTGTCCCCGTTCTCATATCCGCATCTCCTCACATCATACGTATTTTTCAGCTTATTATACTGCACTTTGGCCGCAATAGATAGGCGCAGATTTTTTTTCATTTATTTTTCTTTTTTTATGGTTTTGTTGAGGAAAAAAACATGTTTTTCTGCTATACTGAGGATATAGCAGCGTGCGCAGTGTCTTTTATGTCACTCACATACTGCTTAGTATAACATAACATCATGCTATAGAAAAGGAGCGATATATATGGCAGCTATTACTATTACAAAAGAAAATTTCCAATCTGAAGTATTGGAATCGAAAAAAACAGTTATTATCGATTTTTGGGCAGCATGGTGCGGTCCGTGCCAAATGCTTTCTCCGGTAGTCGATGAAATCGCCGCTGAAAATCCGGACATCAAGGTCGGTAAGGTCAACGTAGACGATCAAGTCGATCTGGCAAAAGAATTTCATATTCTCAGCATTCCTACGTTGGGCATATTCAAAAACGGCCAGCTGATTCACCGTTCTACAGGCGTACAGCCTAAGGAATCGATTCTCGCGTTACTAAAATAGGAAGGAAGGCCGCATTATATGTATACGTACAAACCGGAAGGGGTTTGTTCCAAGCAAATCAATTTTGATATCGACGGCGGCGTCATCAAAAACGTCAGCTTTGTCGGCGGTTGCTCCGGCAATCTGCAGGGCATCAGCCGGCTCGTCGAAGGAATGAAGGTGGCAGATGCCATCGACCGTCTGACCGGCATCTGCTGCGGCGCCAAGGACACATCCTGCCCGGATCAGTTTGCCCACGCACTGCGGAAGACTGCTTCTATTATCGGCGGCTGATCGAAAATCCGCCAAAACATACCACTGTATTATAAAAGAGACGCATTTCAGAATTGCGTCTCTTTTGGTATTCCCCCGGCCTGAACAGCCGTGATTATTTAGCTGTCATCATTCGTGCCGTCGCTTCCGCAACGACGGTGCCATCTTCCTTTGTAACGGATCCTTCCGTAATATACAGCCGGCCCCGGTGCTGTACTATTCTTCCTTCTACTTTGAGTGTCTCGCCAATACGGGCCGCTTTACGAAAACGAACATCTATTTTGGCGGTATATGCCGGTATTCCCGTCGTTTTAAATATATAATCCCCCATCACTTCATCCAGAAGCGTACTGATCAAGCCGCCATGCATACGATCCGCATAGCTTTGATGTTCTCGCCGCGGCGTAAAATAAGCCACACAGGACTGGCCGGTAATCGTCATTTTCAGCTTCAGCCCGATCGGATTATCCGTGCCGCAGGCAAAACACCATGTATCACGATTTGCAGCATCTGTTTGTTTCAGATCCATACTGCTCAACTCCTTTCTGTTCCGTGCTGCCGTTATTATATATCAAATCGTGACAATGGTCTATTACCTCTTTCTTTTTTTTTGAAAATTTATATCAAATATATTGACAATGTTTATCATCATTGGTATAGTAATACCATAAACGATCAAAGGAACGGAGGATGAAAATGGACGTTGATACGCTTTTAGTAAATCATTGTTCGCCTACGTTAGCAGGGTTGAAGATGGGTACGCTCCTTTGTCTTCCCCATGAGGTTCCCTGGCAGGAACATTTTCATATTTTTGATATATATAATCAAAAATATAATAAAAAGGGACTTCATTTTCTCATTTTATTTCGCTGTCCACAACGCACGTTGTTGTATGTATATAGACCGGCTATGGTTGAAATCTATTTGCGCAAAAAAGAAATTTCTTCTTTTTTGCAGTCGTATGGATATCAATCAGGAAGTACCTTGACGGCCATGCTGAACCATTTATCAAGACGGTTTTACGAAGGCGGCTGTTTCCCTCATGAATCCGGGATTTTTCTCGGCTATCCCTTAGAAGATGTATGTGGCTTCATTACCAATCAGGGAAATCATGCCAAGCTTTGCGGTGACTGGAAGGTATATGGTGATGCGCTTGAGGCCTCCCTTATATTCAAAAAATTTAACTGCTGCCGGCAGGATTACATGAACCGACTTGCTGTTGGGACAACATTAGAATCGCTCATTGTAGCATAAGGAGGAAGTTCATTATGGTAGAAATCGTATATTGGAGTGGCACAGGCAATACAGAAGCAATGGCTCAGGAAATCGAAGCCGCTGTCAAAGCAGCCGGTGCTGATGTCGAATCTGTTCGCTTTGAAGATACAAGTGCAGATGCAGTAGCATCCAAAGATGTTATTTTGCTGGGCTGCCCAGCTATGGGTTCCGAAGAACTGGAAGAAACAATCGTTGAACCGTTCTTCGCTGAATTGCTCCCGAAATTAAGCGGCAAAAAGGTCGGCTTATTTGGCTCATACGGCTGGGGTACCGGTGAATGGATGGACGTCTGGAAACAGCGTACAGAAGATTCCGGCGCATCGGTAATCGGTACGGCAATTGTCAATGAAACACCGAGCAATGCGGAAGAATGCGTTACCCTTGGAAAAGCAGCCGCTCAGGCTTAATGGCAGCTCGTCTTTTTCAATGATTTCAAATTATATTATCAGTTCGTTTATACCTCTCTCTAAAAACACAAAAAACCAACAGAGATTCCAGTAGGAATCTCTGTTGGTTTTTATTTGCACAAGCTGCTGTCCGGCTATGGCATTCCTGACCTCACATGTGGTAAAATAAACAGATATATCTATTCTCATACGACTACGAAGGCGGGCGTCACGACAGCCTGCCGCAGCGGCGCATTACATAGCAGGAGGCTTCATATGAATATTCCTTTTTTCAGCTCGCGGCAGCATGCTGCCGCAAAGCCTGCCATACCGGCAGAAAAAACGTTTTTCAATTCTCCTTTTACAGGTGAGCTGCATCCTATTACAGAGGTGCCCGATGAGGCTTTTGCCAGCAAGGTCACAGGGGATGGTTTCTTTGTATATCCCACAGATCACATCGTCTATGCGCCGGCAGACGGCAGCGTAACCTTTGTGTTTGATACTCGTCATGCCATCGGCATGATTACTGACAGCGGGACGGAATACCTGCTTCATATCGGCATTGATACGGTCAAACTGAACGGCAACGGATTTCGGGTGCTTGTCAGGGACGGCCAAAAAGTCAAAAAAGGAGATACGCTGATGGAATTCGACAGCACGCTGATCAAACAACATGCGCCTTCTGATGCCTGCCTGTGTATTTTCACATCGCTCCAAAACGGGCAGGAGATCCATCTTGCAACCAGCGGCATAGTCAATGCCATGGATCCGGCAGTCTGGTTTTAACCTACACCCGTATATAACAAGCCCGTCATAACAACTATTGTTATGACGGGCTTGTTATATACGGGCCGGATAATAATTGACAATCATGAATTTCAAGCAGGTATTGGCATCATTAATATACGTATGCCTGATCGTCGAGTCAAAGGTCAGGGCGTCCCCCTGCCGCAGCAGATATGCGCCTGCATCAGTCCGCAAAAGCAGTTCCCCTTCTATAATATAAACATATTCCTGAGATTTTTCGGAATGACCGATAGACGCATTGGAAGTGCCGCCGTCCAGTTCCGCATAGAATAATTCAAAATTACGAACCGGCGTACTTTTAAAATAACAGTATATCCGGTAATGACCCATTTCTCCAGATTGCCTGACAGTCTTTTCCCTCCGCACTACGGTCATATCTGTTTCTATTTCTGCCATTAGCTGCGTATAGGTAACATTGAGACCCTTGGCTATTTTCCACAGGGTATTAATTGTCGGGTTGCTGTTTCCCTTTTCTATTTCCGACAGCATTGCCTTGCTGATTCCCGATATTTTGGATAATTGTCCCTGCGTCAGGTTACGGTCCGTCCGCAGCCGCTTGAGATTCATTGCGATGATTTTACCTAAATCCATACTGCACCTCCTTGACAGATAAAACAAACGATCGTAAAATATATTTAACAGTTTCTGATATATTGAACAATCATTTATTATATTATAAATCATCTGTTGTCATCTTGGAAGTATTGCAGGAGGAATAGCTACATGAAAGAAAAAGCATTTGAAGCCGCTCTGCCATATACGCTGCCCATTTGCATCGGCTTTTTATTCATCGGCATGTCCTATGGCTTTTTTATGAGCAGTAAGGGATTTTCTGTTATATATCCCTTGCTGATGAGCTTCTTTATTTTTGCCGGCTCGATGGAGTTTGTAACGGTTACGCTGCTGTTGTCTGCATTTCACCCGCTTCACGCCTTTATTCTGACACTGATGGTCAACGCCCGTCATTTATTTTACGGCATTTCTATGCTGGATATATAAAGGGCACGGCTGGAAGACACCTTACCTGATTTATGGTATGTGTGACGAATCGTTTTCAATCAACTGCACAATACTGCCGCCTCCTGATGTCGACAGAGGCTGGTTTATGTTTTTCGTGACCCTCCTCAATCACATCTACTGGGTCGCCGGTGCCACTCTCGGCGGACTGCTGGGACAGGTCATTCATTTCGATACGACCGGTATTGAGTTCGTCATGACCGCCCTGTTCGTGGTCATCTTTACGGATCAATGGAAGCACACGGGCAATCACCGTCCGGCGCTTACGGGGCTGGGCTGCTCCTTGCTTTGTCTGCTGCTTTTCGGAAGTCAGAATTTTATCATACCGGCCATGGGACTGATTATTTTATGCTTTACCATGGACCGCAGGGCATATCATACCGGGGAGGCTTTGCCATGACTATAACGGAGAGTATACTGACGGTACTGACGGTTGTCTTCGGCACTATGCTGACACGGTTTCTGCCATTTCTCATTTTTTCCAAAATCAAAACACCGCCATATATTACGTATTTAGGGACAGTTCTCCCATATGCCGTTATCGGGCTGCTGATCGTATACTGCCTGAAGGATTCCGCCTACAGTTCCCTGCACAGTCTCCCAGAGGGTATTGCCATCCTTTTTATCGTCCTTCTTCATACATGGAAAAAAAGCACGCTGCTGAGCATTGGCGGCGGCACTATTTTTTATATGTTTCTGGTTCAGGTGATCTTCAGATAAACAGCCGGCCTGTATTTTACCGCAGTGACACAGTATCCGATTACGTTTTTACGATGCTGTGCCGCTATTTTTTTCTGCTGTTCTCCTTACAAAGATATATAGGTTTTACCCGCTTCCTTGTGGTATAATATAATTCATGAATATTGCAGAAAATGCTTTTTTGAAGGGAGTTATGTATATGAAAGCAGTATTCGTCGATTTTGAAATGAATCCCATTGGGCGGCATCAAAAGGAAGCCCGCCGCATCTGCAAGGGTGAAATTATCGAAATCGGCGCGGTGAAACTAAATGAAGACGGAGAGGAAATCTCTTCATATAAAGAATATGTCCTGCCGGAGTACATGACAGAAATGAATGCTACCTGCCAGGAGCTGACGGGCATCACGATGGAAATGCTGGCAAAGTCATCCCATTTCGGACAGGCTTTCCACCATTTTCTCGCTTGGTGCAACGAAGCCGCAGATAATGATTATGAAATGTACGCTTGGAGTGAAAACGACTGGCGCCAGCTAACCTGCGAAATGCGCCTGAAAAAACTGGATATGCATGACGAGAAAATCCGCTGGATGCTTGACCATTGGCAGAATTTTCAGCAGATATACTGCAATCTGCTGGGCCTGGATAAGGTAATTTCTCTGGACAAGGCCGTCAGCACACTGGGTGAAACCTTTGACGGCCAGATGCACGACGCCTTGTGGGATGCCCGCAATACGTCCAAGCTTTATTTCTTATCCAAAAAACGAGAAGAGTTCCACAGTATTATGCAGCCTATCATTGACGCCACGAAACCGGCGGAACCACTGACATTTTCTCTGGCCGATGCGTTCCGGGCCGCTCATAAAAATGGCTGATCCCAAGGCCGCACACTGCCAGACAGAACAGAGAGAAGGATGATCCTTGGAATCCACAGGAACTCGAATCATATTCATTTTTTTTGATATCCTTCTGCCCCTTATCGCAGGATATATTCTGAAACAGAAGAATGGACTGACGTCTCAGCAGTGCAATTTTCTGATCCGGTTCAATATTATCGTCATTATGACTATATTAACGCTTCTCAGCTTTTGGATACTGCCGCTGCGTTCAGAGCTTCTTATGCTGCCTTTTTTTTCGTTTTTCAATGCCTTTCTCCCCTGGGCAATTGTGATTGCCTGCGGTCTTTACAAACGCTTTCAGACAGCGACAGACCGGGGCAGCTATATTATCGCTGCCATTCCTTCTAATGTCGGCGCGCTCGGCGGCTTGTGCGGCTATATTCTGTACGGGGAGATTTCCTTTGCCTACGTTCAGATGGTCGGTATATTCCAAAACCTGGTTATGCTGTTTATCCTTTTTCCCATGGGGTATTATTATCAGCATCTGGGAGAGGCCGGCAGGTCTCCGAATGTTTCTATTCACTGGAAGGATGTATTCATCAATTGGAATCAGCTTTCCATCGTGGGGATTGCCGGCGGCATGCTGCTATATGCCGCCCAAATTCCCAGACCGCCTGTCTTGGGAACCGTTTTTCAGGCTCTGGTACATATCAGCGCCTGGGCAGCGCTGCTGCCTATCGGCTACCTCATCGAATTCTCCAATTTGAAACAGTATTACCGGACTACGCTGAATCTGATTCCCATCAAGCTTCTCATTACTCCCATTGCCTCATATATGCTGGCTTCTTTTTTCACCTCTGACCCGGTCCTGCTGGGAACGCTGATTATCGTTATGTCCACGCCATGTGCCATCAACGCACTGATCACCGAACGATTGTATGGCTTGAATGTAAATTTGGCAATGGCGCCTTTTATCACGACGACGATCGTATATATACTGATTTTATATCCGGCCTTTTACTTGCTTGTTACGCTGGGCTGGCTGCCCTTCAAATAACACAAGGAGCGGCCATAGGATGTACCGGCGCGGTGCATCCTATGGCCGCTTTTTCCATACCATATCAGATTTGCTGCAGCCGCTTATATATAGGCAGCTTCTGCAGATGCCGCAAGGTAAAAACAGAGGTAATGCCAATGAGAATACCTGTTCCGGCACCGGCAACAGAAAGAATCGGCAAATACAGCATGATTTTGATATTTTCAACCACCATGCTGGCCACCACAAGCTGGCCGAAATTATGAAAAATGCCACCGGCAGCACTGACTCCGATCAAGCTGAACCGACCGGTCCGCTGCAGCAGCGTCATGGACAACAGGCTGAAAAGGGCCCCGGAAACACTGTATAAAAGAGCATTAATACCGCCGGCAAAGGCCGTCGACAGCAGAATACGCAGAAATAGAATCAAGCATACGTCCCGTTTTCTTGGCAGAGCATACAGGGCGATGACCGTAATCAGATTGGCCAGCCCGAGCTTGGCTCCCGGTGCGATAAAGGGAACGGGAATAAATCCTTCAACAACATACAGTACGAGCGACTGGGCTACAAACAGCCCTAATATGATAATCCGAAATGTTTTGTTCATGCTACAACCTCTAGTGTGCGGGAATAACGTCCGGCTCTGCGGAATCATTTGAACGGACCTCAATCATGACCTTATGGGGAAGGCAGACCGCCATTTCCCCGGGCTTGGAAATAAAACCTTCGCTAATACATATTTTATCAGGGCAGTCCGCCTCGGTAATGCCGATCTCCTGATCACGGACAACAACCCGGTTATATCCTTCCTTGGTTTGTATTACAAAGGTATCTGTGCCCCGATGTTCCGACAGGGGAATGGTCTTATACGTTTCACCGTTGACCTGAACAACGGCATAGGTGCTGCCTGTATTCATCTGTCGGCCCGTTGCCATAAATATGCCTTCTGGTATGAGAGACAGCAGCAGCAGTACTGCAATAAGTCCTATATCCCATTTTTTTCTCATGACGCGCATACTTCGTCTCCTTACAAATATAAACTGACACGATCTGCTCTGAGCAGAGCAGATCGTGACGTTTTCCTCAAAAAAAGCCGTCTTGAAGCTGCTATGTAAAAACTACCCCAACAAGAAAAGGAGTCCATTATGAAACAATATATCCCTGCCTTGGCCTGTATCACTGCCCTGATGACCTTGAGTGCCTGCAGTCCTGCCGGTGATACCGTACCGCCACCACCGGCAGCGGTAAAAGCCCCGGCGGCCCCGGTCATAACCGCTGAATCAGAGGCGCTTTTTCAAGAGGGTTTGCATTCCTACCAAGCGTTTGCATATGACAAGGCCATTGCCGCATATGACAAGGCGCTCGCTGCCGACGGCAGCAATTATAAAGCCTTGTCCGGTAAAGGCGTCGCCCTGGCCATGCGGGGCAATGCCACAGGCAGCAAACAGGATACCGAAGCTGGCATCACGCTGATTCAACAGGCACTGGCTTTGGCTCCCGATTACATTCCCGCATTTTATGATCTGGCCTTGTCCTATAAAATAAACGGGCAATCCCAAGAGGCTATTGATTGGTTTCAAAAAGTTATTGCCAGAGAACCGGATAATACCTGGAGCTATTATGGCATTGCCACCATCTACGGCGATAAAGGACAGACGCAAGAGGCTGTCCGATATCTGAAAAAAGCGGCGGCACTGGATAGGCCGAACGTCAAGGAAGCGGCCCGCTCCCAGTCTCATTTTGACAGTATCCGCAGCACGCCTGAATTCAAAGACTTTATGAAACAATGAGCAGCCCCGGACCGACAGCGCCTGACGCAAATAAAAAAACACCTGCAGCAGCCGCCATAGTCACTATGGCGGCTGACCCGGCAGGTGTTTTTTCATTACATATATTCTTCCGCTATTTCACAAAGTATATGCCCGATCATAATATGCATTTCCTGTGTGCGCGCCGTTGTTTTTGACGGTATGGCCAGGCACACGTCGCAAAGCTTCGCCATTTTCCCGCCACCTATACCGGTCAGTCCAATTACGTGCAGCCCCTTGCCGCGAGCCGCACCGATAGCATTGATCACGTTGGCGCTGTTGCCGGAGGTACTGATGCCAACAAAAACATCGCCTTCCTGGCCCAGTCCTTCTACTTGCCGTTTAAAAACCGTCTCATAGCCATAGTCGTTGGCAACGGCAGTCAGAATAGAGGTATCTACGGTCAGCGCAATCGCCGGAAATGCCGGCCGTTCCTTTTGAAACCGCCCCACAATTTCAGCCGCCAGATGCTGTGCATCAGCGGCACTGCCGCCGTTGCCGCAGAACAGTACCTTGTGCCCGCCTTCCAGAGCCCGGCGAATGATGTCACCGGCTTCCTGAATTGCCGGAGCCAATGCCCTGGTTGCTTCGAGAACTTGTTCGTGTTCCTGCATACGTGCTTCTACAATACTCACATTCTATGCCTCCTTCAATTCCGGCAAGCGCCGTCATCAATGATACGAATTTTCCCCGTATCCGGATGGATAGCCATGCCATATATCGAAACCGTTTTCGGCAAATACGGATTAGACCGCAAATGATGTACCGTACATTGTACGGATTCATCAATATTGCCGATCGGATCCGCCCATGCGGCCAACTTAGGGCGAATAGCCGCAATAGCGTCTTCACCAATACCCGCTTCTGCCATTTTCCGGCAAAGGCTGTCTGAGGTCGTATTCAGCATGCCGCAGCAATCATGTCCCATAACGATGATATCCCGGACACGCAGTTCATATACGGCTACCATCAAACTGCCAACAACGCTGTCAAATTCTTCACCGGCCATATTGCCGGCAACCTTGATGATTTTTGCCTCCCCACGGTGCAGCCCCATGGCCGGCTCTAAAAAATCGACAAGACGCGTATCCATACAGGTCAGCACTGCCAACCTGCGGCTTGGATATTTATCCATAGGCTGCAAGCCTCCCCGGCTTTCACTTTGTTTTAAAAAAGCCTGATTGGCAGCGGCAATTTGTTTCCATAATTCAGACATACTCCGCCTCCTAAAAAGCGTTACTCTTTACTATCTGCACGCGGTACCTGCGCCACAGCCTTCATAACACGGAGCGCACGCACATATTCATCTATACCGGCTGCAGCCTTTCGTCCTTCACGCATAGCCAGTACAACCGTCTGCGGCTTATGCACGATATCGCCGGCAGCAAATACACCGGCACGGCTGGTCATTCCATACGGAAGATCCTGCACGCTGATATAGCCATCACCATCAGCCGTAACTCCCAGGGTCCCGATCATATCCAATTCCGGCTTATTGCCGATAGCGGCAATGATCTTATTGGCCGGAACGACACCAAATTCACCAGTCGGAACCATCGAAGCATCGTCCAGTATTTTTTGCTTTTCATACTGCAATCCCTCTACATGCTCCGTTCCTACAACAGCTCGCGGCGCCGAATAGAATTGAAACCGGACACCGTCGGCCTTTGCTTCTTCATATTCCGACGGAAGGCATTTCATATTTTTTTCGGCACGGCGGTATACAATGGTTACTTCAGCTTTGAGGCGCAGAGCCGTACGGGCCGCATCAATCGCCACGTTGCCCGCTCCAACCACGATTACCTTATCCCCTGCCTGTATAGGCAGATCCGCCAGCGACAATTCACCAAGCTGTACCTGTTCTACCTGCGAAAGAAATACTTCCGCGCCGATAACACCTTCCACCGCATCATTGTCAACTCCAAGTCCCCATACATCGGCAGTGCCAACACCAATAAAGACAGCCTCAAAACCATCTTTCTGCAGTTGTTCCACGGAAATATCCGTGCCTACTTTCACATTATAGTTTACGGAAACGCCCATTTTCTGCAGGTACTCCATTTCCCGATATACATATTCCTTATGCAGACGGAAAGTAGGAATGCCATAGGTCAGCATTCCACCTGGGTGGGAATTTCCTTCAAAAATCGTGACATCGTAATCTCGCTGTGCCAATTCCCGCGCTGCTGCCAGCCCGGCCGGCCCGCTGCCGATAACGGCGACCCTGCCACTCGTCTTTTTACTGGGTACTGCAGGAATAAAACCACAGTCCATTGCCGCATCGGCAATAAACCGTTCAAGTTTTCCGATTTCCACATGCTTTCCCTTTTTATTAAGAATGCAAGCGCCCTCACATTGATTTTCCCGTGGGCACACCCGCCCGCAGATAGCCGGCAGGTCACTGCGGTGATATATATATTCAGCAGCTGCGCGGATATCTCCCTGAACGAGTTCATGAATAAATTGGGGAATTTCGTTTTCGATAGGGCAGCCCTTGCGGCACTGAGGAACTTTGCAGTTCAGGCAGCGCCTGGCTTCAGCTACAGCCTCCGCCATCGTGTAGTCAGCGTCATGAATGGGTTCTTCATGAAAGGACGCTAACGGATTGTTTTTTTCAGACATACGGCACTTCACCTTTCTTTATTTTACATAAAAAAATGGTGCGCCCAAGATGACTCGAACATCCGACACGCAGTTTAGGAAACTGCTGCTCTATCCAGCTGAGCTATGGGCGCACAGTAATGCTGCACGCTATTAATAATACCATGAATTGTAAAAAAAATAAAGATACAATTCGGTGCTGAATCGCACTGCACATCCATCTGCCGCGCAGCGAAAAAAAGAGGAGCCCGTCCCATGTGACAGCAGACGCACGCAGCGCTGCCTTCACACCAACAAAGGCTCCCCCTCATATGCAGGCCTTGAAATAAATTTTGTCCGCCTGTTATGATATCATCTTTCCTTCAGGGACATACCACTTCATGCATAACAAAGCAGGCTTCGTCATGCGTAATATACCCGGCCATCTTTTTACATGTCAAACAGCTTGCAGCCGCCAAATTCAGGAGAGCAGCTGGCCCCTTCAAGAATGACGTCTTTACCGACAGCGAAGCTCTGGGACCATAAACCGTGAAGATTGCAGTACGCATATACCGTACCGGATTCACCAGCTTCAAAGTGTGCTTCCGGCTTGTTACCCGGTTTCAAATATTTAATTTCAATTTTGTCATCTGTTGCCAGTGCAATCCATTCTATATAATGTTTTTCCTCCATCGGATGTGCAACAGCACCGACGACTACATCCAGATTGTCGTCGATTTTCTGAAGACAGGGAACGTGTTTTTCGCCGGCCGCATCAGTGGAA
This sequence comes from Megasphaera cerevisiae DSM 20462, assembly GCF_001045675.1. Lineage (GTDB taxonomy): Bacteria > Bacillota > Negativicutes > Veillonellales > Megasphaeraceae > Megasphaera > Megasphaera cerevisiae. The sequence continues at coordinate 72,185 of NZ_LEKT01000002.1, forward strand.
TTTGCTTTCAATTTCGTCATCGGTTGTCCGCAACAAACCAAATTAGTGCCGCCGCCATTTTTAACAACTGCAATAATATTACCACATAATTCACAACGATAAAAATCTACTTCTCTCATAATACAAGGCCTCCCTTATGCAAACAAATCATAATGTTATATAATCTATTACTCAAACAAGTAAGTAATAGCAATTATTACTTGTGAAAAGTATACGTTATCGTGATGCATAAGTCAATACTTGAGGCCGAACTTAAGGCTGACTTTACGTGACCTTTACCGCCATTTCCGGGCTCACACGTATTGTCCTTTTTCTTTTTGATACCGTTATTATTCTGGCAGCAATGGCCTATTATGGCAGCAAATCCGCAGCCATTTTTTTCTGCCGCCTTTTCCCTCTTTCTCCTCTGATAAATCTGATTTATAATAAGGTGTATGTTATGCTTTTCATTTTGTATATAAAAAGGACAATTCGTTATGATTAAATTAGATGCACTTGCTACCGAACAGAGTAATCCCGACAGCTGCCGCATAGATGCCGTTTCCACCATCGAGATGCTCCGCATGATCAACAGAGAAGATGCCCATGCAGCAGAGGCTGTAGGCCATATCCTTCCAAACATCGCCAAGGCAGTCGAGCTGACGGCCAGCCGTTTGCGACAGGGCGGCCGCCTGCTGTATATCGGCGCCGGCACCTCAGGCCGTCTGGGAATTCTGGACGCAGTCGAATGCCCGCCTACGTACAGTACGGACCCGTCCCTCGTGCAGGGCATTATCGCAGGCGGAAACGAATCGATGTTCCGGTCCCGGGAGGGAGCCGAAGATTCAGAGGAACTAGGAAAAACCGACCTGCAGGCCCATCATTTGACAGCGGCTGATGTCGTCGCCGGCATCAGCGCCTCCGGGCGTACTCCTTACGTGGTCGGGGCTCTCACCTATGCCGTTTCCTGCGGTGCCGCCGTCATTTCCATATGCTGTACTCCCCATTCCCGCATTGCTGCCTGCTCACAAATTGATCTCTGCGCTCTTACCGGTCCCGAGGTTATCACCGGTTCTACCCGCATGAAAGCGGGAACAGCGCAAAAACTGATTCTCAATATGCTATCCACCGGCACGATGGTCCGTCTTGGCAAAGTCTACGGTAATCTTATGGTCGATGTGAAGGCTTCCAATCAAAAGCTGGAGGAACGAGCCCGCCATATTGTGATGACTGCCACAGGCTGCCGGCGAGACGAGGCTGCGGCAGCTTTAGAGCAATGCGAAGGAAGGGCTAAAACAGCGATATTGATGATCCTGCTCCACCTTTCAGCAGACGACGCGGAAGAAACCCTGCGGCAGTCCCATGGCTATATCAGGCAAGCCTTGCAGGAGGAACGGACATGAATAAAACCGACTACGACCTGGCTCGGTCCATCTACGAAATCGTCGGCCCTGGCAGCAATATCAAGCAGGTGTATCATTGTATGACCCGTCTGCGCCTGCACGTCAGGCAGGACTCCTTTACAGCCGATGAACTCCGGCAGCTTCCCGGCGTTCTTGGCGTCAATAAAGCAGGAGATGAATGGCAAATCATTCTCGGTCCCGGCAAGGCCACAAAGGTCACGCTGGCTTTCAAGACCCTACGGGATATCCCGGCACAGCCTTGTGAAGTACCGGCAAAAGCAGATATATCAGCGCTTTGCCAGCAAGCCTCCACCGGCAATGGCAAGGCTCTGCACGAAGCTATCCGTAAAAAAAATGCCACGCCGGTCAAGCTGGCATTAAAAAAGATTTCTCACATTTTTGTTCCTATCATTCCGGCTTTCATCGCCTGCGGCTTAATCACAGGACTTTTTAACCTTGGCATCAAACTATATCCGGAAGGAGCCGCGCTGCCGTGGATACAGCTTCTGGGCATTGCCGGAAATGCCGCCTTCTGGGGCCTGAATATTTTTGTAGGCATTAATGGCGCCAGAGAATTCGGCGGATCTCCTATGCTGGGCGGCGTTATGGCCGTCATTATCAGCCATCCCGGCTTGTCGCAAATTGATTTATTCGGAGTACCTCTGGTGCCAGGCCGCGGCGGAATCATTGCGGTCCTCCTTGTCGTTTTATTCGCGTCGCAGCTCGAAAAACGTCTGCATAACATCATTCCGGAGATGCTGGATTTATTCCTGACACCTTTTCTGACTGTCGTCGTAACGACAGTCGCTGCCCTTTTCATCTGCCAGCCGGCCGGCGGGTATATTTCAGAGGCCATCGGCTTTGCCGCTACTCAATCAATAGGAGCCGGCGGTGCCGTTACGGGGTTCATTTTGGGAGGAACCTTTCTGCCTATGGTCATGCTGGGCATCCATCAGGGCCTTACTCCGATTCATGCCGAGCTGCTGTCCCGCTACGGCGTTACCATTCTTCTGCCGGTTCTTGCCATGGCCGGCGGCGGTCAGGTCGGATCTTCTTTGGCAGTATATTGCAAAACCAAAAACGCCGCTCTCCGCAAGACCATTGCATCAGCCCTTCCCGTCGGCATCATAGGGATCGGGGAACCGTTGATTTACGGTGTAACCTTGCCCTTGGGACGGCCTTTTATCGGTGCTTGTATCGGCGGAGCATGCGGCGGCGCTGTCCAGGCCTCCTATATGGTAGGTTCGGCTGCGCTAGGAATTTCCGGGCTGCCCCTGGCCGCCAGTACCGACAATATCCCCATATATCTGCTCGGTCTGGCCGTGTCCTATGCCGCCGGCTTTGCCGCAACGTGGATCATTGGTTTTGACGATCCGGAAGAAACTACACAGGAGGTTTGATATGAAAACAGGAATTTCACTATATCCCGGTCTGGATGGCTCCGAAAAAAAAATGCCGGAATATATTCAAAAAGCAGCAGAATTAGGCATTAAACGTGTATTTACCTCACTTCATATCCCGGAGTCAGACGCGGCGGCCTTACGGCCGGAATTATCCTGCCTGCTACAGACAGCCCGTTATTACCAGATGGACGTCATTGCCGATATATCACCACAGGCCTGTGCTGTTCTCGGCATACGCAGCCTGTCACCGCTGGCGATTCAAGAGCTGGGGATCACAACGGTACGCCTGGACTTTGGTTTTACAATAGACAAAGCAGCTTTATTCAGCCGGTTTATGTCCATACAGCTCAACGCCTCCACCATACGGCCGGATACCCTTTATGCTTTGAAAAAGGCCGGTGCTGATCTAGCACACATAGACGCGCTTCATAATTTCTATCCCCGCCCCTATACAGGCCTCAGCGAAAGCTATGCGGCGGCACAAACACGCTGGCTGCAGAGCAAGGGCATTACAGTCGGAGCCTTTATCGCCAGCCAGCATGGCCGCCGCGGTCCGCTGCAGGAAGGCCTGCCCACCCTGGAACAGCACCGCAATTACAGCGTCAGCCTGGCAGCACGCCATCTGGCTGCTTTGGGCATGAATTCTGTATTTATCGGTGACCCAGTTCCTTCTGACAACGAACTGTGCGATTTAGCCGATACAGGACGGGAAGAAAAAGATACGGTTGTTCTCAAAGGACGGCTGCTGAACCGCGAACCATATATCCGCGATCTCCTGTCTCATACCTTTACGGCCCGTTGGGACCCGGCTGCCGACGTCATCCGGGCGCAGGAGGGGCGGACCTATATCTCCGATCATATTGTTCACGCCGATACAGACCGCTGCCGGATACGGCAGCGCGGAGATATTACCGTGGACACCGCCGCCTTTCTCCGCTATATGGGTGAAGTCCAGATTGTGCTGCGAGATCTTCCTGCCGAAAGGCGTACCTGCATTGCCGCTCAGATCCTGCCGGAGGAAGAATTTCTCCTGCCATATATTACGCCGGGACGAAAATTTCGCTTTGAATGGATACGCTGACCCGCTTTATCCCCGCCGGTTCAATACGATAACAGCCAGCAAAATACATATAATACCGCTGAGGTTGGTCCAGGTCAGTGGTTCATGAAAAACTGCTACGCCCATGACCGTGGATGCCAACGGCTCCACAGAAGCAAAAATAGAAGCTTTTCCTGCTTCCATTCTATTCAGCCCGATCGTATACAGGCCGTAGGGAAGAACCGTAATAACTGTCCCCAGCATAAAAAACCAAAAAAATGCCGATGGGATGGATATCGCCATGATGGCAAACTCTAACGGCCGGCTGAAACCAATCAGGCCCAGAAAGCCGATGATAAAGGTCCATGCCGTTACCGTGACCGGCGAATATTTTGTCAAGGCATACCGTCCGAAAACAGAATACATAGCATAGCCCAGACCTGCTCCCAATCCGGCCAAGACACCGGGCATATTGACCTTTTCCAATCCCAGGCCGCTGACAAGGACGCAGCCGGCAAACGCAAAAATAAGGCAGACGGCCTTTACCGGCGTAAAGGCCTCTTTAAACAGAATAACTGACAGCACCATGACGATACTCGGTGCCGTATACAGCAGAATAGCGGCCATAGACAATGTCGTAAGCTGTATCGCCGTGAAATAACACACATTGAAAAAGGCAATGCTGAACAAGCCCAAACCCAAAAACATCCAAAGATCACGGACATGGATGCGGAAATTACGCGGCTGCGTTACCGCAATAAAGAGAATCATAACAACAGCACTGATAAAACAGCGTCCACAAGTGATCTGGACAGACGAAAAGCCCAAGGCAGATAAATGTCTCGTAAAAAGACCAATAATTCCCCAGCAAATTCCTGCACTCATCACAAAAAATGGCGCAAGCCGGCTATTTTCCTTCATAACATAGATTCCCCCTTTTTATTGCTTCTCATCTAATCGTAAAGATATTTATCCATTTGTCAATATTCAGCAAGCATTTTTTTAATGTGATGCATATGCTGCCGCTGTAAATCGGGCCGGCAGCCAGTCATTTCATTGATTTTGAACACACAAAAAAACGGCAGACGGAAATAAAGAGCCGCTGTCTTTATCTATCCGTCTGCCGCAACCAACACGATTTTACTGCTTATTGACCGATTCAATACGATGGATATCTCCCACAATAAAAATAAAGGAAAACACACCGACCGCAGCAATACAGCTGATGAAAACCATAGCGCCTACGAAGGAACCGGTCATCTGAACAATCATGCCTATAACGATTGGGGTAATAATACCCGCCAAATTACCGATAAAATTGAATACACCGCCTGCGAGCCCGACAGAATCGGCCGGCGCAATATCGCCGACGGTACTCCACACAATAGCGGCCATTCCCTGCCCAAAAAAAGCCACAGCCATAATGGCAATAACGGCAGTTAAAGAATCCGCATAATTAGCAGCCATAATTGTCATTGAACAAAGAAGTCCGCAAATAACAGGTGTCTTGCGGGCTTGTGAAAGGCTTTTGCCGTGTCTAAGCATGGAATCCGACCAATAGCCTCCGAGAAGAACACCGCAAAGTGCGCCAATGTAGGGAATAACAGCATAAAAACCAGCTTTAAGCATGGGCATTTGCTTGGCAACAACCAAATAGGTAGGAAACCAGGTTAAAAAGAAATACATCGTACTCGTATTGGCAAACTGTCCCAGATATACTCCCAGAAGCTGACGATGCTTGAATAATTCCAAAACCTGCGCCCGGGAAATATGTGCTGCTTTTCCTGCTTTTTCAGCCAAACCGCCGCCAGTCCGTATATAATTCAGTTCGGCTTCATTAGCTCCCCGGCATTCTTTGGGGTCTTTGTACAGAAAATACCAGAAACCGCTGGCGATGACCCCGATTATCCCGGTCACATAAAAGATTTCCCGCCACCCGAAATGCTCCAGCAGCCAAAATAATACGGGAGTCAAAAATGCCAGTCCTATAAATTCGCCGGCCGTATAAATCGATGTCGCCGTCGCTCGTTCGCTATCAGGAAACCAGCTTGCCACTACGCGGCTATTTGTCGGAAATGCCGGTGCTTCTGCAGCCCCAATGGCCATGCGAATACCAAATAAAGAGGCAAAACTTTTACCAAACCCCATCAAGACAGTAAACCCAGACCATAAAAACAAGGAAATCGTATACGCGATGCGGGAACCGAAATGCTCCAAAAACCACCCGCCGGGAATCTGCATCAGACCGTAAGACCAAGCGAAAGCAGAAAAAAGCAGCCCCATGGATGCTGCGTTAAAACCGAGCTCAGCACTCATGCTGGGAGCCGCTACAGCCATATTCGTCCGATCGAGATAGTTAATCGCCGTCAAAACAAACAATAAAAATAGCATAAACCAGCGTTTATTGGTTTTCTTCTGCGCCGCGTGTTCTTTCATATTTTCCGGCCCCATTGCCATCTCTCCTTTTTTCCAGCCTCACGATTCATGATTTCGACCAAAGTTTGTTACATAATTCACATATAAATTTTCACATTTCTCTCTTCTTTTTATTGTATCTAAAGAAATGCCACATAACAATTACATTTTATCTTATTTTTTAATAGTTTATATCTATCAGTTTATACACATAGATATATACCGATAGATACTCTTTATGAGTTATAGATAACTTACCGCTAATTTTAAAAGAGCAATGCTAAATTACTGCTGATCACATTTATTTACGCTATATTTTCGGCGTATAATTAAAGAAACCAAAAAACACAATATATCTTTCATTATAAAGCATGATATAATATACGTATTATATGTATGAATAACAGCGATTATACGTTCTGACATTTTGTCTGTCTCTTTACTTCTGAAGGGAGATCTGATTATGCATCTCTTATTTCATTCTTCAAAAAGGAAAATACTGGCGTCAGCTGTCAGCCTCAGTCTTCTTACTGGTTTTATACCGGGCGCAACCTGCATGCAGGCCTTTGATCTGGGTACTTTGGGGACCCTTATCGGAGCCGGCGCTGAATATGCTTATCTGAATAAGCAGCTGACCTATCTGGACAATGAAGGACGCGACGATTTTATGGTTCAGCTTAAAGAAAAATACGGTGTCAACACGGATCCCCGGGCCAACATGATGGTATCCCAGATCATGACCCGCCTATCTGACTCTGTCGCAAAAACAGATCCGTCCATTCTGAAAAAGCCTTACAATTATTTTGTCAATAACGACACGACCTTCAATGCCTTCTGCACCATCGGGCACAACATGAGCGTCAACATCGGCCTTTTTGAACCATTAAATTATAACCAAAACGAAGTTGCCTTCGTCCTGGCACATGAAATGGGGCACGGACAGAAAAATCATCCGGTCCAGGGAATCAAAAAATCCATGCCGATAAGCCTCATTGCGTCTTTATACGGTTCCAACGGCGGTGCCGCACAGCTTGGATCTGCGATCCTTTCTCAAATCGGCACGGCCAATTTGGTCACAAAGCCCATGGAAAAAGAAGCAGATGCCCTGGCCTTTATATATGCCGTAGGAGCTGGCTATAATCCCGGTGCCGGGGCCGCCCTTTGGCAGCGCATGCTTGACAAAGACGGCACGGTCAAAACCAGCGGTGTCATGGAGCTGTTTAATGATCATCCTGCCACAATCAGCCGCCGCGATACCTATAACAAAACCCTGACCAAATGGAGCAATAACATCGTCAGCATCCACGCTGACACAGGCATGATTTCTATCCGCGGCCAAAACTGGTATCAGCCGAAGGACACATCCGATATGAGCGGCAGGGAACGGGCTTACCTGATTGCCGGTAATCTGTCCGCCATCTATCATCAAAACAAAAAGCCTTCCGAATTGATCTATATAACGGACAGCCGCATGCTCTGCGTAGGAAATCAGCCTATTATGGATCTGCATGCCGTCCATAATCCCCAGGCGGTTATTGACCGCCTCCAGGCTTTACTATAAAAGAGAATATCTCCGCCACCAGCCTAAGAGATATTTATGACACCGATTTATCGCTGGAGAATCATTTATGGCATGAATATTTTCTTTCTTTTCACGTTATCAAATGATAGAATATATAGTATAGGAGGATATATACAATTATGAATCATGAAATGAAATTAGCCGTAGTCATTGATGCCGAAAATATTTCCAGCAAATATATTGAGGTGATCCTGTCAGAAGCCAATAATCTGGGGGACGTCATATATAAACGAATTTATGGCAACTGGACTACGACGCAGATGGCTTCGTGGCGTGATACTATTTTAGACAACGCCATCCAGCCTGTACAGCAGTACAGCAACACAATCCGTAAAAATTCGTCGGATTCCGCACTGATCATCGACACAATGGATCTGCTGTATCAAAGCAATCTGGACGGCTTTTGCATTGTCTCATCTGACAGTGATTTTACCCGTCTGGCATCTCGCCTGCGGGAATCGCAAAAATATGTACTGGGGATGGGGGAAAGCAAAACGCCTCGTTCTTTTATCTCAGCCTGCAACAAATTTCTTTATCTAGACGTGCTTTTGGAAGAAGCCGAAGAAAGCGAAGGTGACGTTGATACCGCCAAAACGTCCGGAATTTCCGATGTATGTCTGACGACTCCGCTGACCAGCCGGATCCTATCGGAAAAGACGCCAGGCAAAGATTTTTTCACCATCAAGCAGGCATTGATCAAGCTGACAGAGGAAAATTCCGATGACAATGGCTGGATTTTTTCAGGAACGCTGGGAAATCTCCTAAGCAAACAATTTTCTGACTTTGATGTGCGAAATTTCGGCTACAAGAAATTTGTGCCCTTCATCGAATCCTTAAAATTATTTGATGTTAATACGATTACGGACGACAAAAACAAAACGGTAAAGCATAACTATTTTAAGCTTAAGCCCATGCCGCCCCGTCCGCTGCGCACACGTCACAATGCTGCCCACAAACGCTATAAATAATTCCCATCAAAGGATTTTTTATTATGATCGATGATAATACACAAAAAGCGCTGAAATCACTTGCTATGCGAAAGGTAAATTCAACGATCGCTATTGCTGCCGATTTGGCAAACGACCATCTGAACAGCATTTGCCGCATCGCCTTAGCATGGATCTGCAACGGCAGCGTACATGGCATATCCTATCTGGTCAAGCCTCCGGAGGATCAGTTTACTTCCCGAAAAATCACAGCCGATATGGTACAGGATAGTCAGTCATTTGCGACTGTATGGGATGAAGAAATCAGTATGCTGCTGAAGGATGGGGTTCTCTCCGCCTACCGATCCGAGTATCTTTTTCTGTCAATCAAAGCCAGTTACGAAGCCGGGGGGCGCCCTTTTGTCTTCACTGACGTCTATATCCGTGATTTGAGATTTTTGGCGTCAACGTACATTCCCGATCTGGGCAATGATTCCTTTGTATCGATCATGCACTACATGAAAATCCCTGTTGATCTGGATAACGCATTAAGCCGTGCCATGGCCTGCGTCTGTGGCATCGACTGGCTGGAAAAGCTATATCCCGTCACGGGATACGGCATTCCGCTATCTGCTATTATGGCGGGAGCGCTTCAGCCACCGATATCTGAATCCCCCAAACCGCAGCATGAAGGACAGCATAAATACGAGCGTCTTTCCTATTATACCCGTATTTTTTTTATTCCCTTTCTTATTTTGTGTTTATTTGTAACTAGTTATTATTTATACCGCTATGAGCAGCTGAAAAAAACAGATATCGATTTCTCAGCTTATTCGGCAACAAAACTGCCGCAGCCGGAACCTGCTGCGGCTCCGGCACCGCTTACCAGAGACCGGCACTACATCATGATGCGCGGTGCCTATGTCATCCCCGAGGAAGGCGCTATTGCTCCCTTTATAGAAGCCATGAAATCTCGGGATATCGAAAAAATCCGAGCCATGATCCGTGCTGATAAGGTCGTCGTTCTGGTAAACCCGACACGTGTCCAAATTTTGGGAGAACCTGAAAAAAACGGCTTTATCCCCATCAAAATTTTAGAAGGTGACTACACGGATATGACCGGCTTTGCTTCGACTACAATGATTAATAAATAGAAATGCTTTATACGGAAAATATCTCTCCCCTCAAAAAAGAGCCTGTCTCTTTTTTGAGGGGCTTTTCAGCAGATATCTCGCTACCTGCTGCTGTCGACAGACTCATGTCTGCTCCAGCCGCACCTTGAAGGAAATTCTGCGCGGTGTTTTCATATTGTCAAATTGAACCACATTGGCCGCTTGATCCTGCTCCACCTCCAGCACAGTACCCCAGCCAAAGATTCCATGCTTTACCCGCTGTCCCACAGCAAAACCGCTTTTGCCGGGGGGCTCTGCAAGATAGCGCTGACTGCGCGCAACATAGTCTCTGGCTTCCTGGATTAATTCTTCCTGAGGTGCCTGCATATACGTAAGCAGCTCTGGCGCAATGTCTAAAAGGAACCTGGACGGGTATCGCAATGAACCATCAAAATGACTCCCTGCAGCTTCAGATAGGTACAAGCCCTTTTCCGCGCGAGTCATAGCAACAAAGGCCAGACGCCGTTCTTCCTCCATCCCCTGCCGCGTCCGCGTCCGCCGGGAAGGGAAGATCCCTTCATTCATTCCGCATAAAAATACATAGGGAAATTCCAGCCCTTTCGCTGCATGTACCGTCATCAGTTTTATCTTATCGACGCGGGTTTCCGCATCACGGTTAGTAAACAACGCCACATGGGCCAAATACTGTTCCAGCGTACTTTCTTCCCCACAGGCCATTTCATATTCATACACAGATTGCTTCAGTTCAGCAAGATTATCCAGCCGCTCCTGACTGCCTTCCGTCCGAAGCAGAGATTCATAACCACTCTTATCCAAAATATCCGATAATACTTCAGAGACAGGCCGTTCTCCTTGATTTGCCGCAACATTTTCTATAAGAGAAATAAACGACAGAGCCCCGGTTCCTTTGAATAGGGTCTCTTCCATGTTTTCATGCAGTGCCTGATAGAGAGAGCATTCTTTCTGCTCAGCATATTTCTGCAAAAATGCAATACGCCGTTTACCAAGATTTCGTTTAGGTATATTGACGATTCGCAAAAAAGACAAATCATCCTTATACACAATGATGCGAAGATACGAAAGAGCATCTTTAATTTCCCGGCGATTGAAAAACTGAGTGCCGCTATACAGAGTATATGGTATTTGTTCCCGCATCAGCGCTTCCTCCACCGGTCGGGTCACATAATGGGCCCGGTAGAGCACCGTCATATCCCGATAGGATATCCCCTGCTCATAACAGGCTTGTATTTGTCCGACAACCCACGCCGCTTCGGCCTCCTGCGTCTCTCCATGATAACCTAGGACGGGCTGTCCATCAGGAAGCATGGCAACTAGCTTTTTTTCAAGACGATGGCAGTTTTTACTGATAAGTGAATTGGCTGCGGCCAAGATCTGCGGCGTCGATCGATAGTTTTGCATCATCATAACGGTTGTAACATTTGGAAATATCTTGTCGAAATCCATCAGATAGGTCGCGTCGGCTCCCCGCCACGTATAAATAGTCTGATCCGGATCTCCTACAATAAACAGATTTTTATGATAACCGCAAAGTACCTCCATCAATTGATATTGCAGCTTATCAATATCTTGAAATTCATCGATCATAATGTATTCCAAACGCTGCTGCCACTTTTTCTTGATATCCTCATTTTCCGCAAAAATATACAGGGAAAATTTGATCAGATCATTATAATCCAATCCAAAACATTTCTTCTCCTGATATAAATATCCATAAAAAATAATATCCTCTGCCCGAGACGCGTCCATATACTTTTGCTTTAAAGTATCCAAAGACATTATAATCATATCGCGATAATAATCTGGTTCCTTGAACAGCTTTCGGATTTCAATCATATCACGGGCTCTGCTAAAGGTCATATTCCGCAGCGTCAGGCCCCGTTCATCATAAACAAGCTGCAGCATCGCATCTATATCAGCATTATCCAGAACCAGAAAGCTTTTAGGATATTGAATGGCATGGCTGTCCTCCTGAAGAATAGATACACAAAAACCATGAAACGTATTGATGTAACCCGTATCGTTATCTCCGGTCAGATTATGGATGCGCTGCCGCATTTCATTGGCCGACTTATTGGTAAACGTCACACAGAGGATATGTCCAGGCAATATGCCCAGCTCGTCCACCAAAAAGGCAAACCGACGAGAAAGCGCGCGAGTCTTGCCGGAACCTGCTCCGGCAATGACTCGAATAAACCCTTCCGTAGCCGTGACCGCCTTTCGCTGGGAAGGATTTAATCCGTCCAAATAATCCATCATACCACACCCTCCTTAAAATTTTTTTACTTATTATACCATTTTTTAGATACACATATAAACCGGCCGTACCTGCGGAAATTTTTTTTATAGGCAGACAGCCATAAAAATCAGGGCCGCACCCATGTGTTTCTCTGCCCTTGGATGTGGCCCTGTCAGGTATTTTTCCATGTTATTATTTTTCAAAATAACCGGGAAAACGCTGCTTCATCATGTCGATATTTTCATGATACCGATGCAGATGCCGCCGCGCTGCCGCACAGGCTTCCTGTTCATCTTTTTTTTCTATGGCTTCGATAAGCTGCTTGTGATCCATGAGAACGTGCTTTTTAGGTTGGCAGCGGAAGCTCAACACTGTCGTCCTGTCAAAGTGCGGCGCCACGGCCTGTACGATTTCATTCCAATATTCTTTACCACACATCGTGTACAGCATCGCATGAAAGGCTTTATCCAATTCAAAAATTTTTCGTTCCTGCTGTTTTTCAATGTAGTACTGCCAGACAATAACATTTTCCCGAAGAATATCTATTTGTTCATTTGTCAGCAAGCGGCAGGCCTGCACTGCGATCTCCCCTTCCAGCACTTCGCGCAGCTGGCGTACTTCCTCTACTCTTTTTTCGTCAATATAAGACACATACGTCCCCCGTTTAGGCCGTATGTCAATCAGATGATCCTTATGAAGTTCTAAAATAGCCTCACGAATCGGCGTCCGGCTTAGCTGAAAGAACTGACACAGTTCTTTTTCCACTATTTTTTCACCGGGCTGCAGCGCAATATTGACAATATTATGCGTAAGCACACGCTTTATATATTGCTTAGCCGATTCGGCACGGCCTTTCTCCAAAATTTCCATTCTGCAGCTCCTTTTCCTGTATAGCACATGGGTTATGCGGCAGCCCATGCATAGGTATAATAAAAAAAGACTACTGCTTCATGGCGGATCACAGTAGTCCTGCTCAGTATTCCTGATCCATCTCTTATTTAAAATAGGTCGGGTATTGTTTTTTCAGTGTCGCTACATCACCGATGACCTTGTTGATGTGGTCTGTGATTACTTCGACGCCGCGTCGCGTATCATGCTGGAGAATGGCCTCAAGGATAGCCTGATGCTGACTGTACAGTATATGCATCTGTTCTCTGGCTGCCGTAATATTCAGCATGCGGGCTCGCAGATAGTCCAGATTAGAGTCCTGTATAATCTGCCAAACATGCAGCTTGGAGCAGCCCTCGTATAAAATGCGGTGCATTTCATTATCACTTTTGAAAAAGCGGTCCACGTCTTCATTTCCCACAAAAAGTTCCTGCTCCTTCAGACATTGACGCAGCTGTTCCTTCCAAGGGTCCTGAAATTCCTCACAAGCCAGCGCTATGATCGCTTTTTCCAGCGTCACCCGCAAAAAACGAAATTCAGAAATCTGCTCCGTATCAATTTTGGATACAAAGGTTCCCCGCTGGGGCAGCACATCAAGCAGCCCCTTTTGCGATAAGCGGATAAACGCTTCCCGTACAGGTGTCCGGCTGACTGACAAAACTGTGGAAAATACTTGTTCGGACATGGCCATCCCCGGTAACAGATGAAGTCTCATGATATTTTGATATAATACCCGATATGCATATTCTCTGACTGTTTCTCTATTTTCTTTTTCCAGCAATACTAATCCATCCATATAACTCCCTGCAGTCTCTGCACTATTTTGGTCATTACCCGTCTTATATATTTCATTAGAATCATTATATTACAATTATAAAAAATAATCCATAATGTAAAGCAAACGGATACCAAAGAAATTATTTTCTTTTGCATACCGTTTGCTTTGAAAGTACGATCTGTTTTATTTTATGCGTTACATTCACAGTGCCGTGAAGCACCATTCCTTTTTATGATTCTGCCAGATTATTTATGATTTTCCGAATACGTTCCGTATAGGCCGCATCAGTTAAAAACACCTGGTTGGGATTCATGGCGAAGGTGGTATTCCATTCTGCTTGATCTTTATATTTAGGAACTAAATGAATATGCAGGTGATGACCCAAATCGGCATACGCACCGTAATTGACTTTATCAGGGTGAAAAGCTCCGTGGATAGCCCGCGAAGCTCTGGCTACATCGGCAAAAAAAGCGTTTCGTTCCGCATTATTGAGATCAATTAGCTCGCCAACATGTTTTTTATACGCAACAATACACCGTCCGGGATGGCTTTGTTCTTTAAAAAGTACCAGCATACTGACGGACAGATCACAAATATATATACCGAATTCAGCCAGCGGTGCGCCCTTAACGCAGTATCCGCAATGCCCATCTATCATATAGACCCTCTCCTTTATTCAATGGTGCCATGCTCCCATTTTCCTGCATTCAAGTCCTCGGCTATCTTCTTAAATGTATCATCCGTCAGACCGTAAAAGAAATAAAGAATAATTGCGGCCACACCCAGCGCCACACCAGGATACAGCGTCATGGCCGCTTTTATACCTGTAAGAGTAATTTCATTTTGCACAGCATTTGCTACATAGCCCGTAAGAACGAGAATGCCTGAACTAACAACCGCAGCAATAGCCTGTGCGATTTTACGGGAAAAATTGAAAGCAGCATAGGTAATACCCTCTTTGCGGATGCCATTATGCCATTCACTATAATCGATGACATCAGAAACAAAAGCCCACGTAACGCCGTTGGGAATGGCCAGTGCCACATAGCCAATCGTGACAAGAACAACAAAAGTATAAATATTAGTAGGAATGACAAAATTCAGAATATCCGCAGCACAACCGATGAGCAACCCGCCAATGGCTGTCCTTTTTTTGCCAAACAGCTTAACCAGCTTAGGAATCAGAAGGATTCCAACAACAGAACACCCCATCATAATGCCATTGACAATAGGCTGCAGTGCCATATTTCCCAGATTATACTGGCAGAAAAAAATCATCATCTGCATATTCGTATTCATAGCGGAAATCGTAAATAAGGTCATTAAAATAATGCATAGCAGTGGTTTATTGGTAAATACGATTTTAATATAGTCTGAAAATTTAGCTTTTTGTTCGGCCTGGGTATTTCGTTTGACCGGCACATGTTCATGACAGTTCAGATAGCAGATACCAAAACCGATAACGCCAATAACGGCCATCACGATCGAAGCGATAAAAAATCCATGATGGGGCGATGTGAACATCAGTACTACCGGAACAAAGGCGATACCCGTAATAAGCTGAGCACCGATAGAGCCGGCCTGCCGGGTCGTCGCCATTTGACTTCGTTCCTCTACGTCCCGGGTCATGACGCTGGCCAGGGACGCATAGGGAATGTTCGTAAACGAATAGACCAGTCCCCAAGCCATATAGATGCCATACGCAAAAAGTATTTTTCCAGTCATCGAAATTTCCGGCATCGTAAACGTAATAACGGTGAGAATTGCTAAAATGACACTGGAAATCATCATAACCGGCCGGAATTTACCGCGTCGGCCAATATTCTTCCGACTGTCGATGGCCGACCCGGCAATGGGATCCATAAAAGCATCAAAAATTTTAGTGAAAGCAAAAATACCTGCGACTGCCGCTGCCGGAATCATGCATACATCAATCCAGTACTTCGTCAAATATGCCTGCCCCAGGTCGAACATAAATCCGTTGCCGAAATCACCAAAGCCATAGCAAATTTTTTCGCGCCATGACAATTTCACATGACAGTTCTTGGCAGCTGCCGTCTCTTGTCCCGCCGGTACCGCCGCTTGTTGTCCATTCATCAAGGTCCCTCCTTACAAGGTAACACCGTTCTTGAAAATAGCCAATTCATGCTTGTCCAACGCTTCGGACTTAGCATGCGCTCTCCCCGACGCCACATCGAGGATATATCGGAAGAGACGGTCTGCCGCCGCTCCCTTTTCTTCGCCTTCTGCTATCGTTCCGGCGTTGAAATCAATCCAATTCCGTTTATAACCCGCCAAACGGCTGTTGCTCGCGATCTTGATTGTCGGCACCGGGCAGGCAAAGGGCGTTCCGCGCCCTGTCGTAAACAGCACCAGATTGGCGCCGGATGCGGCCAGCGCGTTAGCCGCCACCAGATCGTTGCCCGGCGCCTGCAGGAGATTCAGTCCTTTGGCCGTCGCTCTATCCCCATAGGCCAGGACGTCTTCCACTATCGCGCGTCCGCCTTTCTGTACACATCCCAGCGATTTATCCTCCAGTGTTGTGATCCCGCCTGCTTTATTGCCCGGTGATGGATTTTCGTTGATCTTTTCTCCGTAGCTCATGAAGTATTCTTTAAACTGATTAATGAGCGCGACGGTCTTACGGAACACCACTCCGTTCCGTGCCCGGTTCATCAGCAGCGTTTCCGCCCCGAACATTTCCGGCACTTCCGTCAGAATCGACGTTCCTCCGGCCGCAATCAGTCGGTTGGATATTTCCCCTACCAGCGGATTAGCCGTAATCCCGGACAAGCCGTCGGATCCGCCGCACTTCAAGCCGATTGTCAACAGGGACGTATCACAGGCCTGGCGTTTATATTGACTGGCATAACCGCAGAGGTCTTTGACGATCGCCGTCCCAGCGGCGATTTCGTCTTCCACATCCTGGCAGACCAGGAATTTCACCCGGTCCGGATCATAGTCCCCTATCACGTCCTTCATCAGCTCGATCTGGTTGTTTTCACACCCCAGTCCGAGCACCAGGACCGCTCCGGCATTGGGATTGTGGATCAGGCCGCTCAGCATCTTCTGCGTATACAGCTGGTCGTCGCCTAGCTGGGAGCAGCCATGGGGATGACTGTAGGCATAGATCCCATCAATATGCGCTGTCCGAAACGGCTGCGCCGCCGTTTCAATCGCCCGGGCAATACCATTGACGCAGCCTACGGTCGGTATAATCCAGACTTCATTGCGGATGCCCGCCGTGCCGTCTGGCCGCCGGTAGCCTTGGAATTCATAGCGGGGGCCGCCGGTCAGTTCGGCCCGTTCAACCTTTTGCGGTTCATAGGTATAATCCAGGATAGTTCCCAGCTTGCTTTGCACGTTGTGCGTATGCACCCAAGCACCGCAAGGGATATCATATTCAGCCGTCCCGATAGGGAAGCCATATTTGACGATATCTTTTCCCTGCGCAATATCCCGCAGCGCTATTTTATGCCCTGCCGGAATATCGTCACGGACCCGGATCGTCTGTCCCGCCGCCGTTACTGCGGTTCCTTTAGAAACCGCTTCTACTGCAACGGCCACATTATCGGTATCGTTAATTTGAAAGATTGTCATCATTTTCTCCTTACGCCTGCCGGCCTACTTCCCCAATATGCGCTTTAACCCCAATGGCCGCCATACGGTCCAGATGGGCAATAACCGCCGGCGCAAAGCCGGGAATCTGTGTCAGGTCTTCTCCCCAGAAGTCAATCCGGCCCATGAGGGACCGCACATAGTCCGCCGTCACCTGCCCGGCCGATTCTCGGAAGACCTGCAGCACCATGGCATCGTCATGAATTTCATAGGTGTTGCTGCCGCGCTGTCCCAGAAGACAGTGATCACCCGCTTCTTCTGTCCGATAGAAGGCCAGCAGGGCCGCCAGGGAATACGTCAGCCACTTCGGCAGCCGGCCTGTCGCCGCCAGACTATCCTTGAAGGCCGGCAGGATACGGGCCCGCCATTTAGATACGGAATTCAGGGAGATTGCCAGCAGAGCATGCTTGACAAAGGGATTTGCAAATCGTTCGTATACTGCCTGGGCAAACGCTTTTGCCTTTTCCTTCGGCAGGTGGACAGTCGGCACAATTTCTCCGAATACGGTTTGATCCAGCTGCCGCCGGATCACGCTGTCGGACATGCACTGGCCCACATAGTCCAGTCCCGAAAGATAGGCACCAAGGACCATGGCCGTATGCGCACCATTGAGAATTCGGACTTTTTGTTCCTTAAAGGCTTGCAGTCGATCCGTATATTCTACAGGAAACCCCTCCGAATTCACCGGGAACTGACTGGCCACAGACGGTTCCCCGATGACCCACAGGGCAAATGGTTCTGCCTTGACAAGCAGACGGTCCTCATAGCCCAGTTCCTCAAACAGAGCCGGCGCTTCCTTCTCCGGATAGCCCGTGACAATCCGATCTACGAGGGTATCGGCAAAAACACAAGCAGCGGTGAGCCATGCCGTAAAACCCGCCGGCAGCTGCCATGCTGCCGCATATTGCAGAACGCACTGCCGCAGCAGCTGCCCATTGTTATCATTCAGTTCCGTCGGCAGCATGATCAGGCCTTTGTCTGCCGCTCCGTCATAGAATCGATACCGTTCATATAAAAATTTCGTCAATTTTCCCGGAAAAGTCGAAGCCGGGCAATCTTCCAAGGCATCCGTGCCGTCAAAGGCAATGCCGGCCTCCGTCGTATTGGATATAACGAATTCCAGAGTCGCCATATGGGCCAGTGCCATAAAGTCTTGGTATTCTTCTTTGGCGCTGAGCACCGTTTCAATAGATGTAATGACCCTGTTTTCCGTATATACGCTGCCATTCCGCCGGCCGCGCAGGCATACGGTATACAGATTATTCTGCCTGGCAAAGCGGTCCGTTCTGCCGGCCCGGGGCAGGATGACGGCAATATTACCGTTAAAGTCGTTTTTTTCATTGGCCACATCAATGGCATAATCTGCAAAAGCCCGCAGAAAATTCCCTTCGCCGAACTGCAAAACCTTGACCGGCCGGGATATGTGCTGATACAAATCACTTACATTTTCCATTATGGTGTATCTCCTTATAGGTGGAACGATTATAATTTGAACTGAAAATACGCAGCTGCATTATAGTAACAAATATTTTCTACAAGACGCCCCAGCGTTTCCATGTCATCAGGATATTCACCATTTTCCACAAGACTGCCAATCCAATTGCAGAGAATGCGTCGGTAATATTCATGCCGGGCATAGGAAAGAAAGGACCGAGAATCGGTAAGCATGCCCAAAATATTTCCGAATACAGAAAAATTGGCAATGCTCGTCATTTGGTCAATCATCCCTTGCTTTGTATCGTTGAACCACCAAGGAGCCCCCTGCTGTATCTTGCCACAGGCTTCGGTTCCCTGGAACGACCCAATAACAGACCCGATCAGCGCATTATCCGAAGGCGTACCGGAATACAAAATTGTCTTAGGCAGAATATCCCGTTCATTTAAATGATCGAGGAATGCCACCAGACCTTTACCGCAATTCCCTTCAGCAATGCAGTCAAATCCGGTATCCGGGCCAAGTTTTTTAAACATTTTTGTATTGTTGTCACGCAATGTTGCATAGTGTATCTGCATTACCCAGCCTCGCTTGGAATATTCTCCGGCAAGATATGTCAAAACGGCAGTTTTATATATTTCTATTTCCTCTTGGGTGACAGCCTGTTCACTTAACCCCTTGGCAATAATAACATTGACAGCTTCTTCATCGGCTTCGCGGCAAAAAACATATTCCAGCGCATGATCCGTTGCGCGACAACCCATTTTTTCAAAAAAATCAATGCGTGTATTCATTGCCCGGCGAATATCTGCCATAGTTTTAATCGGCACACCGGCAGCATTGCTTAAGCGTTTCATATATGCGGCATAACCGATCTTATCAATATTCATCAATTTGTCCGGCCGCATAGCTGGATATACCTTGGCACTGCAGCTTTGTTCCTCCTGCAGCTTCTGATGCCATTTTAAATCGTCAGCCGGATCATCTGTCGTGCAAATCACACGGACATTAGATTTCCTGATAATTCCCTGTACTCCCATATCGCTCTCTTTTAATTTATCATTACAAATCTTAAAAATTTCTTTAGCCGTTTTTTCATTTAGAGGCGTCATAATGTTAAAATAACGCTGCAGCTCTAAATGACTCCAATGGTATAGCGGATTGCCAATCGATTTTGAAAGCGCTTTCGCATACTCTTCAAATTTTTCCCAATCCGTTGCGGTCTGTCCCGTCACCTTTTCTTCTGGTATACCATTGGCACGAATAAGGCGCCACTTATAGTGATCTCCGCCAAGCCAGACCTCCGAAATGCTTTTAAAATGGTGATCTTCTGCTATTTCCTGCGGAGAAATGTGACAATGATAATCTATAATAGGCATGTTTTCAGCATGGTCATGAAATAAACGGCGTGCTGTTTCCGTTTCCAGTAAGAAATCTCTATCCATAAATTTTTTCATAATATACTAACTCCTCTCCTATATATCCCGCTCATTTATTGTAAGCGCTTACATTTTTATTGACATAAATGTACCATTAAGATACATTTATGTCAATATTATATGCTATTTCTGTATCGTTTTTTGTAAATCACGGCTTATCTATACCTTTTTCTCATTTTAAAGTATGTGAAAAAATAATCAAATTAGTTTTTTTTACGTATTTCTATGCGATACAAGAATAATCTTTTTATTTTACATACTAAAAGATTAAATACCTACCAACCTATGCCTTGTTCAAAAAAATATGATATAATAAGTGAAAAATAAACAAAAAACATCCTATTGAGGACTGATATTCCATGAATATAACTATTTATGATATTGCGCAGCAATGCAATGTCTCTATTGCCACGGTTTCACGAGTCCTGAACGGCAGCAGCCGGGTCAGCGAAAAAACAAGGGCCTTCATTCTCCAAACAATGAAGGATATGGGATATAAGCCCAATCCTTTTGCCCGGGGGCTGGGACTGGATTCCATGAAAATCATCGGGGTCATTTGCACGGACGTGGCGGATATTTTCTACGCGCATGCCGTATCCTTGCTCGAAGACGGCCTGCGCCAGCATCATTTTGACGTCATGCTGTCCAACACAGGAACAGATACGGGGCGGAACAGCAAATATATCACAGATTTGACGGCCAAACACGTTGATGCCATCATTACGATCGGTACCCCTTTTTCTTCTGAAGCTGATATCCGCCAGCTGCAAAAAGTGGCCGAAACAATCCCCGTCATTACGATCAACAGCGACTATCATCAACCTAACATGTATAGCGTCGTCTGCAATGAAAAAGAGGGCATGCGTTCTGCCGTCCATGCGCTGGCAAAAAAGGGGTGCCAATCTGTCTTATATTTGTATGACGCCCTGACCTATAGCGGACGGCACAAGTTAGACGGCTTTCGTGAAGGCATCCGTGAGCTGAAGCTGGATGCTTCCGCCAAACTAATCCAGCAAATCCCGCGGACCCTGGCGGCTGCCGAAGCTATTATTGACAGGCTGATTGCCGCCGACGTCCATTTTGAGGCAATTCTTACGTCGGAGGACGTCTTGGCAGTCGGGGCCCAGCGGGCAGCCTTGCGGCACGGTCATGTCCTTCCTGTAATCGGCTGCAATAACTCGATTTTAGCCCAGTGTGCTACTCCTACGTTGTCCAGCCTGGACAACAAGCTGGCTAATCTTTGCGCCGCTGCCGTCAATCTGATCATTCAACTCACAGAAACCGACGGCGCCGCCGTTCCTGTACGAACGGAATTCAATGCCGAATTGGTAGAACGGGAAAGCTTTCAAAGCCGCCCATGATGGCGGCAGAAAGTCTGTCAGAATAAAAACAGCACTATACCGTTAAATTTAAAATACTAACGGTATAGTGCTGTTTTTAATTTAGATGAAAGCTTTCTATGTAACGTAAAATGATCGAAACGATTATCTGGCCGCCGCAACAGATGCTATAAATTTTTTAGCTGCCGCCGTAATTTCCTCTGCCGTTTTACCGCCGCCAGTAAGCGCTCCACCGGCACCGACGGCTATGCAGCCAGCTTTAATCCATTCACCGGCATTTTCAGCATTGACTCCTCCGGTCGGCATAAGCGGCGCCTGCGGAATAGGCCCGTGAATCGCCTTGACCGCTTTCATACCTAGAATTTCTCCCGGGAAAATTTTGATAACATCGGCCCCGGATTCCAGTGCGGCTAATACACCATTCAAAGTTGTTGTCCCCGGCATGACGGCAATGCGATAACGGTTACATAATTTGACCGTTTCCAAATCAAAAGCTGGTGACACAACAAATTGTGCTCCGCTCAAGATAGCAATACGGGCTGTTACGGCATCTAAAACAGTTCCTGCCCCAATTAATACATCGGAATTGCCGGCATATTTTTTTGATAATTCCGCAATAACTTCATGGGCCCGAGGCGTCGTGAAGGCTAGTTCAATGGCCGTCACGCCCCCCCGAATGCATGCATCGGACATAGCAATCGCTTCTGCAGCATCCTTCCCACGAATGACCGCGACGACGCCAATATCTTGAATTTTTTTGACTACATCAATCTTATCCATGTGTAACTATCCCTCCATTACAAATTTCTCTTTTCAGCACATCTTGTTTATAATAGTACGACCTATTCTCATCTTTGTCCATGCTGTTCCTTGTTATTTTAAAATGTTTTCATAATATTATAAAACAAATGAGTATAATGCTAGACGCACTATACTCATTAAAAAATCATACACTACATTGCATCATCCAATGCATTGAGATCGCGTCCAGTCGTATCCTCAGAAAAATACGCACCGAAAAAGCTTGCTAACGAGAATACTATAATCATAATAGCTAAAGGCCACCAACTGCCTACAGTTGCCGCAACTAATGCTGCTGCAATGATAGGACCAAAACCAGTAGCTACTAATCCGGCAATTTCTTTTGCCAAAGAAACTAATGTAACACGGCGCCTAGCCCCGAATAATTCGGCCATGGTAACATTTTCCAATGCAAATAATCCCTGAACACCAATATTTAATCCAATGACCATGGCAATCGTTAATACAATAGGATTTTTTGTTTCAAAAAGAAACATCATCGGAATTGCATAAATAGCTGTCGCCAAAGATAATATCATATACATTTTACGTCTGCCAATACGATCCCCAAGATAGCCTACAATTGGAATTGTAAAAAAAGAAACAATGGAAGAAATAATGTTGGCTTCTGTTGCTACTGTTTTTTGCATGGCCAATACAGTAACAATAAATCCTGCAAAATATGTCTGCATCAAACCGCTGTTACCTGCTTGCCCAAATCGAAGTGCCAAAGCAATAAGGAAACTTTTTTTGCCTGTTTTATTAGGTCTATCACTAATTTCACCTGCAAGTTGTTTTTGCCGTTCTTCTTCCAATAATTTTTTCTTAGCCGCCATAACCGGGCTTTCTTTAACAAACATTCGAATCAAAACAGCCGCAATCATGACAACAAAGGATGCATAAAATGGAATCCTCCAACCCCAATCTAGGACAGCCTGTTTGTCAAGATTCATTAAAATAATTGTCCAAATAAGATTGGCAACCAATGTACCTGAGGATGTGCCTAAACAAACTAAACTTCCTATCAAACCACGGTTTTTCTTTTCACAGAATTCAGTTACCATAACTCCGGCGCCACTAATTTCGGCCCCAGCACCCAGTCCTTGAATAATACGCAAAACAACTAATCCTATAGGTGCTAAAATACCAACTTCTTGATACGTAGGTAAAAAGCCAATTAAAGTCGACGCAAGACCCATTAACGTAATGGTAACAAATAAAACGGTCCGACGACCCAATTTATCCCCAATATGACCAAAAATAAAAGCACCAATCAATCGAGCTACATATCCAGCACCATATGTTCCCATTGCCATGATAAGCCCCATAGCCGGACTTGATTCTGGAAAAAATATTTCTGAAAATACAATCGCTGCTGCTAAAGAATATAATTGGAAGTCCATAAACTCCATTGCTGTACCCAGCCACCCACTCGCTGCAACTTTAACCAATTCTTTTGTTTCAATCTGATAAGAGTTTCCCTGGCTCATTCTTGATACACCGCCTTCTCTTGAAAAAATAAGACACTAGAAAGTAAGAATAATTTTTAAAACCTTATCTAGATTTTCATCATTGTATTTAAAGGCTTTATCCGCATCTGTAAAATGAAATGTATTGGTCACAATTTCTTTAGGTTGGACTTTCCCTTCCTTGAACCAGTGAATAACCTCTGGAAAACGGTAATTATTTAATCGAGTACCAATAATTTCTAATTCCTTACTCATGATATCAACCTGGCGGATCGGAAATTCAACAGTAGAAAAACCTAATACAACAATACGACCAGCCTGACTTGGTAATTTTTGAATACATGTCTGGAGAATTTTAACATTTCCGGTTGCTTCGTAAATGAGATTAAAACCTTCGCCATTCGTAAACCGTTCCATAGCATCAACAATATCGGTTGTCTTTCCATTGACAACCAGGTCTGCTCCCATTTGTTTTGCTTTTTCAAGGCGACTTTCAACAATATCTAATATTGCAACCTTAGCCCCTTTCATTTTCGCCACTTGGAGAATAATTAAGCCAATAGGGCCTGCTCCGCAAATAAGCACCGTATCTTCACTCGTCAAGCGTCCTCGATGAGCAACCTGGGCCCCAATAGAGTACGGTTCAATCGTAGCTGCAATTTCCCAAGGAATATCTTTTGAAATCTGATTAAGCTGATCCTGATCAACTGCCACATATTCCTGATATCCTCCATCACGATGAACACCCATAACATTTACGCTTTGACAAACGTTATGATGACCAATTTTACATGCATAGCAATGACCACAAGAAACAACAGGATCAACAGCAATATGATCTCCTACAATCGCATTTTTTACATTAGCACCCACTTTAACAACTTCACCAACAAATTCGTGTCCTACAACACGCGGATATGTAGCAAACGCGTTTTTTCCATGATAAATGCCAACATCAGAACCACAAATTCCTGCTGCTTTAACTTTTAAAAGTACCTGATTAGCAGTAATTTCGGGGATTTCACGTTCTACAACACTAATTTTTTCCGGTTCTTCAACAATAACAGCTTTCATTATAAATCCCTCCTAATTAGTCGTTTATATATTTCACTAACGTATTCCGAACCGCATGTGGCCCTGCAATCAATTCTTTAAAATATTCCTCGATTTTTCCGCCCAAGCCGGCTTTATACAAGTCACTGCCGAAAATATCTTTGTTGGAAAGAATCGATTTCAATTTTCCATCTGCGGAAGCCGGATTACCCAGCATCACACCCTGAAGCGCAGCTTGTACATTTTCAAGCAGCGGATCAGAACTTGGCTCAAAGGTCTGCCCTTCATCGTCAACAGCCAGCAAATACCGGCACCAGCCCGCAATGGCCAGCGGAATATATTTCAAATCGGAAGCTTTATCGCCATACGCTTTGATCGTTTCGCCAAAGCGTATGCCAACCTTTTGCGAGGTATCGGTTGCAATACGCTGCGGGGTATCGGGAAGGTTGCCATTGGTAAGGCGTTCTTCCAATACTTCCTTGATAAAATCTTGTGGATTCAGCACACCCGGATTGGTAACGACAGGTAACCCTTCTTGGTACCCGATTTTTTCGATAAGGCCTTTAAGCTGAGGATCCTTCATTTCATCAGCAATCAGTGTATATCCTAAAAGGCAGCCATATACGGCAAGAGCTGTATGCAGCGGATTGAGGCAGGTGCAAACTTTCATGCGTTCGACTTTATCAACCGTCGTGCGATCTGTAAAAATGACGCCTGTTTTTTCCAGAGCAGGGCGACCATTAGGAAAGGTATCTTCTATAACTAGATATTGGGCGTTTTCCGCATTAACAAATGCAGCATATGTTCCTTTGTGGGTATGAATCAGTTCTGTATCGCCAAAGCCCAAATCAGCCAGATATTGCTGCACCTTCGCAGAGGAACGCGGTGTAATTTTATCGATCATGCTCCACGGAAAGGTCACTTTATTTTTGTCATTTACATAATTGGCAAAACCCTGTTCAACTACGCCGTTTGCGACCCATTGTTCTGCAAAGGTCAGTATCGCCGCTTTGATTTTATCACCGTTATGAGAGCAGTTATCTAGACTCAGGAAAGCAAATGGATACGCGCCAGCTTTATACCGGGCATAGGCAAGCGCCGCAATGCAGCCCATAGAGCTCTTGGCCTGTTCGGGTCCATTTTTCAGGTCTTCTACCACTGCAGGGAAATACGTACCCGCATAATCCGTCAATTTATAGCCCTTTTCCGTGATGGTAAAACTAGCTATCTGGAGTGACGGTGCGGTAAATATTTCCTTCAGGCGTTGCCAATCTTCTGCAAAGTCCGGGCGGCATACTACAGATTCCATAACCGACCCAATGACCTCTTTATCAAAACGACCATTCGCATACATGGTTACTGCCAGGCTCAAATTATCAAAAGGACGGTATACTTTTTCAATCACTTCTTCATCATACGTTTCCGCGGTAATGATGCCCGTTTTCGCAACTCCGGTATTGAGCAGGTGCTGTTGCAGCGCAGCAATAAACGCGCGAAAAATATTACCGCCGCCAAAATGAATCCACTGCGGTGTTTTGCGAGTTGCTGAGGCAACAGCATCCGCGTCAAACTGATATAACATCATATCCTTATCTTCCCATACAGCCTTATCCCGTATCAAACTCTGACGATTTAAATGCAACATAATATACAGCTCCTCCTTTATGTGTATAAATTAATCTATTTTTGACCGCAAGAACGATTGATTGCATCCCACAAGCCACAAATATAATTGGCTCCCAATGCCCGGTCAAATAATCCATATCCCGGACGGCCCACTTCATTCCAGATCATGCGTCCATGATCCGGACGGATAGGCCCATCAAAGTTGATATCATATGCAGCTTTAACTATTTCATACATGTCTAGATTGCCAATCAAAGATTTATGTGCTACTTCATTAAATACCCATGGTTCATGTACCTGAATATTACGGATGTGCAGGAAATTGACTCGCCCCATGCGACCGAATTTTCGGATAATATGGGGAATATCATTCTGACGATTAGATCCCAGAGATCCCGTGCAAATAGTAAAGCCATTGCTTTCACTATCTACCATAGACGCGATTTTATCCAGGTCATCTTCATTTTTTACGATACGCGGCAGGCCAAATACAGAAATAGGAGGATCATCAGGATGAATTGCCATTTTGATACCTACCTCTTCAGCTACCGGAATGATTGCTTTCAAAAAATATTCTAAGTTTTTACGCAGTCCATCTTCATCCATGCCTTTATATTGTTCAAAAAGATGAGCCAATTCCTTAAGCCGTTCCGGTTCCCAACCAGGTAATACAAAGCCATTACTGTTGCTGAGAATGTCTTGTGCCATATCCTGCGGTGTTTTTCCGGCAATTAAATGATAATCATACGCCAATACGGTAGAACCATCATAGAGCGGCCTTGCTAATTCCGTGCGGGTCCAGTCGAAAACCGGCATAAAATTGTAGCATACCATCTTGATACCGGCCTTAGACGCATTGCGTAATGATATGATGTAATTTTCAATGTATTGATCACGGCTCGGCAGACCTAATTTGATATCTTCATGAATATTGATGCTTTCCAAATCCTTAAAAACAAGATTATTTTCTTCGGCCATTTTTTTGATATGCAAAAGCGGTTCCACCGGCCATACTTCACCTACAGGAATATCAAACAGCGCTCCAACGATTCCATCCATACCTGGAATTTGATCAATTTGCTGCAATGTAATTTTGTCATCCTTTTCTCCGTACCAGCGGAATGTCATTCTCATACTCATGGGTAAATCCTCCTCCTAATTATAAATTAATCATAAACTTAATTATTATTTTTGTTTTTTTCTTTACCTTTTTTCGCTTATATACTACCATACTAGAATCCCGTTTGCAATATAATAGTAATCTTCTTGTTTAATAGTTATAGTATGCGGTGTAAGTATTACTTTAAGAAATACCAAAAGGGACTGTACCAAAATAAGGAATACTCCTTATTTTGGTACAGTCCCTTTTGGTATTTTTCAGTCGATTCTATCAGTAATATTACAAAATCACATTTTTTTGATTTCCGGCCAGATACGTATTTATATTGTCAAAAACAATTACCGCTCGTTTTTCCATTGACTCCTTCGTAGCAAAGGCCACATGCGGCGTTACAATTGTATTTTTTGCCCGAAGTAACGGATGACTCATATCCAGCGGCGGTTCTTTTTCAAATACGTCAATACCGGCACCGGCAATCTTACCGCTGTTCAAAGCATCTGCCAACGCCTGTGAATCGACGACAGGTCCGCGGGCTTCATTGATCAGAAACGCAGTCGGTTTCATATACGAAAGCGTTTCAGCATTGATAAGCCCTCGTGATTCATTCGTCACAGGACAATGGAGAGAGACAATGTCTGATTGCTCCATCAATTCCTTCATAGGAAGATATTTGATCAGCTCTGTATCTTCTTTATAAGAAAAACCATTATAAGCCACTACGCTTGCGCCAAAAGCATGAACGAGCTCAGCTACGCGGTATCCGATTGCGCCAGTACCAATCAACCCGACGGTTTTACCTGCTAATTCTGAACCGATAAATCCGGCTTTCGTTCCACCAGTACGGCAAGCCTTGTCAATCTGCGGCACGTAGCGAAGCAGACCAAGAATCATTGCAATGGTTAATTCTGCTACCGCAACAGTAGAATAGCCCGAAGCATTGCTAACCTTGATACCCTTTGCCCTGGCCGCATCGAGGGCAACATGATCTACGCCAGTAAAAGCAACATCGATATATTTCAATTTCGGGCAGGCATTGATGACTTCTGCTTTAAGCGGCATATTAGCAATAATAAGAATATCGGCATCCTTGGCTTCTTCGATTTGTACATCCAGATTGTCGCTGCGTTCGTAAGCCGCAAATTCATACCCTTTTTCCCGCAACAGTTTTACATATGATGCCAACAGATTATCATGAATTCCCAACGATTCCAACAATACAATTTTCATCTCAAAATCCCCTTTCAGCATAGAAAACGTCTGATTCCATTATACGCATATTCAAGAAATTTGTAAGCTATAATTTCCGAAAAAACATACGGAACACCTCCATATGCTGAATGCGTATCGCTAATTTCTTATAACTTTTTCAATCGTAATCCCGTCACATCAAGAAGATCCTGCATTGAAGAAGCTCCCACTTTTTTAGCCGCTGCGCCTACAATAACAGCACAGGCTCGCGCATCGTCCAGGGCTTGATGATGATGAAATTGAAACCCCAAAAATCCGGCTACTGTATCTAATTTATGATTGCAAAGATCCGGCCACACCTTACGGGAAATTTCTACTGTGCAAGCATAGGACACATCCGGCGTTTTTAACTGATAGGTTTTTAAAAGACTGCGCAGAACTCGTGTATCAAATACCGCATAGTGAGCCACAATAATTCTTCCTGCAATGCGTGGTCGAATTTCTTCCCACAGAACATCAAAATGCGGCTTTTGCTCCACCTGCTCCGGCGTAATGCCATGGATCCGGATATTATCGGGAGAAAATACCATAAAGGGAGGCTTAATAAGAGTGTATGCTTCGTCCGTACAAATATCATCGTGCATAGTAACAGCCGCCAAAGAGCAGGCGCTGTTGGCATATTTATTGGCGGTTTCAAAATCAATAGCGGTAAAATCAAGCATGGCAATTATCCTTTCTTGTAACCCTTACATCATACGTATATATTATACCATAGACACTGCCTTCTCTGTATGAAAACAAAAAAAAGGTTGCTCCATAAGGACACATCATAGATAATAGAGATAGCATAATCAGGAGGTTATTTATGAAAAAAATCACCAAACGGCAGCTTGACATTGGGTCTTATGTCATTTCCTATGAATTGGAACGAAAAGCCGTAAAAAATATTAATCTGCGAATTCGCAGCAATGAAACGATTTACGTATCAGCCAATCCTCATATTCCACAAAACCGCATTGACGCTTTTCTAATAGATCAAAGAAATTTTATCCTGCGTTCCCTAAAACAAATCCGTCACTATGGCCAGGCCCATCGTCAATGCGTGCTTGTCGATGGTTCCGCACTCTGTATTGCCGGCAAAACAGTTACCTTAGCAGTTTTTCCTGGCAAACCAAGCCGTATGTGGATTAAAAATGATATATTGTACATGACAGCACCTGCTGATGACAGTACCAGCGGACTGCGCTTATACCGCCGTTTTCTTGCTGCCGAAGCAGCAATACTCTTTCCGCAGAGCTTGCAGCGTATGCACAGACTCATTGCTCCATATGGAGTATCTATGCCGGCATTTCATCAGCGCATTATGAAATCCCGTTGGGGCTCCTGTATGCCATATAAACAGAGTCTGACATTAAACACATATTTAGCCGTTATGCCAGAGACCTGCATTGATCAAGTAGTCCTCCACGAGCTTTGCCATCTTATTCATCCAAATCATTCCACTTCGTTTTATGCACTTTTAACACATCTTATGCCGGATTGGAAAACACGCCGGCAGTCCATGGAGCACTACATCTCTTATTGCATTTAAATATACAACGGCTCCGAAGGTACATGCGAGTATCTCGGAGCCGTTTTTGTCCATAATATAGGAATTCTTTCATTATTTCGGTTCGATATGAATAGTCGGGTCACACGGACCATACTGATGATGCAGGGAAATTTCCACGGCATCAGAAATAGCGTGAGCCTGATATACTGGCAGTTTTCTATCCACTTCCAGATGAAAATCCATGACCGTCGTTTCGCCAACGATACGTGTACGCAGATGATGATATCCCATCACGCCGGGATTATCCAGAATAATTCGCCCAATGCGCCGTTCTTCAATTTCACTTAAAGACGCGTCCGTCAATTCATCATAACTCTGGCGGCACATTTTATAGCCCACACGAAGAATCCCGCCGGCAACCATACAGGCAATCATCGGATCAACCCATGTCCAGCCCGTAATCTGAATCAGTGCAACGCCGGTCATGACCGCCGCGGAAGTCCATACGTCAGCACGCAGGTGCATGCCATCTGCCTTCAAGGCTTCCGATTTGGTTTGTTTGCCGACACTGTACAAGCGCTGGGATACGACAGCGTTAATCAGACTGGAAACGGCCATGATACCGATTGCCAGATAGAGATTCTCCTGCGGCTCCTGCGGCGTCAAAAATTTACTGATAGCCTCATAAAAAATTAAGAAAGCCGCAACAATAATAAGCAATGATTCGAATGCCGCCGATACATTTTCTACCTTGCCATGCCCGTAATCATGATCGGCATCCGGCGGTGCTGCAGCCTTTTTTACTGCAAGGCATGCG
This sequence comes from Megasphaera cerevisiae DSM 20462, assembly GCF_001045675.1. Classification (GTDB taxonomy): domain Bacteria; phylum Bacillota; class Negativicutes; order Veillonellales; family Megasphaeraceae; genus Megasphaera; species Megasphaera cerevisiae. The sequence goes on from NZ_LEKT01000002.1 coordinate 103,446, forward strand.
ATAACCGAGGCCAACAAATCCACCCCGGAGTGAATCCCTTCAGATATAATACTGACTGTTCCGGTAGAAATCCCAACCGCCAGCTTGCCGGCAACCAGAAGGCCGTTGCTGATAACAGATAACCGTGCCGTACGATGTTTTAGTTGATTTTCATTCTGTGACATACTTATCGCTCCTTATATCATATTGAAATGATTGAACTTTCCACGATAAAACCACAGGACATGGCGTTACAGCAAGAAACTATAACAAAAAAATAACCTGTGGAACCGTAGTATATATGAGTCCCACAAGTTATTCTAACCTGTTGCTTGCGCCCGGCTGAAAATCAGCCTGTTCATTACCTATATATTATCATTTATATTCTCACTTGTAAATATATTGAGAATATAAATAAGTCATGCTATTTATTCGTACTTGTAGTATAAAAAAACTACAGCTCGCCTGTCGGCCTTTTTTCCAACAGCACCGGCTTTCCTTTCTGAAAGGTGAGTACAAAAACATTCTTTATCGCATCATGATTAGTATCCAGGCTTATTTTACCCGTTACTCCCTCAAAATCAATAGTTTTTCCTAATTCTACCGCAACACTTCGAGGATCACCGGACTTACTTCTTTTGATAGCTTCGGCAGTCATCATAAGAGAATCATATCCCAAAGCTGCATAGCTATCCGGCCATTCTCCATATTTTCCGTAATATGCTTCTGCAAATTCCTCCGATAATTTTTCTTTTGTGTCATTGGCGTAATGATCTGTATAAAATAGGTTCGTCAAATATGACGAATCAATTTCTCTGGCCATTCGAACACCATTCCAGCCATCCGGGCCAAGAATAGGCTGAGATATGCCGCTTTTACGAGCCTGAAGAATAAACTTCATGGCCCATTGATCATAAAAAGGAGCATATATCACGTCACAAGCAACAGACCGCACTTCAGCCAAAGCCGCTGTCATATCAGTGTCATCATTTTCAATCCCGATAAATAGCGGTACCGTTCCACTATCTGCCAAAAATCCCCGTTTAAAAAATTCTGCTAATCCGCCTGAATAGACGTTGTTTTTGTGATATATCACCGCTGCCGTCCGAGCCCGCAAATGACTAATCGCATAGTCCGCCATGGCACGTCCTTGATAAGAATCAATAAAAGTAGCCCGAAACATATATTTATATACCTCTCGGCTTTTCGCATCTACAGTAATATCCGGATGCGTACCTGCCGGGCTGATAACGGGAATTTTCACAGCCTGCGCATCGGGAATGACCGCCATGGCACATTCTGTCAGATTGGGACCGATAATCGCCGTCACTCTACGCATGGCAAGCTGCCTCATAGCCGCTGCCGCATCCTCTGCATTACCGTGATTATCCACGGAAACAAGTTCAACACGTTTTCCCAATAAGCCGCCCTGTTCATTAATACGGTCTTTGGCAAGCTCAATGCCCTGTTCCGTCGATTCACCGTAAGACATCCCCGTGCCACTAAGACCTAAATTAACGCCAATGACAACGGTATCACCTTGCCGTACCGTACCGCAGCCTGCAATCACGGCAGCGCACACAATAATGGCCAGCGCGCCGCCCACATATCGTTTAAATGTACCCATCATAGAACCCCTGCCCTTCTCCCTGTCTGGGAAGGCAAAAAAGCAGAGGGAACCGCCCCTTGCGGAACAAAATCCCTCTGTACTTTTATGGCAAGAACAATAACGGATTGGTCGGCGTACCATTGACGCGAACTTCATAATGCACATGCGGACCCGTACTATTGCCGGTACTGCCAGCTAAAGAAATAATATCCCCCGTCTGCACTTCCTGTCCCGGAACAACCAAGAGTATAGAGTTATGACCATATCGCGTAGTAAATCCATTGCCATGATCAATTTCAACAAGATTGCCGTATCCATCGACCCAGCCTGCAATGGTAACCTTACCGGCAGCCGTAGCACGTACCGGCGTACCATAATCCACAGCAATATCAACACCAGAATGAAAACCGACACCACTGCCGGTAGGATTATTCCGATACCCAAAATTAGAGGTAATCGGTCCATTGACCGGCCATATAGATGGCGTGGTTGATGACTGGTACTGTTTCGAAATCTGCTGCATCATCCGGACTTGCTGCCCTGCCGTATCACCCAAAACAGTTTTCAAAGTAATAAAACTAATAATACGGGCATTTGTTCTCGTTTCCAACCGGGAGGTGGCCAAAAGCAGATCATTGTAACCAGCTTCAGAAACATCCGGTGATTTCTTTTGCTTTCCTGCTACGCCACCTTCACCTTTTGGGCTGTCACCTGTTCCCGAGCCTTTCACCATTTGGCGAAGCTCCTGGTCCAGTGCATCCATTTTATCCATTTTTTCTTGTAGGGAAGTAGTCTTTTCCCGCATGATTTCCAGTTGTTGCGCATGCAGTTCTTCCCGTTGACGGGCCTGTTGAAGCGAAACATACTGATATACACCAACTGCCAGCGCGGCTACAATGAGTACCGCTCCAGCGATGGCAATCCACACCGCTTTACGGTACTGCTGCGGCGTAATCACTACAGGCTCCGCTCCGGCAGTCGATTTAATAAACGGTATCTTTTCCAGGCTTTTTATTTTTTTTCTGTATAAAGAGACTACCTGTTGTATTTTTTCCTGAATATCCAAACTATCCCTTCCTTACGACAATCCGCTGCTCTTATGTATTCATGGGCGCTCCCCTGCAACACTTACTCTTTTTGGACCGCCTGGATATCTCCCTGATAGATCAGTGCATTTTCTAAACTTTCCTTTTCCTCTTCACTCATGCCATACAGACACTTACCGTCAACAATCGGCTTAGCAAAAATGCGTGATTCATTTCGTCCATATACACTGGACAAACAAAATCCGTCATTTTTCCCATCAAGAACGGTAAAGGCAAAACTGAGGTTGTTTCCTATATTATCAAACGCATTATATTTCACAAAACCAATTTTGCGAAAGCAGTGATTCTGTACAGAAAGAATATCCTTCTGTGTATTGTGAATCATATCTAAAGCTCCTTGCAAACCGCGAAGTTCCGCTACATCTTCGCGCAGCTTACTTTCGATACTTTTACCCGTTTCATCCTGCATAAAAAAAACATATTTTTCATCCAGATTTTTCACCCTGCGGTTTAATATAATGATGTAAACGAGCAGAAGAATCAGAATGAGCCCGACAATTCCCGCTGCGGCCTCAAATACTATAGGCATATCTAATCCGTAAAGCATGTCTTTCCTCCTGCCAATTCTGAAATAGTATGTATATCAATCGTTATATTCTTGTCAAAACCCGCTGGCACAGCTTACACATGAAAGGAGGAAACAGACGGGGAAGGCGTATTCTCCGGTTCGTCCGTAAGCATGGCCAGCAGTCGTTCAAATTCTTCTTCCGACGTAAAGGAAATTTCAATCCTGCCCTTCTTTTTATTCCGGCCTAATCGAATCGATACACTGGTACCCAGATACATTTTCATTTTATCCTGTACAGACTCCAAATACACATCCGCAGCCGGCTGTCCGGTAGTTGGACTTCCCTCCATAAGCTGCTTGACAAGGCGTTCTGCCTGGCGCGCCGATAAGCCTTGCTGTATGATCCGCTCGGCAGCCTGCAGCTGCCGGTCCTTTGATGGCAGCTGCAGGAGCGGACGCACTTGTCCCATAGTGAGAATTCCCTCGGAAATGTACTGCTGAATTTCCAAAGGCAGCTGCAGAAGCCGGATCATATTGGCCACATGAGGCCGGCTTTTACCGACCTTTTCCGCAACTTGTTCCTGCGTCATATCAAAATCCCTGACAAGCATATCATATGCCGCCGCTTCCTCTATAGCATCCAAATCTTCCCTCTGAAGGTTTTCAATCAATGTAATCTCAGCAGCCGCATCAGGTTCATAGGTCTGTACAATAGCGGGGATCACCGTGAGTCCGCACAGCTTGGCAGCACGCAGGCGCCGTTCCCCCGCAATCAACTCATATGTGCCGTCCTTTTGCTTCTGCACAACAACAGGCTGTATCAGACCGACTTGCCGGATAGATGCGGCCAGCGCCTGCAGGGCTTCTTCATCAAAAATCTTCCGGGGCTGTTTGGGATTTGGCACAATAGCCGTTACCGCAATTTCAGCCACAACCTGCTGCCGCATCCCGCCTTCTTCAATATGACTCTCTTTCAGTCCCAGTGCCTCCAAACGTCTGCCCAAGGGACGATTTGTGCCGAGTCCTGTTTTCTTAGCCGACACGGCCAATCACCTCTCTCGCCAGTTTTTTATAGACCTCTGTCCCCTTTGAATGAGGATCATATACTGTAATCGGTTCACCGTGACTGGGCGCTTCTCCCAGACGTACATTACGGGGAATAATAGTATGAAAAACCTGTCCGCTAAAATACTTTTTGACTTCTTCCGTTACCTGAATTGACAAATTAGTTCTGCCATCATACATTGTCATTAAAAGTCCCAGAAGGCGCAGCTTATCATTCAGATTAGTCCGTACCATTTCAACAGTCTGCATCAGTTGTGCCAGCCCCTCCAGTGCGTAAAACTCACACTGCACGGGAATGAGTACAGAGTCAGCTGCTGCCAGTGCATTAATCGTCAACAGTCCCAGCGAAGGCGGGCAGTCGATGACTATATAATCATAGGGCTTTTTCATTTCCCCCAGGTGCTGCTCCAGAGCTGCTTTCAAAACATATTCCCTGCGGTCCATGTTTACTAATTCTACGGCTGCGCCGGCCACATCCATTGTCGCCGGAACGACAAACAGTTTTTTAACCGCTGTATGCTGTACTACGGCATCCATAGGAACCTGTTCAATCAGGCAGTCATACAAATTTTTTTTCAGGCTTTCCTTATCGATCCCTATACCGCTCGTGGCATTGCCCTGCGGGTCCAGATCGACAAGCAGTGTCCGTTTTCCCTTGTCAGCAAGACATGCACTCAAATTTACAGTCGTCGTCGTCTTTCCGACCCCGCCTTTTTGGTTCGTTACGGCAATGATATGTGCCAACACATCCACCTCATTTCATTATAATTTATTTTAAGTCTATGTTATAGTATAGCATAGTCAGTAGCACCTAGCCAGTATAAAACACAAAGTCAACCTGGTAAATATAGATTCAGTTGCGATGCATCATATGATATAATAAGAAGCATATTTATCCATACAGAAAGGAAGTCTTACTATGCCATTACTAGATATTGATTTACAAGAAATCAATCCCGTTGCCGTAAAAGAATATGCCGAACAACGCGGCGGTACCAACATAGACCAAGAGCAAATTGCCGACGCTTGTCAGATAGTGCGTCAGCAGGCCCATCCTCAGGGAATATTTCATCAATGCTTTTATGACAGCACCTCTCACTCTGTTCTCTGCGATACGCCATTTACCATTAAAGGGCATCAGATTTGTACCCATCTGGAAGCAGCAAGTATCGTTCTCGTTATGGCTGTTACGCTGGGTACGGCGATTGAAGAGAAAATAGACAAGCTTTTTCTGGCAAAAGAATTTGCGGCAGGCTTGACCCTTGATTCGGCAGCCGCTGTTGCCACACAACAGATAGCGGATGATCTGACGCAGCATATCAACAACGTATCCAAGACCAAAGGGTATACAGTCACATGGCGTTTTAGTCCGGGATCCGGAGACTGGCCTGCAGGACAGCAAAAAGATCTGGCCAGGGCCGTCCATGCTGAAAAGATAGGCATTTCTTTTTCTCACAGCGGCATGCTGGTACCACGAAAATCTATCCTTGCCCTGCTGGGACTGCAATATACGGGAACCGGTTGTTCAGATGGAGCCTGCGCCTGCTGCACTATGGCCGGTCATTGCAGCGGGGAAGAATAACGTTTACGCACAAACTACAACCAGAATGTACTATATACCATAACAGATATGCGACGGGCAGGCCTTGTGAAAAAGGCCTGCCCGTCGCATATCTGTTATGGTGAGATTATAGTGAAAATCTAAAATATCTTAAAAAATGTGTTTCAGAATGATCGTCTGCTTCCGATTCGGACCGACAGATACAATTCCAAGAGGTACGCCTACAAGTTCACTGATGCGTTCCACATACTGCCGGGCCGCTTCAGGCAATTCCTCATAGGTCCGGCAAGCAGAAACAGGCGTTTTCCAGCCTGGCATTTCTTCATATACCGGTTCTGCCGCTTCCAGAATTTTCAAGCTTGCCGGATATTCCTGCAGCATTTCGCCCTTATACTTATAGCCGGTACATATCTTAATCACATCAAGATCATCGAGAATATCAAGACGAGTAATTGCCAGATAGTCCAAACTATTCAGCATAGCCGCATATTTGACGACTGCCGTATCCAGCCAGCCACAACGGCGGGGCCGTCCTGTAACTGTACCAAATTCATGGCCTGTATTACGGAGATATTCACCAACCGCATTGTCCTGTTCTGCCGGAAATGGACCGGCACCCACCCGCGTCGTATACGCTTTCACAACACCAACGATATTCTGCATTCTGCGAGGCCCTACGCCAGATCCCGTGCAGGCACCTCCTGCCGTCGGATTGGAGCTGGTAACAAACGGATATGTGCCGTGATCAATATCCAGCATCGTAGCCTGCGCCCCCTCAAACAAAACCTTCTTGCCTTCTGTTACATATACATTGGCCGAATAGTCGGTATCCTTGACATACGGACGCAATTTTTCAGCATATCCAAGATATTCCTGCAATACGGCATCATAATCCAGCCCTTGGCAGCCATAATATTTTTCAAAAAGGCGATTCTTCAAATCAATGTTCATGCGCAGCTTTTCCTCAAAGATGCCGGCATCCATGAGATCGCCAATGCGAATACCGACACGATTAATCTTATCGGCATAGCATGGGCCGATACCGTTCTTAGTCGTACCAATTTTAGCGTCTCCCTTGAGCTTTTCATCTTCCTCATCAATGCGGACATGATAGGGCATGATAACATGAGCACGCGTAGAAATTTCCAGCTTGCTAATTTTGACACCTTGGGATCTCATATTTTCAATTTCCTGCAGAAAGACTTGCGGGCTGATAACGACACCGCTGCCAATAATGCAGATCTTATCAGAAAATAAGATTCCAGACGGCAAAAGACGAAGCCCGAAGGCCTTATCATCTACGACAACAGTATGACCAGCATTGTTGCCGCCCTGCGAGCGAATGACAACATCGGCCTTCTGTGCCAAATAATCTACGATTTTACCTTTACCTTCATCACCCCATTGGGTGCCTATTACCATTGCTGTAGCCATTGATTCAACATCCCTTCATTAGCTTCAATTTAACAAACACTTACATTATACACGAAAACTATCTGAATTCCTATCTATATAGAAAAAAACATATAAAAAGTGAATGCAATTTTCTCATAAAAACTCTTTTTTTGTTAATTTTTCTCTGATAATGCTTCTTTTCTTTGATTTCTGCAGACTGATTTTCCATGCGCCTTCTACTGCAGCTCATTATCATGACAAATCATTAGCTTTTTATGTTGTTTTAGTCTATAATGATAGAAATAAAACTTAAAATCATTTCAAATTACCAAGGAGAGATCATTCATGCTATTTGATACATGTCATATCGGCGGCATCAACGCGGCCTGTCCCATCGTCCGCTCAGCAACGTTTGAAGGAATGGCCGATGAAAATGGCCGCCCAGCTGAGCGGTTGGCAAAAACATATGAAACCCTCGCTGACGGCGGCGCAGGAATTATCATTACCGGCATGATGGCTGTCAGTCCTCTGGAACCGTATCAGCACAGACAAGTTCGCATTGACACAGACAATTGCATTGCCCCGTTAGCCCGTATGGTACAGCGTGTTCATTCTCATGGCGGCAAAATCATCGCACAGCTCGTGGTTATGGGTTCCTCCATCATGCTGCCAGAAGGAAAAAACCGCATTATCGTGAGTCCCAGCGGGGTTACAGAAGAGCTCGGTAAAATAATCCAGGAATCACAGGCACTTACTAAAGAACAAATCAGCTCGCTTGTCGATTCGGCGGCTAGTGCTGCCCGTCGGGCCAGAGAGGCTGGATTTGATGGTGTCCAGTTTCATGGCGCGCATGGGTATCTTGCCAGCAAATTTTTATCTCCTTATTTTAATCATCGTACTGATGAATACGGTGGCATATTAGCGAACAGAGCTCGTTTTTTATTGGAATGCATTCATCTTATTCGTAAAACCGTTGGTCCCGATTATCCTGTCTGGGTAAAAATAAATTGTGCCGATTTCATGAAAGAAGGCAGTATGACGTTTGCAGACAGCCTGCAGGTCATGCAATGGCTGTCTGAAGAAAAAGTCAGTGCAATTGAAGTGAGCGGCGGCAACATGTCTTCTCTGCCGCGGCAAGGGCCCATTCGAGCCATCCGCCGTACGAAAGAGCCCATGTATTTCGCAAAATATGCCGCGCAGGCCGCATCCCTGCTGAAAGGAAAAACAGATGTCGGCGTCGTCGGCGGCTTCCGTAATATACAGGATATCGAGCAGTGCTTAGATACGACAGACCTGGCTTTTATCTCTATGTGCCGCCCTTTTCTGCGACAGCCTGATTTACCTCTTTTATGGAAAACCGGCAGCACAGACCCTGCGCTGTGCATTTCCTGTTCCCGCTGCTTTGGTGCTCAGGATGTGGATTGTATTTTTCATAAAAAAGAAATCAGCTGATGCTATTTATAATATATAATGAATGATAAAAAGATTATAAAAATCAAAGAATTTTGACTTTTCCCCATAAAATAAATTAAAATACAGATATAGTAGAATTTGCTGAAAAGGAGTCCCTGCCGTGATGGTCCTGGTTCTTTGCCTTACAATCATCTTCATGGTCATTATTACCCTGATTTGCAGTCCCTTGTTCTATGAAACAACACTGTATATCGGGTCTCCTTGTTCTTTCCGCAGCACAATTCACTGGTTTGGCCGTTTTTTTTATTATGACTGGACCTATACGTATGGAAAGCAGCCTCACAGCAGTTCTCGTTTGGGATGGAAAAAACGGGAAATGCAGGCACCCTCCATTCAGCTAAAAACAGCGCCGGAACAATCTTTCAAAACAGAAGATATTCTGAAAGACCTGGAAAGAGAAGACACCGGGTTATCCTATAAGGATATTAAAGATGCTGCTCCCCGCCATTCCAAACAGAGCGATTCTCACTTTTTTTGGTGGAAACCGTTGATTACCAGTCAGACATTTATTACGGCCTTTTGCATTTTTCTTGGCAGACTCCTTTATCATTCACGAATTCGCCGTCTTTCGCTGGAGGGTACGCTGGGGCTTTCCCGTCCTCATGAAACAGGAATACTGGCAGGTGCGCTTTATGCGATTATTCCTGCAAACATACGCACTCTTCATTTTAATTTTATAGAAGAGCGATATGACTGTACCTTTCATGCAGCCGGCCATATTTATCCTGCCGCGCTGATTTTCTATACAGCTGCCTTTTTATTATCTTCGCCGGTTCGTTGTATCTTACTGCAGTGGCATAAAACAAGAAAGGAAGAGGACCATGGATAATACATATATCAAAAATAATCTGGAAACTATTTTTGAAAATTTCAAAGAAATGATTAAAGTTGAAACCGTCGTCGGTGAAGCAGTTCATATTGGCGATGCCATATTAGTACCGTTTGTAGATGTAACCTTCGGTTTTGGCTCTGGTGGTTTAAATGGCAGGGAGGAAACGGGCCGGCAAAGCGCTGGTGGTGGCGGCGGCGCCAAGATGGAACCTTCAGCCATTTTAGTCATCAAAGGAGACCGAGTAGAAATGTTCTCTATCAAAAAAGACGGTTATCAAGCTTCCTCCTTTGAAAAGCTTATTGCCATGGCACCTGAAATCATTGAAAAAATGAAAAAAGATAAGTATATTTATATTAAAGACGATGAGGAAGACTCTGCCAATACAACTACACCACACAAATAATATTAATTATCAGATGCTCCAATCATCAATATCTTTGCCATTTTTGTTACAATATTGTTACAACAGTTGTGTTTTTCTTTTAATTTTGATATAATACGTAAAAGTAATAAGATTGATTATTAACACATACATCAGGAGGAATATAAAATGAAATTAAAAAAACAGTTTGCGTCTCTTGCGGTTATAGGTATGCTCAGTATAGCGGCAGCTACATCAGCATTTGCTGCCGGTGTCGGCTATGTCAATTTTGACACATTAATTTCTTCGCATAAGGATTACCCGAAGGTCAGTGCACAAATGCAGGCTGCCACCAAAAAAGCTGACGAAGAATTCAGCAAGAAGGCTCCCAGCTTGAAAACAGATCAGGAAAAACGTGATTTAGCCAAACAGCTCAATCAGCAGATCACCGATCTGGAAAATAAACTGGTCGTCCCTATGGAAAAAGATGTCGTACAGACGGTGGAACAGGTTCGTAAGGATAAAGGCTTGGACTGCATTGTAGTCCAGGGTTCTATCATTGCCGGTGCAGACAATGCAGTTGATGAAACGCAGGACGTTGTAAATGCTTTGAAAAAATAATTGATGTATGTATCAGACGATATCAAAAACGTATTTAGTTTTTGATATCGTCTTTTTTTTATCCTCTTAAAACATCGTTTAAGCGTCTTTTCTGTATGTCGGCATATGATTTATCCCGAAACTCTATCCAACGCGTTAAAACAAGTTTTACGATGTTTTTAAGATATATCTATCCTGAATATCCTCTTTTAATGAAATCTATTATTATTTCCCTTGACAAATACCCCACATAGGTATATGCTATCTTCAGATACCTGAGTGGGGTATTTATAAAACAATATGATATGAGGTGACTCTCCATGGAAGAAAAAACAACAGAACGTTGCTGCTGTGCGGCAATAAAAATGAAACACCGTGACACAAACAGCAAAGAATATAAATGCCTTATTTCTCGCTTGAACCGTATTGAAGGTCAGGTTCGCGGCATCAAAAACATGGTGGAAACAGACAGGTACTGCGTAGATATTTTAACTCAGGTCAGTGCCGTTCAATCTGCGCTGAACGCATTTAATAAAGAACTGCTGGCTCAGCATATCCGATCTTGTGTTGTACATGATATCCAGCAAGGCAATGACGCCGTCGTCGATGAATTAGTGTGTACACTGCAAAAATTGATGAAGTAAAGGGATGATATTATGAAACATGAAAAATATGCAATTACAGGCATGAGTTGTTCTGCCTGCTCCAGCCGAGTTGAAAAGGCAGTTTCCAAACTGGATGGCATAACTAAGGCCAGTGTCAATCTTCTGACCAACAGCATGCAGGTCGACTACAATGAAACTAAAATAACTGATACGGAAATCGTTAATGCTGTCATTGACGCCGGGTATGGGGCCTCACTGGCCGGAGGATCCGTGCTCAAAAACAGCACTGACAGCCAAACCGCTGCCGCAGATCAAGAAATTTATTCGATGAAGCATCGTCTGATTTTGTCTGTTATTTTTCTTATTCCAACGATGTACATTGCTATGCACCATATGTTTTTTATGTGGTTTGGCCTTCCGATTCCTATTTGGTTCAGTAATGTATTTCACGGACCTGAAAATGCTATTACATTTTCTTTTTCCCAATTTCTCCTTATACTGCCCATTATGTACGTAAATCGCAAATACTATATCAACGGCTTTCGTAATCTGTTCCGTGGCGCACCGAATATGGACAGTCTGGTTGGCATGGGTTCTGCCGCTTCTGCAATTTTTGGGGCTTTCGCTATTTTTCGTATTGGCTGGGGTTTGGGTCATGGAGATTTAACTCTGGTCGAAACGTATAGCTCCAATTTATATTTTGAATCAGCCGGTATGATTGTCACCTTGATTACTGTAGGAAAATACTTAGAAACACGAGCAAAAGGAAAAACCAGTGCGGCCATTGAAAAGCTGATGGATCTGGCGCCCAAACATGCCACCGTCTTACGCAGTGGCATAGAAACGATTATTCCGGTAGAAGAATTGGCTGTAGGGGATGAAATTATTGTTCGGCCGGGCGAAAGCATTCCTGCCGACGGAATGATTACGGAAGGAACGACCAGTATTGATGAAGCTGCCTTGACAGGAGAAAGCATTCCTATTGAAAAACAGACTGGCGATATGGTCACATCTGCTACAATCAATAAAACCGGCTATATTCACTTTATGGCACAGCGCGTCGGTGCTGACACCACAATCAATCAAATTATTCGACTTGTCGATGAAGCCAGCGCCAGTAAGGCACCTATTGCCAAAACAGCTGATACTATTGCCGGAATATTTGTTCCTGCTGTTATTGTAATTGCTGTCGCTGCTACTGCAATATGGTATTTTCTATTAGGTGCCGGCATGGAATTTTCTTTTTCTATTGGCATTGCTATTTTAGTTATTTCCTGCCCCTGCGCTCTTGGATTGGCTACTCCAGTCGCGATTATGGTCGGCACGGGTAAAGGTGCCGAAAACGGAATTCTTATCAAATCAGGAGACGCTTTGGAAACCGCTCATGCCATTGACACTGTCGTCATGGATAAGACTGGCACCATCACGGAAGGTCGCCCTCGTGTCACAGATATCAAAACGTTCAGTAAAACAGAAGCCGAACTGCTCGCACTGGCTGCCGGCATGGAAAAAGGGAGCGAACATCCTCTTGCTGAGGCCATTATGACTTGCAGTAAAGAGCGCTTTATTACGCCGGTTTCGATAACTGATTTTCAAGCAATTTTTGGACGAGGCATTCAGGCACGCGCCAACGGAAAAACGTATTACGCCGGCAATGCTGCATTGATGAAGGATCATGGAATCGACCTTACCCAAAACACCTCACTTCTTAATGCACTGGCTGACGAAGGGAAGACTCCGCTTATCTTTGCTGATACGACTGCCGTTATCGGCATTATTGCTGTCGCTGATGTTGAAAAAGAAAGCAGCGCTCAGGCTATTTCTGCTTTCACTCGTATGGGTATAGATGTGGTCATGCTGACAGGCGATAATGCTCGGACAGCCGAAGCGCTTCGAAAACGGCTGCATATTCCTAAAGTTATTGCCGAAGTACTTCCACAGGATAAAGAAAAACATATCGCTGCACTTCAGGCACAGGGACATACCGTCGCCATGATCGGTGATGGCATCAATGATGCTCCTGCCCTAGCCAAAGCAAATTTAGGCATGGCGATCGGGGCCGGTACAGATGTCGCTATTGAAAGCGCCGATGCGGTCTTAATGAGAAATGATCTGCTTGACGCTGTCAGTGCAGTCCGCCTTAGCAAGTCAGTTATACGAAACATTAAAGAAAATCTATTCTGGGCTTTTTTTTACAATATCATCGGCATCCCATTAGCTGCCGGTATTTTATATCCGGCTTACGGAATCAAATTAAGCCCCATGATCGGCGCGGCTGCTATGAGTCTCAGCAGTGTATGCGTCGTTATGAACGCATTGCGGCTGCGTTTTTTCAAACCTGATCACTCAGTTGGATTCGTTTCACGTGAAACACTGCGGGAAACTCCAAATACAACATTTCATCACGAAAAGGAGATTACAATGAAAACAACATTAAACATTGAAGGTATGATGTGCCAGCACTGCCAGAAACACGTCCACGATGCATTATCTAAAATGGATGGAGTAACAGACGTAACCGTCGATTTGGAAAACAAAAAAGCTGAGGTCACCATGACAAAGGATATTGATGCCAAAGATTTTGCTAAAGTTATCGCAGATGCTGGTTATGAACTGGTAAAATGATATAATTATAAAAAACACCTGAATCGCTGCTTTTCAGCAATCGTTCAGGTGTTTTTTATGTTTCACGTGAAACATTACGAGACCGACGTATCCTTATTTACAGGCAGTATAATATAAAATGTAGTTCCCTTTCCCATTTGGCTTTCTGCCCGGATTGATCCGCCATGGCATAAAACAAATTGCCTAGCCAATGCCAGCCCAATACCACTGCCGCCGCTTTTTCTGCTCCGTGATTTTTCTCCACGATAAAAATATTGAAAAATATGAGGCATATCTTCCGGTGCAATCCCATTTCCCGTATCAGCAATCAGTATCCGTACTGACGGCACAGACATATTTCGTATTAACTGAGTTTCTATATAAATAGCACGTCCCCTATCAATATACCGGATTGCATTATTCAAAATATTATAAATTACCTGATTGATTCTATCGGTATCAATATATAAAAGCGGTATTGCATCATCAAGATTCACTGTTACCATCAGTTCTTTTTCATCGGTTAAGGGACGCAGCATACTGACAGCACGCTGTAAAAGTATGTTTACATTGCTTTCTTTTTTATGAAGAACCAATTCATTAATTTCTGCAAGAGATAAATCCCGCAGATCTTGAACAAGTCTATTAAGCCGCAGCACTTCATCCTCCATCGATAAAAAAATGGATTTATCTGCCGGAATTACATCATCAACTAAACCTTCTAAATTCCCCTGTACAATAGTCAATGGTGTACGCAGTTCATGAGCAATATTCGCAAATAAATGGCGTCGCATGGTATCATTCCGTTTTAACTGGATAGACATATCGTTGAAAGTACGTGCTAAAATCCCAACTTCATCTCGCCTGTCAATAGATACCGTCCGCCCAAGCTGTCCCGACCGAATCGTCTTAACTGCTTCTGTCAGCTCCAATAACGGCCGGGTAATCTGTGCAACAACTACATAACTAATGCCAACACTGATCAACATCATAATCAAGCCAACCCAAATAAGAGATCGGTGAACTGACGACATAAGAATTTCTTCCGCTGGTCCCTTTGCCATGCGTTCCATACCAATCAGCATATTCATTTGCAAATAGTGCGTAAAATGATTATCCATCTGCAAATTAACCAAAAACAAAAGAACTGCAATCGTCAAAAAAAGAAGGATGAAGACCATACCAGTCAGGCGAAAAACCATACTGTTACATTTTCTCATCACTGCCTCCTGCAAATTTATACCCTATGCCATATACTGTCAAAATATACTGCGGATGCGTGGGATCCGGCTCTAATTTTTTTCTGAGGTTTTTCATATGTGTATCAATCGTACGTTCATACCCTTCAAAGCCATATCCTCCTTGTGCCCGTTCCATCAGCTGCATGCGGCTGAATACACGATCCGGTGACGTTGTAAGTACTTCCAAAATATTAAACTCTGTCGGTGTCAACAATACAGGGCTTCCCTTCCTTAAAACAGTAAACTGTTCTTTATCAATTACCAAATCGCGAACGGTATACCGAGATAGATTTTGTATGACTTCCCCACGAGCACGACGCAGTAATACATACACACGGGCAATCAATTCATTAGCATTAAACGGCTTGGTCACATAATCATCAGCACCAATATTTAATCCGACCAAACGGTCTGTTTCGTCATCTTTTGCAGTAAGAAAAACAATAGGAATATCACTAAACTGCCGTACCCGCCGGCATACATCAAACCCATCCATAGCTGGCATCATCAAATCAAGCAGCATAATCTGCGGTTCATGCTGCCGGAGAATTGACAAAGCCTGCACGCCATCACTGGCCGTATATACAATAAATTTTTCTCTCTCAAAATATGAACGGAGAAGAGAATTGAGCTTATCATCATCATCAACAATAAGGATAGAATAGGGAATCATGCCAAACACCTCCCGAATTAGCTTGTTATCAAATTATATAACTATATGTATTGTACACCAATATACAAAAAGCGGAAACAGTTATGCTGCCCCGCTTGTACGTAATAGTACTATTTATATGAAAGACCTGGCGCCAGGTCGTTTTTTTATGTAACTGCTTGTTTGTAATATAGTTTTCTACCAGTCTCTGCTGATACTGTCAGTATAAGAAAAATATATAAAGAAATAATGAGTAAATTGTGAAGAAATGATGAAGATCATCAAACTATCTTCTATCAAGAACAGCCAAGCAATATGTTTCACGTGAAACATATTGCTTGGCTGGATTGCTATAAAATTTGATTCTGATATTCCCCTGTACGTATTTCACAAACTGTATTGCTGCCGTCTACCATGACAACAATAGGACGATACGCCGCCGCTTCCTTTTCATCCATAAATACATAAGCCATAATAATAACCGTATCTCCAGGCTGTACCCAACGTGCTGCTGCCCCATTCAGGCAAATAACTCCTGAACCTCTGACTCCCGGAATCACGTATGTTTCTAATCGGGCACCATTATTATTATTTACAATCTGTACCCGTTCATTTGCTACCATGTGTGCTTTTTCCATCAGCCACTCATCAATCGTAATACTTCCCATATATTGCAAATTTGCCTCCGTAACGGTAGCACAATGAATCTTTGATTTTAGTAAATTTAAAATCATTTTATACCCTCTCCTAAAATCACATTATCAATTAATCTTGTTTCTCCAATTTTGACAGCAATTGCCAGCAAACTTGTTTCCCGCACAGTGTGAATAGGTGCCAATGCAGGAAAAGAAAACAACTCCACGTAATCAATAACAGCCATTTTTTCTGTATGGAGTGAGTCAATTACTGTTTTTTTCAATATTTCAACATCTCGTTCTCCCAGTGCATACGCCAACTGTGCTTTCTTCAAACTTTGAGATAAAATCAATGCTGTCTTTTTTTCAGAAGGTGATAGATACGCATTGCGGGAACTGCGAGCCAGACCGCTCTTTTCCCGAACGATGGGAACCATATTGATATGCACAGGTATATTCAAATCTTGAACAAACCGGCGAATAATAACAACCTGCTGCGCATCCTTTTGCCCAAAGAACGCTTCATCTGCCAAGGTAATATGTATAAGTTTTGTAACAACCGTGGCTACGCCTCGAAAATGGACGGGCCGCTGCGCACCGCAAAGACAGTGCGTAATATCTCCCTCAACCTGGACATATGTGCAATATCCATTAGGATACATCTCTGCCGGTTCCGGATGAAAAACAGCATCAACGCCAACGCTTTCCAATTTTTTACAATCTTCTTCAAAACGGCGTGGATACGCATCATAATCCTCATTAGGTCCGAATTGAGTTGGATTGACAAATACAGAAGCAATCACAATATCACATGCCGCCTTTGCCGTTCGCATCAACGCCAAATGGCCTTCATGAAGTGCCCCCATCGTCGGTACCAAGCCAATAACACAATTCTTTTTTTTCATAAATTCCGCAAAATTCTGCATATCCTTCACAACAGAAAAACACTTCATTATACATGATACTCCTTTATAAATAGAATACGCAATTTTCTCAGCGAACTGCTGCTACCTTTAATTTTTCTTCTTTTTTATCATAATAATTAGCAAGAAGAGATCCTGAAATATTCTGCCAAACGCTGAAAATAGCGCCCGGTATCGCTGCCGCCGGATTAAAATACATAACCGCCAACGACGCCGCCATTCCTGAATTCTGCATGCCTACTTCAATCGCCACTGTGCGGGATTTTTTTGAATTCAAATGAAATATTCGCGCCATACCATATCCTAAAGCTAACCCAAATAAATTATGCAGAACAACGAGAGCTGCCATCAGCAAGCCCACTTCAATCAATTGAGATGCTCCCATTGCTACAACTCCGCCGACAAGAAAAATAATGGTAACCACAGACACTACCGGCATGAGCGGCAACATCCGTTCAACAGTCCGCCGGAAAAAATGATGTGCTGCAAGTCCCAGAACCACGGGCAGCAGCACCATTTCTGCAATAGAAACAGCCATCCCTGAAAAAGATACATCAATCCATGCATCTGCCAATACCCACGTCAAAGCCGGTGTAGCCAACGGCGCCAGCAACGTCGTTGTCATCGTCATGGCAACAGATAAAGCAACATCTCCCTTAGCTAAATATGAAATTACATTGGATGCCGTTCCCCCCGGACAGGTTCCCACCAAAATAACTCCAATTGCCAGCTCCGGCGGCAGTGCAAACAGCCACACCAACAGCCATGCTACCATCGGCATAATAAAAAACTGCGCAATTACCCCCAGCAAAACTTCCCAGGGGTGCTTCAGTATCGATTGAAAATCCCGCAGCGTCAACGTCATGCCCATACCAAACATCACAAGCCCCAGCAGCCAAGGTACATATGGCCCAATCCAGATCAGCATTTGGGGTCGTACCGCTCCTATTGCGCCAATCAAAATGACAAACAGGGCCATGTTATGTACCAAAAAAGTACAACACTTTTTCAAAATAAAACCTCCCTATATACTATTGGGCAAAAGAAAACAAAAACGCCTTCCGGAAAACCGAAAGGCGTACGCACAGCAGTACAAACATCAAAAAGCACAGCGGTCACTTTATTTCACGATCAAAAAAACTATAGTAACCTGCAACGCTATGAGGAGTATCTGTGTCTGTCTCGGTCTGTCGGGATCCAAGCAGATGATGTTCCATCGTATATAAAACAATCCGAAAAAAGTATAACTCACAAATGTGATGTCATCTTTTGCCTAGCCCGTATCTTATCACATTTATGCATAATAAGCAAGGAACTTTTATTTTCTTTGATATATTTTTCTACTCATAAATTTTTTTTCTGAGGTGATTAAAATATTACTCATTAAAGGACTTCGAAATGATTATTTATCCATTTATTCATAGCCCCGCAAACCGCAGAAGTATTGTAGATAGGGATTTTTCTTAATTGGTTCGACGATTTCTGCATCCGAATACCCTTATTCAATTTGAATGAGCAACGCGCCTAATGCCATTTGGGCAGACTTCGCTACATGACCCTTGGATTCTTTGAACAGTTTTTTATATTTCTTTTCTACCAGATCCTATGGGATGAATTCCGCTGTTTTAATCCAGCGGTTGTGCGGATTCCCAAGGGTTGGTTAAAATATTCGAAGGAACGTTGTTTAGAAGGGGTTTTATACATGTTATATCACCTGTGTGCAAAGATTTTGAGCTATCTTACACTATACTTATACATTTATACTACGGAATATTGTAGTAATGCACTGTATGGGTTTATGCAGCACTCATTATGTACATTGTTTTTCTCTTCTATATGCCGAAAAAACACAGCCTTTTGGACTACCTTGGTCGGTATCCTTGGTTTGTTTGCCTGGCAGCTGATTCCAGCCATTCGTTTTCTTCCTCATGTCATTTATTTTGAATGGCTCATTTGTGTTATCACCTTACTTATCGTCCGCATCATCGATACGACACCTATCATCCCGCCAGTCTGCAAACAAGACGACTAAAACATTCAAAACGGAGAACTCAGCGGGTCATTAGTAATCATGCATTGTGTCCTGCTGTCACGCGCATAGTCAACTTGCACCACCAAATTACGTTCCATACGGGCATACCATACATAAAAATTCCCTGCAGTCAACAATACCGCTGCAGGGAATTTTCATACTATATGCTATTTACTTAATGCATCTTCTGCCGTTGTCGGAAGTATGGGAACTGCCGAATGGAACCATTTTTCGTATATTTTCTGATATTCACCATTTTCTTTCAACTTAGCCATCGCCGCATTGACCTGCTTTTGCAATTCTGTATCTTTTTTATTCATAGCAAAAGCCAAATATTCGGACTTCGTATCTGGAATAGGAATGACATCAAATTTCCCTTTCCCATCCTGCGATACAAAATAATCAGCAACCGGCTTATCAATAATCGCTGCTGGCGAGCCCCCAACCTGCAGTTCCATAATAGCTTCTGCATTACTGTCAAATTGTTTATTGGCAATCCCCTTCGCCTCTGCGTAATCAGCCCCTGTCGTCCCCAATTGGACAGCAATTGTTTTGCCTTTCAGATCATTGATAGATTGAATGCCGCTGTTTTTTGGTGTGAGAATCACCAGCTTTGATTCGTAAAAGGGGGCTGAAAATAAAACCTTTGAAGCCCGGTCCTTTGTCATCGTCATCCCGGCCGCAGCAATATCCATATCCCCCTGCTGAATAATCGGAATAATCCCTGAAAATGGAATATTATTATATTCTATAGTACGGCCCATTTCTTTGGCAATTGCACGGATTAAATCCATTTCAAATCCTTTGTATTCTGAAGACTGATCATTGTCTTTAAATTCAAAAGGTACAAAAGTCGCGTTAGTAGCAACTCGCAGAGGCTTATTCTGATCTGCCTCGGCAGTTTTACTGCTGCCGCAGCCTGCTAAAACAAAAACAGTCAATACGCCGGCCAATATACATGATATACTTTTTGCAAACTTCATAATGAATCCTCCTAATATGTAATTGAATATATAATAAAAATTAAGTATAATTATAGCTCATTTTTTTTCAAAAGTCTATTTTTTATTTAATATATATGTATATAGATGCATTTATTTGTAAAATCATTACCCTTAATAAAAAAAATAGGACTGCAGTATCCGCACTGCCGCCCTATTATCAATCCGTAGTATATAGTTATGCTTTATTTAAATCCAGAGAGCGTATTTTTTCGCGCAGCGGCAAAACCGCCGGCGGACTAACGGATAATTCATCAACCCCCATACGCAGAAACGTTTCTGTCAGCGTAAGATCCGCCCCCAACTCGCCACATATACCAACCCATATTCCGGCCTTATGGCCATTTTCTATTGTTTGCTGAATAAGCCGCAGAACCGCAGGGTGATGAGAATCAAAAAAAGCATCTAGTGCCGTCTGCTGGCGATCAATTGCCAAGGTATACTGCGTTAGGTCATTAGACCCAATGCTGAAAAAATCAACTTCTTTTGCCAGTTCGTCACTCATAACCGCAGATGCCGGTGTCTCTACCATAATGCCGACCTCCATATCCTTGTCATAAGCAATGGCTTTTTCATCTAATTCTATTTGAACTTCTTCCAAAATTTTTTTTGCCTTCCGTACCTCTGCAACGGAAATAATCATCGGAAACATAATGGCAAGCTTACCAAAAGCCGAGGCCCGGCACAACGCCCGGAGCTGTGTTTTAAACAAATCCGGCCGGGTCAGACAAATCCGAATAGCCCGCATACCCATCGCGGGATTAACCTCCGGTGCCAGATCAAAATAATCAACCTGCTTATCTGCACCGATATCCAGCGTGCGAATTACCGCCGTTTTCCCTTCCAATACCTCCAACGTCTTTTTATAGGCTTCAAACTGTTGTTCTTCCGTTGGATAATCGCTGTTTTCCAAGTACAAAAATTCACTGCGGAACAGTCCGATCCCTTCAGCATCATTCGCTAACACCTGCGGCAGATTTCCCGGGTTGCCAATATTGGCAAAAAGCTTGATGACTCTGCCGTCTCTGGTAACGGTCGGTACATGCCGCACTTGTTCTAAACGTGCTTTGCATGCCTTTTCTT
The DNA here is from genome assembly GCF_001045675.1 of Megasphaera cerevisiae DSM 20462. Lineage (GTDB taxonomy): Bacteria > Bacillota > Negativicutes > Veillonellales > Megasphaeraceae > Megasphaera > Megasphaera cerevisiae. The sequence goes on from NZ_LEKT01000002.1 coordinate 124,711, forward strand.
CCTGCTGTTTTATCCGCATTTGCGACAACGTATCTTCATCCGGATCAATATACACCATGCCGGTAAGACCATCTATGATTGCCATCAAGCCATCTACATCATTATGTAATTGATTACCTGTATTGACGACAGCAGCAATCCCCAGCGTCCTAGCCAGTATTGCCGTATGTGAATTCGTACTTCCAGAAGAAGTAACAAAACCAAGTATTCTATCTGTATCAAGCTGCAGCGTTTCACTTGGAGCCAAATCATCAGCAGCAATAATGACATGATCATATTTACTGAAATCAATTCCTGCGCCGCCGCAGAGCTGCTGTTCCACCCGGCGGGAAATATCAAGGACGTCAGCGGCCCGAGCCTGCATATAGGCGTCCTCCATATGACGAAACATATCAGCCAGTTCCTGCGCAGTTTGATCGACAGCCGCTTCTGCATTTATCTTGCCGTTACGGATTTTTTCTTCAACGGAATCAACATAGTCATCATCCTCCAGCATCATCTGATGTACTTCAAATACCGCCGCCTGTTCTTCACCAACCTTTTGAACAGCTTTATCATACAGCCCTTTTAGTTGTTCAATTGATTCATCTCGTGCTTTTTGAAAACGAATTACTTCCACTTCCGGATTTTCGACAGTATGGGACGCTGTAGATATAGTATTACGGTGAAACAGCGCCAGCGGTCCAATGGTAATGCCAGCAAACACGCTTTTTCCTTTTAACGTCAGCATGCATATCCCTCCTTACAGAAATCAGAAATTTTCTCTGAGAAAGACTTCAATGGCTGCTGCTGCCGTTTCTTCGTCAGCGCCTTCTACCTGAACGGTAACCGCTTCCCCTTGTTTAACTCCCAACGCCATAACCGTAAATATTTTTTTCAGATCCCCCTTACGTGCACCTTTAAAAACTTGAATCGTAGATTCATATTTTTTAGCTTCTTTGACAAGGAGGCCTGCCGGACGGGCATGAATTCCCTGTGGATCAGTTATTGTAAATTCAAATTTTTTCATAATACGTTCTCCTCTCAACTAGGTATCTGCTTAATAATCAAATGCCTTATTCCTGAATCTGGTTTTTCCGGATCACTCCCATAATAACGGCAGACACGATGGCACCCACAATCAGAGAAACAAGATACATCGGCCAATTGGAAACGACGCCAAACACAAAAATACCACCGTGCGGTGCCGGAACCGTGCAGTTAAAAAACATGGAAAGCGCCCCTGAAATAGCCGCTCCGACAGCACAAGAAGGGATTACATGGATCGGGTCAGAAGCAGCAAAAGGAATGGCTCCTTCCGTAATAAAAGACAATCCCATAATAAAGTTGGTCACTGTGGATTGTCGTTCTCTTTTCGTAAATTTATGTTTAAAAATAAGCATAGAAATAGCAATCGCAATAGGAGGCACCATCCCGCCTATCATGACAGACGCCATAATTCCGGAACTGACAGCCGTACCAGAGGCACTCATCAGTGAAGCTGTGCCGAATACATATGCTGCTTTATTGATCGGGCCGCCAAAATCAATAGACATCATACCTCCCAGAATAAAGCCAAGAATAATGCGGCTCGATGTAGTCATTGAAGCTAACGTATCCGCCAGCCAGACGTTAAACAAAGCCGTCGGCGGATTAATAATATAGGTCATAATAAGACCGATAAGAATCAATCCAAGTACAGGGTAAATTAAAATCGGTTTGGTACCCTCCAAGGCCTGCGGCAGTCTTGCAAATACCTTTTTCAGCAATACAATCAAATAACCGGCAATAAACCCGGCAAATAAAGCACCAAAAAATCCAGACCCACCCGTCGTTGCTAAAAATCCCCCTACGATACCAGGCATAAGCGCCGGACGTTCACCTATGCTCATGGCAATATATCCGGCTAAAATAGGCATCATCATACTAAAAGCCAAACCACCGACCATTTTCAAAAATGCGGCCATAGGCGTCCCTGAACCAAAATTAGCCGCGCCCGCATGTTGCATGTCAAACAAAAATGCCAATGCAATCAAAATCCCCCCGCCGATAACAAAGGGTAACATATGCGAGACACCGTTCATCAGATGCTTGTAAATCTGACGTCCGATACTTTCCGTACTGCCTTCATCATCTAGGTTGATCGCCGCTGCAGAAGATGCATGTCCTTGAAAAATAGGGGCCTTCCCTTCAAGAATTGTTTGAATCAATTTTTCAGGTTCTTTGATACCAGCAGCTACCTTAGTAAATAATACAGGCTTACCCGCAAACCGCTGCGTAGGGACATCCTTATCTGCTGCAATAATAATCCCGGCCGCTTGAGAAATATCATGGGCTGTCAAATGATTTTTAACACCGCCAGAGCCATTCGTTTCAATCTTAATATCAACACCCATTGCCTTTCCCTTATTTTCCAGCGCTTCGGCCGCCATATATGTATGCGCAATCCCCGTCGGGCAAGCCGTAACACCAATAATAAAAGGCTTTTCTTCATTCTGCATAGACCCTTCCTGTACCGTTTGCGCCGCTTCCTCTTTTTTTTCTTCTTCGAGCTGTACCGCTTCTGCCGCATTAATGATTTGCAAATACTCTTCGGCTGTCTTAGCATTCATAAGCGTATCACGGAACCCATCATCCATGAGCATACGGCTCAGACGGCTTAATACCTCCAGATGAACGTTAGCACCACCGGCAGGGGCCGCAATAAGAAAAAATAGATATGCCGGCTCCTCATCCAGACTTTCATATTCCACCCCGTTACGAACAATCATAGAGGCCAGGCCAGGCGAATCGACTGCTGCCGTTTTAGCATGAGGGATCGCTATCCCTTCACCGATCCCCGTACTTCCTTCGTTTTCTCGTGCCAGCACACAGCGCCGGTACTCCTCCATATCATTTAGATTGCCGCTGCCGGCCATTAATTCGACGAGGTGATCAATAGCTTCCGTTTTATTTGCAACGGCGGCCTGCAGATCGATACTTTCCTTTTTCAACAAGTCTGCAATACGCATAGTAGATATCTCCTTCGTTTTCACAATTATTTCGGAATTTTTTTATAAATTTCCTGAATATCTGCCTCGGATGCCAGCCATTCTTGAAATGCGGAAGCACTGCCGGCACTAATACCCATCTTGAGAGCTTCCTGCAAATCCCCCTGAGAGGCTTCAAATCCAGCTAGAAATCCTGCCACCATACTATCACCAGCTCCGACAGAATTGACGAGATTTCCCCGCGGTGCCTGCATGCGATATATCTTTTCATCTTCTCCTAGAAGTAAGGCTCCATCATCTCCCAGTGATACTAGAATATTCCGGGCTCCCATTGACTGCAGGCGTTTGGCACAAACCAAAATTTCTTCATCTGTGTGGAGATCGACACTAAACAGCTCTCCCAATTCAAAGTTGTTGGGCTTGATCAAAAACGGCCGGTATTTGATCACATTTTTAAGCAAGTCTCCCGTCGCATCAACGACCGTCCTGATGTTCCGCCCTTGAATCCGCCTGAGTATCTGCTCATAAATATCATTGGGAATATCAGCAGGAATACTGCCGGCTAAGACCAGCACGTCACCGTCTTTAATCTGTTCTATCTGACGGAGCAGCGCCTGCAGTTTTTCTTCTGAGATATCAGGCCCGATACCATTGACTGCCGTTTCTTCGTCAGCACTGATTTTCATATTGATACGGGAATAGCCTTCCTCTAAAGTAATAAAATCACAATCCCCGCCATTTTTTTTCGCAAGCCGTTCAATTTCCCTACCTGTAAATCCGGCTGTAAAACCAAGAATTTTAGCTGGAATGTGGAGATTTCCCAAAACCAAAGCAACATTAATCCCCTTACCGCCTGGGTAAATCATCTCTCTATCAGCTCGATTGATATCACCAGAAAGAAATGTTTCCATGTGAACAACATAATCTAAAGATGGATTAAAAGTAACTGTGTAAATCAAAGTAGATGCACCTCCGTTATTTTCTGATACGGTTTATAATTAAAATTACCTTCTGTTTTTGCCGCTGTAATAATTTTCACTTCTGAAAGGCTGGCAAAGGTAATATACGAAGCCAAGCCAAATTTGCTTGAGTCTGCCAGAACGTAGCAAACGGAACACTGCCGGACTGCCGCTCTCTTACATACGGCTTCTTCATCATCCGGCGTAGTACAACCTTCCAGAAGACTGATACCGTTTGTTCCAAAAAAACCTTTTGTGAAATGATACCGGCTAAGCATATCACGCATTTCACTTCCTACGATAGCTTCTGTTTCCCCCTTGACACGGCCAGGAAGAATATGGACCTTTACACGACTGCGCCCTAATTTTTGCGCCAGGGGAATACTATTAGTAATAAAAATAGCCTCTGAATCAACCAGAAAATCTGCCATCTGTTCTACTGTAGATCCAGAATCCAAATATACAAAATCATCATTTTTGATTTGGGTCGCTGCAAATTGCGCAATAGTTCTCTTTTCCATCATATGAAAAGAATACTTATCCTGCAGATTTTCCATATTAGCTTCATAAGAATTGTTATCCTTTAACGCCGTCGCGCCTCCATGAACGCGTTTCAGCTGACCTGCCCTATCCAGCGCCAGTAAATCCCGTCGAACGGTTGATTCGGAAATATCAAGGTAATTGACCAAATCCTGTACAGACACGGCGCCGCTCAAATTAACAATGCGTAAAATTTCGCTGTGTCGTTCCTCTGTTAACATTATTTCACTTCCCTCCGCAGCGTCTTTATATGTTGCATTATACATTTATCTTTAGTCATTTTCAATCATTTTCAATCATTATTACTTATTTCAATCACAATCGTTCATTTATATCGCGAATGCATTATTACTTAATTATAGAATAACGTTTTTTTCTGTATATGCGAACTCCAATAAAAAAATTGCGACCCAGATACAGCCTATGACAAAATATAGTTAAGATACTATGAGGGAAATTTAGGACTAATGCCTCTGAAAAGATATTCTTCTAAAAAAAAGCACCGCTGCCTGCGTTAAGATACCACCCCCAATCGTTAAACTGAAAATTTAACAATTGCGTGGTACCTCCATGATTCAGGCAGCAGTGCTTTATATACTTAATCCCGTTTTAATAGTTGTTGTCCGGGTTGCCATGCATTATGGCTGTTCGTAATACCATGCCGGGTTTTATATTTCAGAAAAATCATCCCTGCCAGTGCCAATACAAAACAACCGGAAAAGAACTGCAGCGTACCAGCATAACTATTAGTTCCTTCTTTGACCCACGACAGCAATAGCGGTCCAGCCACCCCAGCGGCTCCCCAAGCAGTAAGAATACGCCCATGAATGGCACCCAATTCCCGTGTACCAAACAAATCGCTTAAATATGCGGGCATGCAGGAAAAACCTCCGCCATAGCAAGTAATGATAAGAAGTACCAGAATTTGAAAACTAAACGCCTCTGTTTCTGCCGTCAGCTTGAAAAAAGCCAGTGCTTCTATAAGAAAAAATAAAATATATGTATTAGATCGTCCAATATAATCTGAAACCGTTGCCCATGCAATCCGGCCGGCACCATTCATAAAACCGATGATTCCGACCATGGAAGCTGCCGCCATGGGCGACATATGAACAATATCCTGGGCCATCGGAGATGCAACTGCCAGTAATGCAATCCCACATGTAATATTCGTAAAAAATAATATCCATATCGTATACAGCTGCCACGTTTTCATCGCGTCCTTTACAGAAAACTGCGGCATGGCGTCAGCGTATATCGGTCTAAGGTGTGCCCCGTCCGTGTTTAATGCCGCATCAATCTGCTGCGGCATCTCAACGACCTGCGGCGGAGCCAGATACATAGACGAAGCCGTCATAATGACCATATATACACCGCCAAGAATCAGGAAATTTACCACTAACCCAAAATACGCTGTCAGAAGCTGCATAGCCGGCCCTGCCAACATGCTGGCAAAACCAAATCCCATGATAGCAAGACCAGTTGCAAAGCCGCGGTTATCAGGAAACCATTTGACCAGCGTGGAAACAGGCGTAATGTACCCTATTCCCAGTCCAATTCCACCAATCACACCATAGCTAATATACAAAAGGGGAAGACTATGCAGGTACATTGCTGCCGCTGTGCCAAACATGCCGGCACAGAAAAATAACATCGATATCAAACCGGATTTTTGCGGCCCCGCTTTTTGAACTACGCTTCCCAGAACTCCTGCCGAAAGACCTAAAAACAAAATAGCCAGCGAAAAGGTCCATGTTGTCTCCTTCAGCGTAAATCCCATCGCCTCCATAATTGGCCGCGTCAGTACGCTCCAGGCATAAACACTGCCAATACAAATATGAATCCCCATCGCAGCTAAGGCAATCAGCCAACGGTTTCTTTTCATCGTTACATCGCACTCCTTTAATGCGGCAACCCGTCAGCATATAAAACGCCGACCGGCTGGCCAAAGAATATTCTCATACTCTTGCCCAGACGGTCGGCGCTTCTTTATTCCCTGCAGTCCACGTGGTTGTTCCACTTTATCCCGTCAGTCCTGCATTCGTTTATAACCTATCTATTGTGGTTTTATTATAGATAACAGTAACTATTCTGTCAAGACTCAGGCAGATTTTTTCGTCTTACCGCCACTGGAAGACAGTATTTTCTGTGCCTGCTGCTGCGCAGCAAGTGCCCCCTCCTTTTGCTTTTCGGCAGCTTCCGTCAAGGTCTGGCCTGCCGGCGCATCGCGGAGGATATATACGTTTTCCGCAGGGGGCAGAACTGCAAAGCCATACTTCAGTAATGACTGCGCATCATCAAAACGATTCTCAGAATTTAAAATCACTGCAACAACCGTACGGCCATTTTGCGTTGCCGATGCCACAAGGCAGGGCCCGCCGGCAATAGTCGTACCCGTTTTAATACCATCCGCTCCGGGAAAACCGCTGGTCAAAAAATAGTTTGTAGAGGTGCAATGTTTAGTACCGCCATCCATATACGGCATATCGTATTCACTTTTCTTCACCATGCTGCGAAATTCCGGCAGTGACATTCCATATGCAGCAATTTTGGCTAAATCCCGAGCTGTCGTATAATGATCCGCATCCGGCAATCCATGTGGGTTGACAAAATGCGTGTGATCTGCCCCGAGCGCGGCAGCTTTTTCATTCATTTGGCTGACAAAATCCGCCTGTGTCGGCGTTACTGTTTCCGCTACATCAATAGCTGCATCACAGCCTGAAACAACCATCATCCCAGTCATCGCATTCCTCAATGTCACCTTATCACCCGGATAAATTCCCAAAACCGAAGCATCACTTTCTATATTTTGAGAATCTTGTGTAATCCGGATCGGCTGGTCCATTTTTTCTTTTCCTAATTCAATACCCAGAATACAGGTCATAATTTTAGTCGTACTACCGGGATACATACGCTGATCCGGATTTTTGGCATATAGTTCATCACCTGTATCAGCATCCATTACATATGCGGCTTGGGCACCTATTTGAGGCTGCTGCGGCGTTTCTGCCAGAACAAATCCAACAGGCAGGGCAAAACACATCATCATAAAAATTGTTTTTTTTAAGTATAACGATATCATTACAACTACACTTTCTTTCTGTTAAAATAATAAATTCACAGCGGCTTCTTCATAGCCAAACCAGGTTTACGGGGATATTTTCCCGGCGTAGTTTTACGTTTTTTAATATATATAACGGCTCTTTTATCAGAAATCCCCGGCAGGCACACAGGACAAACCTCTTCGACACTTCCTCCTAAAATACGGATTGCCGTCGCTGCCTCCGTCAATTCCTCCTCGTATTTAGCTCCTTTCAGAGAAATAAAAGTCCCGCCGAGACTTAAATAAGGAAGGGCCCATTCTGTTAACACGTTCAATCGGGCCACTGCCCTGCTGGTAACAATCATAAAGCGTTCCCGATAAGCCGCCTGGTGCGCCAACTCTTCCGCCCGCCCATGCAGAAAATGTATGTCGGCAAGACCGATTTCCTGCGAAACCAACTGAATAAATTTTAAACGCTTCTGCAGCGAGTCAAAAAAAGTAATCTTCAAATCAGGCCGAAGAATCGCCAGCGGAATCCCCGGAAATCCGGCACCGGTTCCCAAATCCAAGAGGGCTGCTCCGGGAGGAAACCGTGTATCCTTATAGCAGGACAGACTATCTGCCATATGCTTGACAGCAATTTCTGAAGGATTTGTGATCGCGGTCAGATTCATGACCTTATTGGTTTCGATGAGCAGTTCTTCAAAGCGGCAGAATTGCTGGATCTGCGTGCTTGTCAGAACCACCCCGACTGATTCCATTGCCTTGATGAGATCAAATTGAAACATCCTTCTTTCCCTCCCGTTTCCGTTGTTCCAAAACAATGAGCAGCGCCGTAATATCTGCCGGTGAAACACCGGAAATACGGCTTGCCTGTCCCAAGGATCGAGGTCGGATTTCATCCAGCTTTTGCCGGGCTTCACCAGATAGCGTACCAATATCCGCATATATAATATCTATAGGCATAAGCCTTTGCTCCAACCGTTCCATCTTTTCAACCTGCTCCAGCTGCCGGTTGATATACCCTTCATATTTTGCCATAATTTCTATTTCTTCACACACATCCGCAGCCAGAGAATCCAATAAAAAAACAGAACGCAGCAGATTATATGTTACTTCATTCCGGCGCAGCAGATCATAGGCCGTCAAAGCAGTACGAACAGGTGCCGTACCAATAGCTGCCAACTTATCCTGATTGGCCTGTGTCGGGGTAATGACAATCTTCTTCAAAGCCTCCACCGCAGCCTCAATAGCCTTTCTTCGCGTTATAAAAACAGTGTACCGTTCCGGTGTAACAAGTCCCAGATCATATCCTTTTTGAGTCAGACGCAGATCAGCGTTATCCTGTCGGAGAATAAGACGGTACTCCGAACGACTGGTCATAATACGATATGGCTCCTTGGTTCCCTTAGTAACTAAATCATCAATAAGGACACCAATATAGGCTTCAGCTCGAGTGAGAATAAATGGTTCTTGGCCACGAAGCTTTAGAACCGCATTAATACCTGCCATGAGCCCCTGAGCCGCCGCTTCTTCATAACCACTGGTGCCATTAGCCTGCCCGGCAGAAAAAAGACCGCTGATCTTTTTTGTTTCCAAAGACGGCATCAGTTGTGTCGGATCGAGGCAATCATATTCAATGGCATAGCCAGGACGCATAATTTTTACGTCCTCCAAGCCGGGTATCGTCCGCAAAAAAGCATACTGTACATCAGTGGGCATACTAGTGCTCATCCCCTGTACATACATTTCTTCCGTCATTTCTCCTTCTGGTTCTACAAACAGCTGATGCCGTTTTTTATCGGCAAAACGAACTATTTTAGACTCAATAGACGGACAATACCTCGGTCCGATACCATGAATAATACCATTACACATAGGTGCCCGATCCAAATTATCCCGGATAATCTGATGGGTTTTTTCATTAGTAAACGTAAGCCAGCAACATTCTTTATTGCGGTTTTGCCGTTCAGACAGGAAGGAAAATGCATGTCCAGCCATATCTCCCTCCTGCTTTTTCATTTCTTCTGTCCGCAGCGTACGACGATCCACACGAGCAGGAGTCCCCGTTTTAAAACGCATAAGCTTCAATCCCGCTGCAGTTAAAGAGTCCGACAGTACTTCTGCTGAACGCTGTCCAATGGGGCCGCCAGAATACGTGCATTCCCCGATAATAATTTTCCCCTTCAAGTACGTTCCAGTAGCAAGAACAACACATTTTGCTTTATATATCTCATCCAGTTCCGTCTTTACGCCACAAATGCAGCCGTTTTCGATAAGTAATTCTGTAATCATAAGCTGCTTGACATCCAGATTTTCCTGATTTTCCAGCGTTTTAGTCATTGTCATCTGATACATTTTTTTATCAGATTGAGCTCTCAAAGAATAGACTGCCGGACCCTTCCCTGTATTGAGCATACGCATCTGAAGACATGTTTTATCCGTATTGATTCCCATTTCACCGCCCAGGGCATCAATTTCTCTCACGAGGTGGCTTTTACCGGGACCACCAACTGCTGGATTACAGGGCATAAGAGCAATATTATCTAAATTCAATGTCGCTATCAGCGTTCGTGCGCCCATGCGGGAACTAGCCAGAGCCGCCTCACAGCCGGCATGACCCGCCCCTATAACAATAACATCATATATATCTGCAACAAACATCTCATTCAACCCCTTTTATTTCCCTAAACAAAATCTGCTGAATATTTCTTCCACAATATCATCATGTACGGTATCACCGGTAACTTCCCCCAATGTTTCCCATGCTGCACGGATATCGACAATAGCACAATCTATAGGCATACCCATCTCAATGGTATGCAGGGCCCGATCCAAATTATTTCTGGTTTGCCGCACAAGGTCAATATGCCGCGTATTGGTCAAAAGAGCACTCTGCCCTTCGGTCATGCCATTTTGGAGTACCACAGAAAGAATAGCCTCTTTCAAGGACTCTATTCCCTTCCCAGCAGCGGCTGAAACGGATAATATATCATATCCATATGATGCAAGATCCGTTTTTAGTACCTTACAGGGTAAATCACTTTTATTCAAAACAATTATCGCATGCTTTCCCCCCGCTGTCCGCAAAATATTCTGATCTTCCATTGAAAGCGGTCTAGATTGATCAATAACGATAAGAACGATATCTGCCTTATCCATATATTTTCTGGCACGGCTGACACCTATTTTTTCAACCGTATCATCAGTATCCCGAATACCTGCTGTATCGACAAGACATACAGGAACACCCTGAATGGTAATCCATTCTTCAATGATATCCCGTGTTGTACCGGGAACCTCAGTCACAATAGCTCTGTCCTCTTCCAAAAGCCGATTAAGCAGACTTGATTTGCCGGCATTAGGAGTACCGGCAATTGCCGTCATGATTCCGTCCCGTATGATTTTCCCGCTCTTAGAAGCATGCAGCATATTCTCCAATTGTCCTTCTATATTTCGAATAGAGCCGGCAATATCCGGTATAGTGATATCCTCCAGATCTTCTTCGGGGTAATCAATCATCACTTCCAGCCGGGTCATAAAATCAGTCAGACTTTTTCGCATCGTCGAGACAACGCGGGATAATCGTCCTTCTAATTGATTAACGGCACTGGTAAGCCCTTGCGAACTTTTAGCCTGAATCACATCCATGACAGCTTCTGCCTGTGCTAAATCAATACGCCCATTGACAAAAGCGCGTTGCGTAAACTCTCCGGGATAGGCCAGACGTGCACCACTCCGCAGGACGAGGCGCATTATTTCTTCCAGTGATTGCCTGCCGCCATGGCATTGTATTTCCAAAACATCTTCTGCCGTATATGAATGCGGTCCCTTCATAATAAGCAAAAGAACTTCATCAACAGGGTGACCAGCTTCATCAGAAATAATGCCATATTGAATAGAACGATCCCGTCGTTTGGCTAAAGGAACAGTACTTTTACTGCTAAATATTTTATCTCCAACTTCATATGCATTTTTGCCGCTGATTCGAATAACACCAATACCGCTTTCTCCCAAAGGCGTTGCAATCGCAGCAATTGTATCTAACGTATCATACACACTCAGATTCTCCTTTCAAAAAAACCGGTGCCGCAGCACCGGTTTTATATGTTATGATTGGCCCATACTCCTTTGCCGAATCATGATACACACTTATTTTTGGTAATAAATAACAACATGTCGATACGGATCTTGCCCTTCACTCTCTGTGCAAACATGTGCTTGATTCTGCAGCGTCATATGGATAATTTTCCGTTCATACCCATTCATTGGTTCCAAAACGACTCGATCACCGCTGCGCTTTACTCGTTCAGACAGACGGATAGCCAATTGTTTCAACGTTTCTTCACGTCGCTGCCGGTAATTTTCCACATCCAGCATAACAAAGTGCCGTGCTTCTTCTCCCTGATTCGTTGTCAGATTAGTCAAATACTGAAGTGCATCCAAGGTCTGACCATGTTTACCAATCAGGATCCCCAGATTTTTACCATGAAGATGCAGCACAACTTTATCTGCCTTAATCAGCTTTTCAATTATTACTTCAATCCCCATATTATGGAGAACTTCCTGTAGAAAATTCTTCGCCCTTACAGCCGCATCTTCTGCAGTAAAATTCCCCTCTGCTGAAATATCTTCCTGTATTTCAGAGGATTGATCCTCTGCCGGTAAAGACTCTATTCCTTTTTTTTCTATAATACGAACTCTGGCAGGCTTGCTGCCAAAACCCAGAAAACCGCTTTTCGGCTCCTCCAACACTTCCACTTCTACTTCATCTCTCGTTTTCCCGAGATGTACCAATCCGGAGCGGACAGCATCTTCTATGGTTTTTCCCGTAGATTCAACGCTACTCATGCTTTTACTCCTTTATTCTTACCACGATACATGATCATTTGCTGTGCCCATTGGAACACATTGGAAACAACCCAGTAAATGACTAGTCCGCTCGGAAAACTCAGACTAATCCAGCCGATAAATAGCGGCATGACAATCTGCATAATTTTCTGTTGTTTTTCCTGCGCTTCTGAAGCAGCAACCTGAGCACCAGTCATTTGCTTTTGAATAAAAAAAGTAGAAAGGGCCGATAAAACAGGCATAATATACGTCGGGTCCGGATGTCCCAGACTGGGAAGCCACAAGAAACTCTCAAAAGCCGGATCATACGGATATTCTTTAAGAGCATAAAAAATAGAAATCAGAAATGGCATTTGAATAATAATAGGAAGACATCCCGATAAAGGATTAACACCCGTCTCCTTATACAGCTTGCTCATTTCCTCCTGAAGCTTCTTCTGATTACCCTTGTATTTTTTTTGTAATTCTTTTATTTTAGGCTGCAGCGTCTGCATGCCCTCCATGGAACGAATTTGTTTGGCTGTAAGAGGAGCCAAAATCAATTTAATAATCAGGGTAAGCATAATAATAGCCAAACCGTAGCTTGGATACCCCACATTTTGTGTTAATGCATAACAGTAATCCATAAATGTGGTCATAATACCACTGAGGACACCCATGATTCCGCTGAAAAAGCTCAATACTCTCAACTCCTGTCAGGTATAAAAAATAAAATCGGTCAACCTTTATTTCATTCGACCGATGATTACGGCACAGGATCATACCCGCCTTTATGAAAGGGATGACATTTTAAAATGCGCCTTATTGCTAAATAACTCCCTTTCACAGCGCCGTATTTCTGCAGTGCTTCTATCGCATAAGCAGAACAAGTAGGATAAAACCGGCAGCATGGAGGTTTTAATGGTGATATAAAAAGCTGATAAAACCGTATAAAGGATATAAAAAATTGTTTCATATACTATCACTTCTTTTTAAATACCCTTGCACGTCGAAATAGCTGCAGAATGCTGTGTTCAGCTTGTGCGTATCCAACATGCTTCAATTGACTGCGCCCGATTAAGACTAAATCAAATCCGTCAGACAGTTCAAATTGATGAAGACGGTATACTTCCTTCATTAGACGGCGACACCGGTTGCGTTCTACAGCACAACCAATTTTTTTCCCTGTTACAAAACCAATACGGGATGGCTGCTTGGGAGAACGGGGTAAAACATATAATACAGCTAATCGATTGACCACAGACTTACCTCTGCGGTATACAAGCTGAAATTCCCGATTCTTACACAGCCGGTTTTCTTTTTTTAAATCATACATATAATTTGTCCTAAAAATACCAGAAAAACAGAAAAATCCCCTGCCGGAACTTTTCTGTTCATCTCGTAATAATTAAGCAGAAAGCTTCTTTCTGCCTTTCATGCGGCGTTTTTTCAAAACCATGCGACCGCCCTTTGTTTTCATTCTTTCACGGAAACCATGTGTTCTCTTTTTCCATAATGTATTCGGCTGATATGTCTGTTTCAAAGTAGACACCTCCTTTATTAAGCTCACTAATAAATGAATTTACACCATAACAGTGTAATTATAGTCAAAAAGAAAGGCACTGTCAATTATTTTTCATGGTGAATGGTAAAATAGATTATATTATTTCAGAATGTATTGTGCAAGCCGATTTAGTAAAATATCTTCCCATCAACGTTTTTTTGTTGTAAAATGTGGATAGAAGAAAAAGTTATCAACAACTTATCCACATTTTGTGGATAAGTTGCTATAAACCCGGAAATTCGATAACCATCGTTTTTCCGCTTTTTTTGACCGTTCGCAATCCACTTTATCCACAAACAAGATATCCACAATATTCACACTACTCAAGATTGGAAGGATTTATCATGGAACAGTTCGACCTGACAACACTATGGATGGGCATGCTGACAGAACTTAAACAATCCCTGCCGCCTCAAATTTATGACAATTGGTTTGAATCAGCACTTATTCCTTATTCATACGAAAACAATGAGCTTACACTGGACACGGCAAGTAAATTTGTCTGCGCGTATATCAGCAAAAGATATACATCACTCTTGGAAACCATTGCACAAAATGTAACCGGCCTGCCTACAAGGGTAACACTCATTAACAGTGTCGAAAATACACCGCAGGAGCCTCCTTCTGCGATATATGAAACACAATCACTGCCAGAACCTGCAGCACATAATCAGGAATGGGTACAGCAGGAACTGCCTTCTATGGAAATAGAAACAGTTAAAAAAAAGCCAGACACCGCGCTGCCTGAAATCCGAGAAGCGGCATCAATTATTTCGCCGGCACCGGACACACGTTTAGAAAATAACCTCATTCAAAATTACACCTTTGAAACTTTTATTGTGGGAAACAGTAACCGGATTGCTCATGCTGCCTCTCTGGCCATTGCTGAAGCACCCGCAAAAAAATATAATCCTTTTTATATATATGGCAGCAGTGGCTTGGGGAAAACCCATCTTATGCATGCCATTGGTCATCGCATTCTGCATAATTTTCCTCAAATGCGGCTGCGGTGTATTACCAGTGAGGATTTCGTAAATGAATTTATTCAATGTATTCAAGACAAAAGCACCGAAAGCTTTCGGCAACGCTATCGAAATATTGATATTCTTCTCGTCGATGATATCCAGTTTTTAGGACGGGGAGATAAGGAAAGCTCAAAAGAAGAATTTTTTCATACCTTTAATAAATTATATCAGGACCAAAAGCAAATGGTATTTACAAGTGACCGGCCGCCGCAGGATATAAAAAGACTGGAAGACCGGCTTCGATCCCGCTTTCAAAGTGGAATGGTTACCAGTATTGATCCTCCTGACCTAGAGACACGGACAGCTATTTTAAAAATCTGGGCGCAAAAAGAAAATGTTTCCATTGAAAATAATGCTATTGACTATATTGCCTCTAATGTTAGTGAAAATATCCGCGATCTGAACGGCGCTTTTATCAGTGTTCTTTTGCTGGCATCAGCAGAAAAATCACCTATTACGCTGAATCTTACCCAACGAGCTATTAAATATATCACAGATGAAAAAGATGAAAAAAAATATATTACAATTGATGAAATCACAAAATCTGTCTGTGAATTTTATAATGTAAATTATAAAGAACTGATGGGAAAGAAAAAAACAAAGGATATTGCACTGCCCAGACAGATTGCCATGTATTTATGCCGGGAACTTACAGGAAATACATATCCGCATATTGGTACTGCCTTTAACGGCAGAGATCATACAACCGTTATGCATGCCTGTACAAAAGTAATGAAGACGATGGAAAAAGATATACGCTTTAAGGAATCAATTGAAAAATTGAAAATTAAAATTACAGGTGTGGATAATTAAGGATATGTGAAGTATATATTTTGTGGATAACTTAAAATTGAAAATTAAAAGTGTATATGTGGATAGAAGAAATTGACTTATCCACATAGTATGCACATATGTGGATAGCTTACTTATGCATATAAAACCCACTTATCCACATATGCACAGCCTCTATTACTATGACTACTACTTTCTTAATTCACTTAAATTAAAAAATTCAACGCAGAAAAGGGGATACTCCATGAGACTAAAACTGAAAAAAGAAGATTTAAACAAAGGCTTACAAGCAGTACAAAAAGTCGCGCAAAACAAAAGTAATAATATATCTTCCGAAAATGGATTATTAATAAAAGCTCTTAATAATATTATTGAATTTCAGGCTAACGACTATGATATGGGAATTAAAACAATTGTCCCCGGCATTATTCAAGAAAGTGGAGAAGCATTTATTTCCAATCCATATTTAATGGAACTAACAAGACGGCTTCCCAGTGATGAAATTGAAATTATTAAAGGAGACGCCGACACACAGCTAATTATTAAAGGCGGAAGCTTAAAATTTGAATGCCTTACTATGAACCCCGACGATTTTAATGAAGTGGAAATTGTAGAGAACGGATATTCGCATTTTACAACTACAAGTGTTATCATGAAGGATTTGATTGATAATACATCATATGCATGCGCTACAGATGTAGCACGTCCCATTTTTATGGGAACCTATTTAGATGTTCAGGGAAATCAGATATCCATGGTTGCTACAGATACCCATCGCTTAGCACTAAAGACAGCAACATTAGAAGAATCGACTGAAAATCCATTGCAAGCGGTTATTCCAAGCAGACTATTAGCTGAAATATCCCGACAGCTTCCTACCGATATTCCGGAACCGGTGGAAATAACGGCAGTACGCAATTACCTGGCTGTCAAATTTGGCAATGTATATGTCCGAACACGGCTTATTGAGGGAGAATTTCCGAATTACCGCCGTGTTATTCCGACAGATTTCAAATGTCTTGTTACTATTAACAGGGCTGAATTTACGGGAGCGGTGGAACGGGCATCTATCGTTGCTAAGGATGCTCAGTATAATGTGATTAATTTTACTATTGCTGATAATCAAATAAAACTTATGAGTCAGCATCCTGATTACGGTACGATAGAAGATTATGTTTCATGCCAAATAGAAGGAACTCCATTGGAAATATCCTTCAATGGCAAGTTTATTCTGGATATTCTCAAGCATTGTCATGATGATGAAGTAATACTGAAATCAAGGGAAAATAGCCCTATGCTTGTACAGGATAAGGAAGATCTATCCTGTACCTTTGTAGTAACACCGATGAGGACAAAATAATGGAAACAATCAAAATAAAAACAGCTATGATACAGCTCGATCAGTTTTTAAAATGGGCTAGTGTACTTCAAAGCGGCGGGGAAGTACGCATTCTGATTGAAGAAAAAAAAATTTATGTTAATGGCGTATTATGTACTGCAAAGAGAAAAAAATTATATGCCGGAGACATCATAGATATAAAAGGAATTGGTGCCTATCAGGTTATCGGTGTATAATTATGATGATAGAATCAATTCGACTGCATCAATTTCGAAATTATACAGACGTAAAGGCGAAATTTCCTAAAGCGATTGTATTATTATATGGAAAAAACGGACAGGGAAAGACTAAT
Organism: Megasphaera cerevisiae DSM 20462; assembly: GCF_001045675.1. Taxonomy (GTDB): domain Bacteria; phylum Bacillota; class Negativicutes; order Veillonellales; family Megasphaeraceae; genus Megasphaera; species Megasphaera cerevisiae. Next base: position 142,124 of record NZ_LEKT01000002.1, read on the forward strand.
ATTTTAGAGGCCCTCTACATGGGGGCTGTTGGAAAATCCTATCGGGGTGTAGCGGATACAGATTTGATACGGTGGGATTGCAGTGAGGGAAGCGTCATTTTGAATTTTCTGCGAAATGGAGTAAATCAACAGATCAAAATTATTTTATCTAAAATGGCGAAAAAGGAGTTATGGATCAATGAGACAAAGGTCACGCAGCGAGAATTGGTCGGAACACTCAATGAAGTTTTATTTTCACCGGAAGATCTGCAGCTGATAAAGGGAAGTCCATCCCTGCGTCGACGCTTTATGGATATGGAAATTTCGCAGGTCAATCAAGTATACTATAAGCAGCTTATACAATATAACCGGGCAGTATCGCAGCGTAATCTTCTGTTGAAAAAAATGAAGTATGACGGCATGCAATCTGTAGAAGAATGGGATCGGCAGATTGCTGTTTTTGCTGCTTCTATTGTAAAAAAAAGGACAGAAGCACTCCATAAAATAAGTTTTTTATCAGGTGTCATTCACCGTCGCCTGACAGGTGGGAAAGAAAAAATGACGATGTCTTATGTACAATCATATTTTGACAGTGCAAAAGATAAAGCAGAAGATATAGAAGATCCAGCCTGGTACTATAAGAAGCTTCAGGAGAATTTGCAGGGAGACATATACCGCATGTCTACATCTGTCGGTCCGCATAGAGACGACTTAAATTTTTTTGTCGATAAGGCTGATTTGAAAAAGTATGGTTCTCAAGGACAGCAGCGTACGGCGGTCCTGTCACTGAAGCTTTCTGAGTTGGAATACATTAAATCAGAAACAGGAGAATATCCTGTGCTTCTTCTCGATGATGTTATGAGTGAGCTGGACCAGAGCCGGCGCCAGGCAATTCTGGATTTTGTACGTAATCGTATACAAACGTTTATTACGACGACAGAACCTATGATCTTTGAACCGATGATTGGCTGCCGTCATATCTGTATTGAAAAGGGAAGGATCATATCTGATGGAGGAACGGCATCATAAAATGGAAAAAGCAAGTTTGTCTATTCCAAAAATATTGGAAAAAAACAAGCTGTTGCTGCCCTATCAGTTGTATCAGGTGAAATTGGATTGGAAAAAAATTGCAGGTCCTCAAATTGCCAAATATTCATATATACAGAATTTTAAAAAAAATGACGTGATCATTGCTGTACTTAATTCTGTTTGGATGAGTCATTTATTTATGTATAAGAAAAAGTTGATAGAGGATATAAATGCATATCTTCAACGTGATTTTATTCATGATATTCGATTTGTCCGAAGAGGAAACCTGCCTGTTAAAGCAGTATATGATACTGTAAGGGGAAATAATGATACAGAAGAAGTGACTGTAAATATAAAAAATATCGTACTTCCTGAGTCTTCTGTACATATGATTCGAAAAGAGACATCTGTGCTTCCAGACGGAATACGTGACAAAATGGCGCAGCTTCGGTTTATGCAGGAAAAGCGTCGAATCGCATATGAAGAAAAAGGGATAAAACGTTGTCCTCATTGCGGTAGGTGGCTGCATAAGGATGAAAAGCTATGTTTGATCTGCCAGCTGGCGGAAAGACAGAAGATGAAAATGAGGTTATACAGTATATTAATACAGATGCCATGGCTGACCTTGGAGGATATGGAAACATATGGGTATATACCTGAGAAAAGCAATGTATATACCCTGTTATATAATGAAGTTCGCCGTGATTGTATTTATAAGTATATAGAACGGGTTCATCATGGATATGATACTCCTGAAGATGATTTATTTTTGGCTCTTTTTATAACCCGTAAAAATCCATCTGAGCTTACAGCGGATTTCATTTATAATTTGACCGAAAAATATAGGAGAAAAGAAGATGTACCTTCATATCGGCGGAAATCAAATGGTTGATATACGGAGAATCGTAGCATTATTCAAAGCACATCCACGCAAAGTAAAAAAATCAAATCCGCTGCGGCAATATTGCAGGCCCCTGGTGCTTCTGGATAACATATATGAGGAAGGTGTCCGATGCTATGTGGTAACGGAGGAATGTATTTATGGTTCTCCCATTACGTTGGAAACTATTATCAAAAGATATAAGAAAATTTTTAACATCAATGACTACTAGCCACTGGTGACTGTTTTGCGTTATAATAAGATATTAAGTATGTTCAATGAACAGAGAGTGAACAGGAGGAATTTATCCATGTCGAAAGACAAAAAAATAGATTACGGTGCTGAGCAGATTCAAGTATTAGAAGGTTTGGAGGCCGTACGTAAACGTCCTGGCATGTATATTGGCAGTACATCACTGCGGGGACTTCATCATCTTGTATATGAAGTTGTTGATAACAGTATAGACGAAGCATTAGCAGGATATTGCACTCATATTGAAGTAACTATTGAAGCAGATAATAGTATCACTGTAGTGGATAATGGCCGTGGTATTCCTGTTGCTATGCATAAGGTGGGAAAGCCTGCTGTAGAAGTCGTATTGACAGTTCTTCATGCGGGAGGTAAGTTTGGCGGTGAAGGCTATCCGATTTCCGGCGGTCTTCATGGTGTTGGTATTTCTGTTGTCAATGCTCTTAGTGTCTGGACTAAAGTAGAAGTTAAACGGGATGGATATTTATGGCAAATTTCCTTTACGCGTGGCAGGACGGATGAAAAGCTGCAGAGGATACGTCCTCTTAAAAATGGGGAAGAAACAGGGACGCGTGTCAGCTTTAAAGCAGATGAAGATATTTTCCCTGATACGGTATATGATTTTGATACGCTGAAAACACGCCTGCGTGAGTTGGCTTTTTTAAATAAGGGTCTTCATATTACCTTGAATGATAAACGTGCACAGGGAAAAAGTGAAGTATACTGTTATGAAGGAGGGCTTATTTCATTTATTGAATTTTTAAATGAAAATAAGCAGGCAATCAATACGACGGTCATCAATTTGGAAGGCAAAAAAAACGATGTGTTAGTCGATATTGCGATGCAATATAATGATGGGTACAGCGAAAATATACTTACCTTTGTCAACGACATTTTTACTGAAGAAGGCGGTACGCATTTGAGCGGTTTCCGTTCTGGACTTACTCGTACAATTAATGATTATGGGCGCACGTCAGGGATATTGAAGGAAAATGAGGATAATTTATCTGGTGAAGATGTACGTGAAGGATTGACGGCTGTTGTCAGTGTCAAGGTGCGGGAACCGCAGTTTGAAGGACAGACAAAAACAAAGCTTGGCAATAGTGAAGTTAAAGGGATTGTAGACAATATTGTATCAGATGGACTGAAAGAATTTTTTGAAGAACATCCTGGCGAAGCAAAAAATATTGTTAATAAGACTATTTCAGCTTCCAGAGCTCGTCAGGCTGCTCGTCGTGCCCGGGAATTGACACGGCGTAAGAATGCGCTTGAAATCAGCAGTTTGCCGGGAAAATTAGCAGACTGCTCTGAAAAAAATCCTGACTCAACAGAAATTTATTTAGTCGAAGGTGATTCTGCAGGTGGTTCGGCAAAGCAGGGAAGAGATCGTAAATTTCAAGCTATTCTTCCGCTGCGCGGCAAAATAATTAATGTTGAAAAGGCGCGATTGGATAAAATATTGTCCAACGAGGAAATACGCTCTATGATTACAGCATTTGGTACAGGGATTGATGCTGAGTTTGATATTTCTAAACGGCGCTATGATAAAATTATTATTATGACGGATGCCGATGTAGATGGAGCACATATACGGACCTTGCTGCTGACGTTCTTTTACCGTTTTATGAAACCTCTTATTACACAAGGGCATGTGTATATTGCGCAGCCACCGTTATATCAGGTACGCAAGGGTAAACAGGTTTGGTATCTGTATACGGATGATGAGCTGACTCAGAAAATGAAAGAATTGGGGAAGGATAATATCGTTGTACAGCGGTATAAAGGCCTCGGAGAAATGAATCCGGAACAATTATGGGAAACAACGATGGATCCGAAATATAGAACAATGCTGCAGGTTCATTTGGAAGATGCTATTGAGGCAGATCGTATTTTTTCTGTCCTTATGGGAGATAAGGTAGAGCCGCGTCGTAAATTTATTCAGGATAATGCAAAAAAAGTGCGTAATTTAGATTTGTAATAGAATGTGATGATATCTGCTTGGGTGAGGAGAAATATTATGAAATCTGCATATGTGTATATATTCAGTGCATTCCTATGTCTTGGCAGTATTCTTGCCGTATCGGCCGAAGATGCGGCAGCAGATCATGCTGTGCAGCCGAAACAGGCGGATACCATAACAATGACAGATCCTTTTGTGCATATGAAAAATCCAGACAAATATTACATAACAAAGGGCAGTACGTATACAAACGTTACGGAACTGCTGGCAAGTCTTCCCGAAGAAGCGACGGGTTTGAATCAGGATCATGTTTCTTTCCGTATTGATAAGCAGCTGATTGGCGAGTATTTTTACCATGTCAAGGCGTATGATTCGGAAAGTCATGTCATGAAGGGAAATTATTTTGTAGCTAAGGATGATAGTTGTGTATGGAGGCTTCAGGATAATACGGCAGCTGTCCTTATTTATGGAAATGCGGAAAAGCTGATTCAAAAAGCAGAGGTTGTCATATATCCAGAGCGAATACCACTGGGAAGCTATGGTATTGTCCGTGTTCATGTACCGGGCATGCTCCCTTATGATATCAAGGTTTCCAGTCTTAACTCATCGGTTGCTAAATTATCCGATAAGATGAACATTATTCCCATTGCTGCAGGAAAAACAGATATTGTTGTCGATTTAAAGATAGGAACGGCAATGCGGACTTTTACTACAGCTGTTTCCATTGTGGATACGGCAGATAAGCCTGAAAAAAACAGACCGTCACCCCAAACTACGATTGGTATCGGTATTGGATGGGGCAGCGGCTGGTATCATCATGGCGGCGGTATTGGAATTGGCTGGGGTGGCTGGTAATGTATTATAACCTGAAATTCATTCTGATTATGATAAAGGAGACGTGATTTGTTTTGGAATTTTCCCTAGGAAAACAATTTCTTGTTATCATATTATTGATTATTGGAAATGGTGTTTTTTCCATGTTGGAAATGTCTATTGTAAGCTGTCATCAGGCCAGGCTGGAAACAATGGCCGAAAACGGCAATCGCTCGGCGTCTATTGTTCTGAAACTAAGGGAAAACCCAAATAAGATGTTTTCGACCGTACAGTTTGGTATTACTCTGGTAGGATTGATTACTGGTGTATATGGCGGTACAGAAATGGCTGAGCCTATGTCGAAGTATGTCGCTATGATTCCCGGTCTGGAAATGTATGCCTATAAGATAAGTTTGATTGCTATTGTAGCAGTTATTACATATCTATCCATTATTTTTGGTGAAATAGTACCCAAACGAATTGCTATTGACAGTCCTGAAAAAACAGCCTGTCTTCTGGCACGTCCTATGTTATATTTTTCTTTATTATGTACCCCTCTGGTTTGGCTGTTGTCTGCTTCTACGACTGTTGTTACAAAGATGATAGGTGCTAATAAGCCAGAAATATTGCCAGTCACGGAGGAAGAAATTAAGCTTCTTTTAGAGCAGGGAGCTGAGCTGGGGGCTTTTGAAAAAGAAGAACCGGAATTGGTAGATCGGGTATTTCGGCTGGCTGATATGGATGTCAGTGATATTATGACTAATCGTACGCAGGTAGACTGGGTCGATTTAGAAGATTCTGAAGAAAAAATCATGAATGAAATGATGTCTTTTAATCATATTAATTTACCTGTGGGAAGAGGTTCTTTAGATGACTTTTTAGGCATGGCTTCTGTTAATACAGTATTTCAAAAATATTATGAAGTCGTACAGGAAGGCCGTCATATGAATATGACAGCTATTTTGGAGGAGAGCGTATATAAACCGATTTATATACCTGAATCTATGGATATTATGAAGGTCGTCCATGTCTTTAAAGAGCACAGTGTTCATGAAGCTGCTGTATTGGATGAATATGGGAACTTCAGTGGTATATTAACGCTTCACGATATATTAGAAGAACTTGTCGGAATTATGCCGGCAGGAGAAGAAGAACGAAAAGAAGAAGCCAATCGTATTATTCAACGAGGACCCAATGAATGGCTTATGGAAGGGCTGCTGACAATTGAAGAATTTAAGGATTTTTTCAATATAGAAGATGAATTTCCAGAAGAAGATGAAGATTTATACAAAACTCTGGCTGGTCTGGTGACGTATGGTATTGGCCGTATTCCTAGAGAAACGGATATTTATGCATGGAAAAATTTTACCTTTGAAGTTATGGACATGGATAACCTTCGTGTAGATAAGCTTCTTGTTACCAAACATGATTCAGAAGAAACAGAAAATGATAAGGAAAGTTAGTATAAAGTTAACAGACAGATGCTGATATAACGCATCTGTCTGTTATTTATTGCTGACTTTATTCTACTTTTGTTGAACGCAGAAATAACTGTTTCAGTTGTTCCTGCGGATTTTTTTTGTTTTTTACAATTTCATATATTGTGTGAGTAATAGGAAGTTCCACATGAAGCTGTCCTGCAAGCTCCATCAATGCCTCAGTTGTATATACACCCTCAGCAAGTTTAATAAATGGTTTCCCCTGAATAAAATCTTCGCCAAAACGGCGGTTGTTGCTGTGAAGTGAAAATAAAGTAGCTTCGTAATCTCCCAGATGGCTCAGGCCATATACCGTCATTTTATTCCCACCCATAGCTTTGATCAAAACAGACAATTCATGGGTTCCTCGTGCCATAAGCGCCCCTTTCAAACTGGATAAGCCGGCTCCGTCCAGCATTCCGGCAGCAATTCCAATTACATTTTTGGCGGCGGCTCCTATTTCAATTCCAAGCAAATCTTTTCCGTAATAGAAGCGAATTAATGAACTGGAAAAAATATCGACAAGATGGTGTGTCAGGGGAATATTAGAAGATGCCATGATCATACAGTTAGGCATGCCTTGCATAAAATCTTGTACGTGCCCTGGTCCGACCCAGACCGCTGTTTGGACTTCCCGTCCCAATTCTTCGGTCATAATAGTTGTCAGCCTTTTTCCGCTGCCTATTTCTAATCCCTTCATACATAGGATAAAGGGAGCGGTAATACTCAATCCCAGATCATGAATAGTATGGGCAAAGGTCCGAAGCTGCTGGGCACTGATAGAAATGATAATTATATCAGTTCCAGATAGCGCTGCTTTAAGATCTGAAGTCAAAATAATATCTTCTGGTAATGTTAGATATTCGTTTTTTCGTGTCTTCATAAGCTCGGCCATGCGGCACGATTTGTTACGTCCCCACAAGGTAACCTCATGCCCTATTTTATTAGCATACCAGGCATGGAAGGTACCCCAGCGGCCGCAGCCTAATACAGAAATTTTCATTCGAAGCCTCCTCATGAGTTTTTCTTTGATTATATCATACTATAGGTGTATGTGACTGTATGGGTTTTTCGTAGTAATGATAAAAATATCATAAAAAGACTTGTTTTGAATGAAATGTATATGATATATTATATTTCAATACATATTTAATTATATTCTTTATATGGATTTTTGTAATAATAAATAGTGACGGTATTAACAAGCTACTACATTTGGAAACAGAAAAGCTATACCGGAAGAAGGGGAGATGATGTTTTGTCAAAGAAAAATAATTTAGGAGAAGGTACTATTGCAGAAATATCACAAGTAGGAGGTTTTTTAGGCTGGATTGAACGAATAGGTAATAAAATTCCTGATATTACGATTTTATTTATTACAGCGTTTTTTATTACGTGTGTTATATCGGCCGTATTTTCTAATTTTCATTTTGGATATATTCATCCTACAACAGGTAAGGAAATAGTTATCAATAATATGCTTAGTGCCAGAGAATTGGTTACGCTCATGACTAAAATGGTTACCAATTACGCAAATTTCCCTCCTTTGACAATGGTTATTGTTGCTACGCTGGGTATTGGGATTGCTGACGGTTCAGGGTATATTAATACGGGATTGAAGAAAATTTTATCCGTTACGCCTAAATTTCTTATTACGCCTATTGTTATTGTTGTTGGCATGCTGAGTCATTTGGCCCCTGACAGTGGCTATATGATTATTATTCCCATTGCAGCATATCTATTTTACGCTTCGGGAAAACATCCTCTGGCCGGAGTAGCAGCTTCTTTTGCTGGTATTGCTGGTGCTTTTGCGGCTAATTATACGCCGTCAGCTATTGATCCCGTTATTCAAGGCTTTTCTCAGATAGCAGCGCAGATCATTGATGCCGATTATGAAGTCAACGTATTATGCAATTATTTTTTTGCGCTTGGTTCTACCTTTCCTGTTATTATTATTTGCTGGTGGGTTACAGAAAAAATAACGGAACCATGGTGCTGGAAGGCCTGCCCGCTGGATAAAGATATTGATGTATCAGCTGATGATATTACATCTATTACACCCAGAGAAAATCGTTCTTTTTATGTTGCTACGTTTGTTCTCATAGCAATGCTGGCCGGTTTGTTTGCTGCACTGGTGCCGGCTGATTCCATTCTTCGGGACGCGCAGGGAAATATTGCCAGCTTCAAGGCCCCGGTTATGCAGTCTATCGTGGCTATTATCTTTTTGCTGGCAGCGGTCACGGGGATTGTATATGGCGTATTGTGCGGTACCTTTAAAAGCTCGCAGGATTTTACAAGGTCGATGGAAAATATTACCAAAACTTTAATTCAGCTTATTGTATTTTATTTCTTTGCTGCACAATTTATGTATGCCTTTGGAGCTTCAAATTTAGGAGCACTTATTGCTGTAGCCGGTGCCGATTTCTTAAAATCATTGGCATTGCCTCCTCAAATTACGATTTTCGGTATTATTGTTTTTGTAGCTCTGTTGAATTTGCTGATTACGTCTGCATCCGCTAAATGGTCTATTTTGGCACCTATTTTCGTACCTATGCTTATGTCTGTAGGTATTGCGCCGGAATTGACACAAGCTGCCTTTCGGATCAGTGATTCGGCAGTTAACGTCTGCACGCCTATGTTTGCTTTTTATCCGCTGATTATCATTTATTGCCAGAAATACTATAAAAAAACAGGTGTAGGGACACTTAGCAGTATTATGCTTCCCTATACTATTTCTCTTCTTGTCGTGTTGACGGCTATGCTATACTTGTTCTGGTGGCTGAATATTCCATTGGGATTCCAAGCCGATTATGTATATCCGCGTCAGATGTTTTAATACATATATTTTATTTAATGGAGGAAAAATTATTTTATGATACAAGATACAAGACATGAATTATTGGAACGGTTTTTACGATATGTCCGCATTCCATCTCAGAGTCGCTATAACGGCGGAACGACTGTACCGAGTACAGAAGGACAATGGAATATGGCAAAACTATTACAGCAGGAATGCAGTGCGCTGGGGCTCGTAGATTTGGAATTAAGCCATACGTGCGTGCTTACAGGAAAACTGCCGGCTAACCTTCCAGATAATTGTAAGTGTTCTGTACCAACTGTCGGATTTGTTGCTCATTTGGATACGGTGGATGTGAATCTATCTCCGGAAATTCATCCTCAGATAATTTATAATTATGATGGTAAAGACATTGTATTGAATAAAGGGCAGCATATTTTAATGAAGACGGCAGAGCATCCGGAACTCTTAGCTTACGTGGGACAGGATATAGTGGTCAGTGATGGTACAAGCGTTCTTGGTGCTGATAATAAGGCAGCTGTAGCTAATGTTATGACTGCGTTGAGTACGTTATCCAAAAAACAGGGTATGTATCATGGTGATATTTATGTGGCATTTGTTCCCGATGAAGAATGTGGTTTATATGGGTCTAAAAGCATGAATTTTTCCAAGTTCCCTGTTGATTTTGCGTATACAATTGACAGTTGCGCTTTGGGGGAGGTTGTATATGAAACCTTTAATGCCGGCAGTGCGGAAGTAACAATTCACGGTGTCAGCGCCCATCCTATGAGTGCTAAAGGAGTTTTAGTTAATCCGACATTGATTGCCGTTGATTTTATCAATCTTTTTGACAGGAGGGAAACACCAGAATGCACAGAAGGTAAAGAAGGCTATATCTGGTGCCAGTCAGTCGTTTCTAATCAATCAACAGCGACGGTTCATCTGAATATCAGAGATCATGATAAAGAAAAGTATGAAGATAAAAAGAAACGCATCATGAAAAATGTGAAAAAAATTCAGGAATTTTATCCTAAAGCCACTGTTGAATGCCAGATAAGTGATACTTACGGCAATATTGCAGATGCTGTAACAAAAGAAAATAATAAAGTGATTGATTATATTTATATGTCCATGGAACAACTCGGAATTACTCCTCATACGATTGCTATGCGCGGTGGTACAGATGGATCATTTATTTCCACCAAGGGTATTCTGACGCCGAATTATTTTACAGGAGGACTTAATTTTCATTCCCGGTTTGAATTTCTGCCGTTGTCGTCCTTACAAAAATCATATCAAATGACTATGACGATTATTCAATTGATTTATGAGGGAAAATAACACGATAAAAATCGCTCTTCGGGGCGATTTTTTTATATTTACCTGTATTCAGAGGAAGTTCAATCACATGCCTATGATATACTGGATATAAATCAATGTAAAAAATCTAAAATAAGGAGAAAAAGATGGAGCAGCGAATATTTTTTTTAGATAATGTGAAATCTGGTATTATATGGCTTATGGTCATATTTCATGCTGCCATGTCCTATATGGAATATGCACCGGAATGGTGGTATGTTCTCAATGAAGAAAAAACATGGGCTGCGACTGTTTTCGTTGTATGGGCCGATGTGTTTATTATGCCTATTATGTTTTTTATTTCAGGATATTTTGGAATTGCGTCTTTATCCAAACAGAGAGCTTTTTTCTTTTGGAAACATAAATGGCAGCGCGTGGGCATACCCTGGATTATAGGATCTATAGCAATAGCCCCGTATATTGCGTATTTGATGATTGCCAGCCGAGCTATCTCCATGTCCTTTTCTTATTTTTATACGACACTCTTTTGGGGCCCCGCATATCAGCAGGCTCATTACTGGTATTTAGGGTTTCTAATGGCGTTGTACGGTGTATTATTTCTAGTTTGCCAGGCTTTTCCTGGAATTATGATTCGAATGAAACCGCAAATGCTATCAGGTCGCTTTTTTGCGGCAATAGCAGTGATCAGTACAACCGTTGTGGCTATTGTAAATAATATCGTATCGGACGTCACATGGGTACATCCCTTATATATACTTTGCCTGCAACCGACACGAGCTCCTTTATATATAATATCTTTTTTTATGGGAGCCTATGGATGGAAAAATCAATGGTTTTCTTCCGGAGGATATATGCCGGATTTTAACAAATGGGGATTTCTTTTTGTGAGTATGAGTGTGATATATCTCCTGTACCGACTGATGCCTGTTTCAATACCCTTTCCAGTTTGGCAATGTATTATCGGAGCTGCTTTACACAGTATATTTTGTCTTGTTAGTATTTTTACAATTATAGCTATATTTCATCGCTTTTTTAATACAAATTCTATTATCTGGCAAAATCTGGCGGCAACCTCATATCCTATATACTATATTCATCAGATTATTGTACAAAATGCCGTGTGGATATTTCGTCCTGTCGAAATGAATTTATATGTTAAATATAGTATTGTCTGTGTTGTTTCTTTGGCTCTGTCATTTTTTATCAGCAAAAATATGTTAATTCGCCTGCCTTTCTTTAAGATAAAATGATATTTTGAAATAGAATTTTGTAACATGGTTTTAAATTACAGCAGTAGATATTGGTTATTTACACAATAAATAATCTGGTATTGGCCATCCTATAACATGATTAATAGTTAAGATAAAATGAAATGTATTTATTAATTAATGAATTATTGTGCAAAAGTATAAAAAATATAGTCTAAAATTGCAAGTTCAAATTGAACACCTTTAACCAAATAATTTAAGCTGCATAGACGGTATCTAAATAAGCTTCAAATAAATCATCAGGCGTATCATACTCAAGGGACTTTCTAGGTAATGAATTCATATCCTCTGCAAACCAGAGAATCTGCTCAGCAGAGTAGTTTTCGATAGACTTTCCTTTAGGTACGTACTTTCTGAAAATGCGATTGTGACGCTCATTTTGAGCTCTCTCATAAGAGCTAT
>NZ_LEKT01000011.1 GCF_001045675.1 Megasphaera cerevisiae DSM 20462
ATTCTGTATCCATGATTTCTAACGCACAAACCAGTGCCTCTGTGAAAATCCGCATAAACAGCTGCAATAATTTTGTTTCGCGTATGATCGCGGTATCGGATTCCTTTATTGTTTTGATAATTTCTGCTATAATATATTCCATGAGAAGACCTTCGGTTGTGATATATTTTGCTGGCTAGGCAATATATCTATTATCTAGGTCTTTTCTTTTTTTTGCAATATCTTACCGAGAACTATTTTACACTAAGTGAGTATATATATCCAGTCTGCATGCACGATCCCTCACTATCTCTGCCGGATATCACAGCTTTCGGAGAACTTGTATTGTATTCTATTCCCCTGCCATGATATACTTATACCACATGAATTATATGCATTACATACATATGCATTGTACCATTTTTTTTAATAAAAAACCATGTCTCAAATAATGAAAGGAGTGGCGATCATGAAAAGAATTTCCCGCATTGCCGCCGTATACTTCAGTCCTACAGGAACGACAAAAAAAATCACGGAAACGATCGCAGAAGAATGTTCCCGCCGCATGCAGCTTCCTTGGAAAGCACATAGCTTCACCTTGCCGTCAGAACGTCAGGAAATCCTGCATTTTCCCTCCAACGTACTGATCATTTTCGGAGTTCCCGTATATGCCGGCCGCGTCCCCAATTTTCTGCTTTCTTACTTAAACCAGTCCGAAGGTGGTGAGGCTTTTGGCATCCCCGTTGTAGTATATGGCAACCGTAACTATGATGACGCTTTAATTGAGCTCCGTGACATAATGGAAATGCATCATATTCATACCATAGCTGGCGGGGCCTTTATTGGCGAGCATTCCTTTTCCTACACGCTGGGTAAAGGCCGTCCCGATAAAGCGGATCTGGTACAGGCTCGCAGCTTAGCCGACAGTGCCGCTTCTTCTCTTCTGACAGAAACCTATGCTACGCCTATACAAGTAAAAGGCAATATTCCATACCGTCCGTATTATATCCCGCAAAAAAAAGACGGTACCCAGAAAAAAATCACCAGCGTGTTTCCTAAAATCAGTTCGGAGTGTACAAATTGCGGGCGCTGCGTTCATCTCTGTCCTATGGGATCTATCGCAGATGACTGTCACAGCTATACCAGCTTTTGCATCAAGTGCGGTGCCTGTGTCAAGGGCTGTCCGGCTGGCGCCCGTTATTACGATGATGAAACCTATTTATACCATAAAAAAGCTTTAGAACAGGAATTTATCCGTCGTGCTGAACCAGAATTATTCATATAATTCCCGGTAATCAACGCTAAAAATCAATCAATATAAAATGATTTTTATAAAATATTCATGTACTGCATTCTATCTTTTTTATCATTCTCATATCGGTATAAATCTCATATCGTCCCTGAGATGCTGTACCAATTTGGATACAGCCCGGCATGACTGTGGAATCCTCCCGCCATTGCAATTGGTTTCCATAACGTCGTCCAGCTCCGATCAAGGTCACATTACGGTAACCACGAACTCGCGACGTGTCCCGCCGGTGATATGAAATCATTATGGGCTCTTTCTCCAGTATATCCAGCAGTGCAAAAAGCTGCTGACCATATCGTCTGGTATCAACCAATTCCCCCATAGCCGGCGCATAGGCTCCGGCCAGAACCTGCGTGCTGTCATCGAGATCCTTCGTCGCCTGCAAGCCCGTACGAATGCATTGTATAGTATGCTCCAGGAAAGCCTGCTTCATATAGGCAGCCCTCTCAACCCCCTCATGAACAGTCAGTGCTTTGTACCTACCTGCCCGATACATATCTGCCAATTCAGTATGATCCAGAACCGCTACCGGATAAATACGTGCCATATCCGGATGAAGACGGCAGACAGCCGTCGTCGTCTGCTTCAGACTGTCCCAATTTTCACCGGGAAGCCCGGGCATAAGCTGATGTCCCACAGTAAAATGATTCGCCCGCAGCAGTGCTGTCGCCTCCAGAACATGCGCCGCTGTATGTCCACGCTTTGCCAGTTCCAAAACCCTGTCGTCCATTGACTGCACCCCGAGCTCTACAATCGTCATGCCAAAAGACCGAAGACGATCCAGTATGGGCTGAGTAATAAAATCAGGCCGTGTAGAACATCGAACAGCTTGAATATGTCCAGTAGCCAGCGCTTCATAGGCTGGCTGCAAAAGTTGTTCCTGCAGAGTCGTTGGAATAGCGGTAAAGCTGCCGCCGTAAAAAGCAACCTCCCAATGGCGGGGTTCCGTTACACCGGCAGTATACGTATCAATACTATGCTGTACATCCGCGGCGTCAGGCACGCCACGGTGTCCCGTTATCTGCCACTGATTGCAAAACACACAGCGGTAAGGACAGCCAATATGCGGAATAAAAATAGGAATTACAGAAGTTTTCATCACCAATACCTCAAAAAAGGATGTGGCAGAGCCACATCCTTTTACATCGCATGTAATCGTTTCAACGCTTCGTGGGCAGCATGCTGTTCCGCATCCTTTTTTGTCTTTCCTGCCCCTTCACCAAGGACTTTTCCATTTACAATAACTTCCATATAAAAGGTTTTATCATGATCTGGCCCATCTTCACGACACAGAGAATATACAATTTGCTGTTCGCCGTCACGCTGAACAAATTCCTGAAACAGTGTTTTATAGTCTTTGCCATAATCGCCGCTTGCTACCAGGGCTAAATATTCCTTCAATTGATGCAGAATAAATTTACGCGCTTCTTCATAAGATGAATCAATATAAATAGCACCCACAACAGCCTCAAATGCATCGGCCATAATACTGGCCCGCAGCCGGCCGCCAGAGGCCACTTCACCCTTGCCCAACAGAATATAGTCGCCCATATGAAAGGCAGCGCACACCGACGCAAGAGGCGTCTCACTGACAACGCTGGCTCTGGCCTTAGAAAGCTCTCCCTCCGGCATATGCGGATACTGGAGAAACAAATATTCACCGACAACCAGATCCAGAATCGCATCACCTAAAAATTCCAAACGTTCATTGTAATAGCCACGATACGCCTTATTTTCATTCGCATAAGACGAATGTGTCAAAGCCTGATCCAGAATCAATAAATTATGAAAAGACGAAATCCCCAGTACGTTGATAAATTGTTCTAACTGTTCTTTTCTTCTTTTATTCATTAACACGTTCATTTTTTTTATTCAGCATATTTTTTAAATAAAAGGGTAGCATTGTGTCCACCAAATCCAAAGGAATTAGAAATTGCCACATCTACATTAGCTTCTACAGATTTACCCGGTACATAATTAAGTCCTATTTCTTTCAATTCATCCTCCGATTCAACAAGATTGATCGTCGGATGGACCTTACTCGTTTCGATCGTCATTGCACAGGCAATCGCCTCTACTGCCCCACCGGCACCAAGGAGATGTCCCGTCATAGATTTGGTCGAGCTGATCAGTAGTGTTGTGGCATGGTCACCAAATACACGGGCGATTGCTTCCGATTCGTTTAAATCGTTCAAATGCGTAGAAGTTCCATGCGCATTGATATAATCTACATCTTCCGGCTTAAGACCAGCATCCTGAATAGCCAGCTGCATGCATTTAGATTGCTGTATGCCATCGGGAGCAGGAGCTGTAATGTGATATGCATCAGCATTGCTTCCGTAGCCGCCAATTTCACAATAAATATGTGCTCCCCGTTTAACCGCATGTTCCAGTTCTTCGAGGACAACAACACCTGAGCCTTCGCCCATGACAAACCCATCGCGGTCTTTATCAAACGGACGGGAAGCATGTTCTGGGTCGTCGTTGCGTGTACTGAGAGCCTTCATGGCCGCAAAACCTGCAAGAGCACCGGGGGAAACCGCCGCTTCCGTTCCGCCGGCAACAGCTGCATCAAGTTCCCCACGCTGAATCATACGATAGGCATCGCCAATAGAATTCGTCCCTGTCGCACAGGCAGTGACAACACTGGCACAATGGCCCAGCAGGCCAAAAACAATAGATACCTGCCCTGCAGCCATATTACCGATCATTTTTGGTACAACAAAAGGATTTACCCGGGAAGGACCTTTAGAGAAAAGTCCCTTATATAAGTTATGAAGCGTTTCCATGCCACCGATACCGGTTCCAATAATGGTCCCAATACGATCCCGATCTTCTTCATCCAAATTCATTTTCGAATCATCTAATGCCAATTTGGTAGCTGCAACCGCATATTGCGTCGAAGGATCCATGTGCCGGGCTTCTTTTTTATCGATACCAAAATCACCGGGATCAAAATTTTTCACTTCCCCAGCAATGCGTGCAGCGTATTCTGTCGCATCAAAATGAGTAATAGGACCAATTCCGTTTTTACCGTTCAGCAATGCATTCCAAAATTCATCTTTGCCGATTCCTACAGGGGAAATCACACCCAAACCTGTAATTACTACACGTTTTTCCAAAGTTTTCACCTCATTATAAAAAATTAAACCGTGAACGAATCGGGAATCTCATCTACTTCACGTTTAAGATATTCAAATATGTCTTTTACAGGCAGAATGTCGTGAATTTCCTGCATTCTCCTGCCGGAAAACACCAGCCCTGTTTCGACGTCCCCTTGCTGTGCCCGGGTCAATGCCCGGATAATACAGTATTTATGACTGCATTTTTTCAGACACTGATCACAGTGATCCGGCTTCGGGGCTTTCCCCAAAAGAATACGTTCAGAGAAAGGCGTACGGATAGCCTGTCCGGGAAGACCTACCGGGCTATGTATCAGGATAAAATCTTCCGGCTTGTTGGCCCGTAAATAAACCTTTTTTAATTCATCTGCACCGTTAGATTCAACACTGGCAGCAAAACGGCTTCCCATTTGCACGCCATCAGCACCGAGACGAAGCATTTCTGCAATATCCTTACCATGTAAGATGCCACCAGCACCAATAACAGGAAGATTTACAGCAGATCTTACTTCCGGCACAATAAGCCGGCTCGAACGATTGGTTCCCAGATGCCCGCCTGCTTCTGCCCCTTCTACAATAATAGCAGAAGCACCCAGGGTTTGGGATATTTTAGCTAGCTTGGCAGAGGATACAATAGGCACAATAGGCGTGCCGCTTTCTTTCCCCCAGGCAAACATATCACGGGAAAAGCCTGCACCTGCCACGACTAGATCAATTCCTTCTTCAATTGCAGTGATCACAATTCCCTTAAATTCACGGGCTGCAACCATAACATTTATACCAATAATACCGCTTGGAGATAATTTTCTTGCCAAACGGATCTCATATCTCAATTCATCAAAGGGCATGCCAGATGCCGCAATGAGGCCAATACCGCCTTCATTCGCTACGGCTGCCGCCAACGGGGCTGTGGAGAGTCTGATTGCCATGCCGCCCTGAATGATTGGCACCTTTGCTACAAGCCTACCTATTTTTAATTCTGGCAGCTTCACTCTGTTTTCCTCCATTCAAGACACCATCCGGGGAAACCGCCTCGGTTCCCCCTTCCGGCTCTTATTGCGTACTTACGCTTTTTTTTCCTTTTCAATGTACTCAACCGTATCTTTAACGGTTTTAATTTTTTCTGCCACATCATCAGGGATTTCGATATTGAATTCTTCTTCGAAGGCCATGATCAATTCAACAATATCCAAGGAATCAGCGCCCAAATCATCAATGTAAGCAGCGTCCATTTTGACTTCTTTTTCGTCAACGCCTAACTGTTCAACAACAATGCTCTTCACTTTTTCAAAAGTAGTTTCTTCACTCATTTCCAATTCACCCCCTTTCAATGGGATTACCTGCCTATATTACATTACCATACCGCCGTCTACGTTGAGAACTTGTCCGGTAATATAGCTGGCATTATCCGATGCGAGGAATACCACGGCCTGAGCCACCTCTTCCGGTTTTGCAACACGGCCCATCGGAATCGTTTTTATCATTTCTTCAATAACAGAATCACCCAAAACAGCAGTCATATCGGTATCAATACAGCCTGGTGCCACCGCATTGGCACGAATGCCGCGAGATGCCAGTTCTTTAGCAACTGATTTAGTAAATCCAAGAATTCCGGCTTTTGCAGCCGCATAATTAACCTGCCCGGCGTTGCCGGTAAGACCAACAACCGAAGTGATATTAACAATAGCGCCACTGCGCTGCTTCATCATGATCTTGGAAACAGCCTTGGTACAGTGAAATGCACCTGTCAGGTTTATATCCAAAACAGCCTGCCAGTCTGATTCCTTCATGCGCATCAGCAGTCCGTCACGCGTAATGCCAGCATTATTCACCAGAATATCCACGGAACCCAATTGCTCCTTCACTGACTTTACCATATCCGCAACAGCCACATCATCCGCAACATTACATTGGAAAAGAATACCGTGTCCGCCCTTTTCTTCTATCATTTGCAGAGTTTCTTCTGCCGCCGCCGTATTACCGGCATACACGACAGCTACGGCTGCGCCCTGCTGTGCCAGAGAAATCGCAATGGCACGGCCAATCCCACGTGAACCACCCGTTACAATCGCGTTTTTTCCTGTTAAAAGCATTTTATCGAACCCCCTGGAAAAATTCAAGTGTTTTCTGTAAGGAAGAAATATCTTCCACATTTTCGCTGTGGATTTTCCTGTCAATCTTACGATTAAACCCGCAAAGAGTTTTACCCGGCCCTACTTCAATAAACGTTTCAGCACCAAAATCAACCATTGTTTTCGTACATTCAATCCAACGAACCGGACTGGCCGCCTGTTTGACCAAAGACGCCTTAATATCAGCTGCCGTTGTTTCCACCTTGCCATTCACATTAGCCACTACGGGGATACGGGCATTGGAAATAGAAATCGTATCCAAAACCTCTGACAGCCGTTTCGCCGCCGGTTCCATCAACGTGCTGTGAAACGGTGCACTGACCTGAAGAAGAACAGCTCTTTTAGCCCCAGCTTCTTTCATTGCCGCAGCGGCGGCTTCCACAGCCTTTGTACTGCCGGCAATAACAGTTTGTCCGGGGCAGTTAAAATTAACAGCCTGAACAACTCCGCCATCAGAACAAATTTGTCCGCAGATTTCCTGAATTTTATCTTCGTCCAATCCCAAAATAGCCGCCATACCGCCTTCTCCGAGAGGAACGGCATCCTGCATAAACTGTCCGCGCAGACGTACCGTTCGCACTGCGTCCGCAAAAGTAAGTGCCCCGGCAGCCACGAGTGCGGAATATTCCCCAAGACTATGCCCTGCGGCAATATCCGGCGTAATTCCTTCCTGCGCCAATATGCGGCAGCAGGCAGTGCTTGCTGTCAAAATAGCCGGCTGGGTATTATACGTTTTCATTAATTCTTCATCGGGTCCTTCAAAGCACAGCTTGGTCAGGGAAAAATCCAATGCGTCATCGGCTTCTTCAAAAAGATGCCGCACAACTGGATATGCTTCATACAAGTCTTTGACCATTCCTGTTTTCTGTGCGCCCTGACCGGGAAAAATAAATGCTTTCTTCATTGTTATATCACCTCATCGCTCTATTTAATACCACTTCATAACCAGACCAGCCCACGTAAGACCAGCGCCAAATCCTGCCAGAACGATAATATCTCCCTTTTTCATGCAGCCCTGATGATTAGCTTCATCAAGAGCAATCGGAATAGATGCCCCAGAGGTATTGGCATATTTATCAATATTTACAAAAACTTTTTCCATTGGCAGGTGAAGCCGTTTAGCAGCCGATTGAATAATGCGGATATTCGCCTGATGAGGAACCAGCAAATCAATATCCTCATGCGTAAGGCCAGCCCGCTCCAACGCCTTTTCAGCCGTTCGCCCCATCACCCTGACAGCAAATTTATATACTTCCTTGCCGTCCATCTTGATATATGTCAAATGTTTCGCCCGCGCTTCGTCTGTCGGCAGAATCGCCACCCCACTCGAAGGGATATGCAGATACTTGCCGCCATTGCCGTCTGCACCCATATCAGCACCCAAAATACCATACCCCTGTTCTACGGGACCCAGCACGGCAGCACCAGCTCCATCACCAAATAATACACACGTATTCCGGTCCGTAAAGTCCATAAACCGGCTTAATATTTCCGCACCGATAACGAGAACTCGCTTACACATACCGCTTTCGATATATTGAGAAGCCGTGATTGCTCCATACACAAAGCCGGAACATGCTGCATATAAGTCAAACACAGCAGCGTGAACAGCTCCCAGATTTTTTTGAACAATACAAGCTGTCGAGGGTATTGTTGTATCCGGTGTCAGCGTGCATACGATAATCATATCTACTTCTTCCGGTTTAGTATGCGCCATTTCCAGAGCCTGCCTGGCGGCAATCGTACACATATCCGACGTATTGATGCCGTCTGGAGCGATATGCCGTTCCCGTATGCCCGTACGCGACTGAATCCACTCGTCAGACGTTTCAACCATTTTTTCCAGATCGGCGTTCGTCACGATTTTATCAGGAACATAGTGTCCGGTTCCCAATATCCCTGCCGGATTAGCTTTCACTATCATACTGTTCTACCTCTTCTTCCTCAATACTTTTGCGAATATGGCCTACTACGTCCTGCTGTACCAGCTCACCGGCAACGCGAATCGCATTTTTTATCGCCTTAGCCTTAGAACTGCCATGACAAATGATAAAGCTTCCATCAACTCCCAATAAAGGAGCTCCTCCATATTCGGTAAAATCCAATCGCTTTTTCAGTGATTTCAAAGCCGGGTAGATTGCCAACGCACCTAACTTTGCAATAAATCCGCTTTGTTTGATCGTATCTTTTACCAGCCTGATGATAAACATAGCCATGCCTTCACCAAACTTTAGTATCACATTGCCAACAAAACCGTCACAAACGACAACGTCAACAGTTCCCTGCGGTATATCCCGACCTTCCACATTGCCATAAAAAGAAATCGTTTTTAATTTTTCCAGCAGCGGATAGGTCGCCTGGGATAACTCATTACCTTTAGACGCTTCTTCACCGATATTCAGCAGCCCTACTGTCGGTTTCTCTATACCAAGAATATACTTGGCATAATGAAACCCCATAATAGCACCTTCCACCAGATGCTGCGGTTTGCTATTAGAATTAGCACCTGAATCCAGCAGTACCGTAATCCCCTTTTTAGAAGGAATCGGCGTCGCAATACAGGGGCGTTCAATTCCCTTAATCCTGCCCAGCCCCAGTAAGGCCGCAGTTACTGCCGCACCCGTACTGCCAGGAGCTACAACGGCGTCACAGCAGCCTTCCTTAACCAGCCGGGTTGCCACGACAATAGAGGCATCCCTCTTTTTACGAATAGCCTGCGCCGGGTGCTCTCCCATTTCGATAACCTGACTGGCGTGCACGACAGTCAATCGTGTATTCTCCTGCGCACCATATTTTCTCAAAACTTCCTGTATTCTTTTTTCATCACCTACCAAGGCGACATCTAAATTATATGTTTCAGCGGCCTCAATAGCACCGATTACGACTTCTTCCGGTGCATAATCGCCGCCCATAGCATCTACAGCTATTTTCATTTATTACGCTCCATTATTCCAAAGATTCTATCATAAATTTAGCACGAAAAACTTCTTTCGCGTTTTTTCGTATTTTCACCCATACATAATATTTCTGATCCCGCCGGCGTATAACCTCCGCCTTAGCGATAAGCTTATCACCAATCGTAACCGGCTGTTTATATTTAATATTGGCCACCGCCGTAATACATACAGGCAGGTTGAGCACCGCCCGAGTCAGAGAATTTGCCTGGGCATATAAGCATTGGGAGCGCACAATATGTGCTTCATCTGCCATGTCCTCAGTCGCTGTCATAATAGAGATGGCACTTTTGCCAATTATACAGTCAACTAATTCACCTACAAGGTCTGCATTACGGAGTCTGGGCTGTGCTGCTTCTGCTTTCTGCTTAATACGGATACGCATTTCGGGAATTCCCAAAGCCATCCGATCCAGCCGTACCGTTGCAACACTCACGGAAAACTCTTCAGCCAATTCTTCATCATTGATAAAAGGATTTTCTTCTATTCGTTTTCTCAATAAGGTATGTCGTTTATCTCTTGCTATACGAACCATTTCATCACCTTTAAAATTATGACCAAGTACTAACAGTACATACAACTAGAGATTATATAATGTTTCGTAAAGTTTTGCAAGCACATGGAAAAAGTATGCTTTCTTTCCATTCGTCATTGAACTTTTGAAAGCATACTTTTTCATCACTCCTTAATATTTATCGAAATCCAATTCATTCAACACATCGCGCAGCTTCATTACTTCTTCCTTCGTCATCGTAATCCCCTTGGTCATAGCCTGATAATCGGGATCCCATGAACGAAGATCAAATTTCGGAGCTCTGTTGTTCCAGCTGATAAAGGTCAATTCCTTGCGCCAGCCGTCTTTATTTTCCGATAGCGTGCCACATACATCCTCAATATTAAAATTTAACTGTGCCATTGTATGCCTCCTGCAAGACTGTAAATCAAGTCTCAATGTACCCAATAATTTAAACAAACATTATTTTATTATAATAGCAAATATATCAATTATGTCAATCATTAATTATCCATGCTGGAATTTCCGTCTGAATAATCCGCCATGAGCTTCATTAATATCAAAAATAGAAATAAATGCCTGTGGGTCAACGCTCCGAACCGCATTTTTCACCTTTGTGATTTCCAAGCGGGAAACAACGCAGTACAAGACCATTGTTTTTTCATGCTTATATGCCCCTTCACCGTTTAGCAGAGTAACTGCCCGACCCATTTGATGGGTAATGCAGTGTACCACCTCATCATGGCGAGATGTGACAATCAATATTCCTTTCATTTCATCCAGCCCGTTCGTTACCACATCAATCATTTTATATGCAATAAAATATGCAACTAATGAATACATAGCACTATCCCAATTGAACACAAAGCCGGAACAGCCTAAAATAAAAAGATTGAAAAACATGATAATTTCTCCAACGGAAAAAGGAGTTTTCTTATCTGCTATGATAGCAAGTATTTCTGTGCCATCCAGTGACCCGCCCCAGCGAATGATCAGCCCAACACCTAACCCGATGATAATCCCACCATAAATAGTTGATAAAAAAGGATCTGATGTAACAGGCCGGTAATGAATAAAGTTGCTCCAAACTGCCAAACATAAAACAGAAAACAAGGACGACAACGTAAATAATGCTCCTATTTTTTTGTATCCGAAAATAAAAAAGGGGATATTGAAAATAACCACAAATATACTGAAGCTAATGCCCGTCACCTGCGCAGCCATAAGAGAAATACCAACAACTCCGCCGTCAATAACGTGATTGGGCACTAAAAACACATCCAGACCGATCGTATATATCAAAGCCCCCACTGCTAATCCGAAGGCTCTCAGTACATATGAAATCATAAATTTCCTCCCTGTTGACGGATATACCGAAGTCCGATAATCCAAGCGACAAAATCGTCTACTGGTTCCGGCGGATATTGCAGAGACAACGGCACAAAACGGCGCCACCCATGCCGGGGTGTGTATTTAAAATACAGCCTTCGCCCTTCTACAGTCGTAAATTTTTCATCGACAAGACTAAAAGCAATCGGCTCCATCCTGCCGGCAATCCATTGTTCCACGACGGGACGAAGATGCCTGTGATTCGTCCCGTTGCCCATTACGATTCGGGAAAAAGGTAACGCAGTATAGGTCTCTGCCAAGCACTCTGTCAGCGATTCTGTCGGTATAATTTTTTTTGTAATCAAATCCCCGGCATCGCGAAGGACGGCTATCCCCGTCTTTTCTGATCCCGGATCTATAGAAAAAATCATGATGACGCTCTCCCAGCTAATATACAGATTCCACAGCTATATCAATATTAAGAGGTCCTTCTGTATATATATCATTCGTAGTAACTGCTTTCAACACAATATCAGAACCGCTGTGTGTTTTGATTTTAGAAATAGTATCAAACATTTCCGTAGCCGTCAGCGCACCTACATTCCCAGTCAGCGGGTCTGGAAGCAATCCTTGTTTTTGTGCCTGCTGGTTCACTTCATGCAAAAAACGCATAACCTGCAGCTCCGCGCTATTGGAAATGTCGGTATTTTTTAATGTGACAGTATATACAGTATCTCCCTTATGGTATACCAGGTTATTATCATATATTTCCACATGAACCAATGCCGGTTCTCCTACCATAATGTTACCAGCTGCAATCACACGGATAAGTTTTTTAGACGAGTCAGATTTTTGAAGGCGGCTTACCGTGGCATTAAACTCATCTGGAGAAATATATAGAAGCACCGTTTTTTCATCCTGAATCCCCAGATACCGGCAAATCATAGTATTGGTTTGACTCATGGCACGGCTCAATTCTTCCCTCGTATGGCTTTCATCCAGACCACCATTCAAAACAAAACTGGATAATACTTCCCCGACACGAAACATAACCGTTCCTTCACGGATATTCGTCATCGTTTCATTAAGGAAACGAATACGCTTATCCAAGGAGCCAATCGTATCCATCATATCCTTTTTCGTTTTTTCCAGCATGGCCAGATCCTGCTGCGCAGCATCTCGATCAGCAACGGCCACCTTTTTATCGGCTTCCGCTTTTTCCTTATCAGTTTTAGCTTCATCCAGGGCAACCTGAACGACAGAAAGCTGACGGGTTTTATCATCACGGGCAGCCTGCGCCGATTGAAGATCCATCTGTGTAAGGCGTATTTCTTCATTTTTACCATCCAGTTGCTCCTGCTGCCGTTTCAGCAGTTCTTCATTAGAAGCAATAAGCCGGTTTTTTTCATCTAATTCGTCCCCCAAATCATGGGCCTGCATAAGAAGCTTATCCCGCTGGGTTTCAAGTTCTGCCTTTTGCATTTGCAGCTGATGCATGCCAAACAAGGCGATGCGTACATTTTTCGACAATACGGACATCACACCAAGCGTCACGGCAGCAATACATATCCCCGTCAGAATCGTAATCAAGATAGATGAATATTTAGGCCGCAGACCGAATAATTTTATTTTACGCCTCCCGACCTGGGAACCGATTTTATCTCCAAGATATGCAATAATACCGCCCATAACGGCCAGTATAAACAGCATTACCCATCCGTATTCCATAACGCACCTCCTTATCCCATACATTATTATAATATAACATTATATAGGTTCTGTCATTCTTTATTTGACAGATTTATACTCTTTCATTCATAAACAGGAGGTTAAAAAAAACAGCCGGCAATTCCGTATCGCAAAAAAATTAAAAACGGAACTGTCAGCCCTATGTTATTTAGACTTGCGGTACACCAGTACAATCCCGGCAATGCCACAGATAATATCCGGCAAAAAAGCTGCCAGATACGGAGGAATTCTTCCCCCGTTTCCAAGAGCATTCCCCAAGGTCATGATGGAATAATAAATAAAAATAACAACAACACTAATACCAAACCCGATGGAAGAACTGCCACGCTGCTTCTGCATCCCCAGTGGCGCACCGACCATAGCGCAAACAAGACTGGCCAAAGGCAGTGCAAACCGATTATACATTTCCACCTTCATCTTATTTGTATCAACAGCATTTTCATCCAATAACTTGATTTGCTGCCGCAGCTCACGGATCGTCAGTTCATCCGGCTTTTTTTGAGAAGTATTGATTTTTCCCGGTTGTTGTGTAATGGGCAGCGCCTGATTTGCAAATTTCATCGTTCTTTTAACGCCTTCACCGCCTGAAACATCATAAATGATGCCTTCGTGCATTACCCATTTAGTCCCGTTCCAATCGGCTCTGTCTGCCTTCTCTACACGCATAAGAACATCATTTTCAAATTCCTGCACCGTAATATCCCGCAGTTCCCTTGTCTCTGCATCATATTGCCGGGCATACATAAGGCTTGAGATATCCGACCCCTTTATATTTTTAATAATAATATGATCCTGTGTCGATGGCGCTATATTATGCTTGATTTCTTCATTAATAACTGTATTGTACGCATTATTAGCCTTGGGAACCACAAATTCATTAAAAGCCGTCGTCCCCAGAGATATTACAAATGCCGCTACAAATATCGGCATGGAAAGACGAATGAAATTCTGTCCGCCCGAACGCATGACAATCATCTCGCTGGAACTTGACATACGGCCAAAGGCCATCAAAGCGCCAAGCAGTACAGACATGGGAAACGTCATGACGATGATCGACGGCATCGCCAGAACCAACACGCGAAAGGCCGCCCAGGCTGATGCCCCGTACTGATTAATGAGATTGGCAATACGGTATAGTGTCCCTGTGCCGACAAATACGCTGGTAAATGCGCAAACGCCGAACAAAAAAGGACTAATAAATTCTTTAAGTATATACTTATCTAATATTCGCATTCATGTCTCCCCGACCGTTACATTCTGAATTCTTCACCGAGATAGAATTTTTTAGCAACTGGATTGGTCGCAATCATTTCCGGGCTTCCTTCTAACAGAATTCTTCCCTCACTCAGAATATATGCTTTATCTACGATACTCAGCGTTTCGCGGACATTATGATCCGTGATGAGCACGCCCATGCCTCGTTTTTTTAAATGACTGATAATACCTTGAATATCGCTGACTGCTAACGGATCAATCCCGGCAAAAGGTTCATCCAATAAAATAAAAGCCGGATCCATCACAAGACATCGCGCGATTTCAACACGACGCCGTTCACCGCCGGAAAGTTGGATGCCCAACCGATCCCGCAGCTTTATGATTGAAAATTCCTCCATCAAGGCCACAGCCTTTTCATGCTGTTGTTTTTTAGTCAGCGCAGTCGTTTCCAGCATAGCCAGCAAGTTGTCTTCCACTGTCAGCTTGCGAAAAATAGATGCTTCCTGCGGCAAATAGCCAATACCATAAGCGGCCCGCTTATGAATGGGAAGACCTGTAATATTTTTACCATCTATCATAATCGTACCGCCATCAGGATGCTCGATACCGACAATCATGTAAAAGGTCGTCGTCTTCCCAGCTCCGTTCGGGCCCAGAAGACCGACGATCTCGCCCTGATCTACATGGATACTGACGCCATCGACAGCATTTCTTTCTTTATAGGTTTTTACAAGGTCTTTTGTCTCAATATACATGCGGTTCCTCTCGTTTCCTTATTCATTGCCCGGAACAATGACAATAGTAGAACGGCTCATCGTTTGGACGGAATTATCTGCCAGACGGATTTGCACATTATTTCCCGTAAGAGAGTTTCCATTCTGCGTCGCATGCACATCCCCGGTCAGGTGAATCACGCCATCATTGCTTCCCGGTGTCTGGTTATATACGGCCTGATTAGCATAGGCAGTTAAGCTATCTGCCGGCGATTCAATATGAACATTTCCGGTGCCTACTGCCTTGATCTGCTTAAACCATGCGCTGATATGATCTGCCCACATCTGAGAACCCTGTGCTTCCAAATATCCATGTCCCGTGACGATACTGTAATCCTGATCAAGGTAATATTCGACCTGATCGCCATTTACCTTCTTATCTCCATAAACACCGCGTACATCGCCTGTCGCTATAACATAGTTTCTATTGGCCGAATGAAGCTTAGATGCAGTCAGATTCATTTCAGGCTGCTGAACCGACACATTGCCCTCCATATCAGCTTCCGCTGTTTTTAAATTATAAATGGCCTTATCACCTGTCATCGTCGCCTGCTCCCGAACAATGACGACATTTCCCGTCGCCGTCGCAACCTGCGTCTTACCGTTATATTCCAACGCATCCGCTGTAGCAGAAACAGCCGGATTGTCGGCCGCAATCGAGCCGGACACGGGCATAAGCATGATACCCATTATGACAGCAACCAATACCTTTTTCCGCAACTGTTGTATCATTTCTTATTCCCCCTTTGTCACTTGTGCATGCCCTGTCAAACTTACCTTATTCAATCCTGAATCTGTTTCAAAGGCATCCGCGCGCAGGGTCGTATTATCATGACGGTTCATAACAACTTTACCGCCTTTAATTACATGCGTATCCATATTATAATACACACTGCCATCAGTCTGCAACGTATCTCCCTTATCAGTTACCGCTTTAACCGGAGGTTGAATCTGGATAGTCTGCTTGGTTTTATCTACAATCCCTTTTTCCGAAGTGACAGTCATTTCCGTCCCGTCGCTGCTGACAAGCAACGCCTTAGGATTAATAAAATACATAATCTGCGTATCCGGATCAATCATGATTTTGTCTGCCGTAAGACGCCAGACCAGATTTCCATCCTTGCTTTCTTCCAGCTCAGAACCCTCAAATTCCACCAGTCGATCGGGATTGACTTCCTGATCCGGTGTTTTGCCCGGATTCATAAACCAATACAATAAGACAGCAAACGCAATAAGGAGGGTCAGTCCTGCCAGCATAGCCTTATGTTTTTTCAGTTGTTGTATGATCACTGCCGTCTGCCTCCGGTTTCTGATGCAATGCAATAATATCTTCGGGTTCCGTACTCCAGCGATGCTGGAACCACAGCCATTCCGTCGGATGTGCTTTAATAAAATTCTCTGTCAATACCGCCATTTTACGAGTCAGTCTTGCAACGTCTTCCTCTTTATTGCCCGTATCTTCATAATACATAATTTCGCCGATAACAACCTTATGATGATGGCGCTCATCATGAATTGCGAAAACAGGTATAATAGGAGATCGAAATTTCCGTGCAAACATGGCAGGTCCTTTAGGTGTAGAAGACATTTTTCCCAAAAAAACTTGTGGAACGCCATGAAATCCACCGTCCTGATCAGCTAAAAAACCTAATATTTTTTTCCGTTTCAGCGCTCGTGCCGCAATGACCATTTCATTTCCGCCGCGGGCAAAGACTTCCAGTCCCATCATTTTACGATTTTCATTCAAAAGACGAGTCACTTGGTCATTAGGCTGTTTTTTGACGATCGTCGTGGTCGGATATCCATATAAGGCCAAAGATGCACCCATCCATTCCCAATTCCCGATATGTCCGGTCAGAACAATAACTCCTTTATTCTGCTGCAGCGCCTCTTCCAGGCGTTCCGGATGATCCAGCGTTACAAAATCAGCAATGTTGTTCGTATTGAGCCGAGGCGTATACAAAATCTCTGCCAAAGATTGCCCCAAATTAGAAAATAACCCGTCAATGATTTGATAGGCCTCCCTTTCACTGCAATGCATCCCACGCATTACATGAAAGACACCGCGCCGCCTCTGCTTTTTAAGAAATATGCCTACAAGGGGGCCTAGTTTGCGTCCCAATGAAATGATGGTAGGGTACGAAAGATGACAAAGAATTTTTTCCAATCCCCGCACCGCATAATACTGCCACTCATTAAACACAATACAGACTCTCCTTTCTCTTATTGATTCATTACAGTTTGACCGCTGAAATAACGGCTGACAACGGCATCCCATGTATTTTGCCGCTTGAGAATATATTCAGCAAATTCACGCAGCGCACCATGACCGCCGGCGTATGACGATATGAAAGCCGCGGCCTGACGCGCTTCGGCGCATCCGTCTGACGGGGTCCCGCCAAGACCGGCCCGAGCAATGAGAGCTGCATCGTTAAGATCATCCCCCATGTAGGCAGCTTCTTCTATCCCAATTCCTAATTTCCGACATATCTGTTCCATCGCAGCAAGCTTACAGGCCGCATTTTGAATGATAATATCAATACAGAGATCGTGAGAACGCTGCTCAACCATCTGCGATTGACGGCCTGTGATAACAGCGGTTTTCAAACCGCCGGCCCGGGCAAGGGATATGCCCATGCCGTCACGGGCTGAAAAACCTTTCAGCATATCGCCGGATGAACCATAATACAAAATACCGTCTGTCAAGACACCGTCTACATCAAATGCCAGGAGCTTGATCGATGCCTGCCGTTCCATCAGACTACTCCCTGCCGCAGCAGATCTGTCAAATGAATCATACCTACTGCCTTATTGTCCTTATCGACAACGGGCAGGACAGTAATAGGACGGGGCTGATTTTTTTCCATAATGTGCAGTGCTTCCGCTGCTAATTTATCATCTGTAATCAATCGCGGGCTTTTGGTCATCATGGCATCTACCGGCCACTGAAGAAAATTAGAGCCCGTTTCCAGGCCGCGGCGTACGTCTCCATCAGTCACCAATCCAATCAAGCCGCCGTTTTCATCAACTACAGAAACAGCTCCGAGCCCTTTTTCGGTCATCATAAACAATGCATCCTGCACGGTACTGTCCTCAGAAATAACAGGATTATCGCTTCCTTTATGCATAACATTTTCCACCGTAAGGAGCAATTTTCGCCCTAACGCACCACCCGGATGAAAAATAGCAAACTGATTTTTCGTAAAATGATGGCACGATAACAACACAACCGCCAAAGCATCTCCCAGAGCCAGCGCTACCGTAGTACTTGTCGTCGGTGCCAGGCCCAAAGGGCAAGCTTCCCGTTCAACAGAAGCATCAAGAATAATATCCGAATTTCTGGCCAGTGTAGAGTTATGATTGCCTACAATAGAAATGAGCTTAGCTCCGATGCGTTTCAGCGACGGAAGAATATTCAAAATTTCCACCGTTTCACCGCTGTTGGAAAAAGCCAGAATAACATCTTCCCCGGTCACCATACCCAGATCACCATGAATACCTTCTGCCGGATGCAGAAAAACAGAAGGAGTTCCCGTGCTGGACAAGGTCGCCGAAACCTTGCGTGCAATATGTCCTGATTTCCCCATGCCCGTGACAATAACGCGGCCCGTGGATTCCATAATCATATTGACGGCATTGACAAAATTCTGATCCAAGGTGGGAATAAGACGTTCAATACCTTTGGCTTCCTGATGCAGCACATCCCTTGCTTCTTCTAATATATCCATTATTTCATTCACCTCTGTTATTCTTTCTCCGTACTGACGCTGTGCAGGGTAATGTCATGAATTGCAATCATATCCCGCAGCACGTCTTCCACCTGGGACAAATACAGCATATTCGGCCCGTCACATAAAGCTTCTGCCGGATTATCATGGACCTCCATAAATACACCGTCAATACCTGCCCCGGCGGCGGCCCGAGCCAACGTACCAATATACTGACGCTGGCCCGACGATTTTGTACCAGCACCTCCGGGGAGTTGGACGCTATGTGTGGCGTCAAATACAACAGGGTATCCAAAGCGCCTCATAATCGGAAAGCCTCTCATATCCACAACCAAATTATGATATCCCAGGGAAAAGCCCCGTTCTGTCAGAATCAAATTTTCATTTCCCACATGTGACATTTTTTCAAGAACATTTTTCATATCAGCCGGTGCCATAAACTGCCCTTTTTTCACATTAATGCACTTTCCCGTTCTCGCCGCTTCCTCCAGCAAATCTGTCTGCCGGCAAAGAAATGCCGGGATCTGGAGTACATCCAAAACTTCCGCCGCCGGCCCGATTTGTTCAATAGAATGAACATCACTGATAACCGGTACGCCTAATTTTTGTTTGATTTCTTTTAAAATACGCAACCCGTCGCGCAAACCCGGTCCGCGGAAAGACTGATACGAGGACCGATTGGCCTTATCATAAGAAGCTTTAAAAATATATGTAACGCCTAGCTTTTCGCAAATCCGCTTCATTTCCTGTCCAATTTTGAGGATGCGGTCAGAGTCTTCGATAACACACGGACCAGCCATAACAAACAATTTTCCATTATTACCGACTGTTGTATTACCAATCTTGACTTGTTTTACTTGTTCCATTCGTTATTCCCCTTTATCTGCAAAATAGTTCCGGATATGCTGCAAATCTTCCGGTGTATCAATTCCAATAAATTGGTGATTTGTTGGTATCACTTTAATCTTATAACCATTTTCCAAAACTCGCAACTGTTCCAACGATTCTACTTTTTCTGCCGGTGTTTGCTCCATGGCAGCATACTGCAAAAGAAATGGCCGCCGATAGGCATATATACCGATATGTTTATATGGCTGTATCCCATTTCCAAAAGAATTACGCGGATAAGGTATGAGTGACCGGGAAAAATACATTGCCTCATTTTTTCTGTTCAGGACAACTTTTACGGCACTGGGATCATTATACTCTTCCTCTGCCAAGGGCGCCGCGACAGTTGCCATAGAAAGGTCCGGATCATCCTCAAACGCCTGACATAAGGCATCAATAACCTCTGGCGCAATAAGCGGTTCATCTCCCTGTACATTAACGATAACATCAGCATCAGAAAAATGTAAAACGGCCTCTGCCAGACGATCTGTGCCATTGGCATGATCCTCACGGGTCATGACGGCATGCCCGCCGAATGTGATAACCACATCATACACCATTGGATTATCAACTGCCGCAACAACCTGTTCCAGCTTGCGGGCCTTTGATGCTTGTTCATATACGCGCTGTATCATCGGTTTGCCCGCAATATCCGCCAGCGGTTTGCCGGGAAGGCGTGTAGATGCATAGCGAGACGGAATAATACATATAAATTTCATGATTCATCCTCCCAATATATCTTGTAATATCTTTTCTATACCGTCGTTTCCTTTAACGATATCCATTTCTATTCCCAATACATATAACGGCAGACGGCAGTCTTCTATATACGCTGCCGGCAGTTTAACAGCATCTTTTTCCGTCGTAATAAGTATAGCGTCAGCTGCCGCCGCTTTGTCTGCCATCGCGGCTACATCTGCCTCCGTATAACTGTAGTGATCATCGTAACGAATCGAACCGACGAGTTGGCAGCCAAAGGTTTGAATGGTATGCTCAAATGAGTCGGGATTTCCCAATGCGGAGACGGCAATAGCCTCCTGTCCTTTCGGGAAATACCGCGGAGTTCGGTCTGCGGCCTCCATACAATGCCACTGCGCAAAGGGAACACACCAGGCTGGCTTGTGAATCGCTTCGGCAATAGGAGCTGAAGCATTATAGCATCGGAGCACCTCATAAATATGGTCTATCGTAATCCGATCCGCCTGGTCGGTCTTCGTAATAATAAATAAATCAGCTCGATTCAAATGCTCCAAAGGCTCCCGCAATATTCCCCTCGGCAGAACATTACCGCTGCCAAAAGGATTGGTTCCATCAATAAGGACGATATCCAAATCACGGTGCAGCTGCCAATATTGAAATCCATCGTCAAGAATCAGAACCTGCGACTGGAAATCATCAATGGCGATCCGACCGCTCCGCGCCCGATCCCGTCCCACAAGGACCGGAATTCCCAACAAGATCCGTGCCATAAGACAGGCCTCATCGCCACCCTCCCGGGCCGACAGGAAAACATGGCTGCCATCAGACATAACAGAAGTATCCTGCTCCCGCTGAGAACGATATCCCCGATTCAATACGGCCACACGAACCCCTGTGGCATAAAGACGCCGGGCTATCATGCATACCGCAGGCGTCTTACCCGTCCCACCTACGGTAATATTTCCCACACTGATAACCTTGGCCCCCAGGAGAACCTGACGCTCCGGATGATTTTGATATGACAGGCAGTTGCGATTGATCCCTATCCGATACAGGACAGAGAGCCATTCCAATATCCGGAGCGCGGTCCGGTCCCAGCCCGACTTAGGTCCGGGCTGCATCAGATAATTAAAATATGCTGCAGTCCTGGTACGAAACGACATGCTTATTCATCTCCGCTAATATAATTCATTCAATAACCGCTGCAGTTCTTCCAGGTTTTTTTTTGTCGCCCCTTGATTCTCCTGCACGACTTCGATACAGCTGCGCATCATTTGTTCCGCCCGTTTCTTATGTACCAGAATATCCAAACACGTACTAATAAATTCAGTTTCATTCCGGACCATGGCGCAGGCGCCGCGACGGCTGAGAAGGTCAAATATTTCAACAAAATTAAACATATTCGGCCCGACGACAATTGGCTTGCCGTGCGCTGCCGGTTCCAAAATATTATGACCGCCGATGTGCGCCAGACTCCCGCCCACAAAAATAAGATCTCCCAGACTGTATACCCGTCCCAATTCACCAATCGTATCGAGGATAACACCGTCATAAGATGGCGAAACTATTTTTCCAGCCTTCATATCACTTCGCTTGACCATAGATACCTTATGATTGAGACCTTCATCACGTATAAGATCAGCCTGGTAAATATAGCGTGGCGCTATAATAAGGCGAGCCTTGGGAAATTCCCTGCGAATAGTGCAGAAGGCCTTATAAACAGAGCTATTTTCGCCCTTATGCGTGCTTCCGGCGATCATGATCGGATAGGTTCCCTCCGCAAACCCCAATTCGTGGAGAAAACGCTTTTTTTCTTCCTCCGTAACAATGCCGTAGGTCTGATCATATTTTGTATTTCCAGTTACGATGACCTTATTGGGATCTGCCCCGATATCAATAATATACTGCGCATCAATCCGGCTCTGCATACAAAAAATACGAATCGTGGACAAGACACGGCGTGTAAAAAAGGTGATCAGGCGATATCTCACGGCACTGCGCTGGCTGATTCGTCCGTTCATCATCATAACGGGAATCTGTTTATTGTCGGCAATACGCAGAAAATTAGGCCAGATTTCCGTTTCCACAAGAACAATGATCTTGGGTTTGACAATACTCAATATCCGGTTGGTGAAATACGGAAGATCTAAGGGGAAATATAAAATCCCATCGGCACCTTTAATGATTTGATGGGCCATACGGAATCCCGTCGCCGTAACGACAGATACGATGATGACCTCATTGGGATGCGTTTTACGCATTTCCCGGACAATCGGACTTGCGGCCACAATCTCGCCAACTGATGCGGCATGGACCCAAATAGCATGGCGATCCGATATTTTTCTTTTTAAATCATCAGGCAAATAGCCGATGCTCTGTTTGATTCTCTGATAAAAGCCTTCCTCTTTAAACAGGCGGTAAATCAGCATAGGAATCAAGGCAGCCCAATACATCAACAACAATATATTGTACATCCAATACATCGAACTTACCTTCAAATTAATTTTCATGTATTCCGCCCTTCCGATTTATCTTTAAACTGAACAGCATACAGATTAGCATATAAACCATGCTGTGCCAACAGTTCTTTATGGGTTCCTTCTTCAACAATATGACCGTGATCAATAACGACAATATGATCAGCATTTCGTACTGTACTCAGCCTATGCGCAATGACGACTGCAGTCCTGCCTTCCATCAGACGGTCCAAAGCCGCCTGCACTATTTTTTCACTCTCCGTATCCAGCGCGGACGTCGCTTCGTCCAAGATTAAAATACGGGGGTTTTTCAAAATAGCGCGGGCAATAGCAATGCGCTGGCGCTGTCCGCCGGAAAGAGCACTGCCTCTGTCACCAACAACCGCATCATATCCGCCGGGCAATTCCAGTATAAATTCATGAGCATTAGCAGCTTCGGCAGCCGCAACAATCTCTTCCTCACTGGCATCCAGCCGGCCATACAAAATATTTTCCCGTATGGTCGCATTAAAAAGCAGAGTTTCCTGCGGTACCAGCCCGATCTGCTGACGCAGAGAGGCAAAGGTCACATCACGAACATCAGTACCATCAATCGTCAGACTGCCGCTGTTCACATCATAAAAACGAGGCAGCAGATTGGCCACTGTCGATTTTCCGGCACCGCTCGGTCCCACCAGCGCCACAACCTGTCCGGGCTTGATAGCCAAATTAAAATGAGTCAATGCCGGATGCTCTTCATCATATGAAAAGGACACTTCATGAAACGTAATATTCCCTTTGACGAAAGGAAGCGTCACAGCATCGTTCTTTTCTTTTACATCCGATTCCGTGTCCAATGTATCAAAGACACGATCCGCAGCCGCCAGAGATTTTTGGATTTCACCATAAATTTCACTGATACGCCGCACCGGATTAGCCAAATTGATAGCATAAATCAAAAACGCAATCAACGCGCCGGCGGTCATATCACCATTAATAACACTGATCCCTCCATACCAGATAATCGCTGTCACGGCAATAGCGGCAAAAAACTGTATAAATGGGGTCAGCAGAGACGTCAGTTTAGTTGTCTGCATGAGCGCCCAGAAGTTATTATCATTTTGTACGAGAAATCGTTTAATTTCGTAATCTTCACGGTTAAAGGAGCGAATAATGCGGATACCTGAAATAGACTCTTCCAATAAGGTCGTAATATCAGCCAGTTTCCCCTGAACCTCATGCCCGGCCAAGCGCAGGCGGCTGCCAAAAAAATTAATTGTAAAGATGACCAGCGGTACAATCACCAATGTCAGCAGTGTCAGTCTCCAATATAAAAACAGCATGGAGACGAGCGACCCAATCAAAATGACCGCTTCCTGAACAAACGAAATAAGATTTCCGGCAATTGCCGTCTGCAGTGCAGTAACATCATTGGTCAGATTACTCATAATATTGCCGGTTTTGCGCCGGTCAAAGTAAGATAACGACAATACCTGCAAATGACGATACAGCTTTTCGCGTATATCATTGACAATTTTCTGCCCGACATAGCTCATCAGATACCGCTGCCCGAAATAAAAGAATCCCCGCAGCAAAAACAGTATCAAGATGCCGATGACAATCAGGTTGAGTGTATAAATATCTTTATTTGCCAATACCTTGTCGATGACATCTTTAATAAGCCACGGTACGACAACATTACTCGCACCGGAAAACGCCATACAGATAACGGCTATGACAAGACGTTTTTTGTAGGGTTTGATAAACATCAACAACCGTTTATAACTTTGTAAACTATTATATTGCGTCATTCAGCATGTTTCTCCTTAACGAAATGTAGTATAGCTGTGGCTGTACGGTCAATACTGCCGCTTTCTCCCATAGTCCGGCGCACTGCCGTCATAGCGTCACTCAGCTCCCGATGCCGCTTGACATCTGTCAGCATAGGTATGACGATCTGGGCTATGTGTTCCGCTGTTACGGCATTCTGCCATAATTCCGGCATAATACGCCGTCCCATAATAATATTGGGCAATCCAATATTATCTATATGCACCAGCACTTTAGACAAAGCATAGGTCAAGGCACTGACCCGGTAAATCAAAAGTGTCGGAAGCTCCATAAGAGCCGTTTCTAATGTTGCGGTCCCGGATGCGGCAATAGCTGCCGTACTGAGATTCATCATATCATATACATGATTCTCCCCGATGGTAACCGGAACATCGGCAGCTCGTATCATCCGATCCAGCACAGCCCGATCAATTGTCGAAGCCTTCGGCAGGATAAATTGCACCTCCGGCACCTGCTTGACAATTAATTTTGCCGCTGCCAGCATACACGGCAGAAGCCCCATCACCTCCTGCACACGGCTGCCCGGCATGAGAAGTACCGTTTTCTTTTGTCGTTCCAAGCCAAAAAAGGAAAGTGCCTCTTCTCTGCCCATGTCCGGCCGAACAGCATCCAGGAGCGGATGACCCGTATAAATGACATTCGTACCGATCTTTTTATATAGTTCTGCCTCAAATGGAAACAGCGCAATCGCCAGATCCGTATATGCCGCAATAACCTTGCCCCTGCTTTTATGCCAGGCCCAAATGGTCGGCAGAATGTAATATATAACAGGAATGCCTGCTTCCTTGGCTTTTTTTATAAGCCGCATATTGAATCCGGGATAATCAATACATACAAGAGCATCCGGCTTTTCCTTCTCCATCGTCTGCAGGAGAAAATTGCGGAGACGAAAAAAAAATGGAATTTTTCGCAGTATTTCCCCAATGCCAATAACACCCAGATTTTGAATATCGTAAACGATGCGCACACCGGCACGCTGCATAAGTGTGCCGCCCATACCAATAAGTTCGATTTTCGGATCAGCCTGGCGCAGCGCTCTGGCCAAATTGGCACCATGCATGTCACCCGACGCTTCTCCGGCTGAAAACATAATTTTCATAGATACTCCTATATCAAAAAGTCTTATCCACAGCACAAATGCAGATATGGTGTGCTTCGGCCAGTTCCAATACATCCCGCTGCTCGACAAATAAGGTTCTCCCTGCTTCCACCGCCAGAACCGAACATTGACTTTCAATCATAGATTCTACCGTCGTCCGGCCGACGGCCGGCACATCAAAGCGAACGTCCTGATTGGGTTTAGCTACCTTCACGACAACAGCACCGCTTCTTCCCAGTGCGCCGCCGCGTCGTATGCAGGCATCGGTTCCCTCAATGGCCTCTACCGCCATGACAGCCTGATGCTTGACAACAACAGTTTGACCAATATCCATCCCGCCGATGGCCTTTGCCGCAGCAAACCCAAAACGAATATCATTCTCTTCTTCTGCCGTAGGTTTTCGTTTCGTCAAAACACCTGCTGCCGGCATAAGAGGCCGTAAATACAACGTCTGATCAACCACCTCGATACCGTCTTTTGCCAGCTCCTCGACAATAGCCAGCATAATCGTATCATCCTTGCGGTTTCGCAATCTGGCCAGCAGCTTCAATGCCCGTAAATCCGGAACCTTCAAGCCTTTAAATAATATTTCCTTCGTAACCTTACCAATCATCGTGACCTTAGAAACACCTTCCCGCCTCATGGTCTTGATGATCTTATCCAGCTTTGCCACATTAATGTCATAATATGCATCCGCTTCTGCGGCAAGCTCCGGCGCCGCCTCATTGACTACTGCAACGACAACGACGGCATGTCCCGTTTTTTTTGCAGCACGCATAAATTCCACAGGTAAATAACCAATGCCGGCAAGTAATCCGATTTTTTCCATTACCAATCACCCTTAAAAAAAGAATAGAAATTACTCATCTTTATATTATACAAAAAAACAGGACGCATGTCAGTATACCACGCCCATATACACAAAAAAAGAGGCGAGAACGGCTCGCCTCCCCTTTATGCAGCATTACTCTTTTGTACCTCTGCAAATTCCTCGATCTGCATTGCGGAGAAAACGCAGAAAATGTTCTACTTCTTCCGAGCTGTCCAGCTCCTGCTCCATTTCAGCAATAGCCTGACGCAGATTCAAGCCCGAACGATACAACAGGCGAAACGCTTTTTTCAATTCTCGCCGCACTTCTTCGGATACGCCGGCCCGGGACAATCCTACGCTGTTCAAACCGACACAGCGTGCCGGCTGTCCATCAGCAATAACAAAGGGGGGAATATCCTGGACGACTTTAGCCAAGCCGCCAATCATACAATTACGTCCCAGCTTGACAAATTGATGAACACCCGCGATACCGCCAATAACCACGCGGTCTTCCACAATGACATGACCAGCAAGACCAGCGCAATTGCTCATAATGACATTATTTCCAACTATGCAGTTATGGGCAATATGAGTACTCGCCTGAAACAAGCAGTCATTGCCAATACGCGTTTCCTCTCCCTCTCCAGTGGCCCGGCTGACGGTCACATATTCACGAAAGATGGAACGATCGCCAATAATTACAAAGCTTTTTTCACCGGTAAACTTCAAATCCTGCGGTTCTGATCCAATGGATGCACATGGAAAAAACCGGCAGTATTCGCCGATCGTTGTCCAGCCGTCAATAGTGACATGAGACATGATTTCTGTGCCTTCCCCAATAGTCACATTGGGCCCGATCACTGCATACGGTCCGATCTTTACGTTGGGGCCAATTTTTGCCTGTGGATCTATAATAGCCGTTGGATGTATCACGCTTTGCAGCATGCTGCCTTTTTCCTCGGTCATTAAAGTCACTCCTCGCTTTCCTGCCCTTACACGGACAAGCGCCTAAATTAAAAACAGTAAAAAATTCAGTATTGCTATTACATTCGTATCGAATAAGACAAAATATACATGCTGAATTTCCATGAAATCAGCATGTTATATTTCATATTTTCATTTTTTCTCTTTTTTTCTCATAAAAACAGCCTAAATTCTTCTATTTATTTTCTGGGTTTTTGTCCCGGCATAAGAGCAAACAAATATTCCCCTTCGGCACAAAGCATATCTCCGATATGACACTGCGCTTTCACCTTTCCCATACGGCCCTTGATTTTTTCAATATCGGCACGCATGACAACTTGATCACCAGGGCGGACAGGGTGCCGGAACCGAAGCTTGTCGATACCGGTAAAATACGGAATAAGGCCGCGATTTTCCTCCGGATACAGTAATGCGACACCCCCCACCTGTGCCATAGCCTCTGCCAAAAGCACACCGGGCATAACGGGCTGTCCTGGGAAATGTCCCTGAAAAAATAATTCGTCAAATGTTGCATTCTTAATGCCTACAGCATACTTCATAGGTTCCAGCTCAATAATGCGGTCTACCAGCAGCATCGGGTACCGATGTGGCAAAATTTCCATAATATCCGTTACTTCCAAAGTCATTCTAATTCCTCCTTAACGAAATTCCTCGATGATTTTGTGTGTCAGCAGATTATTCAGTTTATGGCTTGATTTAACAGCAATCACATGCCCCTGCAACTGCCCGCCTACTAATGACAAGTCACCAATAACGTCCAACACCTTATGCCGGACTAATTCATCTGTTATGCGCAGGTTGGACAAGCATGACGTTTTATCGTAAACGACGACATTTTCAATCGTGCCGCCTTTACCGAGACCCATTTTTTTCAGCATTTCCAATTCTTCCGTAAAAGCAATCGTACGTGCAAAGGCGATTTCCTTTATATAATTCTGTTCAGTTATTTCTGTATCAAAAAACTGGACTCCCAGCATAGGATGCGGATTGATAGACGTAAACGTAATACGAAACCCATCATAAGGAATAATAGCTATAAATTTATCGTCTTCCTGAACAAGGTGCTGTTTTCGCACTGCCAGCATCCGCTTCGGCGCTGTCAATCGCTGCACGCCGGCTTTTTCTATAAGCCGCACAAAGGGCAGGCTGCTGCCATCAGCAACCGGCGGTTCGGCAGAATCCATTTCGACAATACAATTATCGATGCGGAGACCACAAAATGCTGACAGTACATGTTCTACCGTAAACACCTTGGCTTCCTTATTTTCAAGAGTCGTAGCTCTCATCGTATTGGTAACATACGATAAATGTGCCTGTACCGACGGGCGTCCTGGTAAATCCGTTCTGACAAAAACAATGCCAGTATCGGCCGGAGCCGGGCGCAATACCATATGAACTTCATTCGCGGCATGTAAACCAATCCCACTATAAGAGACAGAGCCTGCCAGTGTGGTTTGTGCCACATTCAACATAGGTATGCCCCTCCTTTCTTGTTTCTTCATAAAAATATTCTCATACTGGTTTATTATACCTTATTTACAGCTTCATTGCCAATAAAACATACAGAAGGCCGGTATATGCTAAGTTAGTAAACATATAAAAATCCGTTATGCATCCACATAACGGATTTTTAGCCGCTTATTTTAAAACTTCATAAACGGCAGATACAGCAGTATCCCACTTTGTTATTTGTTTCTCTTCTTCGACTACAGCCGCCGTTCCTGCATGGCACTGACGCTGAACGGAAGCCGGCGATGTACCATTATATGTATTACGCTGCCGCACACAAGTCTCAATATTCAGATAATGATGAATATCTTCAGAAAACAAGGGACTCATGCCCTGCAGCTCGTCCAATGTAAGCTGCTGCAGTACTTTTCCCTGCTCAATGCAGTAGTGGACCGCTTTACCGACAACGGCATGCGCCTCCCGAAAGGGCAGCCCCTTCTTGGCCAGGTAATCGGCCATATCTGTCGCATTGGAAAAGTCACATTCCAGCACATCCCGCATACGCTGACCATTGACCGTCATTTTATTGATCATCGCCGCATAAATAGTCAGAGCAAACTTCAAATTGTCAATGGCATCAAAAACGCCTTCCTTATCTTCCTGCATGTCCTTGTCATAAGCCATGGGAATCCCTTTCATCATCGTCAGAACACCCATGAGATGACCATAGAACCTACCCGTTTTTCCGCGGACAAGCTCGCAAATATCCGGATTTTTTTTCTGCGGCATAATAGACGAACCGGTACAGTGCGAGTCGTCCAGTTCAATAAATTTGAATTCCGAGGAAGACCACAAGATAAACTCCTCAGACAAACGGCTCAAATGCATCATAAGAACCGCAGCAAATTCCAGAAAGGCGATAATATAATCCCGATCGCTGACGGCATCCAGACTGTTATCATATATCTTGCCAAAATGCAGC
Organism: Megasphaera cerevisiae DSM 20462; assembly: GCF_001045675.1. GTDB lineage: Bacteria > Bacillota > Negativicutes > Veillonellales > Megasphaeraceae > Megasphaera > Megasphaera cerevisiae. The sequence continues at coordinate 30,024 of NZ_LEKT01000011.1, forward strand.
AGTTCAGCAACAAAAGGCTGATCCAGCGGATATGTCGTACCAGCCAGCGCGCCGGCACCCAGCGGCATTCTGTCCGCCATATCCCAAGCATACTGCAAATGAATAAAATCACGGGACAACATAGAAAAATACGCCATCATATGATGACTGAACAGGATAGGCTGTGCCCGCTGCAAATGTGTATATCCGGGCATAATAACATCACTGTACCTTTTCGCAGCCGTTATCATCGCCTGCTGGAGCTGCATGAGCAGTCTGGCAACCGCCGCGATTTCCCGGCGGATGTACAGATGCGTATCGAGTGCGACCTGATCATTGCGGCTGCGTCCCGTATGGAGACGCTTTCCGGCCTCACCGATAGCATCGGTAAGGCGCTTTTCCACATTCATGTGGATATCCTCCAGCTCTACGGAAAATTCAAACTCTCCCTGCTCGATCTGTCCGTAAATCTTTTTCAAGCCTTCTACGATCGCATTCGCATCCGCTGCCGAAAGAATACCCTGCCGGGACAGCATCGTCGCATGGGCAATGCTGCCACAAATATCCTCTGCATACATGCGGCAATCAAATTGAATGGATGCGTTGAATTCTTCTACACTTTTATCAGTGGCCTTGGTGAATCGGCCGCCCCATAATTTCATGATAAACCGCTCCTTATTTTCCCGCTTTTTCTACATGCTGTTTCATGAGAGCCCGCATTTTGAGGGGCAGGCCAAACAAATTGATAAAGCCTTCGGCATCGGTCTGGTCATATACATCATCTTCCCCAAAGGTAACAAATTCTTCATTATACAAGGAGTATGGGGAGATAGAACCGGCGCTGACGATATTTCCCTTGTACAGCTTCATTTTGACAGTGCCGGTCACAGTCTGCTGCGTTTCATTTACAAATGCATCAAGTGCTTCGCGGAGGGGCGAGAACCATTTGCCATCATACACAAGTTCAGCATATTCGTTGGCAATATTTTCCTTATAATGGAATGTATCTCTATCCAGGCAGAGGTATTCCAATTCACGATGGGCATACACAAGGATCGCACCGCCCGGATTTTCATAAATGCCGCGGCTCTTCATGCCAACCAAACGGTTTTCCACGATATCGACAATGCCGATGCCATTTTTAGCTCCGATTTTGTTCAGCGCTGTAATGAGTTCTACGGCATCCATTTTTTTGCCGTTTACAGCCACGGGATTTCCCTTTTCAAAATCGACAGTAACATATTCGGGTGTATCCGGAGCCTGTTCTGGCGGTGTCGTGACCATATATACCATATTCTTCGGGGCGTTGGCAGGATTTTCCAAATCATCACCTTCATGGCTCAGATGCCAGATATTCCAGTCCATGCTGTAAGGATACGGATTTTCTTCTGATTTATAATCAATAGGCACGTTATGTGCTTCTGCATATTTGAGCTCATCTTCACGGGATTTCAGATCCCACATTCTCCACGGTGCAATCAGCGTAATTTCCGGAGCCAGTGCCTTGACAGTCAACTCAAACCGAACCTGATCGTTTCCCTTGCCGGTAGCGCCATGAGCAATTGCGTCGGCGCCTTCCTTCTTGGCAATATCCACAAGCTTTTTGGAAATAAGCGGACGGGCAAAAGATGTACCCAGCAGGTATTTACCTTCATACACTGCGCCGGCCTTGACGGTAGGCCATACATAGTCTTCCAGAAATTCTTTCTTGATGTCCATAACATACACTTTAGAAGCGCCAGACGCATATGCCTTTTTTTCAATCGCCGCAAAGTCATCAGGCTGTCCTACATCCGCACAGGCAGCAATAACTTCGGCCCCTTTATAATTTTCTTTTAACCACGGAATAATAACAGATGTATCCAATCCGCCGGAATATGCTAATACAATTTTTTTTATGGTACTCATCACAATATCCTCCTCTATGCAGTATAAGCAACTAAACTTACCTCATAACTGTCTACGGTTGATAGTATACACCTTTATGGAATAATATGCAAGTATAATGCATAAAATTTGCTAACATTTTTTTAACAAGCTTCCTTTAATCGTATTGTTTAATATAAAAAATGTAAAAAATATGATACAATAATACTGCATACAGGAGGACCTATGAAGAAAAAATATCTTTTCATCTTTTTGCTCGCCTTTGCCGCCTGTGCCTCATGGAATATCCTTACAGACACATCGAAACCCGCAAAGCCAGCTGCCGCAGCATCCTGGACAGAAAAAGTCTCCGGCTGGATACCGTCTGCCGGCACAGCAAAGCAAAAGCTATATCCGTACCTTCACTTCCGCGAAGCAATAAATGAAAAAATCAAAGCCATGCCGATGTACGTTTCTATCAGCGTCATTCCCCGTCCAATGCAGCAGGCCGTCATTGCCACTGAAGACCGGCGATTTTACGAACACGGGGCCATAGATCCCATCGGTATCATGCGTGCTATGATGGTAAACTTCAACTCTGGCGAAACCTTAGAAGGTGGCAGTACCATCAGTCAGCAGGTCGTCAAAAATGTGTTTTTATCACATGAGCGAACGCTGACGCGAAAAATCCAGGAGCTTGTCCTGTCCATTTTACTGGAACGAAACTACACCAAGGATGAAATACTGGAAATCTACCTGAATTCGGCTTACTTCGGCGCCAATGCCACCGGTATAGAAGACGCCTGCCGCATTTACTATGGCATCCCCTGCGATAAGCTTACTCTGGCCCAATCCTCTATGCTGGCCGGATTGCTGCAAGCCCCGACCTATTATAATCCCCTGGAAAATTATACGGCCGCCCGCCGGCGTCAGCAAGTCGTGCTGGCCCTCATGGCCGAACAAAACTATATTACGCAGCGTGACGCGACTCGTGCCTACCATGAAGACCTTCACCTGCAAAAATAAACACAGCATGCCCTATATTAATGAAACCATATAGGGCATGCTGTGTTTTATAATGCAGACCTGCTTTTTACAAACAAGTGCCGTTTTCTATTATGCATATATGGCGGTGCAATTTATTGATTGACCCGGATCCGCTCAATCGCCGGATTGCCTTCTTTATCTTTGGCAATCACGTCAATGCGGATATGCTTCAGTTCCGGCTTGAATTCGCTGATCAGACGAGCATTGACGTCTGTCCCTTTCTGAAGAGCCCGATGCACAATCTGAGCAAATTCATAACGGGTCATCGACCGGCTGCCGCCAAAGGTTCCATCGGGATAGCCTTCCACCAGGCCATTCTTTGCCATAGCCTGTACAGCTTCGTACGCCCAGTGATTTTCCGGCACATCCGGGAACATTTGAGCTTGATCGACTGGTAACGCCTGTCCGGCGCCGACCAGTGCATTGACCAAAGCCGTCAATTTCCGGATCTGTTCATCTTGTTTGGCCACGACAGTACGGACTTCCTTCAATTCTTTTGCCATAGCGACACGGGACGTGGAAACACCATTACCCTGCCCGAGTTTGAAGGATAGGCCGGCATTAACCATATTTTCCCCATTGCCAAAGCTGCCGCCCACATTAAACATCGTATCTTCATTCGGCCGGTAATACGCCCCCACAGCCACCGCATTGGCGCCGGCATAATTGCCGTATCCTGCCGCGAAATCCCATTTGTCATCGGGATCGAAATCCAGCGGATGCAGCGCTGCCAAGGCTGCCGCCCCGGCACCGACCTTATTCACGCGGCGGTCCAGTTTACGGATAGAACCGCCCAGCATATTAATGCTCTGGCTATTATTTATGACCGCTATATCCGTCGCGTAGAGTTGACTGCCGTTGGTTTCCGTTACTAATTGTTTGCTGGTCTCCCAAATTCCAATCTGTACTTTCATTATACAAAAACGCCGCATACTGCCATTTTTCCGTCGCACCGGCGCCTCCCAGTATCATTCCGCAGGCAACACATACGGCCAGCCATGTTTGAATACAATAACGGCTTATATATTCTCTTTTATACCCCCCCCCCCCGTATTGAAAGAACCAATAAATTCAGACCCAACGACATAACAATTTCGTGCCGCATTCCACACAATCTTATGTACTTTATTCATAATATACGTCCCCTCTAATAATAGCTATACAGAACTATAATCAAAAAACTTACATATTAATTGCATACGCATCTTTTTTATCCTCATAAAGATTCAAGGCTATTTGATCTTAACCATCCTCGATTTGTATATATCCCCCTTCCATCCTGTATCATAAGTAATCAATAAATATGCTATAAAAGCAAACGTATACAAAAAATATTATTTCATCTTTATTATACCAGTTAAAATAATTTTTTCCAGTATATTTTCGTATACTTTTATTGTTATTCCATAAAATATGCAATAAAATAATATAAAAAAATAAGCCAAGGAAAAGTTCCTTAGCTTATTTCTCTACATACGATGTTGGATCGCAGATTATTACGTTTCCTGTCCCTGCGGCTTATTTGTCAAATAATAAGAAATACGGCTGAGACCGATAGACAAATCTTCCCGGAATACAAAAATATGATCAGGAACACTCAGACGAAGCGGCGCAAAGGATAAAATCCCCTTGATTCCAGCTTCAACCATTTGGTCGGCTACCTGCTGCGCTACTGCTGCCGGAGTGGTAATAATACCAATTTGAATACCTTCACTCTGAATAACTTCTCTCATTTCCACAATAGGTGTCACGACGACCCCACCTACATTTTGGCCAATAATCCGGTGATCCACATCAAACAATCCAGTCGTACGAAAGCCCAGCCGCCCAAAGGTCTTATAGTTAGCCAAGGCCCAGCCTAAATGTCCGATCCCCGCGATACCTACCTTCCAATGCTGCTGTAATCCAATAATTTCTACGATCTGCTGACATAACTCACTTACATAGTACCCGACACCTTTTTTTCCGAAAGCACCAAAGCAGGTCAGATCCTTCCGAATCTGCTCTGGCGTAATGCCCAGCCGTTCACCCAATTTTTCGGAAGAAATAATATCAATTCCCGCATCTTGCAGCAACAATAGGTCCCTGTAGTACAGCGGCAATCTTTCGATGACGGCATCCGATATTGCCTTTTTCTGTCTCATGGATACATCCTCCATTTGTCACTTCAATGTGATTCCATCGTTATTGCCTGAATAAATTTACACAATAATCATACAGACATTATATATCATTGTGAATTATTTCGCAAACTTTTTTTAACATTTTTTTGATATTCTAGAGACATATTTGCAAATATTCCGCACAAAAGCCAAAAAGTAAGTGAAATCTGAGTACTAAATAAATCATAATCACTCATTCCGCTTATGGTAATAGAAACAACAGCGGCCGCCATGCTCATAGCAACAGACCGGTCAAAGGCAGATTCTTTGACATATCGCAAAAAACGCAGAGCATGCCATGCATTACCAAAGAAAAACCACATAAAGAAGAAAAATCCGAGGATGCCCGTTTCCGCAAAAATATTGAGAAACATATTGTGGGCGTGAAAGATAGTGATACCGGCCTGTTGGATCAGTTCATTATATACGGGATACACATATTTAAATGCCCCCCAGCCAATCCCCAGAAAAGGATGATCGGCTATCATGGATACAGCAGCTGTCCACATATCCAAACGCATTGAAACAGAAGTATCGGCCCCACTGTGACTGAAAATAGACAAGAGACGATCCGCTACGCCGCCATGGTAAAAAAATAATATCCCCGGCAGCAGCAGCAGAAGAAGCCATACTCTTTTATCCCATACCAGGCCAAAGAAAAAAACAAGAGCGCAAACACTGATCCAAGCTCCGCGTGAGTATGTCAGAATCAGACACAGCGTCAAAAGAAAAAGCAACCCTAAGTACAGGCCCCGATGCCAGGCATGGCGCGTCCCCAACGTCAGAGACGCTGCCAGTCCCATAAGCATAAGCATAAATGCCGATAACAAATTAGGATTATACAACGTGGAATACATGCGCCGCCGCAGCAGTGGAAAAGCCGAATGATCCACCCATTCCTTGTTGTGCAAAATCAGCATATGCGCATATTGATATAGCCCATACAAGGCCACACAAAAAGCACTCATAAGCATAAAAAACAAGACGAGACGCCGTTCCCTCTCGCCGCGGATAAAAAAGGCTGTCATGGTGTACAGCAAAAAATATTGCAGTACCGTAAATGCATAAAAAGCCGTCCCCATCAGTATATGCGGCGAACCGACGAGAGACAGCAGTGCCGTCAGGGTAAATCCCGCTGCTGGAATAAACAACGCGGTCCTGACGAAGATAAGCTCGTTATGCCGCCACAAATACCACACCGCCTGCAACACCGCCGCAATAAAGAAAGCTTCCATAGCAAACAGATTCAGCGGCATAAAAAACACAGTTCCCAGAAGAGCATACACAACGCGGAGGCGTGCCCGTTCGTGAGAACTGCTTGTCGAATACGTCGTAGGATTCATCACATCGCTCCTTTGACTTCATTATACTGTATTTAAAAAGAAAAAAATAGTAGCCGGTACTCCATAATTCAGAATCAGCACCTAATTGACTGCTGACTGCGAACTGCAAAATACCGGCCGCGTTTTCACTACCACGCCACAGCAAACCGATGCCGAAAATACTGTCTCACTTCTCCTTGAATATACAAGGAGCCGACAATGCAGAGAACCTGCCTATCTGTCACAGCGGCAAAAGCTTTATCCAGTCCTTGTACCAAGCTATCTGCCCAATCAGCCCGGCAGGGAAGCATGGCTGCCATTTGTTCAGGATCAGCCGTGCGCGGCGTCGGGGCCGGCGCGCAAATCACATAGTCCTCCTCGCAAAACAGTTCCTGAACCATCCGAGTATAGTCCTTATCTGCCAAAACCGAGAAAAGAAAAACTCTCTTTCGGTCAGCAAATACCTCTTTATAGGTCCGGCAGAAGGTATCGATGCCTGCGGGATTATGCGCTCCGTCAATAACGACGTCCATACCGCCAGCCTTAAGAATCTGGAACCGTCCGGGCCACTTCACATGCGTTATCCCTGCCTGAAGTGCCGTCCGCGTCAACCTTTTTTCATGACGGGCAACAAGCAGCAACGTCATAATGGCAGCGGCGGCATTACGCCGCTGATGCTGTCCCAAAAGGGGCAGTACGGCTGTGATGGAATATCCATAGGTCTCCCGCACCGTGATCATCTGGCCGCCAGAAGCTGTTTGCCCGGCATTGCCGATAACATCAAAGCTGCGATCCAATGCATACAGCCGGCTGTGTGTATCATATGCCGTCCTGGCAATAACCTGCAAGGCCTCTCCATCTGCTGTCGTGACAACAGGCACGCCTTCCTTAATGATACCGGCTTTATGGACAGCAATTTCCCTGATAGTATTGCCGCAGTATTTCATATGATCCAGCGATACATTGGTAATAACTGATACGACAGGAGTAATAACATTGGTTGAATCAAGCAGTCCGCCAAGACCGACTTCAATAACAGCATACTCCACCTTCCGCCGGGCAAAATACCAAAAAGCCGCTGCCGTAATCATTTCAAATTCTGTAGGCCGTTCTATCCCCTCCAGCACCATAGCTTCCACCGCCAGCGAGATGACTTCCACCGCTTCGGCAAAATCATCCCGGCTGATGTCCTGGCCATTCAGGCTGATGCGTTCTGTATAATTCTCCAAATGCGGTGATGTATACCGGCCAGTACAAATACATGCCTCCGTAAGTCCGCTGGCAATCATGGCGGTTACCGAACCCTTGCCGTTGGTCCCTGTCACGTGAATTGTTTTATATTGATGCTGCGGATTGTTCAGCCGTTTCAGCAAGGCCTCGATCCGTTCCAGTCCCGGTCGTATACCGAATACACTGGCATGTTCCAAATAATATACTGCTTCTTCATATGTCATGGGATTTCCTCTTTACAGTGCTGCCAAGTCTTCCATACGTTTGGTAAGCGACGTCATTTTTTCCGTATACCCGGCTAATTTTTCCTTTTCCTTAGCTACAACCGCATCAGGCGCCTTAGCCAAAAATCCCGGATTGGATAATTTTTTGTTGAGACGGTCAATTTCCGCTTCCAATTTAGCCTGTTCCTTTTGGACCCGGGCTGTTTCTTTTTCCACATCAATCAAATCCTTGAGCTGCAGGTATATTTCAATGCCCGGTACGACGGCTACAACCGCATTTTCCGGCTTAGAATCTGCCGGCGTGAGAAGCGTAACCTTGTCGGCAAAGGCCAGCGTATGGAAATAGGCCTCATAGGTCCGCAGCACACTGGCCATGCGATCATCAGCGGGCACCATCGTAACCGGCGCCTTTTTTCCCATGGGCACGTTTGATTCGGCACGCATATTGCGGATTCCTTTGATGGCTTCCATCATCGTGTTCATCGTCGCCGCATCACTGACAAAATCCCATTGCAGCTGCGCCTGCGGCCAGGGGGCCACCATAATCGTTTCCCCCTCATGCGGCAAATGCTGCCACAAATGTTCCGTAACAAAAGGCATAAACGGGTGAAGCATTTCCAGCGTATGAGTCAGTACATATACAAGAACATACTGAGCCGTCCGCTTGCTTTGTTCATCATCCGACTTGTACAGGCGCTGCTTTGCCAATTCGATATACCAGTCGCAGTAGGAATTCCAGATAAAGTTATATACGGCATCGGCCGCATCTCCTAATTCAAATGTATCAATATCTGACGTAACCTTGCGGACGGTATCATTGAAAGAGGCTAAAATCCAGCGGTCAGCCAGGGTCAGATTCGTATCCTGCGGTACGAAGGATGCATCATAATCCGTAAGGTTCATGATAACAAACTTTGACGCATTCCATATCTTGTTTGCAAAGTTGCGATTCGCTTCGACTCGTTCCATATAGAAGCGCATGTCGTTACCCGGGGTGTTTCCTGTAACCAGCGTAAAACGCAGCGCATCGGCACCATATTCTTCGCAGACGCCCAGCGGATCAATGCCATTGCCCAGGGATTTACTCATCTTGCGACCCTGGCTGTCACGAACCAGGCCATGAATAAATACATGTTCAAAAGGAATATCCTTCATAAATTCGCAGGTCATAAACATCATACGGGCTACCCAGAAGAAAATGATGTCATATCCTGTCACCAGCACGCTCGTCGGGAAAAACCGTTTAAGGTCAGCGGTTTCATCGGGCCAACCCATCGTTGAAAAAGGCCAAAGTGCCGAGCTGAACCATGTATCCAGTACATCCGGATCCTGATGGATATGCTTGCTGTGGCAATGGGGGCATTCCGTCAGATCGGTCCGGCTGACAGAGGTTTCGCCGCAATCATCGCAGTACCATGCCGGTATCTGGTGACCCCACCAAAGCTGCCGGGAAATGCACCAATCGTGCACGTCTTCCAGCCAATGATTATACGTTTTGGCAAAGCGGTCAGGAACAAATTTGGTTTCGCCGTCGGCAACAGCCTTCAATGCAGCCTTGGTAAGCGGTTCCATTTTAACGAACCATTGCTTGGTCGAAAACGGTTCGATCGTCGTTTTACACCGTGAGCAATGGCCGACAGCATGCTCCAATTCTTCTACATGATCCAGCAGTCCCAGCTCTTGCAAATCTGCAACAACAGCCTTGCGGCATTCTTCACGAGTCATGCCTTCATAGTTAGTCCCGGCACTTTCGTTCATCGTCCCATCGAGATTCATGATCATGATAGATTCCAGTTGATGGCGCTGGCCCATTTCAAAGTCATTCGGGTCGTGGGCCGGTGTGATTTTCACTGCGCCTGTACCGAATTCCGGATCGACGTAATCATCAGCAATGATTTTTGCCTCTCTATTTACCAGCGGAATGACGACTTTCTTGCCGATATATTTTTTAAAGCGTTCGTCATTCGGATTAACCGCTACTGCCGTATCGCCCATAATCGTTTCCGGACGGGTCGTGGCAATCATAATATAATCATCTTCCCCAATAATGGGGTATGTAACATACCACAAATGCCCCTGTACATCAGAATGATCAACTTCGATATCACTCAGCGCGGTATGGCAGTGAGGGCACCAGTTGGTAATGCGCTGGCCTTGATAAATAAGGCCCTGTTCGTATAGAGATACAAAAACTTCTCGGACCGCTCTGGCACAGACATCATCCATAGTAAAACGCTTACGGCTCCAATCACAGGATGAACCCAGACGGCGAACTTGCTTTTCAATCCGGCTGCCATATTGTTCCTTCCAGGCCCATACATGCTTGAGAAATTCTTCACGGCCAATGTCATAGCGCGTCTTGCCTTCTTCCTTGGCAAGCTGCTGTTCTACTTTTACCTGTGTGGCAATACCGGCATGATCTGTTCCGGGAATCCATGCAACATTATAGCCTTCCATTCGCTTGAATCGCACAAGAATATCCTGCAGCGTATTATCCAGCGCATGTCCCATGTGCAGCTGCCCTGTCACGTTTGGCGGCGGCATGACGATGCTGAACGGTTTTCGTGAAGGATCAGGTTCCTGATGAAAATATCCATTTCTTTCCCAAAAATCATACCATTTCATTTCAATATCATTCGGAGCATATCCTGACAAGCTTTGCTTATTCCATTTCATACAAATTCCTCCTGCCAATAAAAAAAGCGTTCCCTCATCCCAAGGGCATTTCCCTTAGGACGAAAGAACGCTACATCTTCCGCGGTACCACCTAATTTGCCGCAGCAATACTGCGACCACTTTGTCATGCAGATAACGGTGCTTCCGGGCAGGCCTTGCCTCCTGCCGGCTCACGGGTGACATGCCGCACTCCCCTTCGGACATCCTTTCACCATTCGGACATCTCTCTGTGCCAGGACTTTTGCAGCTTCTTCCGCTCTTTGCCTTTGTATTGGTAATCATTCTAACAATTTTAGCAGTACTTGTCAACCACGGACACTGCCAAATATAGTTTCAGAACTATAAAATTCCCGTTTTAAACAACGTCATCATTTCCATCGTCAGGCTTGCCTTTTCTGGATCATCAGGCAATTCCTCCCGTTCAACCCAGCGAGCCACAGCCAATTCATCGTGATCTACGTGCAGCGTGTCATCACCGTCCAAATCGCAAAAAAAGCCGAACAGCAGCGTATCGGTAAAACACCATGGCTGGCTTTTATAAAACTGCAGATTTTTCACTTTGACTCCGACTTCCTCCATCACTTCACGATGTACAGTATCTTCAATCATCTCCCCGATTTCAGCAAAACCGGCAATAAGAGCCGCCCGTTTATATTCACGGCCGGCATACTTGGAAATAAGAAGGCGGCTGCCGTTGCGCACAGCTACGATAACGGCCGGACAGATACGCGGATACATCATGGTATGACAGTGATCACAGTATACCATTCGTTCCGTACGGCTATGCTCCATAGGTCGTCCGCATTGCCCGCAAAAACGGTGATTCATGTACCAGCCTGCCAGAGATAATCCGGCTACACCGGCAAAAGCCTGAAAGCGAGGTTCAGCAGCGCGCAGAAAATTAATAGGCACATAGGAAAAGCCGTGCCCTTCCGGCAGCGGCTGCTCCGCCCAGAAGTACTGTTCCTCATCCTCCCGGAACAGCCAGCGGAATGCCTTACCTGCCTGGTCCGGAAAGTCGGAAAGGCGCGGAAATATCAGGTGTCCGCCCTCCGTTTTAACAAGAACGCTGCGTCCGTCATAGGACAGCAGTATTCCCCGATCCGTCAAGAAAACAGGCCGATATTCATTATGATAGGTATGTGGTCCGATATCTTGTATCATGGAATAATCCTGGCTCCTTCATTGCTGCATTTGAGAATATGCCCTTCTGCTTCAACACCATGGGCACTGAAGGCATGGATCATAGCATGCATGATATGATCCTCCTGCCCTGCCGCAAAAGCAATCAGCGTCGATCCGGACCCGCTGATCGTAGCGCCAAGAGCCCCTGCATTGACAGCTGCCTGCAGCACATCCGAGCCGCCCGGAATAAGCCGGATACGATATGGAACGTGAAGACGATCCTGCAGCCCGTATTGAAGCCGGTCATATTGTTTTGTAAATAATGACGATATGAGAAAACTGACCCGGCTTACATTAAATACAGCACTTTGATATTCTATCGTTTTCGGAAGGGCCTGACGGGCTTTTTCCGTCGATACTTCTATCTGCGGACTGACTGTGACAAAGGACAGATCTTCCTCGATAGGAATAGAGTTGGTCATCGTCCGGCCATCTACCATAATAGATACAGCCAGGCCACCGTACAGCGCCGGCGCCACGTTATCGGGATGCCCCTCCATAACGGTTGCCAGCGACAACATATCCTCTTTCGTCATTTTAGAACCAGTCAAGGCATTTCCCAGAATAATACCGCCAATAAGAGCCGCCGAGCTGCTGCCGAGACCGCGGCTGGGCGGAATACGGTTCACAAGACGCAGCGTACCGCCCTTGGGAAGGAACTGACGATTTTTAACGGCTACGGCCTTCATCGCCTGGCCAACGAGATTGTCATCGAAACAAGTGGGAATAGAGTCCTGCCCCAGTCCCTCTAATGTAATGACAATTTCCTGCCGGTCTGGTTCTTCCGTAAAATACATGTCGTTATAGAATGCCAGAGCAATACCTACGGCATCAAATCCAGACCCCAGATTGGCTGACGTGGCCGGGATTTGTACGTGCAGCTGTGTTGTCATCTTTTACACCTCGATTACGCGAATCGCATTCGCAACTTTACGAACACAAGACAGAGATTCGATTTTTTGCAGAGATTCCTTGACCAGCCCGTCAGATGAACTGTCAATGAGGATAACGATTTCTGCGATTTCCGTAGTTTCATCCTTTTGCAGCAGAGAACGAATACTGATATTATAATCCGCAAGAACACGGGAAATGCCTGCCAATACACCAGGCGCATTGTTGACGACCATGCGCAGATAATACGGCGCACAGATACTGCTTTGATTTTTCAGCTTAACTTCATGCCATACGAATTCCCGCTGCCCAGTAATATTGATATTAAAATGAAGAATGACGTTCATCACATCGCTAACGACAGCACTGGCCGTGGGAAGCGAGCCCGCTCCCTGTCCGTACATCATGACATCGCCGACACAGTTGCCCCGGACAAAAACAGCATTATAAGCCCCGCCGACATTTGCCAAAGGATGTCCTTTGCGGATAAAGCTGGGATGAACATTGAGAGAAATACCATCATCATCCTGACGGGCAATGGCCAGCAGTTTAATGACATAGCCCATTTCAGTAGCATGACGAATATCCTCCTGGGTAATATTTTCAATACCTTCTACAGTAACATCATTGAAGGTAACTGCCGAATGAAAACCCAAGGTCGCCAGAATAGCAATTTTACGGGCCGCATCATAGCCGCTCACATCATTGGTCGGATCTGCTTCTGCATAGCCTTTTTCCTTTGCCTCTTCCAAGGCGTCTTCATAAGACATGCCCTTTTCGGTCATGTTAGACAAAATATAATTGGTCGTGCCATTCATAATGCCAATAATTTCTTCGATAATATTACTGTTGAGAGAAGAATACATAGGCCGCACGATGGGAATGCCGCCGGCTACGCTGGCTTCGAACTGGAAGTCTGCATTATGCTCCTGAGACAGCTTGAGCAGCGGAATCCCATAATCTGCAATCAAATCTTTATTGGCGCTGACAACACTTTTTTTTCGCTTGAAGCATTCTTCAATGCATTCCTTGGCAAAATCGGCGCTGCCCATTACTTCTACGACGATTTCAACATCATCATCATTGATGATATCATCGAAATTGGTCGTGAGCATAATAGGTTCAGGCAAATCCATACTTTCATATTTCTGCAAGTCCCGGATAAGAACCCATTTGATCGTAATTTTGGTTTTCAGCTGTTCCTCAATAAGCGGCCCGTTCATCGCCAGTAAATCGATGACCCCTTTTCCAACAGTGCCGCAGCCCAATAACGCAATCGAAACATTTCTCATGACCGTTCCCCCTTTATAATTATGCCTGTCCGATAATTTCCACCTTACTGACGCCGGACAGTTTTTCCAATTTTTTTATCAGCTCTTCCACCGGAATTTTCATTCCTTTGGTTTCTATAGATATACTCACATCCGCCATTCCCTGGAGAGGTATGCCCTGATTAATCGTCAAAATACTGCCGTTGCTGACAGCAACCGTATTTAACACTTGGGACAATTCTCCCGGCTTGTCAAAAATCATGACGGCAATCGTCACGATTTTCCCTTGCGTAACATCGTAAAAAGGAAACACATAATCCTTGTATTTATAATAGGCACTGCGGCTCAAATCCATCATGTGTACGGCTTCATTGATTGTTTTCGTCTGATGAAGTTTGAGAATTTCCTTTACACGGATCGTTTTTTTGATCGCCTCAGGCAGGATGTCCTCACGAACTAAATAATATTTGCGGCTGCTGTCTTCTTTCAATGCAATTCCTCCCCTGCAAAATAGGTATATGTAGACATTAATCCGGGCAGCAGTTTCGTAGCAGGACGCCAATGCAGCACTTCTTCTGCCTTGCTGTTATCCAGGGCCGAGCGATATATATCGCCAGGACGCGCCGCTTCGTACGAAACGGATACACCCGACTGAGAAAAATAACACAATATCTCCTTTAAAGCATTGACCGTCGTTTCAATCTTCGTGCTGATGTTATAAATACCAGGCGCTGCTGCCTTCATAGCCGCCACATTAGCCAGGGCAACATCTTTTACATAAATAAAATCACGCGATTGATTGCCGTCACCAAACACGGCCAGTTCATGTCCTTTAGCCAGCGCCTTGGAAAAGATGTAGACCACACCGCCTTCACCATGACTCCCCTGCCGTTCACCATACACATTCGAATATCGCAGAATAGCATAGGATAATCCAAAAATATCGTGATAAAGCTGTATATACCGTTCAGCCGTCACCTTTGTCAAACCGTAAAAGGATTCAGGCCGCAGCGGTTCCCCCTCCCGGATTGGGACATGTGGATTATCCCCATATACAGCCGCCGATGATGAAAAAATAATTTTTTTCACATTATACTGACAGCATAGCTCCAAAACATGCAGGAGTCCCATAATATTCAGGTCAGCATCCTCCATAGGATGTTCAATCGAGTAAGGCACCATAGTTTGCGCCGCTTCATGAAAAACGATTTGAAACTGCCCGCTGGCAAATACACGATCCATATTTTCCCTGTCGCGAATATCTATATTATAAAATACAGCCTGCGGATTCAGATTATGGCTGCTGCCGGTGCTTAGATTATCCACAACGGTAACACAATGCCCCTCCTGAATAAGCACATCGGTCAAATGGGATCCAATAAATCCAGCTCCGCCTGTTATTAATATATTCAAGTCGTATCACTCCTTGTATTACGATTTCTTACGGCAAAGCTCCATAATGAACCAGCTCCGTCTTTTTCTGCTCTATAAGCCGGCGTATATCCGGAGACATGAGAGCATGAAATTCATCTTCCCAATGATACCCCCATGAAAAATGCTGTGAAAGGACGCCCGTACTGATTCCGGGATGCACCATAATTTCATGTATGCCAAAGGGCATTTTTTTGATAATATACGCCAAATTAGTTTTTGTCATATGTCCGCCGTCGACCATGCCCCAAAAATAATCCGTTGTCGTAAAATTCAAACGCCGCACATCCTTCATCGCCCGGCGTGCCAAGCAGGTCAAACCGTCCCGTCCCATGACCCGTACCGGATTGGCCGTCATAACCTTAAAGGAACAGAGCTCACGGGGAATACGCAGGCGATGCAGTTCATATTTCTTCATGAGAGCCTGTACAATCGCCCAAACCGGCGGCAGCACATGAAGATGCTGATGACTGTCTACATGCGTAATATGCAAGCCCAGAGACATAATTTTTTCCATCTGAGCATCGAGTTCACGGTATACCTGCCCATAATCAATCTGCCCTGTGCAGGATTTTTTTATAAATGCCGCATAGCTTTCTGGAAACAGACCATCCGCCCCAGTAAGAGACGGCACCTCCTGCGGCGAAAGAACCGGCGGCAGGCTGCCGACAAGGCATAAGTGAATACCAATACCAAGCTCTGGACATTGCCGGGCCAATTGTACGGCTTCGTCAAAAGCCGGTCCCGACGCCAACAGCGAAGTACTGGTCAATACACCATGACGGCAGGCTTCTGTGACGGCATGATTTACGTCCGTATGTATGCCGAAATCATCGGCATTAATAATAATTCTGTTCATACTAATATCACCGCAAAAAATCAAAGGTTTTAAAATTAAGCTTGCCTACATCCGCAAGCCTGCTGTCGCCATAGGCATCCCGAAATGTCCGAATCGTCTCCTCAATCCGCAAAAAAGCCCCCTTGGGAAACGTCATGCCATAGTGATCAGACAATGCAGCCATAGCATCGACAAACGCCTGTCTGGCAAGAATAGACGCGGCTGCTACCGCCGCATCCCGTTCTCCCCTGGGCACCTGTATAATCTGATGAGATGCGGCCTCAGCACGAAGCCCCGACAGAACATACTCATCCTTACCGAACTTATCGACTATTATACATGGACATTCGTATTTTGACAATAGTACATGGATATTACCGGCATGCAGATTTCCTAATAAATGGTTTAAATTTTTATGATCTGCCCGCAGCATTTCATATTGTATATTATATTCTTTCGGCATAAGAACCCGGATAACACAGCGACTTCCCAGCATATCAGAAATAGCCGGTGCCAAGCGCGCAATAGTCTTATCCGTCAATAATTTGCTGTCACACACCCCCATGCGCTGCAGTTTTTTTTCTTCTTCAGACGTAATCAAACAAGCCGCTCCAACTAACGGGCCAAAGACGTCTCCCTTGCCCGATTCATCACAGCCGATCCACCGCTGCACATCAGCCGGCCGAATACCTCCTGCCAGGGGTACCGCAATTCCTGACGCAGACCCGGCTTCCGGCATCGTCTCCCCTGACGCGAGCCTGCGTATCAGCAGCTTCAGCGGACTGTCCTTTCCCTGCACGACGACAGATATGCCTTTTTTACCGTGATAAAAATTGACTGTCGCTTCCTCACCTGACACCATGCAGACAATCTGATGTCCGTAATTAATGTCCTTTTCCCGTGAACAGTGTACCTGATGTGCAGACAGTTCTTTTTTAAACTGCTCAATCCTGTTTGCTAATTGTATATCCATATTGCGCATATGCCTCTTCTTTTACTTTTCTCTGCCATTCCTTGATTGGTTTTCCCGTTCGTACGGCTGCTGCACGGCAATCATCGTATTCAGCTGAAATATTCGTTATGCATCCTTTATACGAACATATTTTGCAGTGCAGCTCCGCTCCATCGACAAGAACAGTTTTGATCTCTCTGTCACAGATCGCACGCTGTACAGGAAAATACCGGGCACCGACGGACGTTGTCTCGGAAAAAACAATCTCCAGAATCGTATCCAGCCTTTCCTCCGTACACAATACACACAGCATCGACGCCATGCGTCCCTTTTTCATCATCACAGGAACGGCCCACACATCATTTGCATGCGCCTCCAGAATGCGGGAAAACACATATTCCATATTCTGAGGATTCATATCATCGATATTGGTTTCTACCTGCCACAGCACATCCATGATCTCACCTCATCCCGTTGATAATCCCTGCCATGCGGCCTGCGCCGAAGCCGTTATCAATATTGACAACGGAGACACCAGAAGCACAACTGTTCAGCATTGCCAGCAGTGCTGACAAGCCATGAAAATTGGCCCCGTAGCCGATACTAGTCGGAACCGCAATCACCGGCTTATCCACAAGTCCGCCAACCACGCTGGCCAAAGCACCCTCCATGCCGGCTACGACAATATTGACATTAGCCTTCCGGATTTCCTCACAATGAGCCAGAAGCCGGTGCAGGCCGGCCACCCCGACATCGTAAATTCGCTGTACCTTATTTCCCATGATTTCAGCTGTCAGGGCAGCCTCCTCAGCAATAGGAATATCACTGGTCCCGGCTGTAATAACAGCAATAATCCGATCGCCGTTGATGGGTGTCTTATCGGTAAACTGATAAACCATACGCGACAAGTCATCATACTGTACGGCAGGAAAATCGGGAGCCAGTTTTTCATAGACCTCCCGGGAGGCTCTCGTACCAATAACATTCGTATATTTGTTCATAAGGGCGCTCAAAATCCGGACAGATTGTCCCACTGTCTTGCCGGCACAATATACGACCTCCGGAAAGCCGCACCGTTCCTTCCGTTCTAAATCGATCTGAGCAAAACCCAAATCCATAATGCGACCTGTCTCATGCTGGGCCGCTTCATGTTTCAAAGCAGTCTCAGCCTCCTGCAAAGACAGTCCACCCTCTTTATATTGCTGCAAAATCGTTGAAATTTCATTCATCCCTGTTTACTCCTTAAATCCATTTATTTCCCATGCTTTGTATAATACAATACCTACAGACATAGATAGATTTAATGATTCCGTATTCCTGTGCATGGGAATCGTAAGAATATCATCACACATATCAAGAAATCCGGCACTCAGACCATTCCCCTCATTTCCGAAAGCCAAAACGACCGGACACGTGTAATCAGACGCCGCATACACAACAGTTCCCTGCGGTGCCGTTCCGGCAAGCCTGCGGCCGGAAGCATGGCAAAAATCCAATACTTCTCTTTCAGTTACATTCTGTACGATAGGAACCTTGAAGATAGCCCCCATAGCGCTGCGTATTGTTTTATCATTATATACATCGACGCTGTCCTCGCCAAAGAAAACAGCCGCCGCACCCGCTGCCGCAGCCGTGCGAAGTACCGTTCCGGCATTCCCCGGATCCTGGACCGCCTGCAGATATACAACCGGCTTTTGCGGCGCAAGGACTGGCAGAGAAACTAATGTCTGTGAAAAAAAAGGCAGCACGGCAGCAATCCCCTGCGGCGATTTCGTATCCTTCAGCTTATCATACACGCTGTCTGTCACGGCATAAAAGGTCCATCCCAGAGACAGGCCTTTTTCATACAAAGCGGGAAAGCGTTCATGCTGCTGTCCCCGCGGTGAAATAAAACACAAGGCATCGTATATTTCATTATCGGCGGCATCGCTGACAACACGCATTCCTTCAACAAATATCCGTTGCTGGAGCAGGCGGCCTTTTTTTTGTTTCAGTGAGCAAGCCAGCTTAATCCATTGATTCTCCCGAGAGGTAATTTCATCCATACGTTCTCCTTTTTCTGTATCTAACTTAAATACGTGCAATACCCCTCCGGATATTGCACGTATTCAACATAGCCTGATGCGGCCTTTTATTTCTTGTTCTTATCCTGGTGGTTGGACTGAAGGAGGCTGTCCCGGTTTTGCTTGATACTGGACAAGGTCTTGTCCAACGTAGTTTCTACATATTTGAGAACATCGCCGGCATACGTAATAGAACTGCTTTTCAATTCCTCTGAAGACTGATTTGCATTCTGAATGATCTGATTGGCATGTTCCTGCGCCTGGCGCACCAGCTCGCTTTCTTCCGTCAGCTTTGCAATATAATCCTTAGCCTGCGCCACCATGCTGTCCGCATGATGCTGCGCATCCGAAATAATCTTATCTCTTTCCGCCAATACTTTTTTTGACTGTTCCAGCTCACTTGGCATAGATTCCTTCAAATCATCAATGATCTGGAGAAGTTCTTCCTCTTCAATCATCTTTTTGTTTGTAAAAGGCATCTTTGATGCATTCATTACCAAGCTTTCCAAATCTTCTAATAATTTATCTGAATTCATTGTACTCCACTCCTATGCCTTATATTTATCTTTGAACTTATTTTTTAATTTCGCTTCTACGTAATCCGGCACTAAATTATCTAATTTGCCGCCAAAACAAGCCAATTCACGGATCCCGGTAGAACTGATATAGGAATACTGCGTATTGGTCATAATAAAGACCGTTTCAATATCCGGTTCTACCTTTTTCATGAGTAAAGCACGCTGAAATTCATATTCAAAATCGCTGAGGGCCCGCAAGCCCCGTATGATAATAGTTGCACCATGTTCAACAGCATATTGATTAAGCAGCCCGTTAAAGCTGACAACTTCAATATTGGAAATGTGCCTCGTTGTCTCCCGCAGCATCATTTCCCGTTCCTCCATAGTAAACAGCGGTTTTTTCGACGGATTTTCAAACACAGCGATAATGAGTTTGTCAACCAGCTTGCTGCCTCGTTCAAATATATCAATATGTCCGTTTGTTACAGGATCAAAACTGCCGGGACAGATTCCGATTCGCACCATTAAACTCCTTCCTGATGACTGCGTATAAAGGTAATACGCGTATCCTTCCCATAGGATTTTTCTCTGATGATCTCATACAATGGATTGTCAGGTATTTCTTCATTCCTACTGTGTTCCATGAGGATCAGACCACCAGAAGACAGCAAACCATATTGACATATTAAAACAATTGTATCGTTCACCAAATTTTTATTATACGGCGGGTCGGCAAAAATGTATTGAAAGGTCCGGCCCTTCAACCTGGCAAGAGCCCGTCCGGACTCCATGCCATACACTTCATACCTGCTGCCAAAACTGCACAACTCCGCATTCTGCCGGATAAGCCGCGGCGTATGATGATCAACAAATACGCAGGACGCCGCACCGCGGCTCAACGCCTCCAGTCCCAGCGCGCCCGTACCGGCAAAGATATCCAGTACAGCTGCTCCTTCCCAGGTACAACCTGCCAATATATTAAAAAGGCTTTCTCTGGTTCTATCCAATGTCGGACGCGTCAGCATGCCCTTCGGCGATTTCAACGTTCTTCCCTTCGCACTGCCGGATATGATTCTCACATGATCACCTGCTCGTACATAATTAATTATACACGTTTTTTTTTACATATCAAATACAAAATTATAAAATACACGCAAAGACAAAGACGCTTACGGTTTCTTGATCCGTTCCACCTTGAGTTCCCGGCCCTGCAAAAGACGAACTATATTATCTTTATGTCTCACGACCACCAGAAGCGCCGCCAAAAATCCAAACACAGTGACTGGCAAAGGCTCACCGAAGCAATACATCGTCACCGGAACCAATGCCGCCGCAACAATAGAACCCAAGGACACGATGCGCGTAATCCCTACAATAACGCACCATATGGCAAAAACAATAAGTGTTTCCCATGGCGCCAGAAAAAGGATCACGCCCAGACCGGTAGCTACTCCCTTGCCACCCTTAAATTGCAAAAAAACAGAGCACGAATGTCCTATGATTGCCAGCAGACCACCGGCAATCATCATGTATATCTGATATTCCGGAAGCCACAGGGCCCCGCCAACCTGCCCCATATACACGCCGAACAGCCCTTTGCAGATATCCAGTATCAGAACGGCCAACCCTCCGGCTGCACCAAACACTCTATACGCATTCGTTGCGCCCGTATTATGACTGCCATACTGACGCGGATCGGTATGATAAACCAGCTTGCCGATAACCAGCCCACTGGGAAAAGAACCTGCGGCATAGGCCGCAAAAAGGCATAGCAGCCCAATCATCATACATCCTCACTCTCCCTTTTGCCACGCAGGATCAACCGGATAGGCGTCCCTTCAAAGCCAAAGGTTTCCCGCAGTTTATTTTCTAAAAAGCGCAGATACGAAAAATGCATAAGCTGCGGTTCATTGACAAATAAAATAAATGTCGGCGGCTGGACCGAAGCCTGTGTCATATAATAAATTTTCAAAAGCTTGCCGCTTTTAGCCGGCGGCGGATTAGTCAGCTGCGCATCCTCAATCAGTTCGTTGAGCACACTGGTAGAAACTCGCATATGCTGCTGTTCTGAAACAAATTTGACCATATCAGCCAATCGATTGACACGCTGCTTGGTCAGCGCGGAAGCAAACAAAATGGGTGCATATTGGAGAAAAGCCAGTTCCCTGCGAATATCCTCTTCATATTTCTGACTCGTTTTACTATCCTTGGTGACAAGATCCCATTTATTGACAACAATGATGCATCCCTTGCCAGCCTCATGCACATAGCCGGCAATTTTCTTATCCTGCTCGGTCACGCCCTCCGTCCCATCAATAAGCAAGACGGCAACATCAGACCGGTCTACCGCCCGCAGTGCCCGAACCACACTGTACCGTTCTACAGGAAGATCAATCTTTGCCTTACGCCGCATGCCCGCCGTATCAATAAGGACAAACTCCGAGCCTTCGTAGTTCCAATGCGTATCAATAGAATCCCGCGTCGTACCGGGAACATTGCTGACAATAACCCGTTCCTGTCCAAGCAGTGCGTTCGTCAGGGAGGATTTTCCTACATTCGGCCGTCCCACAAGAGCAATATGGATCGTATCGTCATCCTCTTCCTGCAGCGGCACCTTCTTGATATATTTCAAAACCTCATCCAAAAGATCGCCCAGATTCATGAGATTGACTGCCGAAACGCCGATAGGATCTCCCAGCCCCAATCCATAAAATTCATACATATTCATTTCCTGTTCCACATTGTCAATTTTATTGACAACAAGCAAAACGGGCTTCCCGCATGAACGAAGGAGATTGGCAATCTCCTGATCCTGCGGCTGGATACCCATTTTACCGTCAACGACATATAAAATAACGTCGGCTTCACGAATAGCCAGCTCCGCCTGATAGCGCATACTGCTAAAAATATGGTTGTCCGAATCGACAAATTCGATACCGCCCGTATCAATCATAGTAAATTCCTGCCCCAGCCATTCCGCATCAAAATAAATACGATCTCTGGTTACACCTGGGATATCCTCCACAATGGAGATGCGTTTTTTGACGATGGCGTTGAACAATGTCGATTTGCCGACGTTAGGTCTTCCTACGACGGCGACTAATGGTTTATACATATATTCCTGACCTTTCACAATAGACGAAAAAAGGATAACCGGTACACGCCGGCTATCCCCCTTTTCGGAAAATTATTTATCTTCTTCTACAGCATCCCCAATGGTAGCCGCATCTTCATCCTGATTGGAACTTTCCAAATAATTGCGAACTTCCTTTTCTTCTTCATCTTTCTGAATAGCCAGGACACTCAGAGATATTTTCTTTTTATCCGTATCGATGCCGATAATCTTGACATCCATAATGTCGCCGATATTGACCAGATCTTTTACAGCAGCGCCGCGTTTGTCAGTCAATTCGGAAACATGGAGAAGCCCTTGTAATTCCGGATCAATAGAAAGAATAGCCCCAAACGGAAGAAGCTTTTTGACTTCACCCTTAACAACATCACCGATTTCAAACTTTTCAATAGCCGCGATCCAGGGATTTTTCTGCAGTGCTTTTAAGGAAAGAGAAATGCGATCCCGTTCTTTATCAAATTTCTGCACCAGTACCTGCAGCTTCTGCCCGACCTTGAGGATAGCATCAACGGAGCTGATGCGCTTCCATGAAATATCGGAAATGTGAAGCAGGCCTTCTACCCCGCCCAAATCAATAAATGCGCCGTAAGGCATGATTTTGACGACTGTGCCTTCCAATACAGCACCTTCTTCAATCTGTTCCAGTGCAGCTGCCCGCTGTTCTTCCCGTTCTGCTTCAAGAACGGCTTTGCGGGACAGGACCAAGCGGTTTTTATGTTCATCAATATCGATTACCTTGACCTTAAAGGTCTGACCTACAAGATAATCCAGCGACTTAACAAATTTTACATCGCCCTGTGAAAGGGGGATGAAGCCGCGCAGGGATTTGATCGAAACGACGAGGCCGGCTTTATTTGTTTCTTTGCCAACACATTCAATAAGTCCGCCGTTTTCAAAAGCGTCTCTGACATCTTTCCAATCTTCGACCTTCTTCATCTTGACAAGGGAAACGACAATAGCGCCTTCTTCTTTGATGTTATTGGCAATTTCCACTGTCAATTCATCACCGACTTTAACAAAGTCGCCTGCTTTTTCCGGAGCCGGTACAGCCATTTCCTTTTTCGGCAGAATGGCTTCTGCTTTCGTGCCGATGGAAACATAGGCAGCATCATCGTTCACAGAAATAACCGTGCCTTTGACCACGTCACCTTTCTTTGGATTTTCTTCATAGTCATACTTCTCCAACAATTCTTCACTCATTACTTCTGTGCCTTCTGCTTGCAAATTTTCCATAATCTTAACAACCTCCTGTATTATCCAATCCGGTGTGGAAGCACCGGCTGTAATGCCTATATTTTTCATACCATGGAACCATTCCGGCCTGAGTTCAGCCGCTGTTTCAACATGATATGTGGGGCAACCCTGTTCTCTGCATACCTGTGCCAGCCTGCCCGTGTTAGCACTATTTCTGCCGCCAACAACGATCATGGCATCCACTCTGCCGGACAGGCTCACTGCTGCATTCTGCCGCAGACGTGTCGCCGTACATATAGTCATATGTACATCAAGATGATTCGTTTTCGTCTGCAGGACTGCAAGGATACGCTTGAATTGCTCTTGGGAAAACGTCGTTTGCACAACGACTCCCATAGAATCGCAGAACGAAATTTGTTCTGCTTCAAATTCCTTATCTATTATAATAGCACGATTTACCCCCCATTGTGAAATACTAATTACTTCAGGATGGGATTTTTCGCCAATTATTACAAGTTTTTTTCCCTCTTTGACAATTTTTCCGGCATCTTGCTGTGCTTTTTTGACGTGGGGACACGTCGCATCCGTCACCTCCAGGCCCTTTCGGACCGCCTCCTCATAGATCGCCGGGCCTACGCCGTGAGACCGAATGAGAATTTTTGCACCATCAGACACCTCGTCAAGAGACTGCACCGGAGCCACTCCCTGCCGGGACAGCCGTTCCACCACCTGTGGATTATGAATAATAGGTCCCAGCGTATACGTACCCGCCTCGGCCTGTGAAGCCATTTCCACTGCCCGCCGGACACCGTAGCAAAAACCGCAGGCTTCCGCAATATGTACCTTCATCCTTGAGTTCCTCCATACTGCCGAATCATGGCAAGCACGATATCTCTCACTTGTCCGGTCCATTGCCTGGCCGCATCCTTGCCTGCCGGCACCTCTGCCGGCGGAAACACGGGCTTGCCAAAGACTACGCACACTTCGCCGGTCTTTTTTGGCAAAGGCCGTGAATTGATAACGGCTGCCGGAAGAACAGGCACGCCAGCCTTCATGGCAATACCGGCAAAACCATCATGAAACGGCCCCAATATGCCCTGATTTTTACTTGTTCCTTCAGGAAAAATTCCCAGAACACCGCCTTTTTTCAGGACGCGAAATGATTCCATAACGGCCCTGCGGTCAATACGCCCCCGGTGTACCGGAAAGGTGTGTACATACCGCAGAAACCATGCCATAACAGGATTACGGAACAATTCCTCTTTAGCCATAAAGCTGATCACATGATGCCGCACTGCCGTGCCAAGAAGAGGCGGGTCAAAATAGCTTGCATGATTGCATACAATAATAAACGGACCTTTTTCCGGAATATTTTCTTCTCCATAGACCTTCATGCCGATGAGTGTATAGGTCACGAAATTGAATATCCGGCGAATGAGATTATACCAAACATTGCTCATCGTTCTCTGGCCCTGATCAAATCTGTAATGACATCGGCAGTTTCATCCAGATTCAACTCGCTATTATCAATGAGAATTGCATCCTCCGCCCTTCTCAGCGGCGAGAGCTCACGATGGGAATCCATATCATCACGGGCGGCAATACTGCGTTGTACTGCTTCCAGCGTTTCCGTACTGCCGCTGGCATGCATTTCCAAAAAGCGCCGCCGGGCCCGGGATGCCACAGATGCCGTCAGATAAATTTTAAGATCCGCCTGGGGTAAAACAACAGTGCCTATATCCCGGCCGTCTAAAATAACGCCGCCGGACGCCGCCATTTCCCTCTGCAATTGTACCAGTTTTTCCCGTACGACTGCAAGTGCTGCGACAGAAGATACATGAGAAGATACGTACGGCGTGCGAATCGTTTCAGTAACCTCCGTCTCGCCGACATAGACCCGGCACAAATGCGGTCCCGGTTCTAGCCGTATTTGCAGGGCATCCGTCAGCCTTTTGACGGCAGCTGCATCGTCAATATCAATGCGCTCCGTCAAAACTGCCCACGTGACCGCCCGATACATCGCCCCGGTATCAATGTACAGATACCGAAGCCGGGCCGCAGCCATCTTGGCGGCACTGCTTTTGCCGGCACCGGCCGGCCCATCTATAGCTACGGTTATTTTTCGCATGATTCCCTCTCCTTTACCGCCGCGGCCTTACCGGCCACATAGCCGGTAGAAAAAGCCGCCTGCAGATTATATCCGCCGGTAAACGCATCAATATCAATAACCTCACCGGCAAAATACAGATTAGGTACTCGTTTGGATTCCATCGTTTTAGGATCTATTTCCTTGACATGGACGCCGCCGGCCGTTACAATAGCTTCCTCCAGCGGACGCGTCCCGGTGACGGTAAGGCAAAGAGCCTGCATCGTACCGGCTAAATCCTGCCGCTGCAGTTTCGTAATCTGATTGGCCGGTACATGTCCGTCAATACCGGCTTGCTCCAATACGACGGGGATCAGCCGCTGCGGCAGCAGATCCTTCATCGCATTTTCCGTTTCCTTGCGGATGTATTTTTGAAAATCCCGCTGTATCCGCTGATCCAGCGTGGCCGCCGACAATGCCGGTTTCAGGTTAATGCGCAGCTGCATAGGAAAGACACATTTTTTCTTATGTGCGGCATCGCTGCTCAGCATGAGAATAATGGGACCGGATACACCGAAATGGGTAAACAGCATTTCGCCGAAATACGCCGCCTGTTTTTTTCCTTGCTTCCACAGCGATCCTTCCACATTACGCAGTGACATTCCTGACAGCGTATGCGGCCATATTTCTGCCGTCACAAAAGGAATCAAAGACGGTTTCAATTCCGTTACCGTATGCCCCAGACTGCTGGCAAAGCCGTATCCGTCGCCCGTCGAGCCGGTAACGGGATAGGACATGCCGCCTGTCGTAATAATGCAGGCATCGCCTTCATAGGTCCCCGATGCGGTGCAGACAGCCATACGTCCGTCTTCCCTGACATAAACCGCTCGAACAGAGTCCTGCAGATGGATTCTAACACCTAAATCCCGCAGCTTATAATACAGAAACTTGCGTACCTCCACGGCACTATCCGACTGCGGAAACACACGTCCGCCCCGTTCTTCCTTCGTAGCTAGTCCCCAGCTATTCAGCTGATCCAGCAAATCCCGGTTTGTAAACTGTTCATAGGCGCTGTACAAAAACTTGCCATGTCCCGGCGTATGAGCGATAAACTCCGTCATGCTGCACGTATTGGTCAAATTACAACGGCCCTTGCCGGTAATACCCATTTTTTTGCCTACTATATCATTTTTTTCAAACAATCTGACAGCAGCCCCCTGTGAGGCGGCTGTCAGAGCAGCCAGGATACCGGCAGCACCGGCACCGATGACGATCACTTCGTTCATAAAAACTCCTGTTTCTATTTGTATTTGTATAATTCTGCCACTTCTTCCCGGGTCAGGCTGCGGTACGCACCGCGCTTGACGCCGCTCAGCGTCAGAAAAGCATATTGCACACGGCGCAGGCTGTGCACCTGATGTCCAAAAAACTCAAGCATACGGCGCACCTGACGGTTGCGGCCTTCATGAATTGTAATTTCCACACTGGTCAGGCCCGTCTGATTGTCATAGCCGTTATAACACACATCGGCCGGCGCGGTTATGCCATCAGCTAATTCGACGCCGTCAGCCAGCTTCTGCAGAACAGAATTGACAATATGACCTTTTACTTTTGCCTCATAGGTCTTATCGACCAGACAACTTGGATGCATCAATATATTGGCCAGCTCGCCGTCATTTGTCATGATCAGCAAGCCCTCCGTATTCTGATCCAATCGTCCTACGGCATAAATCCGGTCTGTTTCCTTTTTAAAGTAATCCATAACCGTTGCGCGCCCCTGATCATCGCTGGATGTCGTAATCACGCCCTTGGGCTTGTTGAATAAATAATAATGCTTAGGCTGTACTTCCAGTCTCTTCCCATCGACGATAATACTATCCTTATCTGGATCGACCTTCGTCCCTAATTCCCTGATGACGGCGCCATTTACTCTGACACGTCCATCCAGTATCATCTGTTCCGATGCGCGGCGCGATGCGACGCCGCAATTACTCATCAGTTTCTGTAACCGTTCCATGTATTTCTATATCCTCCGTTGGCTCCGTATCTGCCTCTATTTTTTCTGCTGCCTCTGACGGAATATCTTCCGATACAGCGACAGGCACATGCCCTGCCAAATCCGACAGGGAATCCATTCCTATACATTCCAGAAAGTACGCTGACGTACCATACAAGATAGGACGTCCCGGGCTATCCTTACGGCCCAGCTCGACAACCAGTCCCTGTTGAACCAAGGTCGCCAGCACCCGTTCGGATGATACGCCGCGCAGTTTTTCTATATCGGCCCGTGTAACCGGCTGTTTAAAAGCTACAATAGCCAGTACCTCCAATCCTACTGGGGACAGCTCTGCCGTATCGCTCGCCCGCACCCACGAAACCGCATTGCAAAGATCCGGACGGGTAACAAGCTGATAGCCGCCGGCAACCCGAATCAAGGCGAGACCGCGCCGCTGATCTGCCAGCAGCTTCTCCAGCGTGCATGCCGTATTTTCGGTCTCGCTGCGGCTCCATCCCGTATGGGCGCATATATCAGCCGTCTTCATGGGCTGGCCGCTGAGAAAAAGCAGGGCTTCCAGCAGCGCCGTCGGTTCATGCTTCTCAATTTGGTGTGTATCGTAAGGCAACCGCATTCCCATCCTCTCCATCTGACAGCGTATGGCACCGGCCCATTTTCAGCATTTCCAACACAGCCAAAAACGTGACAACCAGTTCCACTTTGGAACGGCAGGTTCGGAAAACATCGGTCACTGCCGTTGCGCCCGGTGACTGGCGAAGCAAATAAGCCACCCGCTGCATACATTCGTCAACACTGTAAATTTCATGTCTGATATGGATTTCCGGCACTTTCTGCGTTTCCAGTACCCGACAAGCCTGCCGAAACGCCTGATACAGCGCATCCGTCGCAATGGTACCCGTAAATTGCGGCTCGTATGCCATAGGCGTACCGGCCCGGCTCAGCATACGGCTTCGTTTTTCCCACAAGGTACCCATCATTTCGGAAATTTCCTTCATGCGTTTGTACTCCACCAGCTGTCTCACCAGGGCTTCCTGCGGATCTTCCTCTTCATCAGGATGCTCCTTGGGCGGCTTGGGTAAAAGAAGCCGCGACTTCAGCTGGAGCAGCGTCGCTGCCATGACAAAAAACTTACTGGCATAATTAACGTCAAACACATCAATTCGATTGACATACTCATTAAACTGATCTGTAATTTCGACAATAGGGATGTTATAAATATCGACTTTGTTTTTTTCGATCAGATACAGCAGTAAATCCAGCGGTCCTTCAAAGTCTGATACCTTATATTTATATTCTTCCATAGAAATCGCCATTCTTATTATATGATAAATTATAGGAAATTACAAAAAAGGTTTGGATTTTCATCCAAACCTTTTAGTCATTTGCAAGGGCTGCAGTCGGCTACGGCCAACAGCGTGCTCACAGCAATGTGTTTTTAGTATGGTGCCGGGGACCGGAATCGAACCGGTACGGATATTTCTATCCGACGGATTTTAAGTCCGTTGCGTCTGCCAGTTCCGCCACCTCGGCATGACGAAAAAAAATATGGAGGCGGCACCCAGAATCGAACTGGGGATGAAGGTTTTGCAGACCTCTGCCTTACCGCTTGGCTATGCCGCCATACTATGGAGCGGAAAACGAGGCTCGAACTCGCGACCCCCACCTTGGCAAGGTGGTGCTCTACCACTGAGCTACTTCCGCGTATATATTGGTGCTCAGGGACGGAATTGAACCGCCGACACGGGGATTTTCAGTCCCCTGCTCTACCGACTGAGCTACCTGAGCAAAAAATATGGCGACCTCGATCGGATTTGAACCGACGATCTTCGCCGTGACAGGGCGACATGTTAAACCGCTACACCACGAGGCCATCTCATATACCCGAAGCGCTCAGCGCCCCGAACAAAAACTATTCTATCACGTCAGCCCTGTTTTGGCAAGCTATTTTTTCATTTTTTTTATAAACCTGCAAAAAAATCCCCTGCCTGAATCAGGCAAGGGACTTGTATTCATCCTTATTTTGCATAATCTATCATTCGTGTTTCACGAATGATGACAACTTTGATCTGACCCGGATATTCCAGTTCGGCCTCGATTCGTTTGACAATATCATGAACGAGGAGAACGCAATCGGATTCATCCAGTTTTTCAGGCTTCACCATGACGCGGATTTCGCGTCCGGCCTGTATTGCAAAACAATCTTCGACGCCGTCAAAAGATTCGGCAATTTCTTCCAGCTTCGTCAGCCGTTTCAGATAATTTTCCAACGTTTCTCTTCTTGCACCCGGGCGGGCTGCCGATACGGCATCCGCGGCCGACACGAGGACCGCCTCAATACTGCGCGGTTCTTCATCCCCATGGTGGGCGGCAATACAATTGACAATCAACTTGGATTCGCCATACTTTTTGGCGACCTCTGTACCGATAGTAACATGAGTACCTTCCAATTCATGATCCAGGGCTTTCCCAATATCATGAATCAGCCCGGCACGCTTGGCAAGGGTTTCATCCACGCCTAATTCAGCCGCCATAACACCGGCCAGCTGTGAAACTTCAATCGAGTGACGCAGTACATTCTGTCCGTAGCTCGTGCGATACCGCAAACGACCCAAAATCTTTATCAGTTCGGGATGCAGGCCGTGAACCCCTGTTTCATACGTGGCCTGTTCTCCAGCCTCCCGAATTTTCTGATTGACCTCTTTCCGGGCCTTTTCGACCATTTCTTCAATACGGGCCGGATGGATACGTCCGTCGGTAATCAGCTTTTCCAGAGCAATGCGGGCAATTTCGCGGCGGATAGGATCAAAGCAGGACAAAATAACAGCTTCCGGCGTATCGTCAATAATCAGATCGACGCCCGTAAGAGTTTCGATCGCCCGGATATTCCGCCCTTCTCGTCCGATAATACGCCCTTTCATTTCATCATTAGGAAGGGAAACGACAGAAACAGTCGTTTCAGCAACGTGATCGGCAGCGCACCGCTGAATGGCTGTGGAAATAATTTCCCGTGCTTTTCCCTCAGCTTCCTCTTTGGCTTCTTCTTCCAGATTTTTGATCATCTGCGCCGTTTCATGCTTTACCTCTACCTGAATATTGTTCAGTAAAAGCTCCTTCGCATCTTCATAGGTCAAGCCGGAAATACGCTCCAATTCGGCCATTTCCTGTCCATGGAGCGCTTCGATCTTTTCCTGTATCAGCGTTACTTCATCTTCCTTACGCTGCAGCGATTCTTCTTTCTTTTCCATGGAATCGGACTTTTTGTCCAAATGTTCTTCTTTCTGCAGCAGACGCCGTTCCAAACGCTGTAACTCACCGCGTCGTTCTTTATGTTCCCGTTCGGCATCACTGCGCAGCTTGTGTACTTCTTCCTTGCCTTCCAGAACGAGTTCCTTTTTACGAGCCTCCGCGTTTTGATGGGCCAGCGAAATAATGCGCTCTGCCTCTACCTCGGCCTGTCCTATTTTACCCTCTGCGATTTGCTTTCGGTAAAAATATCCCGTCCCAATACCAATAATTCCACAAGCGACTGCTGCAGCTATAATAGCTAACATGTACTGATTTCACCTCCTTTTCACCCAAAAAAGCCGAACAATCCGTCCGGCTTTTTTTATATGAGTATGTGTTGTTTACATCATGTTCAAAAAACCTACAATTATGCAAAATGTATGCCAGTATATGAAACCGGCTCTTTTTATTGTAAATTTTTTTGAAGACCCTGTCAAGGTAAAAGGAGCATGACGCGCTACTTTATCTTTTATTATGCATATCCAGTACCGCAGCGCATAGTGTCTGTTTTATCATGACACAGCAGAAATCTTGCTTATATAGACCTTGTTAGGGTTAGAATTTATAAGTTGCCTGGATTCTTGTATAATCTCCCAGCGTGAAGTGTTCCGGCCCGTAGAGGGTGTCGCGCTGGCTCGTGCTCTTGGCGCCGAAGGTATAGAAGGCTTCCAGGAGGAAATTTCTGGCCGGGACGTAGCCGGCTCCCAGGGTAAAGGAGCGGATGCCGTCGAGGTAGCGGTCCGGTACCCCCTCCGTGCCGTTGCCGCCGAAGAAGGAGCCGTGTTCGAAGTACTTGTAGTCCGCAAAGGCATTCCAGCTGCCGGGACGCTCCGTATCCGCCTTACCCACGTCGACGCGGGCCACCCAGAAGGTCGGCGCCGAGCCGCCGCCGGTATAGCGTCCGTAGGCATCGCGGCCGCCGTGGAAATAGTGGCCCGTAGCAGCGCGGTTGATCCCCCAGTCGAAGGACAGAGACGACGCGCCGAGCTTGTATTGGGCGCCGATGCCGAAGACATTGGCAATGTCCATTTCCTGGTCATAATTCCCCCAGCCGCCGGCTATTTCTTCCATGCCCGTCTTGTGATAGCCTTCGCCCATGGAACGGAGATACCAGGCCTGGAGGCCCAGCTTGTCGCCTACCGTTTGCCGCACCTGTACAAAGGCAGCCCGGTCGATGGCGGGGAGGACGTCTTGTTTCAGGAGATTGCCCTTGACTTGGATGATACTGGGCAGAGCGCTGATAGGGATTTCTGCCATATTAAAAGGATCAAATTTTGCTCGAGCCCAATAAAAGAAACTATTCAGACAACTATCCACATCAGTACCACTTCTACCTAAAGTTTGTCCCACGAAATCAACAAAAAGAGACTGTAATGCACTTGTTTTATCCATCGCTTGTCCATCACCATTGACAAAAGATACATTTGTCTTACCCTGATCTTTATAATAGGATACAACAGCATCATAGACAGAACCCAGATAATCATATACAGCATTTTTCCCCGTATTGGAATCCAGCATTTCACCCCAGCTCTTATCGCGTAATCCATACTGTTCCCGTAAATCCGTGGTTTTTAATTTTTCCGTAAATTGTAGAATGAAATTGAACACTAAAACTAAATAAAAAGATCCATAGGATTGCATCAATGGTAAAATTAAGTTACGACACAAAATTAACCGGAGGCAATCACTATGGACTACCTAAATAATACCATTAATACCCTACCTCGCGAAAGAGGACAACACTTAAGATTTGAAGATCGATGCGAAATCAAAGCGCTCCATAAGCAAGGTTACTCTTATCGCCAGATTGCAAAAGCACTTAATTGCTCA
>NZ_LEKT01000101.1 GCF_001045675.1 Megasphaera cerevisiae DSM 20462
ATCATAATCATGCCGTCGCGGTACATTGCAGTGATAATCATGAGTACTCCGAAAAGCAAGGCGCCTAAGATAATTGCGAATGCCATAGCACGGTCGGCTTCATCACTGAGTTCTTGATATATTTCAGCTTGCCGCATGTAGCGGTCAAATTCCGGATCCGGTTCTTCAATGACTTTATTCTGTGGGTGCCTGGAGTTAATCCACGGCATTATCGTTTTCATTTTTATGCTCCTCTCTGTAATTCCGCAAAGCCTTGGTCACTCTGCACCGTGTTTTTTTCTTATGTCGCGGAGCGCTGTATGACGGGCACTTCTGGCAGTCTCGATGTACGGGCACGAATTGGTCATTCTGCCTGACTACCATGTAGGCACCGTCAAGTATCTTTCGCCCGCATTGAGTGCACTTCATTGGCTCCTCCTTTCCATCTACAAATTTCCGTCCATAAAAGCCTGCAGCCGTTTTGGATAGATGATGTACCGATATCGCTTGCCACGGCCATTCATATCAAGTGCCGTACCGAATGGCAACTTGCCGGCTTTCAGCCCACAGCGTATGAACTGAGGGCTGACATGTAAAATTTTTGCTGCTGCCTCTACTGTAAGAGTAGATTCCATATGTGTTCGCCTCCTTTCGTGGTATAATCACCTCAAAGGAGGTGATTATTTATGGACGAAGATAAAAAATATAAATTACTTAAAATTATCGAACAGTTTGAATCGGATTATAAACATACGTTACTTCAGGATGAAACTAAAATTGACAAGGTAACATTTGAACTGTTTTACAATTTAGGTGCCGACGTTAAACATGCTTTAGAAAATATTGTTCATGAGATTTCAAAATAGCCACCATTGCCGCTGATAACTGACATTATTGGCGGCTTTTCCATAAATCATTTACATCAATTTCAATATGTGCCCCCAGTCTTGCGAGTTCGTATGCTGCTTGCTTCATTGCCGATACGGAATCATTAAACGTCTTTACGGCATCGTCAAACTCCTGAACACCCTTGACGGTTACATTACTTTGATTTTCCATCTCTCTCACCTCCTCTCGTTTATAGTCAATCATTGTCTTAATTTGCATATATGCAAATTAAGGAGCAAAAAAAATTTCTTCGGTGTCGTTAAAAGAAAGGTGTAGTCTTTCACGAAGTATTGTAATTTCATTTCTTGTAAAGTCACTGTATCCATTCATTTTCCTATATAACGTAGATTGATTGATCCCCAACATATTTGCAACATTTTCTAAAGTAAATCCTTTTTTACTTACAATATATTTAAATTTATCAACATGAAACATATTATCACCTCCCCTCATTTGCATCTATGCAAACATTATAACCTCAGTTTTTAATCGTGTCAATGCATATATGCAATTTATTTAATTTTATATTGCATTTTTGCAAATAAGACGATATAATATACCCAATATTAAAAAGAGGTGCCATCTTATGAAAAATGTACAAGCTATAATAAAAGATGCTAGAATAAAACTAGGCTTAACTATGAAAGAATTAGCTGACAAAGTAGGGGTAAACGTAGGAACCGTCTCTCGTTGGGAATCTGGAGAAGTTGCAAATATGACTAGAAAAAATATGGTTCAATTAGCTAGAGCTTTAAATATATCTCCTATGGATCTATTAGATGATTCATCTCCAACAGATATTGAATATTACATGGATCCCGAAGTAGCCGCAATGGCTGAACAGCTTCGTACTAATCCCAATGGACGCATCTTGTTTGATGCGTCGAAAGATCTAACAAAGGAAGATGTCGATATCGTGCTAAATCTTATCAATGGTCTGAAAGCGAAAGAAGGAAAGAATGATTGAGCATTATTTTAATATATCATAACTTACCCTCACGAATTTGTGCACTTACCCATGCAAATGATGATGGCAGCTATACTATCTTAGTGAATCAAAATATTTGTCATAAGCGGCAATTAAAAGCTGTCCTGCACGAACTATCCCATATTGAAAGAAATGATTTTACAAGTGAAGAGCAGGCTGACCTCTTAGAAAAAATGTTACATGCTCATGATGAAATGGATATTGATTTATCCCAGTTTCAATTTTTTATTGCTATATAATTTCTGATGAACTTCACTTTTATAATAAAAAAAAATCCCGCCACCGGGGGCAACCGAAAACGAGTCAGAACTGAAAGTATCACACACTAATCGTGATGGATAAATAATTATGTATAATTGTAATTATACATGTGATATTTTAGTTTTCTACTATAAATTGTAGTTTTATGAAACTTTTATATACTATTCTGGAATTTTTTTCGTATATTTTAGACACTTGATATTTTTTGAAAGTATAAATTTACATTTTCCAGATTGACATAATAGTGTTATAGCTTTATAATGGAGACACTTAAAGTGAGTGCCGAAATCTCTACGGGGATCGGTGCGAAGGAAAAGCCTTCTCCATTATTGGGAGGAGGCTTTTTTCTTTTGAAAGAATTTAAAACTATTGATGAGCAGATACAGCTTCTTCGCGAACGCGGGTTGGTAATTGACGATACAGAAAGAGCCAAGGCATACTTGCTTACTCAAAATTACTATAACATTATCAATGGCTATGCTAACTATTTCCCGCGCAATGGTGATCAATATACTGCTAGCACTAACTTTGATGA
>NZ_LEKT01000102.1 GCF_001045675.1 Megasphaera cerevisiae DSM 20462
GGACGGGAGCCGTCAGCCACAGTGCGACAGCCCAGGACAGACCGGCATACCAGGCACGGCGAGGCATTCTTGCTGCTGTATAGTTCATAAGGTTTCTCCATTTCCACATAGTATCTATTTTCGATACCAGTAATCATTTTCTGTTTGCCATTATATCAAATACAGCCCAATCCTTCTACTCCATTCGGACATAAAAATGATCCATTTGGACATTTTTTCAAAATAGTATAGATAACATATACTATATGCGCTGTTTTTCGTCTGTTTTGAGAAGATATTTTTTTCTATGGGCTGCTGTTTTCGATGCTTTGCGCAAGCATTCGTGTGCCAGAACAGGCGCTATGGATACGTACTCTTGTACGGCGGCAAGGGCGAATCGCCGGTAAAACAGACAGCGCTGCTTCAAGGATGGGCTTATATAAGGCACATTGCCTTGATTTTTAGAAGGGTAATAGGGCAAACAGCAAACATGCCCTGTCGTTTCAGACAGAGCATGCTTCATGATTATATGCGTTTTTTCAGATTATCTTCCTTACCGGCAAAAAGGCTTTTGATCTCCGCCGCAGCGTTTTTTTGCACAGATACGCAACAAACCGGCAGAGACTATGTCTGCCGGTTTGTTGCCTGTATATGAGTGATTGTTTGGAAAGCATCACTTAATGGGCATCTGTAGGATGCACCGTTTCAGCAGTACCTGCTTCTGTTTCAGCACCGGCAGCAGCAGCTTCCGGAGTCAGCATCCCCTGTTTTGCACGGGAAATGATGCTGTGCTTATAGCCATAGCCGAAATAGATACCCAAGCCGAGGATCAGCCAAATAACAAAGCGGATCTGCGTAACGCCAGGGAGCATGAAAATGAGGATTGCACAGAAAATAATTGCCAGTGCCGGAATAACCGGTACCCAGGGGCATTTGAATGCCCGGGGACGATCCGGCGCCTTTTTTCTCAGGACGACAACGGCCGCCGCTACGATGATAA
The DNA here is from genome assembly GCF_001045675.1 of Megasphaera cerevisiae DSM 20462. Taxonomy (GTDB): domain Bacteria; phylum Bacillota; class Negativicutes; order Veillonellales; family Megasphaeraceae; genus Megasphaera; species Megasphaera cerevisiae. The sequence goes on from NZ_LEKT01000102.1 coordinate 980, forward strand.
AGGCACACAAGGTACCGATATTCGTCAGTTCGGCAACAATATTGATGGGCAGAAAACCTGCCGTAATCGCGGTGATAACGCAAATAAGAAGAGAGCTTCTGGCCGGTGTTTTATATTTCGGATGAACATGACCGAAGAATTTCGGCAGCAGTCCGTCACGAGACATAACAAAGAGTATGCGGCTTTGCCCGAAGGACATGACCAGCAAAACTGAAGTAAGGCCGCAAATAGCGCCGACAGATATGGCCGCTGCCCCCCAATGATAGCCAACGTTCTGTAGGGCAAAGGCAACCGGAGCTGCCGTCGTTTTGAAGTCAAGATACGGAACCATGCCCGTCAAAATACCGGAAACGGCAATGTACAGAACGGTGCAGATAATCAGTGATAAAATTATACCGCGAGGCAAATCTTTTTGCGGATTTTTGACTTCTTCCGCCGCAGTAGATACAGCATCAAAGCCGATATACGCAAAGAAAATGATGGATGCGCCGGAAAATACGCCGGACCAGCCGTACGGCATGAAGGGTTCCCAGTTTGCCGCATTGACATGACTTGCGCCCAATACAATAAACAGCGCCACAACAGCCAGCTTGATGATAACAATAATATTATTGACAAACGAACTCTGCTGTACACCCCGGATATTAATCAACGTAACAATGGCAATGATAATGATTGCCGGCAGATCAATGAGACCGCCGTTATACGGGGCCATCGTCAGCGCCTTGGGCAGGGTAATTCCCAAATTCATGAGAATGTTATTAAAATACCCGGACCAGCCGATTGCGACAGCACTGATAGCAAATGCGTATTCCAGTATCAAATCCCAGCCGATAATCCAGGCCCAGAATTCACCCAGCGCCACGTAACCATATGTATAGGCACTGCCGGCGACAGGAACCATGGCGGCAAATTCAGAATAACACAAAGCGGCACAGCCGCAGGCCAGGGCAGCAATGATAAAGGAAATAATAAGTGCCGGTCCCGAATAATTGGCCGCTGCCACACCTGTCAAAACAAAAATCCCCGTACCAACAATACAGCCGATCCCCAGCATGGTCAGGCCAAAGGTCCCCAATACCTTATTCATCCCGCCGTCCTGTTTAGTTTCGGAAATGAATTCGTTAATACTTTTGGTCCTGAAAATATTTTTAGTCATACATACCGCGCTCCTTACCTTTTGATATTTGTGCGTTAGCCGAACCCTTTTGTGCATTCAGACAAGCCGTCGGTTCAACTGTTCCTTATTATACTCGTCTGTGTTAATTTGTAAAGTATTTATATTAAATTTATTTTATTTTTATTTTTAGTATATTATTAATCAAAATATATTTATATTATTTTCTATTTTAAAATAAATCTACAATATTTTTAAATTATATTATAT
>NZ_LEKT01000103.1 GCF_001045675.1 Megasphaera cerevisiae DSM 20462
AAGAAGGGCTCGTTCTCCAGCGAGGAATCTGTCTTCAAGGTTCTCTATCTCAGGGTAAAGGAACTCTATGCCAAGTGGGAAGGGCATCATATCCAGAACTGGGCGATGGTCAGAAACCAGTTGGCTATGGATGATAAGCTGCAAGCTCGTATCCTGAAATACGAGAAATTTTAAAGCCAGCAATCACTGGTAACGCATCTTCTTTTATGATACCTAAAAAAACTTACACACTTAACTTGACAAACCCTGTTGCTTGCGCTCATTCTATTTTTTGGTCTGTAGCGGCGCCTATTGCTGTTCAATTAGTTTCTAAAGAGCATCAGGACCTGGCATTGAGTATGATCGTTACGGGGACATCCATTGCTATGATCGTTGGTCTGCCACTGGGGAGAGTTGTGGGTTTATATATTGGTTGGCGTATGACTTTTTTTGTTCTTGCCGGTATATCTTTTATTGTATTAGTGTATTTATTTACTGTGTTTCCTCAACTTCCCGACACTTCAACTTTTTCATTTCATCAGCTGCCACAGCTTTTAAAAAAAAATGTATTGACAGAAACATATTTTTTAACTTTTTTGGTAGCAACTGCATATTATACTGGCTATAGTTATATTGAGCCTTTTCTGCGGCAGATAGCTGCATTTCCAGAGGGTTGGATCACCATTACCTTGACTATTTTTGGTGCCAGCGGCCTTATAGGAAGTTTTTTGTTTTCTATTTGCTATAATCGAGTTCGGTATGATTTTATACGGGTTGTTTTAGCCTGCATTACAATATCGTTGCTGCTGTTATATCCTGTGTCTGCTTATGCATCTATGGTCATTGTTTTGTGTGCACTATGGGGGATGGCAGTGACAGCTTTTAACGTTACGTTTCAGGCAGAAATTATTCAAAGTGCTTCACTGAATGCAGCTGCAGTTGCAATGTCTATTTTTTCAGGTATTTTTAATTTGGGAATTGGTAGTGGTACTTGGCTTGGCGGGATTGTTTCGACATATAGTTCGATTGCTTATATTGGTTATGCAGGCGGAGCAGTTGCATTTATTGCATTTTTGTATTGTGTGATGATACTAATCAAGCAGCTGCAAATAGCAGAATAAGTATTGGTGAGAGCTTAGTAAAAAAATTATATATTTTAAAAAATTAAGTTAAACTCATCGTACGTCACCGTCTGCGGCAATTTGCGTTTTGAGAATCTTTTATGCAGGAGAAGTTTGATTTGGTTGTATTGATACGGCGCAAAATGTTGAAAGACTGGTGTTGTATGCTAGAATGCATATGAGACGTAGAAGGGAACTCCGAGTGGGATATTTGTGGTGACTCTATCTTACGATGGCTCTCTTTTTATGTGTTCTATTTATTTTGCATTCTATATTTTTTTTTTTGAAAAACAACAAAAAATACTTGCCAAAGTAAGATGGATATAGTATAATAACTAATGTTCGATGCAGAACACATGCGTTATTCCTCAATAGCTCAGTTGGTAGAGCAATCGGCTGTTAACCGATTTGTCGTAGGTTCGAGTCCTACTTGAGGAGCCATGGCCCCTTGGTCAAGTGGTTAAGACACCGCCCTTTCACGGCGTGAACGTGGGTTCAAATCCCGCAGGGGTCACCAAATATGGGCGCTTAGCTCAGCTGGGAGAGCGCTTGCCTTACAAGCAAGATGTCAGCAGTTCGATCCTGTTAGCGCCCACCATAAAAAAAGTCTGTAACAAGATGAAGCTTTTTTCTTCATTTTGTTACAGACTTTTTTGTGTTTGCCATATCTGGCATCGCAAAAGGAGTCACTTTGCATAAGACCATAGGAGGGTATCCTCAGCGTTCTGCCTGTGCCAGCGTAGAAATGCAGCCACTGCGTGTAATGCACCCTTTCTCATACGGTATCCAAGATACATACCGGTTGCTCCTGTTCGAGAAAAATGCATAATCCAGGAAGATGGTCCTTTGGGGGCTTCTTTTGCTGTCTGTCATAAAAAATAAATGTCGGAATGGATTATTTTTATGTCCGAATGGAGTAGAAGGATTTCACTGCATTTGGTATAATGGCAAATAGAAAATGATTACTGGTATCGAAAAAGAGATACGCAGTGGAAATGGAGAAACGCTATGAAAAATAATATATCAAGAAGGAAGCGTACTGCCTGGTATGCCGGCCTGTCCTGGGCTGTCGCACTGTGGCTGACGGCTCCTGTCCTGGCGGCAGAA
>NZ_LEKT01000104.1 GCF_001045675.1 Megasphaera cerevisiae DSM 20462
TTGCGGAATTACAGAGAGGAGCATAAAAATGAAAACGATAATGCCGTGGATTAACTCCAGGCACCCACAGAATAAAGTCATTGAAGAACCGGATCCGGAATTTGACCGCTACATGCGGCAAGCTGAAATATATCAAGAACTCAGTGATGAAGCCGACCGTGCTATGGCATTCGCAATTATCTTAGGCGCCTTGCTTTTCGGAGTACTCATGATTATCACTGCAATGTACCGCGACGGCATGATTATGATTTGAAACGTAAAGAGCATGCCTGCATTGCAAGCAAGAAGGAGCGTGGGCGAGTACGAAAAATGGTGCGATCAATTCGTTTTACGGTAAAGAAAAAGCCGTCAGCACTGGCATGCAGACGGTTTCTGATTAAAGCAAAGATTTATTTCAATGTAATTATATCACAGAAAGAAGGAAATGTGAATGAAAGTAATTTATATCAGTCATCCCTACGGTGGTGAAGAAAACAATCGCACAGCTGTAGATAAAATTATTTTAAAGCTTGGAGAAACATTCCCAGATGCCGCGTATTTTTCGCCGTTGCACGCACTGCGCCGGCCATATGATTTTAAAAACTACGATCGGGATTTAGACGCGGCAATTGAAATTATGAAACGCTGTGATGCTGTGTTTTTTACTGGAATATGGTCAGAAAGTACCGGCTGCCGTGAAGAATTTGAAACAGCAAATAAATTAAACATGCGGTATTTCTGCAATACGCAGAGTTTGATGAAATATTTGAAAGGAGAATAAGTAATGACAGTAAAAATAAATTCATTTGAAATTGAAAATGTCAAGCGCGTTAAAGCCATACAGCTTGAACCAACTGCAAACGGATTGACGGTCCTTGGAGGAAAAAACGGGCAAGGCAAGACCAGCGTATTGGATGCAATTGCTTGGGCGTTGGGGGGAGATAAGAAAAAACCATCCCAAGCCGCCCGTACTGGCAGCACCATCCCGCCGCATATCCACATTGAACTTAGTAATGGTCTAGTGGTGGAACGGAAAGGCAAGAATAGTGAACTTAAGGTTTTTGATCCTTCCGGACAAAAAGGTGGTCAGAAATTACTCAATGAGTTCATTGAACAGTTGGCACTGGACCTGCCTAATTTCATGTCTCTGAACGGCAGAGACAAAGCGAATACTTTATTGCGTATTATCGGCATTGGTGATGAGCTGACACAGCTTGACCGGGAAGAGCAGACACTTAGTAACCAACGATTAGAAGTAGGACGGATCGCCAAAAAGAAAAAGGGTAGCGCCGAAGAACTACCCTATTATGAAGATGCTCCGGATGAAACTATCAGTGCGTCGGATCTCATCAAACAGCAGCAAGCTATCTTGGCTAAAAACGGCGAAAACCAACGGAAGCGGGATAATGTACAGAAGATTTCTGAATCATTTCAAACGCTATCTACCCAAGTTACTGAACTACGCAGACAATTGGCCGAAAAAGAAAGCTTGTTGGATCAAATGGATATTGACCTTGCTACCGCAAAAACATCGGCTGCAGATCTTCATGATGAAAATACAGCGGAGCTGGAAGAAAATATTTCCAATATTGACAAAATCAACATCAAGGTTCGTGCTAATCAGGACAAAAAACGAGCTGTCAGTGAAGCCGAAGAAACGGAAGCACAATACAAGGAATTATCCAAGGCTATCGAAGACAAGCGCACTGAAAAAATAAATCTCTTGAATGGTGCCTCGCTGCCGCTTCCGGATCTTTCTGTAAAAGATGGTGAACTCACTTATAAGGATCAGGCATGGGACTGCATGAGCGCATCTGAACAGCTAAAAGTAGCCACTGCCATTATACGTCAGTTGAATCCGAATTGCGGGTTTGTCTTGATGGATAAATTGGAGCAAATGGATGTGGATACCATGAAAGAGTTTGGTGCTTGGCTCGAGCAGGAAGGACTGCAGGTCATTGCAACACGGGTAACTGCCGGGGATGACTGCAGCATTATTATTGAAGATGGATATATCAAAGGACAGGAACAGCCAATTGTAGATGCTGCACCTAAACCCACATGGCAGCCTGGTAAATTTTAAAAGGAGGAACGCATATGTTTGAGAAATGGACCATAAAAAGTGTTAAATATCTCAATTCAAGGATATTTATTAAGTTTATGGATGACAATGATGCCGAATATTCGCTGAAA
>NZ_LEKT01000105.1 GCF_001045675.1 Megasphaera cerevisiae DSM 20462
ATTTTATAATGTATTATTTGAATACTATATATTTTTAATTTTCAACTTTTTATTATTTTTTTCAGTGATTTATATATGACAGACTAAAAAACTAATTTTATCTATATGCTGACAACCTAGTATGTGATAAAAATTACAAATAAAAAAAGATAAGAAAGGATTGATGTACATGGTATTTTTTTTAGCTGTATCACCTATTTTATGGCTTATTATTTCTTTAGGATTTTTAAAAATGCAAAGTTATAAAGCCTGTCCTGCTGCTCTTCTTATTGCCTTTGCCGTAGCGTTGTTCAGCTACGACATGCCCGGCAGCGCCGCGGCAACTGCCGCTTTAGAAGGCATAGCCCTAGCTTGCTGGCCAATTCTGCTGGTCATCATTGCTGCAATTTTCACCTATAATTTAGCGATTCATACTAAAAGCATGGATATTATCAAACACATGCTCACTACGGTCAGCAAGGACCGGCGCGTACTAGTATTACTTATTGGCTGGGGATTCGGTGCCTTCATGGAAGGAATGGCCGGTTTTGGTACGGCTATTGCCATTCCGGCCAGTATGTTAGTGGCCCTGGGCTTTAACCCAATCCGTGCCATTCTAGTCTGCCTGATTGCCAACTCAGTGCCTACAACCTATGGTTCTATCGGGATTCCCGCCAGTACGCTGGCCAACCTGACAGGATTAAATCCATTGCTGTTGGCAAAGTATATCAGCCTGCAGTTGCTGCCGTTGAATATTCTCTGTCCATTTCTGATGGTCATCGTAACCGGCGGTTCTATCAAGGCCCTGAAGGGAGTTTTTATGCTGACGCTGCTGTCCGGCCTGGGCCTTGCTATTCCCGAACTGATTATTGCTTCTTTTATAGGTCCTGAGCTAGCCGTCATGGCAGCCTCCGTCATTATCATGGGCATCATTATTTTGTACTCCAAAATATTCAGTATTACCTCCACAGAATATCACCTGGACATTCACCCGGCGCATGTTCCCCTGAAAGGTGGTCTTCTGGCCTGTTTACCTTTTATTCTGATCTTCGTATTTTTACTTGCTACCTCAAAGCTTTTCCCTTTTATCAACGAACCCCTAAATATGATAAAAACGGCAGTACTGATTTATAGCGGTCCCGGCGCCGTCCCTTATACCTTTGTATGGATAGCCACCCCGGGCATATTAATTTTGCTGGCAGCTTTTATCAGCGGCAAAGTACAAAGTTCTTCCTTTACGGAAATGTGCATTGTATTAGGACATACGGTAGTCGGACTTCGCAATACCATTATTACCATCATAGCCGTCATCGCAACGGCCAAGGTCATGGGCTACAGCGGCATGACCTCAGATATCGCCCGGACAGCTGTCGACGCTACTGGTCCGATGTATCCCGCCATTGCTCCCCTCATTGGTTCTGTAGGCACATTTATTACCGGTTCAGGAACTTCCAGCAACGTATTATTTGGTAATCTGCAAATCAATGCGGCTACAGCTATTGGAGCCAATCCTGCCTGGCTGGCAGCAGCGAATTCAGCCGGCACCTGTGCAGGAAAAATGATTTCACCACAAAGCATCGCTATTGCTGTGGGTGCTATTTCGTTAAAAGGCCGCGATAATGAAATTCTGAAAGCTATCGTAAAAGTATATATTCCTTTCATTATTATATTAGGCTGCATCGTATACTTTGGTCAGCTGTGCATACGCTAAAGCTGCAAAAAAGCGTGTCCTCCTTGGGACACGCTTTTTTACTGCTGCACAATATCGCTCTTCTTATTATGCTTCGATTTCAGATACAACACCAGCACCTACTGTACGTCCGCCTTCACGGATAGCGAAACGAAGACCAACTTCAACAGCAATCGGGGTAATCAATTCAACATCCATCATAACGTTATCCCCAGGCATGCACATTTCAGTACCTTCCGGTAACTGGATCACGCCGGTTACATCTGTCGTGCGGAAGTAGAATTGCGGACGATAGCCATTGAAAAACGGCGTGTGACGGCCGCCTTCATCCTTTGTCAATACATATACCTGCGCCTTGAATTTCGTA
>NZ_LEKT01000106.1 GCF_001045675.1 Megasphaera cerevisiae DSM 20462
GCTTAAACCGTCAGCGAAGTGTTTTCCCAAGTTCACAGGCTCTGCTCAAGGCGTTGTACCTGTCCACTTTCGAAGCTGCCAAGAAATGGACCATGCCGCTTCGGAATTGGGGAAAGGTGAGAGGCGAACTGGTCATCATGTACCCTGACAGATTACTGGCATGATAGTTCTAGCAAAATGACGATTTATTAACTCTTTATTAACTATCATAGAAGACCTTATTTACAGACTTTTCTTCATAGCCCCAAAGATTATAAAAGATTGAATAGCAAATAATCTATATTCTTACAAATACATACTTGCAATCGTTAATGCCGTATGCATTTCTTATATTACATGTCGATTATTATTTATCATATCCAACCAATTCAAGGCATAAAAAAAAGAACCAGCTCATTGAGCCAGTTCACAAACTCCCCATATCTGATGCATTCTTCTGCTATGCACACTTTTTGTTGTTTTGTATCAATCCCAACGTCATTACGTCCAACCCTACCACGTAATTGATACAATGCAACGATAACCCTTATTTTGCACACCCCCGTGTGCAAAATAAGATATCATAAAAACATATTGAAATTCGAGTCGTTTTCTGATGGATATACCTGACACTCTTTCATCCGAATATACATTAACAAACTGCCAATCCTTTTTTGTTATCGGTTCTTTAAAATGCTGAATCTGTAATTCAAAGCTCCCCTCTGTGCATCCTCATATGTACTAACTCGGCAATATGCCACAACACGAAGATTCCGATGTGCAGTCGCACTTCTCTTATATTAGCAGGAATAGGGTAGCTTGCTCTTTGTATATTGAGGATACACAGACTATTCTATCTGAATTTTAATTATCTCAGTATAAACATACCACGAAGTTAAACTTTGTTTTCTTCACGGATGTCCGTAGGTATTCTCTCACATACTTCGATTAAGGTTTTCGCATAATCAAATCCTTTTTGCGTAACTGTTTTTTTTGTTGACAAAAAGCATAATGGAAACAATACAAAGGACCATAATAATCAGAACAATGTAATCTGGGTATGGGTGTAAAAATGCCTGGTTTAGAGAAATTATTCCCTTGAGTATAATTTCTCTAATAACAATGACTAAGTAAAGAAATAGTGCAATTCTTTTTGTTCCATACAGATTTCTCCAAAAATTGTACTCTTTTAATTCTTGATATACCCTTGGTTCTTTATCACGATTTGAATTTGCATAATTTCTAAGAATATTTGTTGCAGAAATATATTGTTGGTCATCATCTGCATTTTCATTTGATTTGTCCAGTGGAAGATTCAGTCCCCTGAATCGGTTCAATTTTCTATGATAACGCTCTTTTGTGATGTCATCAAATGTATTATCGGAAAAACGTAGCACAATTGTAGTTGGCATCCCACCTAATTTTGCATACATCTTTTTCTCGTAATCTTTTCCAATGTTCCTTGCTATTTTGCTAAAAATAGTAAGGAACACAAGACTCAAAAAAATTAGAGTGCCGTTTTCAATCCAGCTATACTGTATTAGACCTTTGATCAATCCGATCATAATAATAGGTGCTAATAACACTATTACTGGCATAACACGAGCGTGAAACGTAAAATCATCAAAAAAGTTCTTAAATTTATCCATTTTTAATCTCGCACCTCGACTTGCGATATTTACTTCTTTTTCGCTCCAGTAGATCGTTCTTTTTGATTGTAACTCATTTTATTGATAATATATGGTTCTAAAAACATCTACCCCTATTCATTGTGTGTATTGAAAGATTGACCTAGTATACTAAAGTTGTAACACCTCGTGATAGTTTGATAAAATATACTGTATCGGAGGTTGTTACCATGAATCAAAAATATGAGCCTGAGCTCAGGGAAAAAATCATCCGCCTTTATCTGGAAGAAGGTCGGACGCTGAACAGTCTTACCGAGGAATACCATCTCGGCAAAGGCACGTTACGATATTGGCTGAAACATACCCGCGAAGAATGCGACGAACACACGGGACAATCCCATGT
>NZ_LEKT01000107.1 GCF_001045675.1 Megasphaera cerevisiae DSM 20462
AATTTTTCAGTTTCCAAGAAATTGATGCTAGAAAAATCTCATCTACAAATCTACTGGAACGATTAAATAGGGAAATCCGGCGCCGGACTAGAGTCGTTGGAATTTTCCCCAGTATGGATTCATACGTCCGGCTTGTCACAAGCTATCTCATTGAGTACAGCGAAGATTGGTCCAGCGGGCGTTCTTACATTAATCCTAAAATTATTACCGAGCTTCAACTACAATTAGCAAAAACTGCTTAATCCCATTTGGAGGTTGATGGTTTTTGCGAACATTGCTTGACACTATCAATAAAACATATTGCTTTGCAAAAATATAAATCAGTGCCTTATAATATAAAAAGAATCCCTTTATGGGAGGTATTATGAATCGGACTGACGTGCCGGACCGGATATTAAAGTATATATAGGAATATATTTTAAGTAAGGAGGGATATCATAGTTATGACTGCTAAAAAAAGCAATGAAAAAGGTAATAATATTCAAAAGCTGCGGATTAAGAAAAAATGGACACAAGAACAAGTTGCCCGCTCCATGGGTGTCAGGCGGGCATCTGTGTGCCGTTGGGAGACGGACGTGATGTTGCCACGGGCAAGTAAGCTGCCTAAGTTGGCGCAGCTGCTGAACTGTAGTATTGACGAACTGTTAGAAGAAAAAAAATAGATGATATTCCCCCGCATAGTATAATTGACGGTATTTTGAAACGAATATTCGCAGAGTAATCTGCGGATATTTTTTTTATTTTAATTTTCGTCTGATTTCTGTAACAGTGCCAATGATTTTGATAGGGAGCTCCCGAGTTTCTTGGGATGTGTAAAAATGAGAAACACAGGAAGAAAAATTATATCCAATAATAAGTATTCCATCTTTTTCCTTTTGAACCTTGCGTACTGTGGCATTGCTGTGCTCGATAAGAACAATACAGAGGTCCGTGGCGGTGATGTCATTCTGATGACTGGCGATGATGACATCATTTTGGTGTAACTCTGGTTCCATACTGTTATCAGGCATGCGAAAGGCAAAATAATCTCTATGGATAGACTTTGCCCGGGAAATTTCTTCATAGCCGTCAATATCGGTAGCCACATGGATCGGGATATCGGAAGTAATCTGATGAAAAATGGGGATTTTTGTGCTTTTGCCAATCTCTGTTTCTATTATTTTCCGACCAAGGAGATAGTCAATTGTTACATGAAAATAGTCAGCTAATTGAATAAGTGAGGCCTGCGTGGGTTCGAATTGACCATTTTCATAGCGGGAATACGTTGCTTTTGTTACGTGCAGTAAATCAGCAACCAATTGCTGCGGAACCCCGCGTGCATGTCGTAGTTCTTTCAACTTATTCATCATATAGGATACCCTTCAAAAAATTTGTTACGTTTTAAGTACTAATATAACTATATGGTATATAAATAGCAACGTAAAAACAAGGAAAATATTGACATATAACTTATTATGTAATAACATTATTCTATAAGTTACGAAAAATGATACTATGCTAAAAACATCCAATTTGTATTTGTTGTTTTTATAAGATAACGATATAAAAATGATAAGTTTATAATTGCTAATTTTGTGCCTGCAAATGAAATAACGGCGGTGTTTAAAGTGTGTATTGTTTGTAGTAGTCAACCCAAATTGTAACACTGAGTGATAGTTTCCTTATGCCGACATTCTGGCAGCATAAGGAGGTAATCCATTGTTGTAGGAATGGGGTCTACGCCGATTGTAATGGCAATAGACAAACCAATAAATACCTTCATTCATCGACTTCACATCCCTAAATTTCCGTAAATTAAAATACTCATTTTTCAACGTGTTATAGAATCGTTCCATGGGTGCATTATCATATGGACAGCCGGCTCGGCT
>NZ_LEKT01000108.1 GCF_001045675.1 Megasphaera cerevisiae DSM 20462
GCGTCTTTTGCGTCCAACCTACCCTCTTTGAAGGCTTTAACCCATGTATAGATAGTACTATCAGGAAGCCCCAGTTCCGTTGCGGCTTTGTGTCCACCAATCTCCTGAGCCAATTTTACAGCCTGTGATTTAAATTCTTGGTCATAAGTTTTTATAATTCGTTTTGCCATCTTATTTCTCCTATTCTCTATCAATTATATATCACAATCCTTGAGAATAGGGTGTCAATTTTTATTGTACAACATCACTGTTTATTTCAGATTGTCTGAATATCTGCGATCCTGTGCTGGTTTTTGACCGATTTATGGAGGAAATCGACTTGGAGAAATACCTGAGCAATGTTCCAACGCACGTTACCGGACGTATCAGGTACAACCCGACCAGCATGTTGAAAACAATCTTATTCGGATTTATGACTAATGGATATATCTCGCTCCGCGAACTCGAAGATTGCTGTAAAGTCAATCTTCGCTTTATGTATCTTATGGATCATGAGACACCATCTTACCGCACTTTCGGATATTTTATCGAAAATATGCTCAAACCATCCGTTGAGGAATTGTTCAGCGATATCAACAAGAAAATCTTTGCCAAAGATCATGTAGATTTGAGCCATCTGTATATCGACGGTTCGAAATTTGAGGCAAATGCCAATAAATACAGCTGGGTATGGAAGAAAGCGACGGAAAAATCCAGATATAGACTTTTTGAAAAAATCACGGGGCTACTCGATGAAATCAACAATGACCTTGCCAGCTTCGGCATCAAAATTGATACGAATTCCGAATACGTTCCTGCATACCTGAGTGAAGTAACGGAACGATATGCCAAAATCTATGAACTGGATGAAACAAAATTTGTTCATGGAAAAGGGCATCGAAAAACACCGCAGCAGCGCTATTATGAACGCCTGCAGCAATATACAGCGAAACTTGAAGAATATGTTGAAAAGATAACCGTTTGTGGTCCAGAACGGAACAGTTATTCCAAGACAGACCATGCAGCCACATTCATGCGGCTCAAAACCGATTATATGGGCAACGACCAGCTCTTACCAGCCTACAATGTTCAATTTGGCATTGCAGATGAATACATAGCCGTAGCTGATGTAAATCAATACCGTTCAGACATGGATTGTTTCGTTCCCTTACTGGAGAAATTTCATGATACCTACGGGTTTTATCCAAAGTATCCCGTTGCTGATGCAGGATATGGTTCATACAATAATTATATTTACTGCGAGCAACACGGAATGGAAAAGTACATGAAATTCACTATGTACAAGAAAGAAACTACTGACGCGAAGTATCGAGATAATCCGTTTCGAGCCGTGAATTTCAAGATTGATGAAAAAGGCACACTGCGTTGTCCGGCCGGACAGGCCTTTCATCTTCAATACAGACGAAATGTAAAAGGGAATCGATATGGGCGTCAGGAAGAAGTCTACCAGTGCGAAAATTGCATGGATTGTCCATATGCCTCCGCGTGTAAAAAGACCGATAAAAACAGGACGATTCGTCTTAACCAGGAACTAACCTCCATGCATCAAGAAGTTGTGAATAACCTGGAAAGCATTCAAGGAGCTCTTCTTCGTATGAATCGTTCCATTCAATCCGAAGGTACTTTTGGGATCATGAAAAATAACCGCTGGTACAAAAGAATCGTTCGAAAAGGCATGGAACAAGTACGTTTAGAGATTTTCCTGGTTTCTATCGGGCATAATCTTTATAAATACCACAATAAAAGACTACGTTTGAAGAAAGCCGCATAAACTCTAGAAAAGCAGTTTTTATGGGGAAAGGGGTTTTATGCCTATTTTGCAGTAATTTCCTGCTTATTACCTCAAGATGCAAATAAAAA
>NZ_LEKT01000109.1 GCF_001045675.1 Megasphaera cerevisiae DSM 20462
AGATAGGACCGAACACGTCCTTCAGCGCTATCTGCATGTCTTCCTGCGTCTTCGGCTGGTATTGTTCCATGATGAGCTTGGCGATTGCCTGGCCTTTCTCACTCGGGTTTCTACGTTTCTTCATCAGTGCTGTACTCAATTCCTTTCAACCTGCTTTCTGATAGTGTACCGCACCTCGACAAAAAAATGAAGTGCGTAAGTTAGTAAATTGGTTACCGGTAACTTACACACTTCATTTTACACTCCCTGTCGAACGACCTTCAAAAGAAATACATGGCCGCTCTCTTTAGCAAGAAACAAAGCTAATTCTTCCTCCAACGCTTTCAAACCACTCGCTGCATATGCTTGTTTCATCTAATTGACATTTTGCCTCCAGACCCGCTTGTGCCGATACAGGAAACAACAGTATATCTTGGCAATGTAATTCCTTACTGAGCAATGTGCCGGTAAAATCCAAGATTTGTTCTACTTCACTCGCTTCTACCATATCTATTTTATTGATGACAAAAAAAATTTTCTCGACATAGCTTGATATACTGTGCAGAAAATCTAATTCCGTACTCGTTACAGGACTATCTGCACTCATCACAAACATGACCGCGTCACATTGAGGTAAAAAGGAATATGTCGTAGCCGTATTTGCCGTAATTGCTGAACCTATTCCAGGTGTATCAACAAATTCCACGCCGCGCCGCAATATAGGAAGTGGCAGCTCGATGCAGGCTGAGCGCACCTGTTTTATATTAGATGGATTTTCTTTTTCCGTTACATATTCGGCCAGTTGTTCTATCGGAAGTTCTTTCTTAAAAAGGGAATTATCTTGTGATACAATCAATTTTTCTACCGGACCATACTTTATAATGGTAATAGCGCTAGTCAAGGGCAATATACCGGCCGGCAGCAAAGGACTCCCTAAGATAGCGTTCATAAGTGAACTTTTCCCTCGTTTAAATTGACCCAGTGCAGCTAATGTAAAATGGTCTTCTGCCAACTTTATACTAAGTTCATTGAGCTGTTCTGCTGCATGCTTTTGTTTGCGTTTCATGATATCCCGCTGCATGCTGCGGATGAGTGCCGCCAATTCCATTTTCATTGCAGTATACTCCTTGAGCATTTGTAAATCAGAATTGATACAAAAAACAAATTTATTATTCAAAAGAACCACTCCTTACATACTTAATTAGAAGGCTGTCCCTCAATTGGCTAGCCGTACGCACTTATCACTGTTTGCACCATTTAGTACAACACCAGTTTTCCCCCATTACCATTTCCCCCATTGGTAGACCTGATACTAAAATGCTCCGCTGTTATAAACAGCATATCTGCATCCGCCGTTTCTTACGTTTCTTTTAGATATATCCTCCGCAATCTTCTCCACCTTGATACCACCACTCCCAACATGATGGCAGCCGTACTTGAATACGGTTCATGCCTAGCACGCACAAAAACGTAATGACTCCTACTCACCATATCTGAGTAGGAGTCATTACGTTTATAACGAATAAATAAGTGAACCCCATCACTGTATATCAAATTATGTAATTTATTATATATGATGTTTCTTTCCTACGCAATATTTTATTATAAAAAACGATAGTGTCAAGATAAATGTGTAAACGTTCCTGCAAGCATTTTAGGCTGTTCTTACCGATTAGGATTATCAAACATATTCACTAAATCACTTTCGGCCGCATTGAACCCTAAATGGATTCGAGCAGCTTGCTTTCGATTATAGTCACTGTAATATGTACAAACGAATCGTTCCAGTGATGCCTCGTTTGGGAATTGTTCTTTTAACTTCGCATGATGTTTTAATCCTTTATTATTATTTTCAATGAGGT
>NZ_LEKT01000012.1 GCF_001045675.1 Megasphaera cerevisiae DSM 20462
CCAAGGGGTTTACCGCTCCAGTCAGCCGCACTTTCCGTGGGACGATGAGACGAGTCATGCGGAAGATTCCCTTTCAAACGCATGTAGGGATTCATCACGGACGCATTTGCAATAATGGCCCGTCCAGCAGTGCCATAGGGAAGTTAGCTAACAGTTTCTCAACGCCTGCATTTTTATAAAAAAACGATGTCGATGAGGCTAGCTATTATCTAGGTCAATACATTCACCGAGAACTTCTTGACACATACAATTATATATAAAATATTGACATAGCTATCCTTTTGTAGTATATTTATATAGTCAGTTGCATTGCGGAGTGGTACTCAAGAGGCTGAAGAGGACGGTTTGCTAAATCGTTAGGGGTCGTAAGGCCCGCCAGGGTTCAAATCCCTGCCACTCCGCCATTTTATGAGTATAAGCGAGTTTGGAAGTATATCCAAACTCGCTTTTTTTGTGTAATAGTACAAAAACGTTAATATAAGAAAAAATGAAGTTATATTAGCAAATGTATTGATTTAGTGATACAAATGATTTATAATATGTAAATGATATGTTATTAAAATTATATAATAAATGAATAATATTTATTAAAATATAAAATTAATAAAGAAATATTGTTTTATTAAATAAGAAAAATGATAATATATCAATAAAAATGGTAATATAATCTATTTGAGTGGTGCAGGGAATAAAAAATAAAACGTATATTGTGCAGATGCCATAACATTGTTAAATATTTTGTGCTAAAATACAATTGTGTATTACTTAATGAAATGTTATAATTAATAAAATTAAATAAAGTTTTTTTTACGACGACGAAGTCATCTTAGTATGATTTATGTCGTCTTTTTTTTATTGAAGCTATATCTTGTCTTAAGGGGGAGAGAAGAATGATTGAAATTAAAGCAATTATCAGGAGGGAAAAAGTAGAATTGGTGAAACAAAAATTATCGGAGCAAGGATTTGCCGGACTAACGCATTGGCATGTTATGGGAAGGGGAAAACAAAAAGGGGTTGTGATTGATGGATTTTGTTATGATGAGCTGCCGAAAGAAATGATTTATATAGTCGTTCATGATGAAGATAAAACGGCAGTGGTTACGACTATTATCAATATGTCCAAAACTTCTCCGAAGGGGAAGGCGGGAGATGGGCGAATTTTTGTCAATCATATTGACGAAGGATATACCATTAGTACGCAATTGTTATAATCGTCATAGGCGGCAGACATCGTTGTAGGATTGTATAAATTATGGCGGCAATATAGCGGAAATACGGCATCATGGATGATACGGTGTACAGCCAGTGAGACCTTGTAACAGTATAACCGCTGTTGATTATATATTGTATTGAATAGTTTTAAAATAAAATAAGCTAAAACGTAATGCGCTTGGAGGAGATATTTAGAACAATTTATAAGAGAGATGCTATTTATTATGATTTTTTAGATTGACATGCACAACGTCTGTACCGGTATATATTGCAGTTAGAGGGAGAATTTGTATTGTTGCAGCGTGCACCGAGTTACGTATTTTGAGAGGGGGAGATTCTATTGGGAGACAATCTGTTTTTGCAATTTGTGCAGCAGCTAATCAATGGAATATCATTGGGAAGTATTTATGCATTGATTGCGTTAGGCTATACAATGGTATACGGCATTATGAAATTGATTAATTTTGCTCATGGTGATGTATATATGGTAGGAGCTTATGTGGGATTTTTTGCGGCAACAACAGCCAATCTGCCATTTTTTCCATCTATTATATTGGCGATGCTGGCAACGGGCCTGGGTGGCGTAATTATTGAACGATTAGCATATAAACCGTTGCGGCATCATCCTAAAATTGCTATTTTGACTACAGCTATCGGGGTCAGCTTATTTTTGGAATATACAACTATGCTTTTGCTTACTCCACAGCCACGGACATTTCCGCCGCTGCTGCCTAACGCAATTTATCATATAGGCGGATTGATTATATCGTTTCAACAGATCGTTATTCTTGCCGTATCTGTTATTTTAATGATTTTGCTGACGTATGTTGTCAATCACACTAAAATGGGAAAAGCTATGAGAGCTGTTTCATATGATCCAGATGCGGCACAATTGATGGGAATCAATGTAGATAAGACAATATCCTTCACTTTTTTTGTGGGGTCTAGCCTGGCAGGAGCGGCAGGTGTACTTGTCGGGATATATTATAATTCGATTGAACCGCTTATGGGAATAATGCCTGGTATGAAAGCCTTTATTGCGGCAGTACTTGGAGGGATCGGAATTATTCCGGGAGCGATGGCCGGCGGCTTGATTCTGGGAGTGGTGGAAGCGCTTATCAGCGGGTTTATCTCTTCTACATTTCGTGATGCGGCGGCATTTGCTATTTTGATTATTATTTTACTCATCAAACCGACAGGTCTCTTCGGCAAAAATGAACATGAAAAAGTGTAGGTGACGATGATGATAAAACAACTGCGTAAACAAGATGTTATTTTTCTGCTGCTTTCCTTGGTGATTTTTGCTGTATTTCAGTTTTTAATGTCGGAACGGATTTTGACATCCTTTTGGCGGCTGAATGTGACTGTTATTTGTTTGAATATTATTTTGGCGTCAAGTCTTAATTTGATCAATGGGGTAACGGGGCAGTTTTCGTTAGGACATGCTGGGTTTATGGCGATTGGTGCCTATGTATCTGCGGTTTGCACCATGTTTTTCCACTTGCCGTTTATTTGCAGTATTCTTGCCGGTGCGGCCGCTGCCGGTGTCCTGGGATTTTGTATCGGCACACCTACATTGCGTCTGCAGGGCGATTATCTGGCTATTGCCACGTTGGGAATGGGTGAAATTATCCGAATCTGTATCTTAAATATCCCTCAAGTCGGCGGTGCCTCGGGAATGTCAGGGATACCTACAGAAACTACCTTTCCGTGGTTGTTTGGTTGCATGATTGTAACGCTCTTTGTGTTAAAAAACATTATTAACTCCAATCAGGGACGGGCTTGCCTGTCTGTTCGGGAAAATGCCATTGCTGCTGAAGCAATGGGAATTAATACGACTGCATTTAAGGTTTTTGCCTTTACGGTCGCATCTATGTTTGCCGGCCTCGCCGGAGCACTATTTTCACATTATTTTGGTATTGCGCATCCTTCTAGTTTTACTTTTATGCGATCCTTTGACATTATGACTATGGTTGTGCTAGGCGGATTAGGGAGCTTGTCCGGGTCGATTGTCGGTGCGGTGCTTTTGACCTTTATCGCAGCTGCTATGCAGAGCTATCCTGAATACCGCATGATTGTGTATGCGCTGCTTCTGATCATTTTGATGCTGTATCGGCCTAACGGTATATTTGGTGATAAGGAACTGGCATCCGTAATACTATCTAAATGGAAAAAAGGGGGGGAAAACGATGGAACCACTGCTGAAAACAAGTAATTTATCAAAATCCTTCGGAGGTATTAAGGCTGTTCAGGACTTTAATGTATATATTAATTCGGGAGAACTTGTAGGCCTGATCGGACCTAACGGGGCCGGTAAAACAACGGCGTTCAACTTATTAACAGGAGTGTATACCCCTACAACGGGCAATATCGAATTTAACGGGCATAGTTTGGTAGGAATGAAGCCATACAAAATTACGAAACAAGGCATTGCCAGAACCTTCCAAAATATTCGTTTATTTGATCATTTGACAGTCATTGATAATGTGAAAATTGCTTATAATTATCACATAAAATACACTTTAGCCGAAGCGATTTTACGAGTGGGCCGCTATGGCTCAGAGGAAGAAGTAGTAGAAAAAAAAGCCATGGAACTGCTCGAAATTTTTAACTTGGCAGATAAAAAAGATGAGTTGGCAGCCAATCTTCCCTATGGACAGCAGCGGCGTCTGGAGATTGCCCGCGCGTTAGCGGCCCAGCCTAAATTATTGCTGCTGGACGAACCAGCCGCCGGCATGAATCCGCAGGAAACACATGAATTAATGGAAATGATCAGCTGGATTCGGAAAACCTTCGATCTTACGATCCTTTTGATTGAACATGATATGTCACTGGTTATGGGTATTTGTGAACGTATTTATGTATTAGAGTTCGGTAAAATTCTGGCACAGGGAATACCTGATGAAATCAAGTCCAACACAGAGGTCATCAAGGCATACTTGGGAGAAGAGGTGTAGCAGGCCATGAGTATGTTGGAGTTAAAAGATATTAATGTATATTATGGTGCGATTCATGCCCTCAAAGGAATTAATCTATCCGTAGAAGAGGGGCAGATTGTCAGCCTGATTGGGGCTAATGGTGCTGGTAAGACGACGACGCTGCGAACGATTTCGGGTTTGCTCCGCTCAAAGACCGGCGGGATTACGTTTTTTGACGAACCGCTTCATAAAAAAAATGCGGAATATATCGTGTGTAAGGGTATTTCTCATTGTCCGGAAGGCCGGCGCATTTTTGCCAATATGACAGTTAGTGAGAATTTGGAAATGGGGGCCTTTACGCGTAAAGATAAAAAGGAGATTGCTGCAACGCTTAAAATGGTATATGAGCATTTTCCACGTCTGAAAGAACGGATATCTCAAATGGCGGGTACCTTATCCGGTGGGGAACAGCAAATGCTGGCCATGGGAAGAGCGCTTATGAGTCGGCCCAAACTATTACTTCTTGATGAACCTTCCATGGGGCTGGCTCCGATACTGGTAAAAGAAATATTCAATATTATTAAAGAAATTCATGACATGGGGACGACTGTGCTTTTAGTTGAACAAAATGCCCGTATGGCCTTGTCCATTTCTGATTATGCCTATGTGTTGGAAACCGGAACGATATCCTTGCAGGGAGAAGCACGCACGCTGGCGGAAAGTGAAGATGTCAAAAAAGCGTATTTGGGAGGATAGAAAAAATTCTCTCTATAGATTGACGCGGATACACTATGATATATGAATTGTTACAGTGACAGATCGGAGATATCTGCTTGTAATGATTTTTATATAGCATGGCAGGAGTGATTAGTAACCTTGTTATGCTTTTCCTGAAGCACGTATACTAACTGTTTCAGAGAACTTTACACGAAGGGGGATTTATGTATGAAAGTATCTAAATTAAGTAAGAGTATATTGACAGCAGCAATTATACTCTCCGTAGCAGCTATGCTGACAGGGTGTGGAGGGGCCAAGGAGGATGCGAATACGATTAAGATCGGCGCTAATCTGGAATTGACAGGCAACAACGCATCGTATGGGTCATCTGCTAAAAACGGGATTGAAATGGCTGTGAAGGAAATCAATGACAAGGGCGGGCTCTTGGGTAAAAAGCTGGAAGTTGACGTTGCTGATAATCGCAGCGAAGCGACAGAAGCGGCCAATGCTATGCAGAAACTGCTTGATGACAAAGTAGATTTGATTATTGGGCCAGATACGTCAAGCGGTACCTTAGCCTGCGTCAGCACGGCAGATAAGGAAAAAATACCTTTGATTACGCCGTACGGTACCAACCCGGATATTACCGTAGATCCGGCAACAAAAAAAGTTCGTCCGTATGTATTCCGGACTGCTTTTATTGACACGTTCCAAGGAAAAGTCATGGCCAATTTTGTTACCAATCAGCTTCATGCTAAAAAAGCAGCAGTGTATATAGATAACTCCAGTGATTATTCTAAGGGGCTGCAGAAATTTTTTGTGGAAGAATTTCAGAAAAGTGGTGGAACGATCGTAGCATCGGAAGCCTATTTACAGAAGGATACGGATTTTAAAGCAGCATTAACTAAAATTAAAGCAGAAAATCCCGATGTCATTTTTGTTCCGGGGTATTATCAGGAAGTCGGTATGATTATTAAACAGGCTCGTGAAATGGGAATTACACAGCCGATTGTCGGTGGTGATGGATGGGATAGCGCTAAATTAGCAGAAATCGCAGGAGCAGCCAATTTAGAAAATTGCTATTTTGCGAACCACTATTCCGCAAAAGATACGTCTGATAAGGTGAAAACATTTGTTACTAATTATCAAAAAGCATATAATCAAAAAGCAGATGCTCCGGCAGCTCTGGCTTACGACAGTGTGATGATTGTTGCGCAGGCTATAAAAGATGCCAATAGTTTTGATAAAGACAAGGTACAAGCGGCCTTGGAAAAAATCAAAAATCTTGAAGCCGTTACCGGTACGATTAGCTTTAATGAATTCCATGACCCTGTTAAATCGGCAGTCATTTTGACCTTTAAGGATGGCAAACAGGCATTTGTAACTAAGATTGCACCGTAAATAATCAGCAATATCTGTGCAATAGAGATTGAAATAGAATAGATGATACCGTTTATACAGAAAGCCAGCGTTTCAGGACGCTGGCTTCTATTTTTGAGGGAAAAATATTGTCTGCCTATATACAAAAATATCCCATATAAATTATACGGCCATATTGACTTTTATGTAGAGTATCTTCATTCATCTAACGGTTGACTATTGAAGCCGCATGCCCAAAAATGATAAAATTGAATAAGGAGGGATCAATATGAAACAATATATAGTGGATGCATTTGCAGCGGCTGTGTTCAGCGGCAATCCGCCCGCCGTGTGTATTATAGGGTAATGACTGCCAGACGCATTGATGTAATCTATCGCGATAGAAAATAATCTTTCGAAAACGGCATTTACCGTAAAAAGGGAGAATAGGTATGAAGTCTCAACGCGGGGGGATATTATTTTGCAAGGCAGCAAAGGATAAGATAATTATTGCCGGTCACGCCGTATTGTATTCAAAGGCTGTCATATATATCAAATAGAATTGATCAGTCTGTATTGCGATTCATTTTGCTTTCAGAAAGAGACGGTACTTTTTTCTACATTTTCTTCTTTTTTCAGTCCAAACAACGGGTATTTATAAAATAAATGGCAAGACCTTATGGAAATTGCGTAAAACCGCATTATTTA
Organism: Megasphaera cerevisiae DSM 20462; assembly: GCF_001045675.1. Taxonomy (GTDB): domain Bacteria; phylum Bacillota; class Negativicutes; order Veillonellales; family Megasphaeraceae; genus Megasphaera; species Megasphaera cerevisiae. The sequence goes on from NZ_LEKT01000012.1 coordinate 6,915, forward strand.
GGCTGTTTTATAAAGATTTTAGGAGTCAATAAAACGGAGATTCTATGAGATAATATACATATATCATGCAGAAGGATTATGTAAAAATCCATATGAATTAGCTGTTTTATTCAATTCTATAAAATAAGAAATATTGTTTTCCATTTGGTAGGGCAGCTATTTTTGGCTGTCCTACTGTTTTTTTGTTTCTATACTAAGGAAAAGATTGATGGTGATTACATGAAGTTGAAAAGGGATGTGGTTTTTAGATATGTTGGAGCTAAAATCCAATATTACAGGAATCTTGCGGATATGACGCAGGAAGATTTGGCTAAAGTTTCAAATATTAGTCAAAGTGCCTTAGGCAGAATTGAAAGAGGAAAATACAATAATAATATTTCTTTATCGGTATTGATGGACATTGCTAATGGACTGGAAATGGATTTTACATTACTGCTTACGTTTAGTGAAGATGAGAAAAAACAATGGAAGGACGAACGGTAGCGTTAATATGCGGCATTTTCAAGAACCGTAGAATGCGCAGTAATTGGACACTTGAGGGACCGGCATTGGAAATATGAAAATGGATAAGACATGAGGCCAGTAATGCTATAGGCAAAAAGATAACTAAATGTTATGATACGAAGTACCATGAGGAGGGTTTACTTTGCGTATAGAGAAGCAGCGATTGCCTGGAATAGCAGCTGTGGTATCAACGGTGATACGGCTATGGGAGTTTTAGTAAAGGTGAAAATGTATGAAAAAACAATGTGATTATGGAGCTATTTTAGATAGCAATATTAATTTGTTTCATTTAATCCAGGAACCTATTTATATTATTTCGGGGCACACGCACAATGTGCTGTTTGCCAATCAGGCAGCTTGTACGGTTTTTGCATGGGATACGCATGTTGGCAAAAAATGTTATGAAATACTACAAAATAAAGCGGAGGTGTGCAGCAGTTGCAATCGATTTATCAATATGGAAATAGGGGAAACCCGTTCGTGGATATGGTATCATCCGTATATGAGACGACATTTTAAAGTCAATGATACTATTGTCAGGTATCAGGAACAGGTATGCTGCTTGGAGGTTGCAATCGATATATCTGTGCAGATCAGGCAGAAGAAACGGCTGAGAAAGGCACTGAAAAAGCTTAAACATGTCAGCTATACAGATGATATGTCAAAGGTTTGCAACCGAAATGCTTTGATTAGGGATATAAAGCAGTACATGAACCATGCTCATTATGGGCAAAGTGTAGGGGCTGCTTTTTTTGACTTAAATGAATTAAAACGAATTAATGACAATTATGGACATCGGGCTGGAGACCTGAAAATTATTACTTTGGCAGACGAATTAAAAAGAGTGTTTCACAGAAATGAGATATACCGGATTGGGGGTGATGAATTTGTGGTTATATGCCGAAATATTTCGGAATCAGGATTTCGGGACCGCATTACTTTACTGCAGATGAATATTCAAAAAAATACGGGACTTTCGGTGGCTATCGGCTCGGCTTGGTCTACACAATGCAATGCTTTGGGGAAAATGATCATGAAGGCAGATAAACGGATGTATAGTCATAAACGATCATATCATAAAAATAATAGATGATGTATCGTGGTAAATGTGATATGATTTTCTAAATCAGCAGAAGAAAGGGCTATTGAATTTTGCCAATGCATAGCGTGCAATGGGACTTATTACTTTTTTCTATATTTGCAACGGCATCTTTTACACTTTCCGTATGCTCTTTTCAGACTTCGGCTGGCCCAGTGATATCTGGAAGAGGAAGAATTATCCCTGCTGAAGACAGTGGAGTCAATACGGTGGGCATGAAAGTTTATTATTGTTCTGTTTATTGGAAGGCTGCTTGAACGGTGGTGATTATACAGCTGGGATACAGCGAAATGCGGAAGCATATCGAAACGAACGGATTTCTTATGCGGAGAAATATGATGTACTCATCGAGTGTCCGGGATTTTCAAAAGATAAATATCATGGTGCGCGTTATTATAATTTGGGTAATATGGCAGACAGCACTACAGCGAAGCGGTTGCAGCCTGAAAGCCGATAGATATTTTCTGTTATTTATCATGTAATAGATGATATATGCTATCGGTTTAAGACATAAAGTACGATTGTTTTGTTTGGTTATTCTGCAGGAACTCAATTTGTTTATCAATATATGCTGTTTGTCAATGAAGATACACGAATTTTACAAATTATTATTGCGAATGCGGGATAGGATACCTTGCCAGATTCACCTATTGATTTTCCATACGGGATAAAAAATGTTCCGATAGGAGAAGGGCTATAGAACGCTGATTTTTCCAACCTCGTACGTATATTGTTAGGAAAAAAAGATATACATTTGGCTTTATCAGGACTGCGTCATACAAAACAAGCGGATGCCCAAAAGACTAATCGATTTGCGAGGGGAATGAAATTTTATAATAAAAGCCGGAAAGCGCCAATGTAGGGGTGCCGCTTACCCGGCGCGGATAACTGTTCCGGCCGTGGGACACGATGATGTAAAGATGGCGGCTGCCGCCATATACTGGGGTTACGGACAAATTGGAAACCATTGAAGCCCTTTGCCGGTAAGAGGGTTCAGTGATATGCTGCATTTGTATCTTGACAGCAATGCGTTATGCAATTATAGTACAAATGGTAAGGCTGCATTGAAATCATGGGGTGAAGAAAAGAAATACTATGAATACCCCGGAATAAAACTATTTGTTATTAGGAGGATGCAAAGTGAAAAGACCTTTAATTGGTATATCTGGTTCTCAAATGATCGATGATCATGGTGGGTTTGCTGGATATCACCGGGCCTATGTAAACAACGATTATATTCGGTCCGTAACAGAAGCCGGCGGAATTCCTGTTATATTACCTTTTCAAGATGATGATGAAGCAGTTTCTCAGTCTATGGAGTATGTTGATGGACTGATATTGTCTGGAGGGCATGATGTGTACCCGTTGCAGTATGGAGAGGAGCCGATGCAGGGAAATGGTACTGTTTGGCCGGAACGGGATCACTTTGATTTTTTATTGCTGAAAATAGCAGAAAAAAGAAAAATTCCTATTATGGCTATTTGCCGCGGGCATCAGGTGGTCAATGTATATCACGGAGGAACTCTGTATCAAGATCTGACGTATGATGCGCATTGCTATATCAAACATTCTCAAAATCAAGATCCGGCGACACCGACACATACTGTTTTTATAGAGGCGAATTCCCGATTGGCTCATATTGTCGGATCTGCGGAAATGGTCACGAATTCTCATCACCATCAGACAGTGAAAACAGTGGGAAAGGGATTGCATGTGGCGGCAAGAACAAAAGATGGTACGATTGAGGCGCTGGAGGGAACTGAATACCCGTATTTGATAACCTATCAATTTCATCCGGAAATGATGTCTGTCAACAATGACACTGCTAAAAAGCTGTTTTGTGATTTTGTAAATGCGACAGAGAAAAGAGGCATGTAATGAATAAACAATCTGGAAAATTTGGATTTTGGAGTATTGTTCTTTTGGGAATTAATGGGATTGTAGGAACAGGAATATTTCTTTTACCGAATAAAGCCTATTCTCTTATCGGAACAGCCAGCTTAGGCGTTCTTCTTTTTGATGCGCTGCTGGCAGGTTGTATGGCGCTGTGCTTTGCTGAAGTGGCAGGGTTTTTCACACGTAATGGCGGCCCATATTTATATGCCAAGCATTCACTGGGAGACTTTTTTGGATATGAAGTTGGCGTATTGAAATGGATTGTTGTCATGATTGCATGGGCTACTATGGCTGTCGGATTTGCCACTGCTTTAGGTGCGGCATTCCCTGTACTTGCCGGTGAAACCATGAAGGATATCATTGCGACAGCGATGATTATTATATTGACAATTCTTAACATTGCAGGTGTAAATGCTACTAAAATATTGAGTAATATTATTACCATCTCTAAATTAGTTCCGCTGATTGCATTTATCGTTATTGGTATTTTCTTTGTTAATGGTGCTGATTTTTCTCCCATATTTCCGGGGAATGAATATCAGGAAGGGACTTTTGCCAGCGCAGCTATTTTACTCTTCTTTGCATATACTGGTTTCGAAGCGATTGCGGTGGCTGCCGAAGATATGGAAAATCCCAAGAAAAATCTACCGCGTGCTATTATTGTTACAATGATCATTGTTTCTGTGTTATATATGCTGATACTAGGCATTAGCATTGGCATTATGGGGACGGATCTGGCGCATACCAAGGCTCCCATTCAAGATGCCTTCGGGATGATTTTAGGACCGGCTGGTGCTTACTTTGTGTTGGCTGGTACGCTTCTTTCCATGGGTGGTATCAATATGGCAGAATCTTTTCTGGGACCACGGGTATGTACTTCTTTAGCAGAAGACGGAATGCTGCCGGCCGCATTAGCTAAGCGTACTGCTTGGAATACACCCTATGTTGCGTCTATTGTAACGGCTGTTTTTAGTATTCTGCTTGCTTGGTCAGGTAGTTTTACGACGCTGGCTGCAATTAGTGCCGTTTCTCGGTTTACACAATATCTGCCAACCTGTATTGCTGTTATTATTTTCCGTAAAAAATGGTCAGATAAAGAACGACCTTATACGATTCCGTTTGGACTTACTATTCCAATTATTGCTATCGTTGTCAGTTTATGGATGCTGGCGCAGGCCCAAATATCTCAACTGATATGGGGATTTGGTGGATGTATAGTTGTTCTTCCTTTTTATTTTATCTATTTAAATAAGAAACGCAAGGGTTTGATTAAGGAAAATGATGTTTTGTAAGGGATGGCGGATATATCGGATATGGATAATAACAGTTTAGCGTTGTTGTACATGACGTATACATATATTTGTATATATGTATTTACTTTACTGGCGTAATAGTATATGATATAAAAAATAAAATTATTTTAGAAAGTAAGAAGGACATCGCAGTCATGATACGGTGTCCTTCTTTGCTTTTTGACAGTAATTTTGATACCCCTATCACGACGGATAAAGGAGGCATTATGCTGATGCAAGAGGTATATTTTTGCAATGTAAATGTAGTGGACGTAAAGAAAAAACGCATTATACAACGACAGGATGTGACTATGAAAAATGGAAAAATCGCATCTCTTATTCCGCATACAGAGAAAAAAATTTCAGGGGCAATTGATTGTACCGGAAAATATCTTTGTCCTGGACTGATGGATATGCATGTTCATCTGGTTTGGGATGGTACCTTGGCAGACCCGGTGACGGCCAATATAGCCGAAGGCCCATATGTTGCCATGTTTCGCGCGCTCCATGCAGCTCAAGAATATTTGTGCAGAGGGATAACAGTAGTGCGGGATGTAGGCTGCAATGAGGATGTTACCATTTACCTTGCGGCAGCGATGCGCAAAAATTGGTTTGGGGTTGTCAGATTATTCCTTGTGGCAGAGCTATTACTGGTACATATGGACATGTTCCTTCTATCGGACGGATTGCCGATACCAATGATGAGTTGATTAGAGCTGTTCGTACGATAAAAAATATACAAAATCATGCGGGCGTTTCTTGTCAATGGGTAAAAATAATGGCTACAGGAGGTGCCGCCGGTCCGGAAGAAGTAGGACTAGCTATGTATAGTGAAGAAAATTTGCGTATAATTATGGCGGAGGCCAGTCGTCTTCATATGAAGGTTGCGGCACATGCCTTGTCTCGTGAAGGGATTAGCAGCTGTATTGATGCAGGTATTCATACAATTGAACATGGTGCAGATATTCCTGTTGAGAAAATAGCAGCTATGAAAGCAAAGGGGATCACGCTAGTACCGACGTTGTGGGTATATAAGGTATTGGCAGAAAGCAAGGGTATTGTGGACGAGTATATGAGCCGTAAAGCTTTTGACATTGTGCAACAGCAAAAGGTAACCTTCCGGCATGCATTGAAAAGCGGGATCCGTATTGCCCTGGGAACGGATGCAGGATCTCCGAATTTCGGACCGCATCCCAGGGTATTTGGCGAAATGTATGTGATGAATGAATATGGAATGGATGCGTCAGAGGTTGCCCGAGCTGCGACAATAGTTCCTGCAGAGGTGCTGGGTATCGACGCGTGTAAAGGATCTATTGAAGAAGGAAAGGATGGCGATGTACTATTGCTGTCAGGAAATCCATTATGTGATCTGCATATATTTGAAACGGGACTGGAAGCTGTGTACCAGCAGGGTCGCTTGGTTCCCCCTGCACTTTAACAAACTCTAAAGGAGTACACACGGCATGTAGCTGATGACGCTGCCGCATGGTGGGGATTTCAAAGCGATGCGTACCCGTCTTGTTTTTATGGCTTGCGTGATACGCTTTTGATCTGTATAATATAAATAAAATAAGATATGGAGCTGCAGCACACAGGGAGGTGGAAGGATCACTCTTGTGTGCTGTTTTTTTAAGGAGGAATTAATATGGATACATATAAAATTAAATTAGTCGTTGTAGAATCTCAATGCGATCATTATACTGCTGGCGATGAGATCATTTTTGACGGGCCGTTAATTGATAAGGGAAGAAGCGGAAATCTTTGTATGACAGCATTGCAGGCATTATATCCTTTTGTATTTGCTGGCCGGCAGGGGGCTTTGTGGGATCATTTGGTTCAGTGTCCTGATTGTGATGAAAAAGTTATATTTAAAGTAGAGGTTCAGTCGGAAACCTTTGATGTATAACTGCGGCACGTTGAGATTCATGCTGGGATATAGTACGTGTTTTTATGAGGTGGCAGGATGACAGAAAAACTATATGAGAATGATTCGTTAGCGCGAGAATGCAAGGCCGTGATTATGTCCTGCGAATCAGATGGTGAGCTGTATGATATTATATTGGATAGGACTGTCTTGTTTCCAGAGGGTGGGGGACAGTTAAGCGATACGGGGCGGATTGAAAGTGACGGGACAACGGTTGCCGTGCTGCATGGCGTGGAAAAGAACGGTACGGTTATTTATTCCTGTGATGGGCCGTTGACTCCTGGGAATACTGTAATGGTCTATTTGAACTGGCAGCGGCGTTTGGATTACATGCAGCAGCATTGTGGAGAGCATATTTTGTCATATGCGTTTTGGAAACTTTTTGGGGTAAATAATATCGGGTTTCATATGAGCGAACGCATGGTGACAATTGATTTGGACCAGGAAATTACATGGGAACAGGCGGCATTGGCCGAAAATGATGCCAATAACGAAATTTGGCAGAATAAGGCAGTCCATGTGTCGTATACGACGGCAGAAAAAGCGGCAGGACTCACGATGCGGAAGAAAAATGAACGTATACAAGGTCCGGTCCGGGTGGTAGCGATTGAAAACGGGGATGTGTGCACTTGCTGCGGGACACATCCGCCGTATACGGGAATGATAGGAATTATTAAAATTATAAAAATGATACGTCATCACGGTGGGATGAGAGTTGAATTTTTATGTGGCCGGTGGGCATTGGAAATGATTCGCAGTGATATACAATATATTGAGGAAGCAGGCAATTTACTGTCGACGAAAGAACCTTTGGTTTGTAAGGGTATCCGTCGACTTCAGGAAGAGATGAGCATGTTGTGGGAAGAAGTTCGTCAAAAGACGGAGGCGCTGCAGCTGCGAGAAATGGACAATATACTGGCAGGACGCGTTACAGATAGTCAGGGTAACGCTATACTTACGGTGCTGGAGGATTCGTATACGCCACAGGCGGCAAAGATGCTGCTGCAAAAGCTGATGGCTGTTGAGCGTGCGGTTGCAGCTATCGTATACCGGCAGGGAGAACGCATTTATTACCTGTTTGGTCTTGGACCAGGGGCACAGGCAGACTGCCGAACATATATTAAGATGGCAAATGCTTTGTTCAATGGTCGGGGTGGTGGCAGTCCTGCTTTGTGCCAGGGATCCGCACCGGTATTTCCAGAATGGAAACAGCAGACGAAAGAAGCTTTTGCATTTTTAGAGAATTGATATTTTCTTTTTTGCAGTTGTGCAGTAATACTGCGTGAAATACATTAGTGTGTTTCGTGCAGTATTTTTGTGGATTAGAAATCAGCAAAAAAAATATTGATAATGATTATTGACTTTGCGAGAAATTTGTGATATTATCTACATAGATGATAAATGTTATCTATTGATAAGAAATTCAAAGGAGGTTCTACTATGTCTTTAATCAACAAAGAAGTTTCCGATTTTAGTGTACAGGCGTATCAGAACGGGGAGTTTAAGGAAGTAACGAAACAAGATATCCTTGGAAAATGGTCTGTGTTTTTCTTTTATCCTGCGGATTTTACCTTTGTGTGCCCAACGGAATTAGAAGATTTGGCCAATGTATATGACAAATTTAAGGCGATTCAGTGTGAAGTGTACAGTGTATCCTGCGATACTCATTTTGTGCATAAGGCATGGCATGATTCCTCCAATGCTATCCAGAAAGTCACATATCCTATGTTGGGAGATCCGACAGCGGCATTGGCTCGTGATTTTGATGTATATATTGAAAATGCAGGATTAGCAGAACGAGGTACCTTTGTTGTTAATCCAGAGGGAAAAATTGTAGCATATGAAGTCAATGCCGGTAATGTAGGACGCAATGCGGATGAACTCCTGCGTAAAGTGGAAGCATCTCAATTTGTGGCGGAACATGGGGATCAGGTATGCCCCGCCAAATGGAAGCCCGGTGCAGAAACCTTGAAACCGAGTTTTGATTTGGTCGGTGCTATCTAATCTATTTGAAGAGAGGCAATGCATATGCGCAATATGTATGATGCCATAATTGTCGGCGGAGGGCCAGCAGGGCTCTCTGCCGCCATTTATTTAGGCAGAGCAAAATATAAAGTTCTCGTCGTGGAAAAAGAAAAAATAGGCGGCCAGATTACGATTACCTCTGAGGTTGTCAATTATCCCGGCGTGGCTAAAGTAAGCGGTAAAGACTTAACCGATGAAATGTATGCGCAAGCTAAAGCTTTTGGCGCAGAATTTCTTTTGGCAGATGTGCAGGCTTTAGAGCTCAGCGATGATATCAAGGAAATTCGTACTACGCAGGGAGACTATCAGTCGCTGGCAGTGATATTGGCTACGGGAGCAAATCCGCGTAAAATTGGATTTCATGGCGAAAAAGAATTTCAAGGCCGGGGCGTGGCTTACTGTGCAACTTGTGATGGCGAGTTTTTTACTGGTATGGATATTTTTGTTATCGGTGGTGGTTTTGCCGCTGTTGAAGAAAGCATATTTTTGACAAAATATGCGAAGAGTGTAACGATTCTTGTACGTAAGGATCATTTTGCCTGTGCAAAGACGATTGCTGACGAATTAAAACGATATCCCAAAATCGCAATAAAGTTCAATACCGAGTTGGTTCGTGCCGGCGGGGAACAAATGGTATCTTATGCGGAGTTTAAGAATAATCTGACTGGTAAGCAGTGGCGTTATAATGCGTCTGACCATGGTGGGTTCGGCATTTTTGTGTTTGCCGGATATGTTCCTAATACGGCTCTTTTTGCTGATAAAGTGGAATTGGATACGATGGGGTATGTGATTACCGATGCCAATCAGAAAACCAATATTGCTGGAGTATATGCGGCCGGGGATTTATGCATCAAAAATTTACGTCAGGTAGTTACTGCCGTATCTGATGGGGCCATTGCGGCAACCGCGTCAGAAAAGCATATTTCAATGATGCATGATACTTTGCATCTGCCTGAATTCAGCCGTCCAGAGGCTGATATGGATCGGCTGGAGAAACAAGAAGAAAATAATGCCGCGCAGAAAGAAGGTGATGAAGAAATGAGTTTTATTTCTTCTGATATCAGAAAACAACTTAAACCTGTTTTCGCTAAATTTGCACATCCGGTGGTGCTTAAAGCCTGGCTGAATGATAGTGCTTTTGCAGCGGAACTCAAAGGCTTTGCCGAAGAATTCAGTGGCTTGACAGATGCTGTATCATATGAAGAAAGTGTGACAGACGGCGCTCCCGGCTTAGAAATCCTGCATGAAGACAAAACTAGCAGTGGTATTGTTTTTCATGGAGTGCCGGGGGGACATGAGTTTAATTCTTTTGTCCTGGCTCTTTATAATGTAGCCGGTCCGGGACAGGGACTGGATGAAGGGGTAGCCCAGGCATTGGAAAAAATACAGCAGGCTGTGAATGTCAAAGTTGTTGTATCTTTGTCATGCACGATGTGCCCGGAAGTAGTCATGGGGACGCAGCGTTTGGCTGCAGCATCCTCTAACGTGACAGCTGAAATGTATGATGTTCAGCATTTTCCGGATATAAGAAAAAAATATAATATTATGAGTGTGCCTTGTATGATCGTGAATGATAACGATGTGTATTTCGGAAAAAAAGATATTGCTGAAATTGTAAATTTGCTGCAGCAATAAGCAGAACGAGCATAACGAATAGAATCCTCCGTATAATAAATTTGCGGAGGATTCTATTTGTGTTCCATGATTCAATTTGCAATTTTTTTGTAATTTTCTCTTGACAAAAAACGACAATAAGTGTGCCATATCGGTAAACATTGAAATGCAATGATCAAATTAAGTACACATAATTAAGTATCCTACAGAGAATGCGGGTCTAGGGTGAGAGCCTGCAGGAAAAACGGTTATGATGGAATGCCTTTGTGAGCAAGCTGACAGAATTATAGTATGCCAGTTCGGAAGCCTCCGTTATGGGTGTCGAGTTGCAGCATGATATTTGCTGTAAACAGAGTGGAACCACGGCCCACTGTCTCTGTAAGAAGGAGATGGTGGGCTTTATTTATGCTGTGTAGAGCATGGAAAAACATGTCAAGATATAATTATAAAATATACCTTTTTGGTATTATTTTTTATAGCAACATGTTTTATCTAACCAAAAAGACTGAAGGAGCGAATTCATAATGGGAATAATTTTAGATCAGAATATTGCAAAAGAATGGCAGACGGTAACGGTGAAAAAAGCAATGAATCCATGCCCTATAGATTTTTCAGAGTTTCATTCTAGTAATCCTAGAGCCCATACTGTTCAAAAAGAATATGAAGGACGAGATGTATCTAATTTTAACCAGCGTCAGAAGTATGCTGATGATGAAGAACCGCAATTTACCACGCTTTTTGGAGAAGGTTTTGGATATTTACCCGTAGAGCCGGGGCGTTACCGGCTAATTTGGTCAAGACACTGCCCCTGGGCCAATCGTATTGCGATTGCCATTGATTTGTTAGGCTTGGATACGGCTATTTCTAAAGGTGTCGTTGATCCGCTGCGTCCGGCTGGTGTAGTCGGTGATTGGTTTTTTACTCTGGACCCAGATGGTCTGGACCCGATTCTAAAGGTGCATTCGCTGGGTGAATGCTATCGCAGGGGAAATGCTGAATATACGCAGCGAGCAACGGTACCTGCAATTGTTGATGTTCATACCGGAGCGGTTGTCAATAACGATTATCATGATTTAACAACAGAAATTGCCGTTGCATGGAAAGAATATGAAAATTCTAATGCACCGGATATTTACCCAGAAAAATTGAGGGCAGATATTGATGCGTTAAATGATATTATCTATGCTGATATCAATCTTGCGGTTAATCTGGCAGCGCTGGTAAGTACACAAAAAGAGTATGAGTTTTATTATGATAAAATTTTTGATCGCCTGGATTGGCTGGAAGAACGATTGACAACACGGCGGTATCTTATGGGCAATACTATTACTGATCCGGATATTCGCTTGTTTGTTACTTTATCACGATTTGATCTCGTGTTTTATCAAAAATATTTCGTCAACAAAAAAAGATTGGTGGATTATCCTAATTTATGGAATTATTCCAAGGATTTATATTCTATACCTGCCTTTGGAGACAATACAGACTTTAATTCCATGCGTAAGCGGTTTTATTACGTAGATCATACACCATATAAAGATTTTCAGCGCATTGTTCCCAAAGGGCCGGATATGTCGATATGGCAGGAACCCAATAACAGAGCAGAAAAATTCAGCAAATAGAAGAGGTGATCACTTTGGATAGAAATACTGCAGTGATTGTATCTTTGATTGGACAAACAGATATAAAGAAACGTCCAGATTTGCTGCAGCAAAGTAAATCTGCTTTTATTGATTATTTAGCAGCAGCGTTGGCAGCTGGACGGGAACCAAAAGTAAAAAATACGGCAGTATATCTTAGTCTATCACAGGCTTATACCCCTTTTCTGGGACAGCCATATCAGGCCAGTGCATCAGCAGCGGCTTTTTTTAACGGTTTTTGTTCACATTATCTGGATTATGATGATGCACAGGCAAATATTGCCGGGCATTTCAGCACGGTTTTGTTTTCAACTTTATTAGCAGTTGCTGATATGAAGACGTCTATCCTTGATTTTTTCACGGCCTATACGGCAGGTGCTGAATTGGAAGGTATTTTAGGAAGCTATGTCAATCCTGCACATAAGCAACAGGGATGGCATTCCACTGGAACTATTGGCCCTATTGGGGCCGCAGCGGCCATTGCTAAATTAAAGAACCTGGGTCAAAATCAGACGGCGCAGCTGCTGTCTTTAGGGGCAACACAGTCGGCAGGTATGGGGTTTGAGGCAGGAAGTGATGCAAAACCTATGCATGCTGGATTTGCTGCCAGAAATGCCGTGTTTGCATATGAATTGCTAACAAAAGCAGGACTTTCTGCTAATATAAATCCTTTTAACAACGATACCGGTTGGCTTAGGACGATAAGCGGAGAAAAAATTGATATAGAAAATTTCAAGAAAAAATGGCTTCAGCCTGGACAAATCATTTTACCAGGATTATGGATGAAACTTCATTCCTATTGCTCGGCAGGAATTTGCGGTGCAGCGGGATGTCAGCAAATATATGAAGAAGGATGGCCGTTGGAGAAGCTGAAAGAAGTGAAATTCCATTTTCCGTTAGGTGCGGATAAAGCGTTGCGCTATAAAAATCCTCGGACTGGTCAGGAAGGGAGATTTTCTATTGAATATGTGGCTTGGCAAATTCTGACCAACGGCAAAGTGAATGATAAATATTTTAAATTAGCTGCGGTACCGGAAGAATTTGTGCAATCCCTGCCTAAGTTTGAACGATGCTATGATATGGGGGTTGTTGAAAAATCGGTGCGTCTTACAAAGGTTACGGCAGTTACAACAGCTGGTAGAATTGTACAAGCTGATATAAGAAATCCGTTGGGATCGCCCCAACGGCCGTTTTCAAGGGCTCAATTAGAAATAAAACTTACCCAAGCTATCGGTTCGGTTCAAGCGGAAGCTATTTTTAAAGCGGCGCACAAATGGCCGGCAGGAACGTTGGCCGATATATGGGAAATCATGTATCCGTCATGATGCAGAAAAAACATAGTAAAAAGGAGTATACTACAATGAAAATATATAATTACGTATCACGAATTATCGTAGCAGTTGCTGTTAGCAGCGTGATGGCTGTTGCAGCTGGCTGCGGCGATGTTGGTACGGTCAAGCAAGAAGATCGTAATACGATTGTCGTAGCCACGCGGGGGACTTCCAAACCATTTTCTTATACAGATGACAATGGCAGACTTACGGGATATGATGTGGAAGTATTGAAAGAAATTGAACGGCGTGATCCAAGTCTTAAATTTGAATTTAAGCCGATGGCGGTTGACGCAGCTTTTGTGGCCATGGATTCAGGACAGGTGGATATGATTGCCAATCAGATGAGACATTCTGAAGCTAGGGATAAGAAGTATATTTTTCCGAAAGAATTAAACAACTACACGGCACGTCGGTTGGTGGTAAAAAAAGGCCGTGCGGATATTCAGTCCTTGGAGGATTTAAAGGGTAAAAAAGTCGCGGTTACGACCAATTCCGAATTCAACGATTTAATCAAAAAATTTAATGAAACGGCAGAGCCGAAAGTGGATGTGATTTATACCGATAAAGCATCGGCTGAAACCTTAAATCTTGTAGCTACTGGTCGGGCGGATGCTGCTGGTGAATATGAATATCTTGTTAAGTCCTTTCAAACAGATAAAAATCTTCCTGTTGAAACCGTAGGTCCTATTTTGCAGGATGTACCAACTTATTTTCTGCTTCGTAAAGATTCTAAAATGCAGCAAGTTGCCGATAAAATTGACAAGGCATTGCAGGCGATGAAAAAAGATGGAACATTAAAGCAGCTTTCGGAAAAATATTTGGGCGGTGATTACACAGTTAAGCCGGAAAATTGAGAAGGGTGACACAGAATGGGACAGCATTTTGATGCCGGATATATGATTCGATCTTTTCCGGTACTGGTTGGGTATGTTCATATTACGGTTTTTATAACTTTGATAGCGGCGATTCTTGGCATTATTTTAGGGAGTATCATTGCCATTGTACGCATCAAAAAAACGCTGGTTATCAGCCAGCTATTGCGGATATTTATTTCATTTGTTCGAGGGACACCATTTTTGGTACAGTTGTTTCTGGTCTATTTTGGTGTTCCAGAATTATTAAGCCATATGGGGATGAATGTCAGAAATGTACCGCCTATACTATTTGTTCTTGTGGTGTTTACCTTATACGTAGCGGCTTATGGTGCGGAAATTATGCGCAGCAGTATTAATGCTGTTGCGGAAGGCGAAAAGGAAGCAGCCGCCAGCTTGGGAATGACGGCGATACAAAGCTATACAAGAGTTATCCTGCCACAGGCGTTTGCATTGGCAATACCACCGCTTATTAATACTGTTATTAGTGTTGTCAAGGGAACAGCACTGATTTTTAATGTCGGGATTGTTGATATCATGCGTAAGGCCGACCTCATGGGCGGTAATTCCCAGCGTAATTTAGAATTATTTGTAGATGTAGCGGTCATTTATGGTATATTAATTTTCGTATTGACTTTTACAGGACGAGCATTGGAAAAGCGTTGTACCATATCGAGCAGATCAACACAGTTGCAGTCAAGCGAGGAGTAGTTACGTATGGAGAGCCATAGCATTATTGATTTTACATATATTTCGGGAAGCTTTTTTTTGTTATTGGTTATGTGAAGGTAACCTTATATTTGACCATTATCAGCGTGGTTATGGGCACCATTCTAGGACTTATCAGCTGTATAGTTCAAATAAAACGGTTCCCTGTTTTATGTCAGTTATCACGATTGTATGTGCTGGTTTGCCGCAGTTTACCAAATATGGTTTTACTTTATTTAGTCTATTATGGCCTGCCTATTGCTTTTTTAGCTTTATCTGATCATACGGGTATTCATGTGCCGTTTGAAGTTGTGCCGGCTGTATTCGTTGCAGCGGTAGGGCTGACACTGCATACGGGAGCATATTTGAGTGAAATTTTCCGAGCGGCACTTCAATCAGTTCCAGAAGGGCAGATTGAAGCGTCCAGAGCATTAGGAATGACTTGGTTTCAGGCTTTTCGGAGAGTTGTTTTGCCGCAGGCTTCAGTCTTTGCATTGCCTCTTTTTGCTAATCAATTTTTATCGACAATGAAGAGTACCAGTATTTGTTTTGTTATTACTGTTGTAGAATTATTCGGGGCGGCTAAACTATACTGTGAAGATAATTCGCAATACTTTGAAGCGTATATTGTGGTCGCCTGTCTGTATTGGGGAATGGGAATTATTTTTGAGTATATGTTTTCCAGACTGGAGGCAGTATTGGGGAAATATAAAAGAGGAAATGTATGATGATAAAAATAGAAAATGTAAGAAAAAGCTTTGGCGGCAAAGAGGTTTTAAAAAATATCAGTATGACAGTTCCGACAGGTACCGTAACCGTGATTTTGGGACCATCCGGCAGTGGTAAGACCACATTTTTGCGGACATTGAATTTTTTGGGAAGGGCCGATAGCGGAACTATTACTTTTAATGACAACAGTGTAGATTTACATAATGCATCCCCAAAAGAAATTATTCAGGTGCGGCGTAGTACCGCCATGGTTTTTCAAATGTATAATCTCTTTTCTAACATGACCGCCCTGGGGAATGTTATGGAAGGACTTGTAACAATTCGAAAAAAAAAGAAAAGGGAAGCCCGGGACATTGCTATGAAATGTTTATATGAAGTTGGTATGGAAACCTATTCGGATTACTATCCGGTGCAGCTTTCCGGTGGGCAGCAGCAGCGGGTAGGTATTGCCAGAGCGCTGGCAATGAATCCGCAGATTATCTTATTTGATGAGCCGACCAGTGCTCTTGATCCGGAACTAGTAGGAGAAGTCTTGGCGGTTATTAGAAAAATTGCTAGGGAGCTAAAAGTAACCATGATTATCGTGACCCATGAAATTGCTTTTGCGAAGGAAATAGCCGATCAAGTTGTCTTTATGGAGGGAGGCAACGTCATCGAAAAAGGGACGGCCGAAGATGTACTTATACATCCCCATGAATTACGAACACAGCAATTTCTGACGCGATATTTAGCAATTTCCGGATCAAGCGATTCGGGAAGGGAGAAATAAAATCATGGAGTATTTTCGTATGTTGACAACAGATGATATTGATGCATACTATAAGGTTCTCCATCGAGGATACCAAAGTGATCGGCAATATGACATTTCCTTTACGGCAATGGATGCGACAAAAGAGGAAGAACGTGTATGGTTGATGCAAAATCCGACATATGCTTGGTTTATTGATGACTGCATGGTTAGTGCTATTACACTTAGGATGCCGTGGGGACCTAAGCCGGGCCCGCGGGTGTTTCCTCATATTGGGCAATTTGTGACGGATCCGGATTTCAAGCATTGTGGATATGCAACTAAATTGCTGCGGGCTGTAGAACAAAACATTATTATAAAAGAACTAAAGTCACCTGCTGTTACGTTAGGAACAGCGGAAGAACATCCTTGGTTGAAGGAGATGTATGAAAAAATGGGATTTACATGTTTTGGCAAGATACAGTTAAAAAATAAAAAACATAAAACTGTATATTTTCAAAAAAATTTGATATAATTTTTTACCTGTGATACACAAAAAAACAACCGCTGAAACGGATATTAATCTGTTCCAACGGTTGTTTTTTGCTGATTTATTCAATTCGAATGCCAGCACGAAGGTATATTTGTTTATCCTCTGATGTTACTTGATTATCCATGAGAATCAGCGGTGTTTTCATCAATGGGAAAACCTGTTTCTTTGCCAGACGATTCAGTTTGGTTGAATCCATAACGGCTACGGTTTTCCAGGCGTTTTTTGCCATAATCTGCATGATTGGGATTTCATGGAAACGAAAATCGGTCAGTCCATTCTGACTGTCCAGAGAATTGACGGCAAGAAAACAGATATCGGGAAAATATGTTTCTGCCTCACGGAGGCAGCGGCTTCCCCAAGTCGATTGCTCCGAGCTGTCCCATTCTCCGCCGATGAGATGGATGCGGCAAGTTGTATTGCAGGAAGCGGCCTCCGCAGCGGCGATATTATTGGTGATGAGTACGCAGGTTATACCTGAGCGGCCTATTTCTTCGGCAAGAATGGTTGTCGTCGTACCAGAATTGAGCATGATCACATCGTCTCGTTTGATCAGCTGGAGTGCTTTGCGTGCCGTTTCCCGCTTGAGTTCATTGTGAATTATCTTACGTCCGCTGAAATGAGAAAATTGCAGTGAATCTTGTACCGCTTTTGCTCCTCCGCGAATGTATTGGACCAATCCGGCCCGATCCAGTGCTTTTAAATCGCGTCGTACCGTATCAATAGATACCCGCAGCCGTTCTGACAGATCTTCCAGTTTGACGACGGAGGTACGGTTGAGTTCTTGTAAAATTAAATTTTTGCGTTCTTCTTGAATCATGAGAGTACTCCTTTTGGCATGCCTTTTGTGCAGCTTGTTGTTCAATCATTTTCTTTATTGTATATCATCCCTTTTCTAAGGACAAGATATTTTACTGTAAAAAGATCATATATTCATTATAAAAATATGAAATATTTTACCGATTATTTACGACATATTCGCAATAATAAGACAAATTAGCCGTAATATAAACATATACAAAATAATAAACAGCATAAATAGGCAAATAAATGTACAATGTGTTGGGGAGGAGTAAAAATATGAAATGGGAAGGTATTATTCTTGATTGGGCAGGAACGACTGTTGATTTTGGCTCTATGGCACCGGTGACAGTATTTAAAGATATTTTTGAAAAAAGAGGGATTACAGTGACCAATGAAGAAATTCGCCGGCCTATGGGAATGCTGAAATGGGATCATATTCAAACGATGTTGAAGATGCCGCGCATTCAACAGCAATGGAAAAATGTATTTGGCACAGCACCTCAGAACAGTGATATTAATGATTTGTATAATGATTTTACGCCGATGCTGCTTCATATGTTAGATGAGGGAACAAAAGTGAAGGAACATACTATTGATACTATTTGTGAGTTACGGCGCAGGGGATATCAAATAGGAAGTACAACTGGCTATACCGATATTATGATGAAACCGGTCTGCCAATCTGCAGCCCAGCAGGGATATGAGCCTGAGTTTTGGATTACACCGGATGCTGTTGGTGGATTTGGCCGGCCGTATCCATATATGATTTTTCGTAATATGGAATATTTTAAATGGCAGCAAGTCAGCTGTATTTTAAAAGTAGGTGATACGGTAACCGATATATGGGAAGGCAAGCATGCCGGCGTTAAGACTGCCGGAATTATCATTGGCAGCTCTGTTATGGGACTTTCGCAGGATGAATATGGTAATTTGACAGCAGAAGAAAAAAATATGGCATGTGAAAAGGCACGCAAAGTATATGAGGAAGCTGGGACTGATTATATTTTTCAGGATATCCGGGATGTGTTGTGTGTGGCAGAATAAGGAGACAGATACCAAATGAATATGAAGAAATTAATACGGGAAATTAGTGTTTCATGCTTGCTGTTGGCAGCAACTGCTGCTATGGGCGGATGCGGTGGTTCCGGATCGGGTGAAGCGGTGCAAAGACCTTTTACGATTGCTTATGCACCCAATGAATCGACAGAGCAAAGTGCCGATGCGCGCAGTGGTATGTCTGCTGACTTAAGCAAAGTGCTGGGGAGAGATGTCAAGGAAATCAGTGCGTCTGATTACAATGGGATTATTGAAGCGCTGCGGACTAAAAAGGCAGATATGGCATATTTAGGTTCTGAAGGGATTGCCTTGGCCAATAAGCGCCTTGATGGTAAGATTGATGTCATCGTTATGAAGGCCCCAAATGGTGATAAAGCAAAAGCCACCTATAAATCTGTTTTTATTACCCAGGCAGACCGAAATGATATTAAGGCTGTTCAGGATATAAAAGGGAAAAAAATGGCATTTGTTGATCCTGGTTCCACATCAGGCAATCTTGTACCAACCGGGATGTTGATTCAAACGTTTTCCAATGAAAAACTCGATTCAGAAATGCTGCATATGAATGGAAAATTCTTTTCATCGGCTATGCATACGGGAAAACATCAGGCCAGTATACAGGCGGTCGCCAAAGGAGATGTAGATGTAGCCGCTGTATCGGATCAGATTTTACAAGCGGAAATCAGCAACGGCAATGTAAATGCTTCAGATATTAAAATTATCGGGACATCAGAGCCCATTCCTTCAGAAGGAATGATTATTCGTGCCGATATGGATGCAGACCTGCGCAAAAAAGTAACGGAATTTTTACTTAGCTATGATAATGAAGCGTATTTTACCAAAGTTATTAAAGTCAAGGGAGCCCGTTTTGTAGAAGCCTCCAAAACAGATTATGATCCAATTATTGAATTAAATAACATTCTTAATCCGTAGAAAGGAATGATACGCATGGCATCCTTATTAACTTTTCAGGACGTAAGCAAAGTCTATCGCAACGGAGTCCATGGGCTGAACCATGTTACCTTTTCTGTCTGGCCTGGTGAATTTGTTGCTGTGATTGGACCGTCTGGCGCTGGAAAATCCACGTTGCTCCGATCTATCAACCGGCTCCATAATGTGACAGGTGGACATATTCTAATTGTCGGAGAAGATATTTCCCGGGCCAGAGGACGTCATTTGCGTATGCTGCGCCGGCAAATCGGTATGATTTTTCAAAACTATAATCTTGTGTACCGCTTGTCTGTTTTGCAGAATGTTTTGCATGGACGGCTGGGATATATGTCTTCTGTGCAGGGTATGCTAGGCCGTTATTGTGAAGAGGATAAACGTAAGGCCATAGGAATTTTAAGGGAAATTGATATGGGCGATTTTTTGAATACCCGAGCGGCCGATTTGTCTGGCGGTCAGAAACAGCGCGTAGGTATTGCCAGAGCGTTCATGCAGGAGCCGCAGATACTGCTTTGTGATGAACCCATCGCTTCGCTGGACCCGTCCAGTGCGAAAATTATTATGGATATGATTTTTGCGATGGCATCCCGACGCCGCATTGCCTGTGTGGTCAATCTGCATCAAATTGATGTGGCGGCAGCATATGCGTCACGGATTATTGGATTGCGCAAAGGAAAAATTGTTTTTGATGGTACGCCTGGTGAATTGACTGATGGGGTAATAGAACAAATTTATGGAACAGCAATTTCACAGCTTAATGTAAAGGAGCGGGCCATATGAATACAAAGGAATCGCAGGTATGGACAGGTCTGCTGCTTCTTATCGGAGTGTCCTTTATCGCGGCTACGGCATACACCGGGTTTAATCCGATAGCCGTTATTCCTCATCTGAGAGAAGGCTGGACCTTCTTTTTCGAGGATTTTCTGCCGCCACCCCTGCATCTTAAGGAACCCATTATAGAATGTATTGCGGTGACGATTGCGCTGGCTGTTTCATCGACCTCTGTGGCAGCGGTGCTGGCGGCAGGCGCAGCGGTTCTGGGGAGTGAACGCACGACGCCCTTTTGCTGGCTTGCAGGTATAGTCAGGGGAACTGCTACTTTTTTACGAAACATTCCTACGCTAGTCTGGGCATTTATCTTATTTTCTTCACTGGGAATTGGAACCAGTGTAGGTTTTATTGCGTTGGTTATTACGAGCTTTGCATTTATGACCCGGACATTTATTGAAGTGATTGATGAAATACCGGAGGATCCCTGGAGTGTATGGAGGCAGTCGGGGTGGATTTTTGGCAGCGGATTTTTCAATGTATTATCCCTTGTTGTATTGAAGGGTTTATTTCATGGTTTCTCTATTGCCTGGAAGTGAATATCCGGGCTTCGACGATTGTCGGCATGGTAGGCGGCGGTGGCAGCGGTATGATATTGTTGTCGTATTTAAAGGAATTTAAGTACTCACAGTCGGCGGGAATTATTTTTGTTATTGCCAGTATTGTCATTCTGGTAGATAGTATGACAAGTATGCTGCGAAAGAAGGTGATGAACAGATGAACATAGATGAAAACGAGCAGATAGTAAAAATGCCGGTACGGCCCTTTTATCGGCATGGAGGAAAGATTGATGTCAGCGTAAAGGGAGAAAGCCCGTTTATCCGGCGATTTCTTCTAGGTACTGCTGTAGCGGCGATAGGATCGTTGTATATGCTTCATATTGACTGGATGCAGCTGGGAGCCAGAGCCGGGAGTATTGTTACTATTTTTGGAAAAATGGTACATTTTAATATGACCGATATAGATTTTACACTTATTTCTTTTGCGGATACTTTTTCTATTATGGTATTAGCTACGGTATACAGCATTCTGAGCGGACTGCTGTTTGGCCTGCTGGCATCGGAAAATATTGTCAGAAATCGCGCTGTGTCAATGAGTGTCAAGGCCTTTTTTACTTTTCTTCGAGCAGTACCGACGCCGGTCTGGGTATTACTGATGCTGGTATGTTTTGGTTTTGGGCCGATTGCTGGGATTATGGGCCTATCCATTCACACGACGGCTTTTTTTACCCGTGCTTTTTCGCAGGCCTTTGAAGATGTACCGCAGGATACAATAGACAGCTTGGAGGCTTTGGGGGCTACGCGGCTGCAGGTCATTTGGTGCGGCATTATTCCCTCGTCAGTTACGCAGCTTATCGCATGGATTGCCTTGCGGTTTGAAATCAACTTTTCTGAATGTGCCATTCTTGGTATGCTGGGGGCCGGCGGTATTGGGTTTGCTATTTCTACCAGTATACAGAATTATCAATATGGTCAGGCAGGAATTGCCATTTTTTTAGTATTTCTTTTTGCATTTTATCTGGAACGAGGTTTTTTATTCGTTAAACAGTCCATTCGTTGAAGGAGTGAGAGGTATTGGAATTTTTTAATCCTGTACATATTGTGGCGGGTATAGATGGAGCAGCTTATTTGACTAGGTTTATAGAAAAGCAGTATAGTAAACTGGGAATGATACTGCTGATAACACGGGGCATGGATTTTCTGCAAAGTGATGCGTATAAATTATTGAAAAGCATATTGGAGCCTTGGAAAGTACGCGAAGTTTCTTTAACGGTTTCCAATCCGGATGTAGCTGATATGGCAGCATTGCTGGAGATACTTTCCGGAGAAAGCTATGAGGGGATTATTGCAGTTGGCGGTGGCAGTGTTTTGGATACAGCTAAAACGATGGCGCTGGCCCTTCTGGTGGGCATCCGGGGTATTGCGGCTTTGCGGAAGTTTGTTCTTCGCGGGCAGTATGAGCCAGTGGTGCCAATTCCCTGGATCGGTATTCCAACAACCTCGGGTACGGGGTCGGAAGTAACGTCATGGGCGACGGTATGGGATAAGGAAAACGAGTGTAAAATGTCTTGCTCCTGTGATAAAAATTTTGCGGTCTTGGCGGTTATTGATCCGATATTTACCGTAACCTGCCCACTGTCACTTACAATATCTTCAGCGCTGGATGCGGTCTGCCACAGTACGGAATCTTTTTGGGCCCGCCATACTAATGAAATTTCACAAGAATTTGCACTGCTTGCTATTCGTCAGATTCGCGGTCATTTAGAAGACTTGGCGCAGCACCGTCAGGATGATGCGCTGCGCTTTTTGATTGGCAAGGCGAGTCTATATGCTGGCATGGCGTTTAGCAATACGCGAACTACGGTCTGCCATTCGGTATCCTATCCGCTGACAGAGAAGTTTGGTATTCCTCATGGCGTGGCAGCGGCATTGACATTGGGAGACTTTATGGAATTTAATAAAGCTGCGATTCCAAGGTATGATGAATTACTGCTGGCTTTTCAATGTCATTCGGCACAAGAAGTAAAGTCGTGGATTTTTCGCATGCTGGGGCTGGGGAATTTCAGCACTCATCTGTATGATTATCGTATTACACAGTCAGATATACCGTACTTGGTCAGGCATTCTTTTACCAAAGGGCGGACAGATAACAATCCCGTTGCCGTACAGGAGTCGGATGTAGATCAGTTATTGCGTCATCTGGTATAATTTTATCAAAATAGAGCAGGTATCCTTGGAGTTATCGTTGGGTATCTGCTCTATTTTGATATGTATTGGCATGGACAGAATGCGGTAAATGCTGTTACAATAAAATGTAAGAAAACTGTGTGATATACAGAAATTTAAAATAAAGGAGGCGTTGTAGCATGCAGATTGCGCAATATACGAAAGCGCAAAGCCTGACCGAGGCATGGGAACTCCATCAAAAACGGCATTCAGTCATCCTGGGTGGCTGCTGTTGGCTGCGTCTGTCGCCGCAGCGTATGATACAACACGCAATTGATCTGTCGGCGTTGGGCTTGGATACTATCGAAGAAACAGATGGAGAATTTCGTATAGGGGCGATGACCTCTTTACGGAGCCTGGAAGTATCCGCCGCATTAGAATGCTGTACAGATGGCGCACTAAAGGAGGCGCTGCGGCATATTGTGGGAGTGCAGTTCCGAAATATGGCTACGATCGGCGGCAGTATTTGCGGCCGGTTTGGATTTTCTGATGTTATTACCTTGCTGCTGGCTCTTGATGCTGATGTGGTGTTGTATAAAGGCGGACGGATGAAGCTGGAGGCATTTGCGGCAACAGGTGCGGGAACGGATGTGCTGACGCATGTTATTCTTTCCAAGGCCGGCAGAGGGACGGCGTATGCTTCGCTGCGGCTGAATGCGACGGATTTCCCTATTATTGCCTGTGCTGTTTCCGGTAGCGCGGAAGCGGTGCGCTGTGCCATTGGAGCTAGACCGTCACGGGCAGTTGTGCTGCGGGCGGTGCGACAAGATGCGGCAGCACAAGGGCCGGCAAAGATGGCACGCCAATGGGCGGATGCTGTTTCGTATGGTTCCAATATGCGCGGTTCGGCGGAATACCGGCGCGACATGGCGGAGGTTCTGTGCCGGCGGCTTTTGGAACGGGTGATGGGAGCGGATGTATGATGAACATAGCATACTTGCTGAACGGAAAAAAAGAAAAAAGTGATATTGAGCCCGGCATGATGCTGTTGGATTTTTTGCGGAGCAAAGGCTGTCATAGTGTCAAATGCGGCTGTGAAACAACGAACTGCGGTCTCTGTACGGTGTGGCTTAATGAAAAGCCGGTGCTTTCCTGTGCCATATTGGCCGCACGTATTGACGGACAGCGGGTGACCACCTTGGAGGGAATGCAGGAGGAAGCCAGGGAACTGGCCTTATATATGGGACGGGAAGGAGCCGAACAATGCGGCTTCTGCAATCCCGGATTCGTTATGAACGTACTGGCCATGGTGCGGGAGGTTACTGATCCGACGGATAATGAAATTAATGAATATTTATCAGGAAATTTATGCCGTTGTACGGGATATGCCAGCCATTTGCGAGCCTTGCATGCTTTTATCAAAGCGAAAGGAGCCGTGGACGTATGAAAGAAATCAATC
This sequence comes from Megasphaera cerevisiae DSM 20462, assembly GCF_001045675.1. Lineage (GTDB taxonomy): Bacteria > Bacillota > Negativicutes > Veillonellales > Megasphaeraceae > Megasphaera > Megasphaera cerevisiae. The sequence goes on from NZ_LEKT01000012.1 coordinate 31,590, forward strand.
GCTCAGTGATGAAAAAGGATGCAGTCAGCCTGGTGACGGGCAAGCCTGTCTATACGGAGGATATTGCTCCTGAAGATTGTTTGGTTGTGAAAGCACTGCGAAGCCCTCACGCGCACGCAATTGTTAAACGGGTTCAGACGAAAACGGCTGCCGGGGTGCCTGGAATTGTGTGTATTATTACATCGGAAGATGTGCCGCAAAAACGATTTACCATAGCCGGGCAGACATATCCTGAGTTAAGCCCTTATGACCGGCTTATTTTGGATCCGCATATCCGATATGTCGGTGATCCCGTAGCCCTGGTTGCCGGGACGGATGTAGCGGCTGTTGATAGGGCGCTGCGTATGATCCGCGTCGAATATGAGGTTCTGAAACCGCTGCTGGATGTTAGAGATGCCAGGGATAATACGGTTATTGTTCATTCGGAAGAAGATTGGAAATCGCTGGTCAATGTTGGCGGTGATAACAAGCGAAATATTGTGGCGCAGTCTGGAGAAGACTGGGGTGATGTAGAAGGAGAGCTGGATCGGGCCGAGATTGTTATTGACCGTACCTATCATACAAAGCAGGTTCAGCAAAGTATGATGGAAACCTTTCGTAGCTATTCCTATCTGGATGCGTATGGAAGGCTCGTTGTTGTCAGCTCGACACAGGTGCCGTTTCATATACGCCGTATTGTAGCGACCGCATTGGATATACCTAAATCACAAGTCCGCGTCATTAAGCCGCGTATTGGCGGTGGTTTTGGCGCGAAACAGAGTGCTGTCATGGAAGTATACCCTTCTTTTATTACAAAATTAACAGGCCGACCGGCTATGATGATATACTCGAGGGAAGAATCAATGACCGTTTCCTCACCGCGCCATGAGGCCTATGTTCATATCAAATTGGGTGCAGACCGGGATGGAATGATTCGTGTCATTTCATTGGAATCACTTTGGAATGCCGGAGCGTATGGTGATCACAGCCCGACAACAGTTACGCTTTCCGGGCATAAATCTATTCCCCTGTACAATCAATACAAAGCATTTCGATTTAATTACGAAGCCCTGTATACGAATACTATTGCCGCAGGCGCTTATCGGGGATATGGTGCGCCGCAGGGGATTTTTGCCTTGGAATCAGCGGTCAATGAACTGGCCGCTGAATTGCATATGGATCCGGTAACGCTGCGTTTGAAAAATATTCTCCATCAGGGAGAAAAGATGCCGGCATATTTCAATGAAACCGCATTGAGCTGTCATTTGGAGCAGTGTCTTCTGCGGGTACGAGATATGATTGGCTGGGATAGAAAATATCCCCGGCAGGTACTGTCAAATGGGCATATTCGCAGTGTTGGTCTATCCTTGGCCATGCAAGGTTCCAGCATTTCCAATGTGGATGTTGCCTCGGCTACGATCAAGGTCAATGACGATGGCTTCTATTCCTTGTCCATTGGGGCTACAGACATGGGAACAGGATGCGATACGATTTTAGCTCAAATTGCGGCAGAGTGTTTGCAGTGTTCTGTCGATAATATTGTGACCTATGGTGTTGACACGGATATATCGCCATATGACAGCGGATCCTACGCCTCGTCGACAACATATCTGACGGGTAAGGCCGTTGAAAAAACCTGTCATACACTTATCAAACGCATGAAGGCTCGAGCTGCCGCGGCGCTGCAATGCCATCATACGGAATTGTTGGAATTTGACGGCACTACTATTACAGATCCGGATTCAGGGCACTGTGTATCTCTGCGGGATTTAGCCAATGGGGCTATGTGTACCAATGAAATTGCGTTGGAAGCGACAGAAGCTCATTTTTCTCCAACATCGCCGCCGCCGTACATGGCTGGCGCTGCAGAAATTGAAGTCGACCCGGAGACTGGGCATATTGATCTGATTGATTTTGCTGCTGTCGTAGATTGCGGTACTGTTATCAATCCGGCTTTGGCACGGGTACAGGTCGAAGGTGGTATTGTTCAAGGAATTGGTATGGCACTGACAGAGGATGTTATTCTGGATCCCAAGGGGCGGATTCAGAACAACTCTTTTATGCAGTACCGTCTTCCCTGCCGGATGGATATGGGGACCATTCGAGTCGAATTTGCTCCCAGCTACGAACCTAATGGTCCTTTTGGTGCAAAGTCTATCGGAGAAGTTGTCATCAATACGTCAGGACCTGCTATTGCTGATGCCGTGTATAATGCCACAGGAATCCGGTTTACAGAACTTCCCATTACTGCGGAAAAAGTGTATATGGCATTGAAGCATAAAGACTGTAAGACGCAATGAATAAATAAGTATGCACAAAAGACAGGATCGGAACACATTGTTCCGATCCTGTCTTTTATGTACTACACCAGACAATATTATTTTTCGGCGTTTAAAGTGCTATTGATATGAACTCCCTTCAGGAAGGGAATCGTTGGTTTGGTTTCTGTGTCTGCCGTTTCACGCAATCCTTCAAATGTGGTGGTAAGCATAAGCTTGAGCCTATTGGTTTGATTGACGGAACTGGCGCTTGGATCGTAATCGATAGCGACAATGCTTGTGTTGGGAAAGGCAGCTTTCAATGTTTTGATCATGCCCTTGCCTGTTACATGATTGGGCAGGCAGGCCCAAGGCTGAAGGCATACGATGTTTTTTGCCCCCCGTTTGATCAGATCGATCATGTCACCCGTAAGGAACCAGCCTTCTCCGGCTTCATGTCCCAAAGATAAAAATTCCTTGGCGTCATTAGCAATATCATAGATAGAGGTAATCGGATCAAAATGACGACTTTTGGCAACTGCTTCGCAGTAAGGCTTGCGATACCATTCCAGCAGCTTTACTGTTGACTTGCTGGCGAGAGCGGACATCCAGCTGCCGGACAGGTACTTATGTCGGAACTGGCTGTCTAAAAGCCCATATAGAAAAAAGTCTGCCATGCCGGATACAATAATTTCTCCGCCTTCTTCTTCAATCATACGTACAATGTGATTATTAGCAATAGGATGGAATTTAACATAAATTTCACCAACTAAGCCGATGCGGGGTTTCAGTTCTTCATTCATATCGATCCTGTCAAATTCTCTGATCAGATTTTTAATATTTTGCTTAAAGGTAGTGAAATCGGCTTTTATTAAGTCCGCCGCACACTTCGTCTGCCATTTATTGAACAAAGCTTCTGCCGTTCCCTTGATCTTTTCATAAGGCCGGGTGCGGTATAAGACCTGCTGCAAGGCATCCCCGTAAATCATGCCCATGACGAGACGATGCCAAAAACCGAGATGAGGCTGGAAGCCAGGCTGTTTATTAAGCCCCTTATTGTTCAGGGAAATGATGGAAACATCACCCATATTGGCATCTGCCAAAGCTTTACGTATCATTCCGATATAATTGGTGGCGCGGCAGCAACCGCCGGTTTGGGAAATAATTACAGAAGTATGCTTCAGATCGTATTTTCCTGACTTTAAGGCTGTAATGATTTGACCGAGGGACATAATAGCCGGATAGCACGCATCGTTATGAATATAGGCCAATCCTGTATCAATTGCCTGCTGTCCCTGATGGGGCAGCAATTCCATGCGGAAGCCTTCATGAGCAAAGGCTGCTTTGAATAAAGGAAAATGAATTGGCGTCATTGAGGGGGCTAAAATAACATTTGTTTGCTTATCCTTCTTCGTAAATACCGATTTTTGATACGTGTATGGTTCGACTGGTTCTTCTGTCTGTATACGATGATTCATGACAAACAGCAATGACCGGAGACGGATGCGGATAGCACCAAGATTGGAGCCTTCATCAATCTTCAAAAGTGTGTGTATTTTATGGCCGCTGGCAAGAATTTCCTGTACCTGGTCGGCGACAATGGCGTCAAGGCCACAACCGAAGGAATTTAATTCTACTAATTCTAGATTTGAGTGCTGAACAATATATTGCGCTGCCCGGTATAAGCGGGAATGATAAGACCATTGGTCTACTACCCGCAGCTCGCCTGAAAACTGCCCCAGAGGAGCTACGCCGTCTTCTGTAAGAACCGCCAAGCCAAGGCTGTTGATGAGTTCGGGAATGCCATGGTTGATTTCAGGATCAACATGATACGGACGACCGCAAAGAACAATGGCTCGTTCCCCCGTTTTTTGCAAGCGTTCCAAAATTGTTTTTGTCAGATCATACACTTTTTGTTTATAGTTTATTTCTTCATCCCATGCTGCCAATGCAGCTTTTTTTATTGCCTTTTTATCAAGGCCCCATATGCGCAGCTCTTCCTGCAGTCGGGGAATCAGTTTTTCCTTATCATGAAGTGGCAGGAATGGGAACAGGTACAGCGTGTTTGTATCTGAAAGATGTTCGGCCATATTATTGCGGATCACTTCGGGATAGCTCATTACCATAGGGCAGTTAAAGGTATTATCTTTACTGCCTTCACTGGGACCATTTTGAATGCAGGGATAGAAAATACGATCCACTTTCTTTTCCAGCAGATTTTCAATATGCCCATGAACCAGTTTGGCTGGATAGCAGGCCGAGTCAGATGGCACTGTATCCATCGCTTTTTCAAAAAGTTTTTTGGAGGAAGGGTCTGAAAGAACAACGGTATATCCTAAGGATGTGAAAAAAGTAAACCAAAATGGGTAATCCTCATATAAATTTAAAACCCGAGGAATCCCGATTGTGCCGCGAGGAGCATTGACTACTGGTTTATAGTGATTAAACAAAAGGTTATATTTGATTTTGTACATATTAGGCAAGGCTTTTTTTCTCAGTTCCGAAGAACCAGCAGCACCCCGTTCACAGCGGTTGCCGGTAATAAAGGAACGGCCATCGTTAAATGTATTGACTGTCAGCAGGCAATTATTGGTGCAATGGCCGCAGTGACGTATTGAGGTGTGGACATAAAGTTTGGACAATTCCTCTTTCGTAAGCAGCGTTGATGGACTGTGATCGGCATGGTATGCGCTGCGGCATATCAGTCCCATGCCAAAGGCGCCCATTAGTCCGGCAATGGCTGGCCGAATAACCTGCCGGCCCAACAATTTTTCAAAAGCGCGGAGTACCGCGTCGTTGTAAAAGGTACCGCCCTGAACGACGATATACTGTCCGAGCTTGGAAGGATCTTTTACCTTAATGACCTTGTATAGCGCATTTTTGATGACGGAGTAAGAAAGGCCGGCAGAAATATCTGCTAACGTGGCACCTTCTTTTTGGGCCTGCTTGACCTTGGAATTCATAAAAACCGTGCAGCGTGAACCCAAATCGATAGGACTTTTAGCCAAGAGTGCAGCATGAGCAAATTCTTCAATAGATAAATTCAACGATTTGGCAAAGGTATCCAAAAAAGAACCGCATCCGGAAGAGCATGCTTCATTTAATAAAATATCTTCGATATGGCCATCTTTCAGACGGCTGCACTTCATATCCTGACCGCCGATATCAAGAATAAAATCGACATCTGGGCAAAAATGGGCAGCGGCCTGATAATGCGCGATCGTTTCAACTTCGCCCAGATCCAAATGAAAGGCATCCTTCAGTAACGCTTCACCGTAGCCGGTAATGCCGGCCCGGGCGATAAAAGCGCCGGGTGGCAGTAAACTGTATATTTCAGATATAATCTTTTTGGCTGCCGTAAGCGGACTGCCTTCATTATTTTGATAGTGAGAATAAAGAATTTTGTTGTCTTCACTCAAAAGGACTGTTTTAATCGTCGTTGAGCCGGCATCCAGTCCCAGATAGCATGGGCCCTGATACATATGAAGATTAGCTTTGGGAACGGTATGCTTATTATGACGAGTTCTGAATTCTTTCAATTCGTCCTGGTTGTAAAACAGTGGTTCAATGCGGTCGGATGTTGCCAAGGAAGCTTCATCAACGTTTTTTAACTGTCCCATAAGATTCATGAAAGAAACAGGTGTTTCTGAAAAACTACCAAGAGCAGCCCCAACAGCTACGTACACCTGGGCATTTTCCGGAGCGATGACTTGCTCATCAGATAAATGCAAGGTTTTAGCAAACTGACGGCGCAACTGAGGCAGATAAGTGAGCGGACCACCAAGAAAGCAAACCGTTCCCTTGATCGGACGGCCGCAGGCCAGTCCTGTGATGGTTTGAAATACAATAGACTGAAAAACCGAAGCGGCAACATTTTCCTTGCTGGCGCCTTCATTCAGAAGCGCCTGGATATCTGTTTTTGCAAAAACGCCGCAGCGCGCTGCAATGGGATATAGTGTATCTGATTTTTCCGCCAGTGTGTTGAGCCCACTGGCATCTGTATAGAGCAAAGTTGACATCTGGTCAATAAAGGCTCCCGTACCGCCGGCGCAATTACCGTTCATACGGTGCTCATTACCGCCTGTCAGATAGGTTATTTTGGCATCTTCCCCACCTAGTTCAATGATGACATCAGACTGAGGATAATATGTACGAACTGCCTTTGTACCGGCAATGACTTCCTGTACGAAGGCAACACCCAGATAATCAGCCAGTGCGATGCCGCCGGAGCCAGTAATTGCGATCGTGATTTGTTGATCTCCAAAGACTTCATAGGCGTTTTGGAGCAGGTCCCATACTTTTTGGCGTATATCCGTATAGTGACGGACATAGCATGCATGCAGGCATTGTTTTGCGTCATTGAGTACGGCAATTTTTACTGTTGTGGAACCAATGTCGATACCTATATGTAATACATTTTTCATGTGTGTCACCTTATCGGCTGTATAGCCGATCTTTCCTAAATAATTATGTATAAGTAAAATACCGCTAATGTATATTGCAATATTTTATAATATTCTATACTATATTTTACCATAACCGGACAAAACTGTAAGGTGCTTATTGGGAGAAATTATATAAAAATCTATATTACCATGGAAAAAGAATTGTTTGCACTTGTATCTATTTTTAAAATAAAAAAATTGTGTTAGAATAAAGTAAAACAATAGTACAGGAGGCAGCCATGAAAGAATTTGTAACAGAACATCAGTCACCGTATTTAGATTTGACAACGGAAGTATCGGATATATTGTACAAGGGTAACTCAGAATACCAAGATATTATTGTAGCAGAATCAAGGGAATTCGGACGGATGCTCGTTTTAGACGGGGTATTTCAAACATCTGTTAAGGATGAATTTATATATCATGAAAGTATTGCGCATATTCCCTTGTTTTTACATCCTAGTCCGAAAAATGTTCTTATTATCGGCGGCGGAGATGGCGGTGCGGCCCGGGAAGCCGTGCGTCATCCGGAAGTGGAACAAGTGACGATGGTTGATATTGACGGGAAGGTTATCGAGCTCTCCAAACGTTACTTTCCGTCTATTGCCAAGGCTATGCTGGAAGGAAACCCCAAGCTTACTGTAAGAGTGGGGGATGGTATCGGATTCATGAAGGAGGCCGCCGATTTTTATGATGTGATTATTGTCGACTGTTCTGATCCCGTTGGACCTGGGGAAGGATTATTTACGTATGATTTTTATAAAAGCACTTATAAAGCGCTGAAGAAAGATGGTCTGTTTGTCCAGCAGACAGAGTCTCCCTTTATGCATCAGCCGCTGATTCAAAATATTTGGGCTTCTGTGTCTGATATTTTTCCCATTACACGTCTGTATACCTCATTTATCCCTTTATATCCCAGTGGGATGCACTGCTTTACTATGGGTTCGAAACAATATGATCCGTTGCAATGGACTCCCAACAGAAATCGGATATTCCCGACGCGATATTATAATGAAGGTATCCAGCGCAGTGCCTTTGTTTTGCCGAATTTTGTCAAGGATTTGCTGTATGGAGAAAAAGAACGGTAGTATATACTGTAAAAATATTTAAATGCTCTATTGACAGAGAATTTGAATGATGATAGAATAGTCTACGTTACCGGCTCTTCAAGAAGTAGTGTGCCTTGGTAACGCAGATACTATGGCGGGTATGGTGAAGTGGTCAACACGGCGGATTGTGGCTCCGTTACGCTAGGGTTCGAGTCCCTATACTCGCCCCAATAGGGGTATAGCCAAGTGGTAAGGCACCGGACTTTGACTCCGCTATGCGCTGGTTCGAATCCAGCTACCCCTGCCAGCCATGATCCACTAGCTCAGTTGGCAGAGCACCTGACTTTTAATCAGGGTGTCCCGAGTTCGAATCTCGGGTGGATCACCATATAAGAAGCTATCCAAACGGATGGCTTTTTTGTTTTTTATTGAAATTTATTATAGTATAGATCAAAGGACCCGTCAAACGGGTCCTTTGATCTATACTTGATTTTAAGATATGCCCTTGTAAATGCAGTACGGGATTACCAAAAAAATAGAATCATATCAAGAATAAAAGTTGGAATCAGAATTGCGCAGGACCATCCCATATATCCAAAGAAACTCGGCATTTTAATTTTGTTTTCTTCTGCAATGGATTTGACCATAAAATTTGGTGCATTGCCTATGTACGTATTGGCACCCATAAATACAGCACCAGCTGAAATAGCTTCCAGCATAATTTGAGATACTGTGCCGACAGAAGTAGCGATACCTTGTGCAGTCCCCAGGGCGCCGGCTGTTTGCAAAAATACAAGATAAGTTGGCGTATTATCTAAGAAAGATGATAAAATACCAGTGGCCCAGAACATTTGCCAGGGATGATCGATTCCCAATTCGGCACCATGAGTTTTAAGAATGATCAGAGCGGGGATCATAGTAATGAAAATGCCGATAAAAAGCTTGGCTACCTCGGCAATTGGGGCAAACGTAAATTCATTGAGCTCACGAGTCGATTTTGAGGTCGTCTTCAATGACAAATAAGCAGCTGTCAGGATAAGAATAATTTCGACCATTGTCGCGTATGGGAATACGATTTCGTCATAAATAGGAATGCCAGCGTTATTGGCAAAGAAAGAGAATGTTTTCGGCAGCATGCCGTTAGCTATGACACCCATAATAATTAGGGCAATGAAAATAATATTGTGGACTCCTTCGATGCGGATAGGCTCTTTTTCAGAATGTTCCTGCCCATCGTGGGGAGTGCGCCCTTCTGCTAGTTCCTTTTTATAAAAGTAACGGTCAATCAGGATAAACAACAAGAATAAAATAATCATGTTCACCAGAAGAATTGGAAACAGGTGGAAGGTCCAGGTAAACGGAACACCTCGTTGAAAACCCATAAATAGGGGAGGATCACCTAGCGGGGTCAGACAGCCGCCAATGTTGGCAACCAAAAAAATAAAAAATACAATGACGTGGACCTTATGCTTTCGCCAGGAATTGGCTCGGATGACGGGCCGGATCATAAGCATAGCGGCACCTGTCGTTCCAATCCAACTGGCCAGAAGCGTGCCGATAAGGAGCAAAATCGCATTGACTTTGGTCGTGCCGATCAGTGTGCCTTTTAACACGATACCACCGGCTACGATGAAAAGACCCAAAAGAAGGACAATGAAGGGAATATAATCCATTAATACCGATTCGAGCAGTCTGAATAATGCTTCAGATAAACCGTAAATTGCGGCAAAGGGAATGATAAAAATAAGGGACCAGGTCAAGGCGACGCCCAGCATGTTTTTTTCCCACCAGTGAGGCTTGATAAGAGGGAGAACCGCAATAGAAAGGAGCATGCCCACAAACGGAATTATACTCCATACTGGTAATGCAGCACCGATTAATTCATGTGTGGCATCATTTGCGAAAATGATGGGGGTACTCATCAATAGAAAGAGTAATGTGCTGAAGACAGGTTTGAAAATTTTTTTCATGCAATACCACCTCTCTTGAAACCTTAATAATGACTATATATAATTATCATTATAACATAGTGATAGCGCTATGGTATAGATAATTAAAAACAAGTATTATGCTTATTTTTTACATAAGAGAAAGTATATTTTTTTTAATCTCAAAAATATTATATTATTTTGTGGGAAAAAGAAGGAGATTACGGGTATTTCAGAGAAATAATTATATAACTAGATGAAAGAATGAATGCGTAAAAAAATTGGAGGGATTCATATGAAAAAATATAATAATATTATTGTCCCCACGGATGGATCTGTCAACTCAAAGCGAGCCTTGGAGCATGCCGTTGTTATTGCATCGTCACTAGGTGCTACAATTACGTTGGTATATGTAGCCAATATCGTATCAGTTATTTCTAACTTTGATCAGATTCCTAATGCAAGCGGGTATGTAACGGAACAGGTTGCACTTGATATGGAAGAAGAAGGAAAAGGAGTATTGGACGAATTTGCCAAGGCGATTCCTCAGAATCTTGAAGTCAAGAGCGTTTTTGAAGTCGGTTCACCGGGACCGGCCGTATTATCTGTTGCTAAAAAATATAATGCTGATTTGATTGTTATGGGAAGCCGTGGCCTGGGGCCGTTGAAGGGGTTGTTCATGGGATCTGTTAGCAGTTATGTTGTTACGCACGCAGTATGCCCGGTACTTATTGTGAAATAATACAAATTTGAAAAGACTTTGCTTGCTTCTAAAAGAGCGGCAAAGTCTTTTTTTTATGTAGGGGAAACGCTTGTTTTGTGATATACTGATTACATGTTACGTGCAATGTAATGACTGGTTCGGTACTGATTGTACTAATTATATATAATGTAATAGTATAATTAATATATATGCCTGGGGGGGCAGTGAACGATGATGAAAAACAATAAAGAATGGCTGGATAATCAGATCAATGATTGGGTGTCCAACGGGTGGATTTCCAAGGATGCCCAACAGCAGATACGCAACGCTTGCGGCATGCAGGAAGACAGCCGTCTTCGGTCCGCGGCATCGCTGTATAGTATCTTGATCATTATTGGTTTATCTGTGCTGGGAATGGGAATCATCTGGGGATCCGCTCAGGTATGGTATCACGTTCCTATGGCGGCGCGGATAGGAATCGCAGCAGGTATTCTTATTATATCGCAAATTGGAATCGGTGCTGTCATGCTTCAGGAACGGCAGGGGACGATATTGGCGGAAGGCATTGGAGTCGTCCATTGTCTTGCTGTCTTTGTGGCGGTGGCGATGGCGGAGCAGACCTTTTATATTGGTTGGGATTTGCCTTCTTATGCTGCGGCTTGTGCTATCTTATGTCTGCCTGCGATGTATTTGCTTCGCGCGGTAGGCTGTACGATTGTTTATGGGCTGGCGGTACTGTACTGGGCTGCATTGGGGGGGCCTCTCAATGCGATGGGCGGTGCTGGTTTTATGTGGGTTATGGTTGTTTTGGCTATTCCTTTTTACCGTGTGCTGGCCCGACATAATGAGGAAATACGGCTGGCTGTATTTTCATGGGTGATGACGATTACCGTTTTTGCCGCTTTTGGATTGGCCGCACTGACGGCAGACTACATTCCATTTCTTATGCTGGCAACCTTGGCGGTAGCAATCATGCTGACCGGATATTCTATTGATATCCGCAAGGCGTGGGGAGTGCCATTCCGCTGGTTCGGTCGCTTTGCCGCTGCAGGCTCGCTGCTTATTTCTTGTATGCCTGCTTCATGGCATGGCATTGCAGAGATCCAAGGCTTTCACTGGACGACAATGGCCGTGACGGTCATCTTATTTATGGCCATTGTCATATTACTTGCCAAAGGAGTGAAAAAACGCTTGTGGGGGCCTGTGGTGTATGTCTGCATTCCTGTTATTTTAGCGGGAGAAACCATGCTTGTGCGCAGCGGGTTATATTCTTCCGTACCTCTGATCATATCTTCCGTGTACATGCTTTTTCTGGGATTTTATGAAACTGCCCAGGGGCTTCAGCCAGGGCATTTCGGTCATGCGAAATTTGGGGTCGTTATTTTGGCGAGCCTTGTTCTTTCATTTATTTTCGGCACCAGCTTTTCTCCTTTAGTACCGGTTATAGCCATTGTTATTCTTGGTTTGGCTATTTTCCAAATCAGGCGGGTCAGAAACGATAAAAAGGCAGCGGCGCAGCGGTCAGACCGGCGGTTGCATCTGAAGCATCGTTCTGCCACGATACGTTCTGATCGAGATACGAGAAGGTCCAAAAAAAAAGAGATCGTGCCGCCCTCGTATGCTATAGATAAGCGCAATGCTCAAGAGGATGCGGAAACGGTAGCCGAATGGATGAAGGGTGTGCATATGCCTCCGATGCGGAAACCAGTAGGACCGCAAGGGAGGACAGAGAACGACGGTACTATTATTCATAAATCTCCGGATGCTTCGGCCTTTGTGGCGCCGGTATTTCGGGATCCAGACGTAACAGTGCTGCCGCATGCGGCGGAACGCAGCAAGCCGCGGCAGCAGGAACGTATTGCGTCATCTCCGTGGCAATCCATGAAACCAGCAGCGAAACGGGAAAAACAACCGTCCCGGTCACCGTGGGCGCAGGAAGGAGAATCCAAAAAATGAAAGCAATAAAATGGCAAGTTTCTCCTGACGGGCAAAATAAATGGCTGCTGTTTCTGCTGGTCGTGATCATACAGCTGGGAACGCTGGCATATATCGGCTGGCGCTGGCATAATATTGGCGTAGATGGCATTCCCTACCAGTGGCAGTGTGTGCCGCGATTGGAAGTATCCTCCTTTGGAACGGATTATATACGAGTTGTATTCCCGGAAGATACGACTAAATGGCTGGACCAGTCCCAACCTGAAGCAGGGCAGATTGTATATGTGTATATTTCCCGCGATGCCAAGGGTGTCATGGAAATAGAAGGGGCTTCGGCCTCTAAACCCAGTGTCGGCGGTGACTATATGAATGCCACCGTCGTGTCCTTTCAAAATGGGACAGTGCAGTTCCGGGTCGGGTTTGACCGGTACCGTATTGCACCGGAAAAATCAGATGGTATATATGATATCAACGCTGGTGATAACGTCATTGCCAGTGTACGGATGAAAAAGGGCGAAGGTGTCATTGAGGGTATTTATGTAAATGGAGTGCCCCTGGAAGCAAGCAGCAGCGGAGCGGCAATGGATGCTGCCCGGAAAACAGCGGTTTCCGGTAATCCGGGAAATACTCCGTTGGATAAAAAGCATATTGTGGAATCAGGAATGGTCCCGCCGAAAGAAGAATAAATTGGATAGATGGAAAGTGAGGGTATCATGAAAGCGTATTTCAAAATAGGCCTGACAGCTATGCTGCTGGCATCGTTTGTTCTGTTATCAGGCTTTCGGGCACAGACAATTATTCATGACGACGGGAGTGAAACGCAGGATGTGCTGAAGGTGTCCGATACGGCGCAAGGGCAGAAGGATCTGAGATCAGATGCGGATGAATTTCAACAACGGAATTATACTATCATGGATTATAATAATAATAATGGCATAGGCTTTCGGGCAATGAAAACAATCACAAAAGAAGGCGCCAATCGAAGTTCAGTAGACCGAATTGTCCATAAAACACATGATGGTCTTATTTGTTCGACGTATTATATTGATTATCAGTATAATGCAGATAGTATGAAGGCCTTGCGATTAGGTATCCCGATGATGGAAAATGGTGTTGATTTGGAATATATAGTATCCTTTCCATCGGGGACACGAGTAGTGAGCAACAGTACCAAGGCGGATGATCAGGGCAGTACTTATATGTGGCGTCTGAATAATTCTGATCCTGCAGAGATCAAGCTGCAGGCAACGGTATGGCATAAGCTGTTTATTTATATGGCATTGTTTTTCATCGTTATCGTACTGCTGATCATTCTTTTTATGGAACATCGCCGTAAAAATGTTATCAGTTGGAAACGAGCAGCACATATGCGCAGGATAGAAATGATGCTCTTATGTATACCGATTCTGCTTTTGGGCTATATGGGATATGAATATTATGTGGGGACGCATATCACGGCAGAAACACTAGCTAAAGTTTCGGAACAGCAGCAGGAAGAATTACTGGAAAACAGGGAAGAAGACAAGCGAATTCATGATGCCGATGCGAAGAAACAGAGAAACGATGAGCTGGCGGCATCTCGTATCCGCAGCACAACAATAGAAATATCCAGCTCGCTGCGGGAATTGAACCGCGAGTACGTATCTGGGCAAATCAGTCAAAGCGCCGCTCGCACAGCTGCGAGCAAGCTTGCGGCACAAGCGCAGGACTTGCTGCGCAGTAACAAAGAACTATCACAGGCAGATCGTGATGTCCTGCAGCAGCTCGTAGACCGTTTGGTTGAAGAGGCGGATTCTATCGGCAGCGGTTCTACTGTCTCTAAAGGGGTAGCAGACAGCAGTGCTTCGGAAGAACAGCGGCGTGCGGATGCCCTTTCAGCGGATCAGGCTAAAAGCAGTGCTGCCAAAGATGAACCGCGGCCGACTTCTAATGAGGCCGATAGAGTCAATGGAGACGACGCTTCTGCCGGCTCTGCTAAAGCAGCCGATACCTCTAAGGATATCAATGCCGGCTCTGATAAAAGTAAAAACTCTAAATAAGCTGCTTTTTTTTCATATACATATTTGATATTGGACAAAAACATGGTATGATATGAATGTATAAGGGAAGGCTATTAATTAATATTTGTTTTTAAATAAGGAGGTACATTACTATTATGTATTGCGTAGAAGAAATAAAAAACGGCATTTACTGGATGGGTTGTAATGACTTTCGGACAGAGTTATTTGAACGGATATTCCCGATTCCGGAAGGCATAACATATAACTCCTACTTCATCGATGATGAAAAAACTTGCGTTTTAGATGCCATGGATAAATCTTGCCGTGATGAATTTTTGGAGAATGTTGAACATTTGCTCCATGGCCGTAAACTGGATTATTTTGTTCTGCAGCATATGGAACCGGATCATGCGAGCTCGGCACTGGCCTTGATTGAAAAATACCCGGATGTAAAAATTATTGGACAGCCGCAGACTTTTAAGCTTTTCGAACAGTTTTTTCGTCATCCCTGCCCGAACAACTACGTTTCTGTTAAAGAAGGAGATCAGCTGGCACTAGGTAAGCACACACTTCAATTTATTAAGGCGCCCATGGTTCACTGGCCGGAGGTCATCATGTCCTATGACTTGACGGATAAGATGCTGTTCAGTGCGGATGCCTTCGGTATGTTTGGGACGACAGGAAATGTATATGCGGACCAGGTCGATTTTGAAGAAAATTATTTGGACCCAGCACGGCGGTATTATGTGAATATTGTTGGTAAGTTTGGCCCGCAGGTAGTCAATGTCTTGAAAAAAGCATCAGGAATTCCGATTGATGTTATTTGCCCACTTCACGGTGTTGTTTTCCGTACGCCAGAAACAATTCAGTATATTGTTAAAAAATACCAGCATTGGGCTCAATATGTGCCGGAAAAGAAAGGTGTCGTTATTGCTTTTTCTTCAATTTATGGCAATACGGAACGGGCGGCCTGCGTGTTGGCACATAAGCTTAGTCAACAGGGCATTCATGATGTTCGACTCTATGATGTAGCAAAAATTCATCCTTCTTATATTACGGCCAAAGCTTGGGAATATAGTCATTTGGTGCTGGCTGCGCCTACATATAACTTGAATTTGTTTTTGCCGATGGAAAGCTTCCTGCATGATTTGAAAACATTACTCTTTCAAAAACGTAAGATTGCAATTATCGCAAATCACAGCTGGGCTTCTGCTGCGTATAAAACGATGGTGGACTATGTGGAAGATCAATTTAAATGCTGCGAACTGATTGAACCGGCGCTAGACATGAAATCATCCCTTTGCGATGATCAAGAATGCATTGTCGATGAAATGGCACTGCGGATTGCTGAAGATATCAAGGCATATCCTGATCCGGAAACATTAATCTGATGAATTGATAAAAAGACCGCCTGCGGGCGGTCTTTTTAATTTTGTATTATATAAAGCGAGCATGTCTTAAGGCCATTTATAGAAATATCCAAAGAAAAAATGCATAATCTAAACAAACACTGATCCGAAATGAAGTAAAATAAAAGTAATCTATGAATTTGCGAAAGATGCTTATATGCTGAAAAATAGAAAGAATTTTTTTTTGCAGAGCAGCTCAGGCACTAAGATATTTGCATACATACATTGCTGATCATGTTGTACCTCTTTCGCTTCTCCTATGGTATAATAATTCCAATCATATTATAAAGGAGGTAATACCATGATTATTCGTGATAACAGCGCTAAAAGCGGCGATCCGCATACACAGGATCAGGCTAAAAATACGGGTGAAGAACTGCAGGTGGACTTGGGACGACCGCTGACAGAGGAAGAGGAAAAAATTTTTGCGAAATTGAAAGAGGGGTTGCATTTATAAGGGCGCAGACGCTTCGATTTTTTTGCATAGAACATACGTTTGAAAAAAATCTTCCCATATGCTATGATACATGGAAGGGAGGTGTCTCTATGGATTGGGACAGTATGCAAAGAAAATTGACCATATTGAGTGATGCGGCAAAGTACGATGTATCATGTTCATCCAGCGGCAGCCGCAGAGCTAATACCAAAAATGGTATTGGAAATGCGGCCTGTTCCGGTATTTGTCATACTTGGTCGGCCGACGGACGATGTGTTTCGCTGTTGAAAATATTAATGACTAATAATTGTATATACGATTGTGCGTATTGTATCAACCGGTGTACCCATGAAACGGATCGGGCCATATTAACGCCTGATGAAATCGCTGATCTGACTGTTGAATTTTACCGCCGCAATTATATAGAAGGTTTGTTTCTTAGTTCAGGAGTCTATCATTCTCCTGATTATACGACGGAATTGCTGATTCGCACGGCACGGAAGCTGCGGGAGGAAAAGAGATTTAACGGCTACATTCACATGAAAGGGATTCCTGGTGCAGACCGCTCTCTCATCCGGGAGTTAGGTGGATATGTGGATCGTATGAGCGTCAATATTGAGTTGCCATCCGCTGCTAGCTTGAAGGCTCTGGCGCCGCAGAAAACGAAGCAGAGCATTCTGCTGCCAATGAATGAACTTAAAAATGGTATTGCTGAGCGGCAGGAGGAACGGCGCAGAAGTAAAAACATGCCTTCCTTTGTGCCGGCTGGACAGACGACGCAGCTCATTATCGGAGCAACGCCCGATAGTGATCGGACGATTCTTCGTCTTGGCGAGGCGTTATACCGGAAGGTTAATTTGAAACGTGTTTATTATTCTGCTTATGTGCCCGCGATGCAGGATGCTAATTTGCCGGCAGTTGTCAAACCACCGCTGCTGCGGGAACACCGGCTGTATCAGGCAGATTGGCTTCTGCGTTTTTATCAATTTTCTGCTGATGAGATTTTGACGGAAAAAACTCCTGATTTTGATCTTCAGCTGGATCCCAAGGCGTGTTGGGCGCTGCGGCATCCAGAGGTATTTCCTGTGGAAATCAACCGGGCATCATATCATATGCTGCTGCGTGTCCCGGGTATTGGCGTCACCTCGGCCCAACGTATTTGTGCGGCCCGGCGGGCGGCATGGCTGTCATATGATACGCTGCGCCGGCTGGGGATTGTTTTGAAACGGGCCAAGTATTTTATTACCTGCAGAGGGAAATTTTATGGAGAATCATCATGTCCTGATTTTATACGGCAGCGTCTAATTCTGCGGGAACGGTCCGGAAGCTATGAGGAAATGGATCTCTTTTCCACGGCACGCCCATGATATATACATATGACGGCACTTTTTTCGGCTTTTTATCGGCTGTTTTTGATGCATGGCATATCGGCTTGGATCATGTGGAAGATATAAAAATTATGGGCAGTACATTTTTATTTGGTGAAGAGCGCAATGTCTATACGGATGAGAAGAAAGCCCAGCGTATTTTGACAGCTCTTCAGACCAAGTGCGGCGGCAAGACATGTCATGTTCTGTATTATGCCTTTTTAGCAGAGCAGCCGGATCGGGGCATGAAGCTGCTTCGGTATATTCGACAGGCTTTTCACTTGAAAGATGAATTCCTCAGCCACCTCAGTGATGAAGAGATTTGGGAAGTCCGCAAGTGGGCTCAGAAAACGGGAAATGAACGGCATAAATTATTGGGACTGATACGGTTTCAGGAATTATCGGGGGGGATGCTGTACAGCAGAATCAATCCGACATGCTGTGTGGTTCCGGTTATGGCACCGCATTTTGTGCGTCGTCTGCCGGGAGAAGAATGGGTTATTCACGATATTCGGCGGCATATGGGCATTTGGTACGAGGGTGGTGTACTTTCGATCATCGAGATTCCCCGGCCGCTGCAGCAGATAGATGTTTCTGATGAGGAAGCCGCATTTACTGCATTATGGAAAAAATATTATCAGACAATTGCGATTGGGGAGCGCAGCAATGAAGGTCTGCGGCGCCGATTTATGCCGAAAAAATACTGGCCGTATATCGTGGAAATGCGAAATGAAAAAAAGTAGGCATGCGTTTCCGTCCGTGCGGATTGCACGCTAAAAAAGTGTTTCTTTTTCTTTGCACTTGTTATATAATAGTAACATTGGATTATTGGTAGGAGAAAGGTTGGAAGACATTGAAACCTGTCTTGGTAAGCGTAAAAAGCATCCAACGGAATGAAGAAGGAAAAGAACTGAAGCTGGAGCTTGTTTCAGAAGGGAAATTTTATACGAAAGAACGCACGCAATATATCGTATACGAAGAAAGCAAGCTTACAGACATGGAAGGTGTGACGACTATTATCAAGGTGCTTCCTGATGATGCGGTCATGCTCATGCGGTTTGGCAAAATACGGCAGCGTCAGGAATATCGTAAGGGTAAAACAATGCGGTCCCGTTATGAAACCCCAATGGGAAATTTTGACGTTGTTATGAAAACCTATGAATGCAGCGTGGATCTTTGCGATGGCATCGGTACGATCCGATTAGGATACGATATCGATTTAGAGGGTATTGGAGCTAATTATACGCAATTGACTATAACAGTGCAGGAGGATCATTCGTAATGGAAATGAAGGAATTATTGAAGCTGGGAATTGAAGAAGCGTTGGATAAAGCTGTAAAAGCTGGCACGCTTCCTGCAGGAGACTATCCGGAGGTTAATCTGGAAATTCCTCCGCAAAAGGAATTCGGTGATTTTGCGACGAATTTTGCCATGCAGTCAGCCCGTATCGCCCATCAGGCACCTAAAATGATTGCGCAAGCTCTTGTCGGCCAGATGACATACTCCTGGTTGCAGAGGGCCGATATTGCTGGAGCTGGATTTATCAATTTTTTCCTTAAACATGATGTGATATATGATACGCTGAAAGCGATCCTGCACGCTGGTGATGGATATGGCAAAGCGCCGTTCCGGCAAGAAGATACGGTGCAGGTAGAATATGTGAGCGCCAATCCTACGGGACCGCTTCATGTCGGACATGGCCGCGGGGCCGCTTATGGCAGTGCCCTGGTTAATTTACTTCGTGCTGCCGGATTTAATGTACAGGCTGAATATTATATTAACGACGCAGGGAATCAGATGGATAATCTGGCAGCATCTGTCAATGCCCGATATTTGGAACTTTTGGGAAAAGCATCGGAAATACCGGAAAACGGATATCACGGTCATGATATTATTGAAACGGCGCAGGCGATTTTTGACCAGGATGGCGATTCGTATTTACATATGGCAGAGGCAGAACGCCTGGAAATATTCAAAAATAGGGCATATGAAGAAAAGCTTAAGGCATTGAAACGGGATTTAGCTGATTTTAACGTCCATTACGATTATTGGTTTAGTGAAAGAACCCTTCATCCGGAGGCCATTCGAGCAGCTTGCAGCGTGCTGGAACAGCGCGGTAAAATATACGAAAAAGACGGAGCACTTTGGCTGAAATCCACAGATTACGGTGATGATAAGGATCGTGTCGTAATTCGGGATAACGGTGTGCCTACGTATCTGGCCGCAGATATTGCATATCATAAAAATAAATACGATCGTGGATTCAAAACCCTTATCAATATTTGGGGGGCCGATCATCATGGCTATGTGGCCCGTGTCAGGGCGGCTATGGCTGCATTGGGATACGATCCCGGGAAACTGGAAGTACTGCTGCTTCAAATGGTCAGCTTGTTTCGTGATGGCAAACCGGTCAAAATGTCCAAACGAACCGGACAGGCAATTACGTTAAACGAACTGATCGAAGAAGTCGGCACAGATGCGGCCCGGTATTTCTTTATTATGCGTTCGCTGGATACGCAGCTGGATTTTGATTTAAATCTGGCAAAATCTCATAGCAGTGAAAATCCCGTATACTATATTCAATATGCCCACGCTCGCATATACAGTATTTATCATCAGGCCCAGGAGAATGGAATGAGCTTGGATATGGACTGGTCCGATGTGCACTGGGAACGTCTTCAGAATGAAGAAGAATTGGAACTGATCAAGAAAATGGCGGCTTTTCCTGAAGAGATACAGCGTGCTGCTAAAGAACGGGCACCGCATCGTATTGCTCATTTTGCGCATGAACTGGCCGGCTTATTCCATGCCTTTTATAATCACTGCCGTATTATTCAGGAGGACAAGGAATTAGAAAAAGCGCGGCTGGCGCTGGTCACAGCAGTTCGTATTACGATTGCAAACAGCTTGGCTGTTTTAGGGGTTTCTGCTCCCAAAAAAATGTAATACAATAAAGAGTATTATAAAATATAGAGAAATTGGAATTATTTAAATTAATAGAATGAGCAGATGCTCAGCAAGGGAGGAATTATGGCTAAATACATATTTGTCACAGGCGGGGTTGTTTCTTCATTGGGAAAAGGAATTACGGCAGCGGCCTTAGGACGTTTGCTGAAAAATCGCGGCTTTAAAGTAACGATTCAGAAATTTGACCCTTATATCAATGTAGATCCCGGTACCATGAGCCCATATCAGCATGGAGAAGTGTTCGTCACAGACGATGGCACGGAAACAGATTTGGATTTAGGTCATTACGAACGGTTTATTGACATTAATTTAGGGAAAAATTCCAATGTTACAACTGGCAAAATTTATTGGTCCGTTCTCCAAAAAGAGAGGCGCGGTGATTATTTAGGCCACACTGTTCAGGTTATCCCTCATATTACCAATGAAATCAAAAAACGCGTGTACCGCGTAGGGGATGACGACAATGCAGACGTTGTTATTACGGAAATTGGCGGTACCGTGGGAGATATTGAAAGTCAGCCCTTTTTGGAAGCGATCCGTCAGATCAAAAAAGAAGTAGGCCGCAATGATGTATTATACATTCATGTAACACTGGTACCTTATATTGGAGCTGCCGGTGAATTGAAAACCAAGCCAACGCAGCACAGTGTAAAAGAACTGCGTGGTATTGGAATTCAGCCGGACATAATTGTATGCCGTACAGAACGGCCTTTGTCGGATGATATGAAGGACAAACTGGCACTGTTTTGTGATATTGATAAAGAAGCTGTTATTGAAAATAAAACATTGAACAGTATTTATGAAGTACCGCTTCTTCTTTCGGAGGAGGGTATGGATCAGATCGTCATGGAAAAACTGGCGCTGCCGGATAAACCTTGTGATATGGATGCATGGAAACAAATGGTATATGATATTTACCACACGAAATATGATGTGGATATTGCACTTGTTGGCAAATATGTTGCCCTGCACGATGCGTATTTAAGTGTAGCTGAAGCGTTGACGCATGCCGGCATTGCCTATAAGGCAAAGGTACATATCCACTGGATTGATTCAGAGACACTGGAAGACCCGTCGGTATCCATGGCAGAAATATTCAAGGGTATTGATGGTATCGTTGTTCCGGGTGGCTTTGGAAACCGGGGTGTCGAAGGGAAAATCCGTGCTGTCCAATATGCCCGCGAACACAAGGTTCCTTACCTTGGATTATGTTTGGGGATGCAGTGTGCCGTTATGGAATTTGCCCGTCACGTTGCCGGGCTTGAAGGAGCTACGTCATCGGAATTCAATGAAGATGCACAGTTCCCTGTTATTGACCTTATGCCGGATCAGGTCGACATTTCTGATAAAGGTGGTACAATGCGTCTTGGCCTGTATCCTTGTAAGCTGACGGAGGGAACTAATGCATATGAAGTGTACGGCGAAAACCTTATTTATGAGCGGCATCGTCATCGGTGGGAATTCAACAATAAGTACCGTACGGAATTGATGGATGCCGGACTGGTCTTATCAGGAACTTCGCCGGATGATCGGTTAGTGGAAATTGTTGAATTGAAAGATCATCCGTGGTTTGTGGGCTGCCAATTCCATCCGGAATTCAAATCTCGTCCGACAAAAGCGCATCCTCTTTTTAAAGGATTAATAAAAACGGCGTTAGACTTAAAAAAACAATAAACTGAACCGTATGGAGCAGGGACTTTTCAAGATAAGCCCCTGCTTTTTTTTATAAGCAAATATTTAAAATATGTGATAAACAGTACATACATTTTTAAAAGTTTTTTTGTTTAGGATTTCAGACAATATAGAGACATTTTTTATGGGCATTAATGAAAAAAAATCTTTTAAAATAACGAAAAGACACCAAAATGGGTGACTTTTTCATATGTGTACAGTAGAAGCTATAAATGTATATTTATAAAAAAAACAAAGAATATAGCGCGTCTTTTCGTAGAAAATAGTATATTAAAAAGATATAAAAACAGACCTGCTTGCTATAATTTTCACATTGAATATTACACTATATAATGATATAATGTAAGCGATTGAAAGTATGTGTTGGAGATAGTTTTATCTTTTGCCTTATTTTTCCAAACTGCAGTCGGGAAATCTTTAATAGCTGGATTTGATACGTGTTGCCGCATGAAAAGCGGTGCCGCTTATCAACGTGCAACGATAATCCGATTGTAAACATACTTTTCATGCTTTGGTTTGCGTCTATACCAACCGGGCATGACAGAGAATGGGGGGCACCCCTTGGAGATACGATATTGTACAGTCAAGACTTATCCATGGAACGCATTGTTCCGTATCAGGTGTGAAGATTCTGCAGCAGCCGGTGGTCTTTGGGCTGATACGGAAAAGCTGGCCGGAAAGTATATCGACTCTCTGAATTGGTTGCTTCATGTTTTTATTGTTTTTCATTATATATTTAATGAGGTGATTTTTGATGTTGAATACCTTTAAAAGAGGTGGGGTCCATCCTGATGATGGTAAAATCTATGCGAAAGACAAGGTCATAGAAACCCCGGCAGTACCGGATCAAGTAGTCATCCCGATGAGCCAGCATTTTGGTGCCCCTTGTACCCCGACGGTCAAGGTTGGCGATCATGTCAAAAAAGGCCAGCTTATTGGGACTAGTGATGCTTTCCTTCATGCTGACATCCACGCATCGACATCCGGTGATGTTATCAAGGTAGCTCCGATGCCGCACAATATGATGGTCAAATGCATGGCTGTCGTGATCAAGGCAGACGGTTTGGATGAATGGGCGGATGGACTTCCGGAAGAACATGATTGGAAGACGCTGGATACCAAGGAAATTATTGAGCTGATTAAAAAAGCTGGCGTCGTTGGCTGCGGCGGGGCGACTTTCCCGGCGCATGTAAAACTCACGCCGAATAAGCCTGTTGATACGTTTATTGTAAATGGTGCGGAATGCGAACCGTATCTGACGTGTGACTATCGTGCCATGATTGAAGAATCTGATAAGCTTGTGACCGGGGTTCAGATTTGCATGAAGGCGCTGGGTGTCAAAAAAGGATTTATCGGCATTGAAGATAACAAACCCGAAGCGGTTCAACATCTTACAGAAGCGTTCAAGAATGTCCCTGAAGTGACCGTACTTGCCTGCAAAACAAAGTATCCGCAGGGGGCTGAAAAAATGATGATCGAAGCATGCACGGGACGGCAGGTCGAACCAGGCGGGCTTCCGATGAATGTGGGCTGTGTCGTCAGCAACGTAGGTACTGTCATTGCGATTACCGATGCCGTCTGCCAGGGTATTCCCTTTATTGAACGTCTTACGACGGTTACAGGGGATTGCATCAAGGAACCAAAAAATCTCCGTCTTCGTATTGGTACGACATTTCAGGAAGTCATTGATTACTGCGGCGGCTTTTCTCAGCAGCCGGATCGTGTTATTGCCGGCGGCCCGATGATGGGGCTGGCGCAATATCAGCTTGATGTTCCTATTACCAAAGGTGCGTCCGGCATTCTTGCATTATCGCCGGAAAAGTGTCAGGTCGGCGAAGAAGAACCGTGTATTCGCTGCGGACGCTGTGTTGATGCATGTCCGATGGGATTGATTCCAAGTCAGTTAAGCATTTTCGCTTCCTGCCAGGCATGGGAAAAATGTACGGAATATGGTGTAATGAACTGTGTGGAATGCGGCAGCTGTGTGTATACCTGCCCGGCAAAACGCAATATTGTTCAGTATATCCGTAATGCCAAAGCTCAGTGCAAGGCTATTCAACGGGCTGCTCAGGTGAAAGCCGAAGCACAAGCCAAGAAATAATGGAAGAAGGGATATCATGAGTCCAGAAGCTAAAGGACAAACTATGGGAAAGGATGCTAAAGACATGCAGGATTTTAAACTTACTGTATCATCTTCGCCGCATGTTCGCTGTACCGAAACAATTCCTAAAATCATGTGGAACGTTGTTGCCGCACTTGTACCTGCTGCTGCGTTCGGCGTATATTATTTTGGTATCAGCGCGCTTGTCAATATCATCGTTGCAATTGTTTCCGCGGTTGTATTTGAATTTTTATGGGAAAAAATGATGCACAAAAAAATTACCATCACGGATGGTAGTGCGGTTATTACTGGCCTGTTGCTTGCTATGACCTGTCCGCCGACGCTTCCCTGGTGGATGAGCATCATCGGATCTTTCCTTGCAATTATCGTTTGTAAACAATCTATGGGGGGCTTAGGCTATAATCTGTTCAACCCGGCGCACGTAGGCCGTGCCGGCTTGATGGTTTCCTGGCCTGTTGCCATGACGACATGGACCCAGGTAAACGGTACGGTCGTTGACGGTGTTGCGGGTGCTACGCCGTTGAATATTTTAAAACACGGCGGCCATGACGCTGTGCTCCAGTTATTTGGAAACGATCCCGGAACTATGTATCAAAGCCTGTTTTTCGGTTTCCGCAACGGTTCTTTGGGTGAAACGTCGACAGTACTTCTTGTATTGGGCGGCTTATATCTTATTTACAAAGGTTACATCAATTGGCAGGCTCCGGTCGTTATGATCGCAACAGTCGGGGTTCTCACATGGATCTTTGGCGGTGTTTCCTTTGGTACAGGTCTGTTTTCAGGCGATCCACTCTTCCACATGATGGCCGGTGGTTTGATTATCGGTGCTTTCTTCATGATAACAGATATGGTTACTGCTCCGATTACGTTAAAAGGGCAGATCATTTTTGCTTTTGGCGCAGGCCTGATTACTGTATTGATTCGTCTTCTCGGCGGGTATCCGGAAGGTGTTTGCTATTCTATTTTGCTCATGAACGCACTGACTCCGCTTATTGACCGCCTTGTAAAACCTGCAGTCTTTGGTGAAGTAAAGACAAAGGGGGCTAAATAAAATGGCAGATAAAAAAGGAAGCGGTATTGTCAAGATCGCAATGAACCTGATACTTACCTGCTTTGTTTCCGGATGCATTATTGGTCTTGTTTTCTTTGTTACAGGACCGACAGCAAAGGCAAAGGCGGAAGAAATGAAAGAACAATCTATGAAAAACCTGGTTCCCGATGCTGATAAGTTTGTTGCCGTAGAAGGCAAAAAAGACACATTTATTGCAGAAAAAGGCGGCCAAAAGGTTGCTTATATTATTCCTACAGCTCCTAAAGGTTACGGTGGTCCGATCAAAATGCTGACGGCTGTATCAACGGATGGATCTGTTATTGATTTTGTAATGCTCGAAGCCAATGAAACGCCTGGCTTGGGAGATAATGCTTCGAAACCGCCGTTCCGCGGTCAGTTTAAAGGTAAGAAATTAGAAAACCTGGAAGTAACCAAGGAAAAAAGCGATAAAAAGCATATTCAGGCTATGACCGGCGCTACGATTTCTTCCCGTGCCGTTACATTAGGCGTTAAGGAAGCTGTGGAACAAGCAGCTCAGATGGGAGGGAAATAATAATGAGTCTTTGGAAAGTATTTAGCAGAGGCATTATTGAAGAAAACCCATACTTTGTCCTGGCCTTGAGCTTGTGCCCTGGGCTTGCCGTCACTACCAGCGTAGTCAACGGTTTGACAATGGGCTTGACAGTATGGTTCGTTATTACCTCTAACAACGTTGTTGTTTCTATTATTCGTAAGACGATCAATAAAAAGGTACGTGTGCCTGTATACATTACCTGCATCGCAACAATCGTAACCTGTGTCCAATTATTCCTGCAAGCATATGCTCCAGACTTGTATAAAGCACTTGGCGTATATCTGGATTTGGTCGTTGTATTTGCTATTATTCTGGCTCGTGCTGAATCTATCGCATCCAAGAACGGCATTGTCGTTTCGTTCCTTGATGGGATGGGCATGGGCGTTGGCTTTACCATTGCCATGATTGTTATTTCTGTTGTCCGTGAATTGTTCGGTAATGGCACACTCCTCGGAATTCCTATGTTTGGGCCAACATATCAGCCGGCATTGATTCTGGCACTGCCGCCAGGAGCTTTTATGCTGATCGGATTCCTTATGGCCGGATTGAAAATGTGGAATGAATCCCGTGAAAAAGCAAAACAACTGAAAGGGAGTGAAGGATAATGGAATACTTTACGCTGTTTGTTGGCGCTGTATTGATTAACAACTTCGTATTGACTAAGTTCTTAGGGTTGTGTATTTTCTTTGGCGTTTCCAAAAACCTCAACGCCTCTATTGGTATGGGTTTTGCCGTAACCTCTGTCATTACGATGAGTACCGTACTGGCATGGCTGCTGTATAATTTCGTGCTGGTGCCGTTTGGACTGACCTTCCTGCGTACAATTTCCTTCGTTGTTTTGATTGCAAGTTTTGTACAGTTATTGGAAATTATCATCAAAAAACAATCTCCTACCTTGTACAATATGTGGGGAATTTACCTCATGCTGATTGCGACGAACTGTATCGTATTGTCCGTACCTGTTATCAGTGTTACCAATGAATATGGGTTTCTTGAAAACCTGGTATTTGCCGTCGGATCCGGACTGGGTTTTGCACTGGCTCTGATTCTGATGGCAAGCTGCCGTGAAAAATTGGATTTTGCCGATGTTCCTCATGCATTGAAAGGGACACCGATTGCCTTTATTGTTGCCGGTATGCTTTCGTTGGCATTTCTTGGCTTTTCCGGTATGATCTAGTCGCGCAAAGGAGTTGGAATAAATATTATGAGTTACACGTTCATAGCAATCATGGCGGTTGTTATCATGACTTGCGTAGGTATCGTGTTTGGTTTTATCCTCGCGTTTGCTGATAAAAAATTTGCCATGGAAGAAAACCCGCTCATTGGCGAAGTAAAAGAAGCACTGCCGCAAGGGCAGTGCGGTGCCTGCGGTTTTGCCGGCTGCGCTAAATATGCGGAAGCTGTTGTTCTTGATCCTGATGTTCCGCCGAATCTCTGTGTTCCTGGTAAAGCGGAAGTAGCGGATATTGTTGCCAAGCTGACCGGGAAAGTGGCTGAAGCGACAGAACCAAAATTTGCTCACATTCGCTGCCGCGGCGGCAATGGCATTGCTAAAATGGCATATGAATACAAGGGCGTTCACGATTGCGCTGCTGCCAAAATCATACAGCAAGGTCCTAAGCTCTGCAAATTTGGTTGCCTCGGTTTTGGAAACTGTGTGCGTAACTGCCCCTTCCATGCCATGACGATGGGAGAAAACGGTATTCCTCAAGTCGATAAAAATCTTTGTACCGGTTGTGGTAAGTGTGCTAGTATCTGCCCGAATCATGTTATTGAATTGCTGCCTATTAGTGCCAAAGTCGCTGTCAGCTGCTCCTCCAAGGAAGTTGGCGGCGTGGCCCGTAAAGACTGTGCAGCAGCATGTATCGGCTGTGGCCTGTGCATGAGAAACTGCTCGCATGCCGGCGGTGTTAAAGTTGTTGACCATCTGGCAGTTGTTGATGCGTCCATTTGTCATGACTGTGAAGAAGCAACTTGTTTTGCAAAATGTCCGACTAAGGCAATTGCAGCTCTTGTTGCAAGTGCAAAGAAAGAAGAAAAAATAGGTTAATATATGGAATGGAAACGATACGCAAAAAGTTTCTTTGCTGCCGCTTTCATCGTTAGTATCTTAGGCTGCTCCGGATGTGCTATGCATTCGGAGCCGTCTTTTGATAAGAACGGTATTGCTATGGATACAACAATCTCTTTGAGTGCGTCCGGCAAAGAAGCGAAAGAAGCTGTTGATGAAGGATTCCAGCGAATTGAACAGCTGGATGCATTAGCCCGGTCTCAGGACCCTAATAGTGATGTGAGTCATATCAATCAGGCCGCAGGACAGCACTATGTTCAGGTCGATCCTGCAGTCTATGAAATGGTTGCATTTTCCAAAATGTATGCTGAAAAAAGCAACGGCATGTTTGATATTACGGTAGGGCCGCTTATTAGTCTTTGGGATATCGGCAACGAAGATCAGCATATACCGGCGCAGGCGGAAATCACGGATGCGTTGAAAAAGATAAACTATAAGGACATTTTGCTTCGTCCGGAAGATCATAGCATCATGCTGGCTAAACCCGGAATGGCAATTGATTTAGGAAGCGTAGCGAAAGGATTTGCCGTCGACGAAGTCCGTAAAATTTATGAAGCCCATCATATTACTCGTGGTCTTATTAACATGGGATCCAGTTCTATGTATGCCATAGGCAAAACAAGTAAGGGAAAAGCTTGGAATATCGGTATAAAACATCCTCGTTCTGATAAAAGCGGTGATTATTTGGGGATAGTGTCTATTGAAAATCAGGCGTTATCTACTTCAGGAGACTATGAACGCTATTTTATTCAGGATGGTGTGCGGTACTGCCACATATTTGATCCTCGGACAGGCTATCCGGCAGCGGCTAATGTGATGAGTGATTCGATTGCTGTAGATGGATCTGTAGAGCATGCAGGCATGCTGAGCGATGTACTGACGACGGTCGTATTTGTAATGGGGCCGGAAAAAGGCCTGGAATTTGTTAATACTATAGATGGAATAGAATGTGAAATTACGTCGCAAGATGGCGCATTGTATATGACAGACAATTTTAAAGCACATTTTTCTGATATGAATAAGGATTTTCATTTACAAGAGTAAGATACCTCCTCAGGGCACACTGTATTTTAAAAATTTAAATCTTTAATTATATTTACTTTTTCTTTAGAATGTAAGATAATATTATTGTATAAGATGAAAGTTGGATATTTAAATACTCGCGGAGGATGGTAGTGACAATGGATCATATTGATGAAAAAATTTTGACGATTTTGAAAAAGAATGGTAAGGCATCGGCTACTGAAATCAGTAAAGTTGTAGGCTTATCTATCCCAGCTGTAGCTGAACGAATTCGTAAAATGGAACATGGCGGTATTATCGAAGGATATTGCGCAAAAATAAGCCGCCGAAGAACGGGTTACAATGTAACTGCTTTTATTATGGTTAATATGGAGCGGTCCGGTGATGTAGAAGAGTTCAGAGAAAAAATTATTCAATTTCCACAGGTCTTGGAATGCCACCATGTAGTGGGAGCGTTTGACTATTTGCTCAAAGTATTGGTCAAGACTCCGGATGATCTGGAACAATTTCTCATGGAAGAATTGAATGAAATACCTACTGTTTCATCCTCACAAACATTTATGTGCCTGTCTACTCTGAAGGAAGAATGGAATGTGTAAAAAAGTATCTGCGACTGATTTGAGCCGTTAGTACTGGAAAAAAGCTGTGACACCCAAAGATGATTTTTATCATATGGGTGTTACAGCTTTTTTCTTTTCAAAACCAATATAGAGCCTGGCAGGTACATATTATATATGATCTTGTCAGGCTTTTTTTGACATAAAAATAAGAATGTGTAAATAATTACTTTCTATTTTATGAAAACGGGTCTACAATACATAGTAAGTATAGTCTAAGATATGTTTATAATTAAAGAAAGAAAATCTTTTATTGTGGCATGATCAGAGATACCGGCGGAGTGAATAGATTTATCTCTCATAGTACATACCCACGCATATCGTACCATACGCCTTGTACAGCACGTCATTCGTACTGCAAGACAAGCAGACACGAGGAGGCAATACCTATGAAACAACGAACATTAGCGCACCAAATCACGGCCTGGATGCTGCTGGGCATCTTTTGCATAGAACCGTGGAC
>NZ_LEKT01000111.1 GCF_001045675.1 Megasphaera cerevisiae DSM 20462
AGCCGAGCCGGCTGTCCATATGATAATGCACCCATGGAACGATTCTATAACACGTTGAAAAATGAGTATTTTAATTTACGGAAATTTAGGGATGTGAAGTCGATGAATGAAGGTATTTATTGGTTTGTCTATTGCCATTACAATCGGCGTAGACCCCATTCCTACAACAATGGATTACCTCCTTATGCTGCCAGAATGTCGGCATAAGGAAACTATCACTCAGTGTTACAATTTGGGTTGACTACTACACACCTCATGTATGTGTCAAGAAGGTAATGTCCGTATAATGGTGTAAATTCAAAAAATTGAAAGAGCCAAATGCTCATCCCTTTAGGTATAATGTAAATTGACCAAAACAAACATAATACCGAGGAGGAAAAGCAAATGGCTCAACTCAATAGTACCCTAAATCAGGAAGAAATTCTACAGTTACTTTCTGTAGATCACGATAAAACATTCCGTACGATTCTCCAGAACAGTCTCAACAGCATCCTAAAAGCAGAATCCCAGGATCAACTGCAGGCCACTCTCTACAAGCGTTCTGACAAGCGTACTGACAGCCGGAATGGCTCACGGGAACGTGATCTGAAGACACGTATCGGAAGACTTACTCTCACTGTCCCACGGCATCGCAATCTGCCTTTCAAAACGATGATTTTTGATCATTATTCCCGCAGTGAATCTGCACTGATCACAGCTATGGCAGAAATGGTCGTTGACGGCATATCAACCCGTAAAGTCACAAGAGTGATTAAGACGCTTTGCGGAACCAACGTGTCCAAATCCTCTGTTTCTGCTGTATGCAAAGATCTTGATCAGGAGGTCTCCGCTTTCCGCAGCCGTCCCATTGAAGGCCATTATCCCTTCCTGACTGTGGATGCTACCTACTTCAAAGTGCGTGAAAACAACCGTGTGACAATATCAATCAGGAATCCGTTCTGAGCTGCAGGACATGTTTCACTGTAAAACGCTGAAGGAAGCCAGAGCCAGGCGCAGCCAGATCATCACAGATTATCAGGACGTTGCCAAAGAAGCTATGTCTTGTCTGGATGAGGGGTTTGAAAGCGCCATGACTGTCATGACGCTTCCGGCTGGGATGCGGAAGTATTACCGGACCTCCAACCATATTGAACGGCTCCACAAGGAACTGAAACGCCGTTCTAAGGTGATCGGTATTTTCCCTAATGAAAATTCACTGATCTGACTGATGGGATCTGTGCTGATTGAGCAGAACAGTATCAACCAGGCACGGAAATCCATCTTTGGAGAGGATGCGTATCAGAGACTGTTGGAATCCAATGTGCGGGAGGAACTGCATCACATGGCAGAGGAACAGACAGTTCTCCTATCTGCCTGACCAGAATAAATACCTAAAGGGAATTTACACACAAATTTGGACTTGACCACGATCCCTGCTTCATATCGCCTCTCTATGGTGTCCGCCTCTGCTTGGGCTGAAAAGATCAGAAATTCTATTGCACTACTCTACTACGCCATTTTTTCTTTCGTTTTTATCAATTTTCCCATTTATCCTGCTGTTCTATATCTTTTTTCATTTCATCTAAATCAACGCAAAAACAATTTCTAACTTGGATAGTAAGGGAAAGTCTATCGACAGATCGGGGGCAATCATTAGATGTATTTTTCACAGAAAATTCAT
>NZ_LEKT01000112.1 GCF_001045675.1 Megasphaera cerevisiae DSM 20462
GTATGTGTCAAGAAGTTCTCGGTGAATGTATTGACCTAGATAATAGCTAGCCTCATCGACATCGTTTTTTTATAAAAATGCAGGCGTTGAGAAACTGTTAGCTAACTTCCCTATGGCACTGCTGGACGGGCCATTATTGCAAATGCGTCCGTGATGAATCCCTACATGCGTTTGAAAGGGAATCTTCCGCATGACTCGTCTCATCGTCCCACGGAAAGTGCGGCTGACTGGAGCGGTAAACCCCTTGGTCCAGTCGGCAAACGCCTGATCTAATTCCTTGTTTCGTATGGCCGTAATCACTTTCACCATCGCAGTCCCTCCCGTCCGACTCCAATGACGCCCTTGTTTCTTCATCCGGTAACTGTATATCCGGTGGTTACTCTCACACGTACCGATGCCACTCGCAGACACAGCGATCTTTCGTAGTTTCAGCGGTGCTAACGAAACCCAGTTCCGCACTATATACTGACGTAACTTCTGTACATGCACTATCTCCTCCGGGGTTTCCGCTTGTGATTCCGCCGTATCCAGCAATACCTGCAGCGGTTCCCATCGGTATTCTCGCAGTGCGTTGCGTATCTCGTCCTGTAACGCTGGGTCTATGAAATACAACCGCTCTTTCAGTTTGCGGTTCACATGATACCGATCCAACACATGTTCATGCTGCTTGCATCCGATAACCAGGCTCCCAAAGACGTCTTTTCCATACCCGCTGCCTCCATCACTGTTGCTCACTACTACCACGTGTGCCAGATCGTACTTGCTCTGCAGATACGCCGTCACTTGCGTGACGAGCTCGCCATGATTCATCGATGCAAAGTAATGGGGATGCACCAACATAGTACGCGTACCACATCGCGTACTTCCTTCACTAATCTGTATCCGATGTATCTCCTGCTGCTTGGCTCCTTGTCCTTTTACGAGTAGCCCGTCTCCTTCTAGGCAGAGCAGGGGCGGGTGGCACTGTGCTGTCGCGCCGGAATGTGCCTTCTTGTGTTCTTGGCTCTGTTCCCACTCGGCATACCCACGTCCGACTTGTTTTATGATGTTTCCCACCGTTTGATGACTGATGCTCGTTAAAGTCAAGCGGTTGATAATATCCGCCGTGGTGCGATACACACTGCCCGTAGCTGCTTCTGCAACTCGTTTCATGAATAAGGCAGTATACCGCTGATACTTTTTCAGCCCTAATTGGATATCTAACGGATAAAATCCCTTCGCGCGCGGCCCCTCTTTCCGTATGCGACGGCGCTGATAGGTAACGGTGCCGAATAGTCCTTGTATCGTACGGCGATCCCGCCGTTCTATCTGATATCCTTGTTTCTTGTACTGTTCCACCAATTCTGTATCCATGATTTCTAACGCACAAACCAGTGCCTCTGTGAAAATCCGCATAAACAGCTGCAATAATTTTGTTTCGCGTATGATCGCGGTATCGGATTCCTTTATTGTTTTGATAATTTCTGCTATAATATATTCCATGAGAAGACCTTCGGTTGTGATATATTTTGCTGGCTAGGCAATATATCTATTATCTAGGTCTTTTCTTTTTTTTGCAATATCTTACCGAGAACTATTTTACACTAAG
>NZ_LEKT01000113.1 GCF_001045675.1 Megasphaera cerevisiae DSM 20462
GCGTCTTTTGCGTCCAACCTACCCTCTTTGAAGGCTTTAACCCATGTATAGATAGTACTATCAGGAAGCCCCAGTTCCGTTGCGGCTTTGTGTCCACCAATCTCCTGAGCCAATTTTACAGCCTGTGATTTAAATTCTTGGTCATAAGTTTTTATAATTCGTTTTGCCATCTTATTTCTCCTATTCTCTATCAATTATATATCACAATCCTTGAGAATAGGGTGTCAATTTTTATTGTACAACATCACTTTTCTCTTTTACCGGGGATTCTGGATTTATAAGTGTAGTAAGCGCTCCTTGAAATTTGAAGACAGCGGCATAATAAGCGAATAGAGCAAGCGGAGCGATGGTGATCAATAAAAGAAATTTTCTGCGCTATGGATTGGAAATTATGCCGATGGATTTTTTTAGGGTTTCAATCACCGAATCCTTATGATCGAGCTGTTTATTCAGATTGCGAATTTGGGATTCGAGCTCATGAATTTTTTTTGAAAGATTATTATTACGATTTTCAGCCACCGGGTTTAGCCCGGATTTTCTGAGCCATGAACGCAAGGTATCAATGCAGATGCCAAGCTCGGAAGCAACCTGTTTAACGGGAAGTTTTTGTTCAGTAACCATATGAATTGCACCTTGTTTGAAAGCATCATCGTAGCGAGGGGGCGCGGACCTCTTAGCTGTTTGTTTAGACATAAAAAAGACCTCTTTCTCTTTATTATAGCCCCTTTTTGGTGTCTATCAAATCGAGAAAGGGGGCACTATTGCATATACATGGATTTGTGCACAAACACAACGCTGAATGCCATCATAAAGATCGTAACAACGGGAATACCTTTGCATTTATAGGCATTGGCAGCCCGAAGCAGTTTGGAAACATGATAGGTACGAAAGAAACGAATACTATTTTTAGAAAGTAGTTCATTAGCAAGGGGGTCTTGTGGTATACTAGTCATGACATGAGCCTCCATCAGTTGGTCTTTTCGCTACATTAAGTATACTAAATGGATCAGGCTCATGCTATTTTTTTGTTAGAATATTGTATTTTCGGGACTTACAGGCAATTATTTACCTGCGAAGTTTGAGTAATTAATGTAAACTGCACAAACCAATGGTGTGCATAACTGCAGTATTTATCAGCATTTCGTAGTATAATAAGTGCATGAGTATGGTGGAAAACAGCTCAAAATCCTTGCACACAGGGTATATACCATGTATAAAACTCCTTCTAAACAACTTTCCTTTGAAGATTTTAATCAACCCTTGGGATTGCACATGGATCCGAACAATCGCTGGATCAAGAAAGCAGCATTCATCCCATGGGATCTGGTAGAAAAGAAATATAAAAAACTGTTCAAAGGATTCAAAGGCCACGTAGCAAAGCCAGCCCGAATGGCATTAGGCGCGTTGCTCATTCAAATTGAATACGGGTACTCGGATAAAGAAACCGTTGAACAAATCAAGGAAAATCCCTATTTGCAATACTTCTGCGGTTTACTGGGCTATGAATATAAAGCACCGGTTGATGCGTCTGCCATGACACGGTTTCGTAAACGCCTGACGCCGAAGCGGTTGGAAGCCATCAA
>NZ_LEKT01000114.1 GCF_001045675.1 Megasphaera cerevisiae DSM 20462
GAATATATCCTTAGAAAGGAGGTGATCCAGCCGCACCTTCCGATACGGCTACCTTGTTACGACTTCACCCCAATCATTTGTCCCACCTTCGACGGCTAGCTCCATAAATGGTTACTCCACCGGCTTCGGGTGTTACAAACTCTCGTGGTGTGACGGGCGGTGTGTACAAGACCCGGGAACGTATTCACCGTAGCATGCTGATCTACGATTACTAGCGATTCCAGCTTCATGTAGTCGAGTTGCAGACTACAATCCGAACTGAGAACAACTTTATGGGATTTGCTTGACCTCGCGGTTTAGCTGCCCTTTGTATTGTCCATTGTAGCACGTGTGTAGCCCAAATCATAAGGGGCATGATGATTTGACGTCATCCCCACCTTCCTCCGGTTTGTCACCGGCAGTCAACTTAGAGTGCCCAACTTAATGATGGCAACTAAGCTTAAGGGTTGCGCTCGTTGCGGGACTTAACCCAACATCTCACGACACGAGCTGACGACAACCATGCACCACCTGTCACTTTGTCCCCCGAAGGGGAAGACTCTATCTCTAGAGCGGTCAAAGGATGTCAAGATTTGGTAAGGTTCTTCGCGTTGCTTCGAATTAAACCACATGCTCCACCGCTTGTGCGGGTCCCCGTCAATTCCTTTGAGTTTCAACCTTGCGGTCGTACTCCCCAGGCGGAGTGCTTAATGCGTTAGCTGCAGCACTAAGGGGCGGAAACCCCCTAACACTTAGCACTCATCGTTTACGGCGTGGACTACCAGGGTATCTAATCCTGTTTGATCCCCACGCTTTCGCACATCAGCGTCAGTTACAGACCAGAAAGTCGCCTTCGCCACTGGTGTTCCTCCATATCTCTGCGCATTTCACCGCTACACATGGAATTCCACTTTCCTCTTCTGCACTCAAGTTTTCCAGTTTCCAATGACCCTCCACGGTTGAGCCGTGGGCTTTCACATCAGACTTAAAAAACCGCCTACGCGCGCTTTACGCCCAATAATTCCGGATAACGCTTGCCACCTACGTATTACCGCGGCTGCTGGCACGTAGTTAGCCGTGGCTTTCTGATCAGGTACCGTCAAGATGTGCACAGTTACTTACACATTTGTTCTTCCCTGATAACAGAGTTTTACGATCCGAAGACCTTCATCACTCACGCGGCGTTGCTCCGTCAGGCTTTCGCCCATTGCGGAAGATTCCCTACTGCTGCCTCCCGTAGGAGTCTGGACCGTGTCTCAGTTCCAGTGTGGCCGATCACCCTCTCAGGTCGGCTACGTATCGTTGCCTTGGTAAGCCGTTACCTTACCAACTAGCTAATACGGCGCGGATCCATCTATAAGTGACAGCAAAGCCGCCTTTCACTATTGAACCATGCGGTTCAATATGTTATCCGGTATTAGCTCCGGTTTCCCGAAGTTATCCCAGTCTTATAGGTAGGTTATCCACGTGTTACTCACCCGTCCGCCGCTAACGTCAAAGGAGCAAGCTCCTTATCTGTTCGCTCGACTTGCATGTATTAGGC
>NZ_LEKT01000115.1 GCF_001045675.1 Megasphaera cerevisiae DSM 20462
CTCCATCATCTCTTTGATGGTACCGCCAAGCAGATCCTTCAGGGCATCTTGGATGTCATTTGGTTTCTCGATGGTATACTCTTGGAAGAGCTGCTGGATAATAGCCCGCTTCCCATCGGTCATTTCAACCTTGTGAATCTCTTTCCGCTGTTTTGCCATGATAAAAAGTCCTCCTATGATTAGATTGTACCATAGAAGACCTTATGACTTCGAGTGGAAGTTTGTTTACAGAGATTTTTTCATAGGCTCACATAGGACCAAAAAAGAGCAGGCAACACCCGTTATCTGCTCTTAATATACTACTTTATTCTTCTTCGTCAGGCATATCCCCATTGTGATAGACGTCCTGAACGTATGTCCTATAATTGGCATAACTGCCTTATTTATCAGCTTTTCAGCATAGCTATATGTAGCCACCGTGTAGCCACGATGAAATAATAACAACAATATAATATGTATATGATGAAAACGAATGAATTCAATTTTATATTTTTTTATTCAAAGGCAGCTAAACCAAAGGTCCCTCATCGCGAGGGGCCTTTTCTCATACATCCGCTATTCTCTTTTCAGCTACATCATAATACACTTCCGTCTTCTCGATCCCGATGTACACTATTCATCTTCGGAGGGAATTTCATTTATTTTTTCATTTATTTTTTTACTTAAACTTTCTCCTATTTCTCGCAAAAATTCTTGGTATTTTTTTGAATTCCATATGTTATCCCCATACCACTCGCATAACAGTGGAATAATGACAAGATAAACCAATAAATATAATTTAGCCTTTTTCAGATCATTATTTGTATCGTCATCAAACTCCCCAATATATGACCCGGTTTCTATACCCACTGTTCCATTAGAATATAATTTTAATTCGATGTTACTATTCTGCTTATATGAAAGCCGTAACATGGTTTGTTTTAAATTATTACTTTCTAATATAAAGGATAATGTACTCAATATATTTAAAACTGTATTACCTGCTGCACTAATCCTTGTTATATCATCAGTTGTTCCTCCGCGAAACCCTATAATATTATTAACAGTCAAAATCTCCCCATCTGTAACTGTATATTGATTTTGATGTAAATATACTCTTGAAATAAGCCATATTAGCATATCAGTATCTATCCTGGATTCTCGATTTAACATGACGAGGTTGGCATCTTAACACCGAGTGCCTCATAAATTTTTTTCTGTTTATCTAAAAGCTCGCCAATACGCAACGAATGCCCTGCGTCTTCGAAACATTCAATCACATCCAGTTTGTCAAGCATCTGATGTAATGTATAACTTTTATATAAATTTGCCTGTTTCATTTTCTGATCCAGATACGATATAAGAATCAACGCAACAAATGTAACAAAAATTTTGCCA
>NZ_LEKT01000116.1 GCF_001045675.1 Megasphaera cerevisiae DSM 20462
TGATATTGTCAATATCTCTTTACACTTTTTCCTCGAGGATATTCGATCTACGCTGCATCCTTCAATGAGCGGTAATACTGTTGTCTCTTAATCATTGGAGGTAATCCTCCATTGGTGGAGCAGATTCTTCGGTTATTCCAGTAACTAATGAAATATCTCCATATAATTGTTTTCATATGTTCAACAGTTGTTTTTGAAGCATTATATCGATTATAGATTAGTTCTTCCTTTAATCTTGCCCACATACTTTCGCAACGGGCATTATCATGGCATCTGCCACCTGCACTGTTCATACTTTGTACTATTCCGTATTGCTTAATTGTATTACGGTACAGCTCACTGGTGTACTGTGTTCCCCTATCACTATGCAGGATACAGCCACGAATTTCTGGATATGCTTTATATGTATTAATTATTGTTTGTTCACATAACGTGGCTTTCATATTTGTATCCATTGCTAATCCCAGTACTGCAGAATCGAAGCAGTCAAAAACTGCAGATACATACAGTTTTCCATCCAGACACTTTATTTCAGTCATATCTGTTACGCACTTGCTTAACGGTTTATCAGAATAGAAATCACGTTTAATTAAGTCATCAGATTTTCTGGCTTCTTTATCAGCTTTTGTGATTCCATTAGGTTTTCTTTTGGGTCTATGGCTAATACCGATTTCTTCCATAACACGGTATACAGTCCGTTCACTCGGAATCTCAATACCAGCAGGCTTTTTTAGCTCTAAAGCTTGACGCATTCTGATTCGTCCATAGGTATCATTGCATTCATCTTCAGCACAGATATCTAACATAGCATCTGCAAGAGACTGATATTTCCAAGGCTTATCTTTATATTTAAGATAATTGTGAAATCCCTGTCTGGTTACGCATAGGCTTTTACAATAGAATGAAATTTTACCTTTAATAGTGCCGTCTTCCGTTTTTATTGCAATAAATATCAATCTCTGTTTTTTGTTGACTTCCGACGGCTGGCGGCGAAAAAAGCGCTTGCTTCCTCAAGAAATTCATTCACTTCTTTAAGATGGCGATTCTCTTTGTCCAGTTCTTTAACACGCTTTTTAAGTTCAATAAGTTCCTCGTTAAGAGATAAGGCATTGGAAGCAGTATGAACAGCGTCTTTTGCGTCCAACCTACCCTCTTTGAAGGCTTTAACCCATGTATAGATAGTACTATCAGGAAGCCCCAGTTCCGTTGCGGCTTTGTGTCCACCAATCTCCTGAGCCAATTTTACAGCCTGTGATTTAAATTCTTGGTCATAAGTTTTTATAATTCGTTTTGCCATCTTATTTCTCCTATTCTCTATCAATTATATATCACAATCCTTGAGAATAGGGTGTCAATTTTTATTGTACAACATCA
>NZ_LEKT01000117.1 GCF_001045675.1 Megasphaera cerevisiae DSM 20462
GGGATTGTCAAGTAAAGTGTGTAAATTACTTTAAATTGAAACCTGATATTTTCGTACCATGGTGCCAATCCGTTCGTCAATAACCAGCTGATTCATCACTATGGCCCAATTGCGAATGGAGTGACCGTGCCATTTTTGATAAAGTTCCTTAATCCGTAAATAAAACACCTTAAAAACGGCTGTTTCATTGCTGAAAGCGCCCTGTTTTGTGACCTTGCGGAAACTTGAGTTGACGCTCTCTATGGCATTGGTCGTGTACATGACCCGACGCACATCGCTGCCATAATTAAAAAGCTGTTCCACGTGCCGAAAATTGTCTTTCCACACGCGGATGGCACCGGGATACTTGGTCCACACATCACAGAACCGTTCAAATTCAACCTGTGCTCCTTTCAGGTTGATTGCCCCATAGATTTTTCTCAGCTGTGCCGTAAAGGCTTTGTAATCCTTACTGGGCACGTATTTCAGAGAGTTGCGGATTAGATGTACCATACAGCGCTGCACCACAACATTCTTGAATATAGCTTTAGCACCATCTTCAAGACCACTGACACCGTCCATTGAAATAAAACCGATGTCCTGGACACCGCGTGATTTTATTTCATCGAATATCTGCATCCAGCGATGTTTGCTTTCTGTATCTCCCATCCATAAGCCCAGAACATCTTTCCCACCGTTTAGATCGTACCCCAGGATAACGTACACCGCCTGGTCAGAAACACCCTGCTCGGTACGCATAGAAACGTATATGCAATCCACAAAAATAAATGGATAAAAAGCTTTCAGCGGTCGGTTCTGCCACTCATTCAATTCATCTAAGACACAATCGGTAATGTTAGAAATCTGTCCTGCTGACAGTTTGAATCCATAGATGTCATCGATCGTTGACGAGATGTCACGCTGGCTCATGCCACGGGCATACATGGCAAGCACTTTACCCTCCATCGAGGAAACATCGGTCTGCCGCTTTGGCACGACCTGCGGTTCAAAAGAACCCTCTCGATCACGAGGAACATCAATCGGGACTTCACCTGCGGATGTTTTGAGGGTCTTATGGTTGTAGCCGTTACGGCGATTGGTTGTTTCCTTTTCGCCACGTTCATTGTTGTCATAGCCGAGATGATTTTCCATTTCACCATTCAGCATGGCCTCAAACATAGGCCCGAAAACATCTTTAAGAGCGTTTTGCATATCTTCCACGGTCTTTGGCTTATATTCACTGATAATGGCTTTAGCAAGGGATTCACCCCGTGTGGGCTGTTTCTTTGACATAAAATTATTACCTCCGCATGTGTTTGACATCCCCGAGGGGGAGTATCGTTTAATCTGTTGCTGACTTACTTACACAGTTTATTATACACTCCC
>NZ_LEKT01000118.1 GCF_001045675.1 Megasphaera cerevisiae DSM 20462
TGGTCCTATGTCAATATTTAGTACAAAATAAAATGAGAAAAGTATCCTCGGTTTAACTTGCCCTCAAGGCATCTTTTTTCTGACACTGCTGATACAACTTTTCATATTCGTCTGGCGACATGTAATCGCAGTGACTGTGAATCCGTACCGTATTGTAAAATGTTTCCAGATATTCAAATACCAGCGTATATGCATGCCGATAATCGCGGATACGGAACCGATTCAGCCATTCCCGTTTAATCAACGAATGAAAGGACTCAATGCAGGCATTATCCCAAGGGAAAGCTTTTTTGGAATAACTGCGTTGCATGTTTTTCGTGGCTCGTATGTACTCCCGCGAAACGTAAGCGCTGCCGCGATCCGAATGAATAACCAACGGTTGGTCCAATGTACGTCTTGCTTTTGCTTTGTTGATGGTGTCTACAACACAGGAAACCTGCATAGTTGTTGTTACATTCCATGCAATAATCTTGCGAGAAAATAAATCCATCACACTGGTTAAGTAAACAAACCCATCTGCCGTCCAAATGTACGTGATATCACTGCACCAAACGGCATTGGGTCGTTCTGGATTAAAATCTTGTTGCAATATGTTTTGTAAGGCATGACTGAAATCAGAATCTTTCGTAGTCACTACATACGGTTTCACCCATTGTGCTCGTATTCCCATATCTTTCATATATTTGCCAACGGTGCGCGCCGATATCATATCTCCTGTCTTACGAAGTTCCTTCGCTATTTTCGGAGCTCCATAGTTTTGCTTGGATGCATTATAAATGTTTCTAATTTTCAGTTGTACTGCTTGCTTACGATGTTGCTGATGAGACGGCACTCGTTTTAACCAAGCAACATATCCGGATCTTGATACGCCTAACATAGTAAGCATTCCAGAGACAGAAACATGGCGTCTCCTTTTTCTGGTTGTAGCTGCCTTGTTGGAAACTTCACGATAGATAGCTTCCGTTAATTTTCCAGAATGCCGATGGCTTTTTTTAGGACATCTAGCGCATCTTCTGTATCCCGCAGTTTTCGTTTCAGTGCTGCCATTTCTTTTGCTTCATCTGATGCATAATTACCAGAACCACGGCATGTAATGTCTCCCGTATCTCGTAATTCTTTTTGCCATCGGGACAAGGTTTGCTGGCTTATGCCAAGATTTTTGGCACAACCGACCAACCCCAGATCCCGGTGATCATGATAATATTGGATGGCATCCAGTTTAAATTGTTTATCAAAGTGCTTCGCCATTATAAGTTCCTCCCGTTTCTGATACTTCTATTGTATCATGGTTTCATGTATAGGATTTTCTCATTTTGGCTTGTACTATTTTTATGCTAGCACTA
>NZ_LEKT01000119.1 GCF_001045675.1 Megasphaera cerevisiae DSM 20462
AGATAGGACCGAACACGTCCTTCAGCGCTATCTGCATGTCTTCCTGCGTCTTCGGCTGGTATTGTTCCATGATGAGCTTGGCGATTGCCTGGCCTTTCTCACTCGGGTTTCTACGTTTCTTCATCAGTGCTGTACTCAATTCCTTTCAACCTGCTTTCTGATAGTGTACCGCACCTCGACAAAAAAATGAAGTGCGTAAGTTAGTAAATTGGTTACCGGTAACTTACACACTTCATTTTACACTCCCTTGTGCTTAGTTTTCAAATCATTTAGAATACAATTATTATGAGCTGATGCATTTCGAATATGTTTTATATCTAGAAACATGTAAAATTCATCCTGCATTTGCTTGTCAAATCCTTTTAAATAGCCCTTATTATCATCTTGTAAAAGAAACCTATCTGCACAAAATTTATAGAACGAAATAAACGAACCAAATGTTATTAATTCTAAAAAGGCCCACACAGGAATTTTTTCGTGATATTTTTCATAAATATCTCTGCAATATACACTTTTTTCAGTTCGCTCAATTTCACGTATTAAATGACGGTGATTTTCCTCATTAGATGTTTTCAAATGTTCCACATAGTCGTAAACAATAGAATATCCATCTTCATTTGTGGCTAGCGTTATTCGTTTTAATAGCTTTACCTTGGCAAAGTGTTCGATGCATAAAACTATTTCCAATAGCAACATTCGAAGGCGCGTGTCAATTACTGCTAGATCGATCAAATATGAAAAATCTAAATCTAAATATTTCTCTTTATTAACATCTTTATTAAAATTTTTGCGATATGAACTCAATTTGAACAAATTATTATTTTCCATTAAGTACTCTATGGCTTCTGATTCAGACAATTTGTTAATAGTGATACCCTTATTTTTGAGATGTAGTAACTGTCTTGAATAATTTAGTTTTGATTTATATTTACACATATGTCCTCGCTGAAACCCCATATAGTAAGAACGTCGATTTTTAATGTCGTAACGTACTAGTAGCTATGCTATAATTTTACCATGTCCTGATGCTAGCAGGATGCGGGATTTCTAACATTAGAATAATAATTAATATTTTATTTTTTCAGTGGTCTCATGCCAGCCAGCAGGAAACCCAAGCTTTGTAAGAATTTGATTGGCAGAAATGGTTTTTAAACGATTAGCTAAGTGACGAGTTTCTTTTCGTATTTTATTATGTAAAGTTCCATATTCACTGATACTTAGGAAACATTGAAGTGTAATAAGTACAGAAAATACCGTTCTTCGATCAGAGCTTGCGTCA
>NZ_LEKT01000120.1 GCF_001045675.1 Megasphaera cerevisiae DSM 20462
GTGTGCCTCCTAGTTGATAAAAACGGTCGTACATATAGCCTGAAAGCTCCTCAAACGCCGTATTTAAACGGTTAAATGCGTTTCTAGTACCGATATATTCACGGTCTTCTAATAACGCTCTTCTTGTATAAGCAACTTCTTTCGCAAACGCCACGTTTAAATCATATGATGTTGAGTTCCTATTTCTACTTTGAAAATACTCTAAACCTGCACTCTTAATAGGGTTTAAAAGGTCTAGAAGCGGTTGTGCGTCAGGTCTTAATCCTCTTTCTTCTGCAATACTAGGTCTTGCGTCTGTAAGGCTCTCAGCCTCTTGTATATAGCCACTATTTTCTAAATCGCCGATAACATTATCAACTTCTTTTTGTACGTCTTCTCCTTGCTCTAATGCCTCTCTATAGCGTACAAAGCCACTTGTATAATCACTTCTTAGCTTTTCAATCTTTTTAACAATACTCTCTGCTTTATCTTGTTTACCGTCTTCCATAGCGTCGATTAAGTCCATAAGCACATTTAACTCTTCGATTTCGATTTTTCGAACTTTCAACAATCGCCATGCTTTTCCTATGCTGTCTTCGTCTAATTCGCCGTCTAACTTTTTTCTAGCACGTTTTAATTGCTTAACTGATGGTTGATTATCTCCATCTGCTTTATCTTCTTCTATCGCCTCTATATGCTCGTCTATTCGGTCTCTTGCACTTTGTGCTACATTCTTTACGTCTGCGTCTACTTCGAGCTTATCACCTTGCTTGATTACACGTTGCTGTATCTTGCCTAGTGTATGCGATAGATTACTATATTCTTTTCTCAACACATTCATATACTCATAACGTTGCTCTAAACTGCTTAAATACGGCTCCATTAAGCCCTGTGCCTCGTCCATCATTTGTTCTATCACTAGAAACTTATCTAAATTTGTGTTCGCCATTACTCAATCCCCCTTAAAACTATCTCAGTTCTTGGATTTTCCATTTCTTGAAATTTGCCCATTGATACCAAAACTACTCGGCTGTCTTTGACTTCTAATCCTCTGAAAATACCGTCTAACGCTGCTTTGAGCAAGTTATCTATATCGGGTGCTGTCGTCCTTGTCAGCTTTTTTAATCGCTTTTGGCTTCTCGGTGCTTGTACATAAAACATGATTTCGG
Source organism: Megasphaera cerevisiae DSM 20462 (assembly GCF_001045675.1). GTDB lineage: Bacteria > Bacillota > Negativicutes > Veillonellales > Megasphaeraceae > Megasphaera > Megasphaera cerevisiae. Next base: position 1,149 of record NZ_LEKT01000120.1, read on the forward strand.
CTTTCACGCCTAACTCGGTATTTATTACATCATAGAAATCATCATTTATCGCATTATCTTTCGCTAATTCGTCTTGTATTGCGTCTAAATAATCACTATAAGAC
>NZ_LEKT01000013.1 GCF_001045675.1 Megasphaera cerevisiae DSM 20462
GAACATTGCTCAGGTATTTCTCCAAGTCGATTTCCTCCATAAATCGGTCAAAAACCAGCACAGGATCGCAGATATTCAGACAATCTGAAATAAACAGTGGCAAAATAGCCTGTTTTGTTTTAAAATAATTGATGGTTGAATTTTTCATTAGTTACGTAAAATTTTACCACAAAATGAGGATCACCGGCTCTTTCGAGCCAGTGATCCTCATTCGTTTTTATAGGGGCGTTATTTCACAGCCCCTTTTTTATTACATTTCGTTGTTTTTCCATAGGGAGACGCTGCTATGAGGTACTTAAAAAATTTGACAATCATAATGTATACCACAATGTAAAATTGTATTATTATTTCAATGATACAATATGATATTTTCATCCAGAGCAGCTGAGGGACTGGCCCCATGACGCTGCGGCAACCTACATCAAGAAAGGTGCCAATTCCAGCGGATATATCCGGCAGATGAAACCCATAGAACAAGTTTTATGGCGCCATCTGTGATGGCGTCTTTTTTATACTAATCAAACCTGCTAAGGAGGCAACATTCATGAGATTTGAAACAACATGTATTCACGGGGGTTATCAGCCGGATGCAACAGGCAGTGTAACCGTGCCGATTTATGTATCCACCGCGTTTGCGCATCCCGAGGTGGGCCAAAGCACCGGTTATGACTACAGCCGGTCTCAAAATCCAACGAGAGAACAATTGGAAAAGACATTGGCGGCGCTGGAAGAAGGCTGTGATGCATTAGCTTTTACCTCTGGAATGGCCGCTATCGCATGTGTGCTGGAATTATTCAAGCCCGGCGACCACATCATTTATTCTGCCGATTTATACGGAGGATCCATTCGCCTATTTAATGAAATTTCTCAAAAGAATGGTATTTCCTTCTCCGCTCTTGATACAGGAGATTTGCATGCCGTAAAAGCAGCTATACAAACGCAAACCAAGGCTATTTATATTGAAACTCCTTCCAATCCAACCATGCAAATCACTGACATAAAATCACTTTGTGAATTGGCTCATAAATATCACCTGCTGGTCATTGTCGATAACACGTTTCTGACACCTTATTTCCAAAAGCCCCTCACGTTAGGAGCTGACATTGTGATCCACAGCGGCACCAAATATCTTGCGGGACACAATGATGTGCTGGCAGGTTTTATTATTACGGCTCATAAAGAACAAGCAGATCGTCTCCACTTCCTGCACAAAACAATCGGAGCTTGTTTGTCTCCTTTTGATTGCTGGATTGTCAGTCGCGGCTTGAAAACATTACCTCTGCGAATGGACCGGCATGCCGCCTCGGCACTCCGTATCGCAAAATGGCTAAGCAAACAGCCCAAAATACGAAAAGTATATTACCCCGGCCTGGTATCATCTCCACGGCAAGAAATCAACAGCAAACAAACCACCGGCTTTGGCGGCATGATTTCATTTGAAGTTGATTCTGAAGATACCGCCATCCAGCTTCTGAAACAACTCAAGCTGATCCTATTTGCAGAAAGCTTAGGCGGAACTGAATCCTTAATTACCTATCCATTACTGCAAACACACTGTGATATCCCAAAAGAAGAATGTGCTGCCAAGGGAATTAATGAGCGATTATTACGTCTTTCTGTTGGCTTAGAAAATGTAAATGATTTAATTGCAGATTTAAAACAAGGGTTACGCTAAACATAGAAAAGAGTTGATATATATATGAATTTTGACACAATAACAGACCGTCACGGAACAGATTGCCTGAAATATGATTCTGCGCTTCGCCGCCATCGGCCTGCCACCGTCCAGCCTTTTTGGGTAGCCGATATGGACTTTCCCACCGCTCCTGCTATTTTAAAAGCACTTCATGCACGCATTGATCACGGTATATTTGGTTACAGTGAAGCTGATCCAGACCGTTTTTATGCTATTCTGTATAACTGGTTTCAGGAACGTCACCATTGGCGTATTCAAAAAGACTGGCTTATTCAAACACCGGGAATCGTATTTGCATTGGCCATGGCCGTGCGTGCCTATACCAGTCCAGGAGACAGTATATTAATTCAGCAGCCAGTTTACTACCCATTCAGTGAGGTGATTCAGGACAACAAGCGAAATTTAATTAATGCCCCTCTCGTTCTAAAAGACGGGCACTACACCATTGATTTTAAAATTTTCGAAAAAAAGATTATGGATCATAAAGTAAAGCTTCTCTTACTCTGCAGTCCCCATAATCCAGGCGGTCGTGTATGGACAAAAGAAGAATTAATTCAACTGGGTGATATTTGCTTATCGCATCATGTACTGATCGTCGCCGATGAAATTCATGAGGATTTTGTTTGGCCCGGTTACGTACACACGGTCTTTGCATCACTCGGTGAAAAATATGAGCAAAATTCTATTATCTGTACCTCACCAAGCAAAACATTTAACATTGCGGGCCTGCAATTATCCAATATCTTTATTCCTAACAAAAATCTACGCCGAAAATTTAAAAAAGAAATTGCCAAAGCCGGGTATAGCCAATTAAATACATTAGGTCTTATCGCCGGCGAAATCGCATATCGTGAAGGGGCACCCTGGTTGGATGAATTGAAATTATATCTATATGAGAACATCAATTATACACAAATATTTCTGCAAAAACACCTCCCTCAAATCAAATTCATCCGTCCTGAAGGTACCTATCTGGTTTGGCTTGATTTCCGTCCATTAGGATTGACAGAAGCCCAGCGTGAGGATGTATTGTTAAATCAGGCCGGTCTTTGGCTTGACAGCGGTGCCATGTTCGGTCCTGACGGTACAGGATTTGAAAGGTTGAATATCGCATGCCCACGTATTATTTTAAAAACAGCCTTAGAAAAACTAAGTACAGTCATATAATACCACGCTACAATCAACAGGTTTACTCTATTATAAATGCGGTAACATATATCTTTTCTAGATTACAAAAACAAAGTAAAACCGTACATACTTATTTAAAAAGGAGACAATTATTATGAAAACATTAACACAAAGAACATCTTCCCCCTTTCGCTACGATATCGTTGGCAGTTTTTTACGTCCAGACGCATTAAAAAAAGGGCGCGCCGATTTTGCCAAGAACAAACTTACACACCAAGAGCTGACAGAATTAGAAAATTTCTGGATCCGTGATTTGGTTGAAAAAGAAATAGCCATTGGTCTGCATGCGGTAACAGATGGTGAATTTCGGCGCAGTTATTGGCACCTGGATTTTATGTGGGGATTCTCTGGAATCGAGCATAACGTGTTAACGCAAGGCTACCTTTTCCATGGAGAAGAAACCAGAGCAGATTCCGCAAGGGTAATCAACAAAATTCGCTTTGTGGATCATCCATTTTTAAAACACTTTCGTTTCTTAAAAGAGATTGTTGGAACACGCGCCCAAACGCGACAAACCATCCCAGGACCCGCTCAGTTTTTTTCTGAATTAGTACGCGGGGAAAACGAAAAATCGTTAGATGCAGTATATCCCAATAGAGAAGATGCCTATCATGACTTAATCCAAGCGTATCATGACTTTATTCTTGCGTTATATGCCGAAGGCTGCCGTAATCTTCAATTAGACGACTGCACCTGGGGTATGCTTTGCGATATGAACTACTGGAAAAATCAATCTGGCGGAGAATCCAATATCCAGGCCTTGCAGGAAGTATATCTTCAATTAAATAACGACGCTATTGCAGATCTTCCTGATAACTTGGTTATCAATACACATGTATGCCGTGGTAATTATCATTCTACTTGGGCTACAAGCGGAGGATATGCTCCTGTAAGCAAAGTTCTATTTGGGAAAGAAAATGTAACGGGATATTATTTAGAATTCGATGATGATCGTTCCGGAGATTTTACACCATTACAAGATATTACAGATAACAAAATTGTCGTACTGGGGCTTATCACCTCTAAGCGACCCAAATTAGAGAATAAGTCAGCTATTATTTCCAGGATTAAGGAGGCTTCGCAAATCATCCCGCTGGACAGGCTATGCCTCAGTCCACAATGCGGATTTTCTTCAACAGAAGAAGGGAATATTCTAACGGAAGAAGACCAATGGAAAAAAATTGCGTTAGTCAAAACTATTGCTGAAGAAGTATGGGGATAACTAAAAAGATGACCATTGAATTTTTATTTTTTCAATGGTCATCTTTTTAGTTATCCGGAATACTCCGTATCGTCATAGCAAAGGTACTATCAGATTATCTCACAAATCATCGTGTTTCAACTGATGACAAGCAGTAGTATCATAGTACCGTTTCAGGAGTACGGATCAGCTCACAAATAACCGCCATAACGGCTCGGTCAGCCTTAGACAGATATCTTCCGGTTTTATAAGCCAAGACCACATCCCAATCATCAAGATACGCTCGCAGGGAAAAATAATGCGGCTGTACGGGAGGTTTATACGAAGCTGCCAATCCGCCAGGGACAATAGCGGCACCGACCCCTATACCAGCTAAAGTCTGCGCGGTAATCATATCCGTCGTTTCCAGAGAAATAGAGGGCGAAATAGCCAACGCCTTCGTCAAAGCAAAAAAAGAATGACGCAGTTCCTGCCCTTCTTTCATAACCACAAAAGGACGTTTCGCTAGCTGCTGATAATTAAATACTGGGTAATCAGAGTGGAGTTCTTTTTGAAAAACGGCATCGTTACCATTATCCCATTGCGGAGACAACGCTAACAGCAATTCTTCTCGAAACAGCTCAACATACGTTAAGGATGTGGCAAAAGAAGGCCTGACCACGATGGAAAAATCAGTTTTTCCTTGTAACGCAAAGGCTTCTAACTCCCATGTAGTTCCTTCTTCCAAACAAATATCAATGTGTGGATAGCGTGCGCGGATCACCGGTATTGCCTGGGCTAAGATCGTCATACTACGATAATTAGAGCTGCCGATCCGCACTATCCCGCAGATAGTCTGATCCAAATCCCGAATCCGCTGTTCCCGTATTTTACAGAGTTCTCGTATCTGTCCTTCAATTTCTAAATAAAGGCATCCTGCCTCGGTAAGCCGGATCGGCTGATGTGTCCGATCAAATAATTCGGCTCCCAAATGGCGTTCAATGCGGCGAATAAACTGACTGAGCGAAGGTTGGGTGATATACAGTTTCTCCGCGGCAGCCATAAAACTCCCTGTTTCCATAATTTTATGGATATATTCATATTCTCTTCTATCTGAATCCATAATCCATAGAACCCCTAATACTGTAAAAAATAACAGAAAACCATTACCTTATATGTAAACATTATAACACAATGTAAAGATTATAACACATGCACTATACCATGTATATTACAAAACCACTTTGACGGCAGGCCTATTCGATTATATGCTTAGAATAGAAACCAAGGAGGCTTTATCATGATTACCTATAAAAATATTCTCGTCCCCGTCGATGGGGAAGATTCTTCCAATCAAGCATTGGACCATGCCATTTCTATTTCAGAAATATCCGGTGCATCCATTACGCTGCTGAGCGTCGCTAATATGGCATATATTCTCAATGAATTCAGTCATATGGAAAACTGCAGTGAACTAGCGATGGATGCAATTACCGCGTCTGCTCAGTCCCGCAGTATGGACATTTTAAAACAAGCGGCCGCACGTATCCCGTCTTCCATTCCAGTAAAGTCCATTTTTAAGCTCGGTGCACCGGAAACATCCATTCTAGAAGAACAACAAGCTTTGCCGGCAGATCTCATTTGCATGGGCCGCGGCAGTAATCAACCCCTCCAGAATTTTCTTCTCGGCAGTGTTAGCACGTACGTTGTAACCCACGCTTCATGCCCAATTCTTTTGGCCCGCGATAAAAAGAAGGGTTCATACCATAATATCCTCGTCCCAATTGATGGTTCTGAATCATCTTTGCAAGCTTTAAAGCAAGCTGAACTTCTTGCCAAAGGGAATAATGCTTCACTCACTGTACTGTACGTCGCCAGCGTTCAGAATGGCCTAAAAAACACAAAAATACCTGACATGATACACTCTCATGAACTCCAGGCATTGTCCGCTCATATGAAAACAAAAGGTGATAACGCCTTTTTGCGCTGTAAAGAACAGCTCTCTTTAAATGTCCCTGTACAATGTCTCTATAAAATTGGTTCACCGGGATCAATCATTTTGCAAACTGCCGATACCACTCATGCTGATCTTATTATTATGGGCAGCCGTGGGCTGAGTCGCATTAAGAGTGTCCTCCTGGGCAGTGTCGGTCGCTATGTTGCATCCCATTCTGGACTGCCGGTTCTTATCATCCGTTAAGAAATAAAAAGCGTAGGTATTACTACTTATAACAGGAGATGTTCCCATTGAATAAATTTATGCATGAAGCACAAAAGGAGTCGATTGTTCTTTTAGTCAATCGCATTATTAATGAAAAAAATTCTAAAGACCGTAAAAAAACATTAAAACGGTTATCATATGTTATGGAGACTTTCTTTGGTGATTTATTTCAAAAAAAATCTTTCAGCGACGCCCGCAAACTCATCGATGAAGGTGGAAAATGGTTTCAATTTCTCAATCGCGCTTTAGACACGCTTAATCCTAATATTGTACGAACTGCCATTATGGATTTGGGATTTGAATCTGGTTTCTATGGATTGAGAAACCGCAACTTATCCATGACTAAATATCATTGTAATATTCCTTGGGCTATCCTTTTTGATCCTACCAGTGCCTGCAATTTACACTGTATTGGCTGTTGGGCCGCTGAATATGGTCATACGATGAATCTTTCTTACGATATCATGGATAAAATCGTCAACGAAGGCACTGCCGTAGGCTGTCACTTTTATCTTCTCACAGGCGGGGAACCTCTCGTTCGCAAAATGGATATCTTGAAACTTTGTAAGAGTCACGCAGACTGTGAATTTCATGCCTTCACGAATGGCACCCTTATCGACGATGTTTTTTGCCAAGAAGTAACAAAAGTCGGTAATTTAAGCTTTTCTATCAGCGTAGAAGGCTTCCGTGAAGTTAATGATAGCCGCCGTGGTACGGGTGTCTTTGACAGTGTTATGCACGCCATGGATCTTTTACGTCACTACGGCATCGTTTTCGGAACATCAATTTGTTATACTCGCAACAATATTCAAACCGTCACATCCGATACATTTCTTGATCTTCTCATCAGTAAGGGAGCTTGGTTTACTTGGTATTTTCACTACATGCCGGTCGGCAATAACGCATCCGTTGATTTATTGCCCACAAAGGAACAGCGAGCTTATATGATACGCCGCATCCGTGAAATTCGCGGGGTCAAGGGAGGCAAACCAATTTTTGCTATTGATTTTCAAAATGATGGTCAATTCATTGACGGCTGTGTCGCTGGTGGCCGCAACTACTGCCACATCAATCCTAATGGCGACGTCGAACCCTGTGTCTTTATTCATTATTCCAGTGCCAATATCAAGGAACAAAGCCTGATTTCCTGTCTGCAACAACCGTTATTCCAAGAATACGCTAAAGGGCAACCTTTTAATCATAATCATCTTCGCCCATGTCCCATGTTGGAAAATCCGCAATATCTGGCAGAAATGGTAAAGCGCAGCGGCGCTAAATCAACGGATATGCAATCCCCTGAATCAGTCGATCATCTTTGTGAAAAGTGTAAAGAATATGCTGAGCATTGGCTGCCTGTGGCAGATAAACTCTGGACAGAAATCCAAACCGAAGAAAACGAAAAAATTTCGGAACAAAAAATTTTATAATAATTTATCTCAATGGATTCAGATTTTTCTGAATCCATTTTGCAGTATAAAAAGTTGAATCCGGAAGCATTTCCCGTACCAAAAAACACGTTCTGAATATGAAATTCCCCCAGACCGCAACGATATCGAAAGCTCAGAAATGACGTTTTTTCTTGTGCATTTTCCGGCCCACTTCGCACGCCTTATAATCCACCGCCGATCGTGCCGGCCAGCGTGCCCTTCCTCCCGCACCAGCAGCTGCCGGCAGCATGAAGCATAGAGACTGTACTATCACTACCATAAGCAAAACTACCCGGCGTCCTGCCTGAAGCTCTTTTCACAATCGCAAAAACACATTTTACAATTTATCGCACTTCCGTAATATTCTTCCGTTCAATGTGCCCATCTTATCCTCCAATTTGATTCATTGTTTTCCATGTATTCGCAGAACACTGCACTTAACAGACGATACCAAACTGTACTATCTTCTATAATTAACACAGTCAAAGACTCTATTTTGAACAGTATTCGCTCATTTCCCCCAGTATCATAAAATAAAACCCGTTTTAGATGGTTCAAGCAGGAAAAGAGAAGCGCTTTCCTAAACAGCTAACTTGATCAACTCCGCATTTCTCACTGCGATCCATTACCCTAAAGGAGGAATTGCTCCTTATTCTATTACTTCGTTGTGTTCAAAATACGTAAAAGCAAATTTTGTATTTCTACAGGGACCTGCAATGAAGTTTGAAATTCCACATAGCCCTCATGAGGCACTGCGCCCTCAATCTGTAATGCATCCGCAAGATTATAACCCGCAATAGCGGTTTGGGCCAATGCCGATTTTTTTAGAGCCTGACTATAATCAACTTTTATAGTATTTCCCTGGATTTTTGTCGTTACATCATCGTTAAACGAAATAGGACCTACAAGCTTTGCCAACATCGCTACAGAAAGATGGGAAAATATCCAGCCCTTGATACCTCCATGTCCGGCTAAGTCTTTTTCTTTTACAGTATAGATCATATACGACAGATCTCCGTCATGAATAAAAGAATCAATCGTACCGGAAATATCGATACCGCCATACGCAGCTGTCTCCGCATGAATATCCAGCCGTCCATTGGCATGGGATATAACGTGTATTTCCTTCACCGTATCACTATCACTGATTTCCTGAGAAAGTATTGTGTTGATCACATCATCGGGTACATCAAATTTTCCTTGTATAATATGTTCCAGGGACTGGCTATCCCATGTGTTTTTTACGACACTCACATACGGTTCATACGGTGCCACAACCGTACCGACATCCTGCTGCAGCTCATCCCAATACGCCGCTGAGGCTGGTACAGTAAAGCTTAAAACCATAATGGCCATCATACCTGCCATTATTCTTTTCATCATATATCATCTCTTTCTAACACCCTGTAACACAGGTATTCTTTCTAAAAAGGAAACTCCTGCGATTTCCTGCAAGCAGTGTTTCGCCGCCTAAACAAATAAAATTACAGATCGATTGTACCGCTTTTACCACAACATTGCTACCTAATTACAATAAAAAATATGATCTAACCTAATGTATTGCTTCTTGTTTCAAGCGCAAGGACGGATCTCAGTACTATCTCTCCTTTTAAATTCCGATATGTATTGTGCCAGGAATATGATAATATATTATTGCATTTCCATCATACTGCCAGTCCGTACTGCCCGCATCGCATTCAATACTGCTAATACAGTTACCCCTACATCGCCAAATACGGCCTCCCACATGGTGGCCATACCAACTGCGGCAAAGATTAACAATACTATTTTTATCACCACAGCAAAAATAATATTTTGCCACACAATTGCCTGCGTCCTTTTTGCAATGCGAATCGCAGATACAATTTTAAATGGCTCATCAGTCATAAGCACGATATCTGCAGCCTCAATTGCGGCATCTGATCCCATGGCGCCCATGGCAATGCCAATATCTGCCCGCGCAAGAACCGGCGCATCATTTACTCCATCTCCAACAAATACAATTTTTCCATTTCCCTGCCTTTCTTTTTCCAACACTTCAAATATTTCAACCTTTTGCTGTGGAAGTAATTCGGTATATACAGCATCCATACCAATCTCCTTCGCAATAGCTTCTCCGGAAGCTTTTGTATCTCCTGTAAGCATTACCGTTTTTCTTACACCTAACGTCTTTAAACCCTGGATCGTTTTTCTGCTGTCAGGTTTTATTTCATCCTTGATCAAAATCGATCCTGCAAATTTTTTATCCACAGCAAGATAAATGGTAATTCCGGTCACATCATATACCGGGCGATAAGGTATCGCATACATTTTCATCAATTTGCTGTTACCTAAATAGACTGTTTTTCCATCAATCGAGGCCTTCACCCCATATCCCGCAATGTCCTCATGGGCGACAATCTGTGCCGTATCAATAGTTTTCCCAAATGCCCTTATAATCGATTCGGCAATAGGATGATTTGAATATTTTTCAGCACAAGAAGCATAATACAAAATGTCCTGTTCACTGAATCCATTCTGCGCAATAATGGAATGTACACTAAAAACACCTTTGGTTACGGTCCCCGTTTTATCCATAATGATCGTATCAATATGATTAAGACCCTCCAAATAGTTACTTCCTTTAACCAAAACTCCATTTCTGGAAGCCCCTCCAATTCCTCCAAAAAAAGTCAACGGAACGGAGATGACGAGTGCACACGGGCAAGAAACGACAAGAAAAGCCAATGCTCTGTACAGCCAGATGTTAAAAGACTCTCCTGCCCATATGAGTGGCGGAATGATTGCCAGAACAACTGCCGCAACTGTTACCACAGGAGTATAATATCTTGCAAAAGTTGTAATAAAATTTTCTGTTGGAGCCTTTTTACTGCTGGCATTTTCTACAAGGCTGAGTATCTTAGAAACGGTAGATTCGCCAAATTCTTTTGAAACCTCAACAGTAAGAAGCCCGCTTTTGTTAATTGCCCCAGACATCACTTCATCGCCGCTCTTTACATCACGCGGTAAAGATTCCCCAGTCAAAGCCGATAGGTCCAGAGACGATATTCCATTCGTAATTCTGCCATCCATAGGGATTCTCTCCCCCGGCTTCACTAAAATACTATCGCCTACCGCCACTTCTTCAGGAGATACCTTTTGGATACTATTATTTATTTTTAAATTCACAAAGTCAGGACGCAAATTCATAAGCGATGCAATATTTTTTTTAGACCGGCTGACAGCTAACCGCTGAAAGCCTTCTCCGATTTGGTAAAACAGCATAACAGCAACCCCTTCAGGGTATTCACCAATAGCAAAAGCCCCTATGGTAGCAATGGCCATAAGAAAATTTTCATCAAAAATATGCCCTTTTGAAATATTGCGTAAAGCTCTCAGAATAACCTCTCCACCTATAAGTAAGTAACTGATCAAAAAGACAGAAAAACTAACAGCTTGCGTAAACTGCAAACTCATGTTAATCACATAAAGAATCGTGCCTGCAGCCAAAAAGCTTTTCTTAAGAAATACTTTTTGACAACATTTTTTATTATCATTTTTCAAAGGATCTGTCGTATAAGAAATTTGAATATCAGGCTCCACTTCTTGGATAATCTCAGAGGCTTGACGCAAAATTCCCGGTAACTGATGCTCGTTATCCGTCTCAATCGTCATTTTTTGAGAAATAGTATCGACGCTGACATACTTTACGCCATTTAGCTTTTTTATTCTTGATTCAATTTTTCCCGCACAAACAGTACAGCACAAACCTTGCAGATATATTTCTTTTTTCCCTTCTGCCAATTGCATTTTCTCTCTTATAACAACATTTGCATCATTACACTTGATAATCTCCCTAATTTGTCCCATGATACTCGTTGTATCCGCATCTATCTTGAAGGATATACAAAGTGTTTGCGTAATAAAGTCGAGATCGGCTGATACAATTCCATGGAGCGCCTTTATGCTTTTTTCAATTTTTGCAGCACAATTTCCGCAGCATATCCCTTCCAAAATATATTCTTTATGAATTACCTTTTCCATAAAATCCACTTCCTTCATACTATTTCTCATTTTTATGTTTGCTTTCCCATTTCTTAATACAGTTTACAGCGTGTGATGCAGATATATTGTTGCGCAATTGTTCAACAATAAAATCAATATGTCACGGAAAACTGACAGGCCTCACTCCTTCTCATACACATGCGCCAGACCTTGATCAAAAATAGCCTTAACATGCCTATCTGCCAGTGAATAATAGATAACGCGCCCGTCTCGGCGATATTTTACCATTTTTGCTTGTTTTAAGATTCTCAATTGATGTGAAATAGAAGACTTTGTCATTCCAAGAAGCACGGATATATCACACACGCACATTTCCGCATGTAATAATGCCCCAATAATCTTAACACGGGTAGAATCACAAAATATTTTGAAAATATCGGCAATATCTATATATGTATCATCGTCAAGCATTTGCTTCCGTACTTTTATAACAACCTCCTCATGAATTGTATTACAGTCACATCTGTAAATATCAGTTCCATCCTTTTCCATGTCACCATCCTCCTATCCTGCTAGATATTATATTTCATTTTTTATTTTCCTGTCAATAACATATTGTTTTATCACAAATTTAAAGAAACAGCTGCGGAAGTAGTCACATTATTTATATAATAAAAACCTTCGCGTGATGCAATATTATTTTACACCACCCGAAGGCTTACGCAAAGCAAAGGACACTCCTTCCAACAAATATCTTACTGTTGTTTAAATCTTCTTTTGGATACTCCTTGGACTCAACAAACAACAGCCTCTTTCTATGTCACCTAAGAAGTAAAATGGTATTAAACCATCAGGGGATCAGCAGCTGTATTATATTACAGATCCAGTGATTTTTGCAATCTCACATAACTTTCATACCGCTCCCTCGCATCGTGTTCCGTATCGGCAAAAAGTGCTTCCGCTATTTCCGGAAAGGTTTTTTTCAAGGACGAATATCTCACTTCACCCATAAGAAACTCCCTAAAGTTTGCTGTCGGTTTAGCGGAATCCAATTTAAAAGGATTCTGTCCTTTTTTTCTCAGTTCCGGATTATATCTATATAAATTCCAGTACCCGCATTCTACCGCACGTTTTTCTTCCAGCTGGCTTTGTCCCTGACCTGCCTTGAGACCGTGAGAAATGCAAGGTGAGTAGCCGATAATCAGTGACGGACCCGGATATGCTTCCGCTTCCGTAATCGCTTTCAAAAGTTGATTTTTATCAGCACCCATAGCCACCTGCGCCACATACACGTAGCCATACGTCATCGCCATCATGCCTAAATCTTTTTTCTTATTCCTTTTGCCGGCTGCCGCAAATTGTGCCACTGCTGCCGTCGGCGTAGCTTTAGAAGCCTGACCGCCGGTATTAGAATACACCTCTGTATCACATACAAAAACATTAATATCTTGATTTTGAGACAATACATGATCCAATCCGCCATAGCCGATATCATAAGACCATCCATCGCCTCCGAAAATCCAATGGGAACGTTTTACCAGATACTGTCTTTGTCTATATACCTCTTCTAAAATCGAAATGCCCTTTTTTTCTTTTTCAAGCAATGCCACCACTGCGTCTGCCCTTTCCCGCGTGCCTTCACTTACCATCATATGATCCTGCCAATCCTGCAATACGCTTTGGAGTGCAGGACTGGCCGCTGCCATGGCCTCTGCCACATATCCTTTAAGAAGCTCGCGTCCACTGCGTACGCCTAAGAACATTCCATAGCCATATTCGGCAGCATCTTCAAACAAAGAATCTGCCCAGGAGGGTCCATGCCCTTTTTCGTTGACAGCATATCCTATTCCCGGTGCACTGGCAGCCCAAACATGTGAGCATCCATGTGAATTGGCAATCATCATCCGATCACCATATAACTGCGTCAATAATTTAGCATAAGGTGTTTCTCCGCACCCCGCACAAGCACCTGTAAATTCACATAATGGCTGCTCAAACTGACTGCCTTTGACTGTTGTCTTTTTCATCGGATTGGACTTCTTCGGCAAATGAATACTATAATCCCAGACCTGTGCCTTATATTCTTCATCATCAAACGGTTGCATCGTAAGCGCTTGCTTGGGACAAACATACGTACAGCTGCCACACCCCAGACAATCCATTACGGACGTAACTATACTATATTTCATACCTGCAATGCCGGCCGCATCCGTCACCGCAATTCCAGCGGGAGCCTGTTCAGCTTCAGTCGGCGTCATCAAAAAAGGCCGAATAGCGGCATGCGGGCAAACAAAGGCGCATTGATTACACTGAATACAAGCATTGGGATTCCAACTGGGCACAAAAATAGCCACTCCCCGCTTTTCTTCCTTAGCCGTCCCCGTAGGATAGGTCCCATCTTCCCGGCCATCAAACGCACTAACCGGCAGCGTATCTCCCAGCATGCGATTCATAGGATCCGCAAATTTCTTGTAATATTCAGAATGTGCCGCACCTGATACCGGCACATCTTGCGCTATTTTCCACTCTTTCGGAACATCAATTTTGACAATAGCTTGTATGCCCTGATCAATCGCCGCATTGTTCATGTCGACAATTTTCTGTCCTTTTTTGCCATAGGCAGTCATGACAGATTCTTTTAGTTTTGTAATTGCCAAATCTAAGGGAATAATATTGGCTAATTTGAAGAACGCCGCCTGCATAATCATATTAATGCGACTTCCCAAACCAATTTTCCGGCCAATTTCCACGCCATTTATGATATAAAATTGCACCTTATTTTCAGCTATGACCCGTTTCAACGAAGCCGGTAATTTTTCCTCTAACTCGTCGGGCGTCCATGTACAATTTAAAAGGAATATGCCGCCAGGCTTTATTCCCTGCAGCAGTTCAAATTGATGCACATAGGATTGGCGATGGCAGGCAATAAAATCCGCTGTATGAATAAGATACGGCATTTTGATCGGCGAAGATCCAAACCGCAAGTGCGATATGGTAACACCACCTGATTTTTTAGAATCATAGGCAAAATAAGCCTGTGCATACATATCCGTATTATCACCAATAATTTTGATGGCGCTTTTATTGGCTCCCACCGTACCATCTGACCCAAATCCCCAGAATTTGCAAGACTTTAAATTTTTACCGCCAACATATATTGTGCTGGTTCGAGGTAAAGACGAAAGGCATACGTCGTCAGTAATACATAACGTAAAATTTTTTTTCGGTTTTTCTGCCTGTAAATTATCAAAGCAAGCAACAATATCTGCCGGCAGAATGTCCTTGGATCCCAGTCCATAGCGGCCGCCATAAACTTCCGGCGCATCTTTGATAGTGGCAAACGTTGCCGTAACGCTTTGATATAAAGGTTCTCCATTCGAACCCGGTTCCTTTGTCCGTTCAAGAACCCCGATACGTTTAACCGTTTCAGGCAGCATCGCCAAAAAATGTTTTTCCGACCAGGGACGAAACAAATGCACGTTAATACAGCCTACTTTTTGTCCTTGTGCTGCTAAATATTTAACAACTTCTTCTGTTGTTTCAGCACCAGATCCCAACGCCACAACAACAAATTCAGCATCAGGCGCGCCTGTATAATTAAACAAGTGATATTCGCGACCTGTTATTGCTGTTATTTTTCTCATGTAACCTTCTACAATATCCGGTACTTTTTCATAGAATTTATTAATCGACTCACGATGCTGCATATAGATTTCTGCCGAATCAACGGCACCTCTCAGCACCGGCTTATCCGGATTCAACGAACGATCCCGAAATGCCTGCACCGCATCTGGATCCAAAAACTGTTTTAAATCTTCTTCTTCTAATACTTCTATTTTTTGTATTTCATGGGAAGTACGGAAGCCATCAAAAAAATTAATAAACGGAATACGGCTGGAAATAGCAGCACCATGAGCTACAGCAGACAAATCCATAATTTCCTGTACACTGGATTCTGCCAACATTGCCACCCCGCTTGTACGAGTAGTCATTACATCATTATTTTCTCCCATAATGCTCAGTGCATTCGATGCGACAGTACGGGAGGCCACGTGAAATACACCGGGCAATAACTCGCCGGCAATCTTAAATAATTCGGGCAGCATTAACATCAATCCCTGCGAAGCCGTAAAGGTCGTGGTTAAAGCGCCGGCTGCCAACGCCCCATGCATAGCCCCGGCAGCACCTCCTTCAGACTGCATTTCTGAAACCTTGACCGTATGCCCAAACAGATTTTTACGTCCATGAGCCGCCCATTCATCAACCTGTTCTGCCATGGGAGAAGACGGCGTAATCGGATAAATCGTAGCAACTTCGGTAAATGCATATGCTACATGCGCAGCCGCGGTGTTACCGTCCATCGTTTTAAATCTTTTTTTGTATTTACTCATAAAAATCCCTCCTTACATACAAAAATCCTTAAGTGTATAATAGTATCATAATATGATACATTGTATTATATTATGATACTATTATACCGTTTGTTTTTGTATATTACAACCAAAAGAAAAATTTGACGGTCATATGTGCTTGTATTGTATATTACTTTACTTCTGCATATGTATTAAAAAACCGAAAATCATTTTAACAAGCCCGATCAGGCTTATTGAAATGATTTTCGGTTGTATCGCATTTAAGAATCCTGGAAACACTATTTCCAGGTATTTTATCGTTTATATCCTATTTTATCTGAAATTTCCTGTGTGACAGTGACCAGCGCGCTGCCCATTTCCGCTCTGACAGACGCATTCATTCTTGAAGTAGGACCCGATATACTAATAGCTGCATATGCCTTCCCTTTAAAATTGAATATCGGCGCCGCTACACAAATAAGACCCGGCTCTAATTCTTCAATATCCTCCGCATATCCTTGTTCTTTTGCCTGCTTTATATACTGAACTAAATCCGTTTCATTACTGATTGTATTATTTGTATATCCAGCAAACGACACTCCACGCAAAATGGCTGACACCTCCTCAGCGGAAAGACCGGAAAGAATTGCCTTTCCTACTGCGGTAGCATAAAGAGGAAGCCGCGTCCCCGCTCCCGTGCTGATACGCATCGAATGCGGACTTTCCACTTTATCCATATAAACAACATCCGCACCATCTCTTAGAACAAAATTGACAGTCTCTTTAAACGCAGACACCAATTCATCCAAATACGGAAACACAATTTTTCTTAAATCCACATGGACGGTCATTCCAATTCTGTACAATTCCATTCCCAGTCTATATTTAAGAGTATCCGCATCCTGTTCCAAAAAGCCGTGCAGCTGCAGCGTCGTAACCATATTAAACGTCGTGCTTTTATTTAATACGGTTTTACGGCTTATTTCAGTAATGCCTAATTCTTTTTCATTTTCAAAACACTTTAGTATTGCAATGGCTTTAACTACTGATTGTATAATAGTTTTGCTCATATATTAATTCCTCCACACACATTTTATGTATCAACACCACCATATGCCAAATACGCTGCTCAATATAACAAGTATCTTCTCCTGCACTTTTTCCGGCCCTTTCCTCCTCGCCTCGCGCAGCCCCGCACTCCCTTTTCGATATCTCTGATTATTATAATCTATTTTTTTCAACCAAGATACCCGTAAAACAAACTCTGAAAATCTTATAGCAGTACAAAAGACAGCCCATCTGAGCCGATGCGCTGTCTTTTCTTAGTACGTATTCAAATTTTTTTATGTACATTATAAATGCTGTGGAATGCCGGGGCCAACAGGCCATCCCATGCAGTACCAAAAAATAAACAAGAGATACCACATAACCAAAAATCCCATCGCATATGGCATCATAAGAGCTAAATATGTGCCAATGCCGCTATCCTTTTTATAGCGGCGAATAATTTCCAAAAATAATGGCAAAAACGGATTGACGAGAGCTACCGTATTCAACGCGCCATCACCGGCACGAAACGCGACTTGAATAAATGCAGGATGATATCCAAGGAGCATAAACATAGGCACAAAGACGGTAGACAGCAGTGCCCATACCGCCGATCCACTGGACGTGAAAACACCAAGAAGTTGTCCAAAAATCATAAAGCACAACAAGGCCGGAAGACCGGTCATCCCAATATTTTGCAGGAAATATGCCCCCTTCATAGCAATCATAACGGCCATATTAGTCCAAGCAAATGCCGCAATAAACTGGGCAATAAAGAAAGCCATCACTAAAAACCCAGCCAGGCTTTTAACAGCTTCCGTCATACAATGCACCATATCATCTGCATTCTTAATTTTTTTCACAGAAATCCCATACGTTAAGCCTACCGTCAGTAAAAAGCCGCATAACAAAGGGACTACGCCGCGCAGCAAAGGTGAACCAAGAAGCGAATGCGTCTGCGGATTGCGCAGCAATCCGTTATCAGGAAATATCATTGCAATAACAACAAAAACATATATACCCGCAGCAATCAGCGCGTGATGCAGCGCATTTTTTTCTTCTGACGAAATATCTTCTAATACAAGATTGCCATGGGCATGCGCAGGATCATATATTCCCATGCGAGGTTCAACAAACTTTTCGGTAATGAAGGTCGTTACCGCCGCCAAATAAAAAACAGCAAAAGACATAAAATACCAATTATCAACAGGTGTAACGGTCATTGTGGGATCCACAATATGTGCCGCCTGCGTTGTAATTCCGGACAAAAGCACATCGGTCGTAACAATAAGGATGTTTGCCGTAAAGCCCGAATAAATCGCTGCTAAGGAACAGGCAAATCCCACTAAAGGATGACGGCCCAAGGAATAAAACAGCAACGCCGCCAGCGGCGGCATGATGACGATAGCCGCGTCTGACGCAATATGACTCATCAAACTGATGAATACGACAGCAAAGGTTACATAACGGCCAGGAATATTATGCATAGAATGCCGTATCAGCGTCTGTAAAAAACCTGTTTCTGATGCAACTCCCAATCCAAACGTAAGAACAATGATCATTCCCAGAGGCGGAAAGGAAATATAATTTTTAATCATATTGGTCAATATCCAGTCAAGCCCTTCTGCACTTATCAGGCTCTTGATTTGAATAATTTCACTAGTCTTAGGATTCATAGCCGACACACCGGCAATATGACAAATATACGAAAGAACCGCCAATACAAGGAAAAAAATAAGAAACAAAATTGCCGGATTAGGCAGTTTATTGCCCATCCGTTCCAATCCCTTCAAAAACGCGCCACGCGTGTCGTCAGTTGAAATCACTGTATCTGTAAAATGATTCATATAGCTCCACTTCCTTATAAAAAATATTAATTTTTTAAGACAACTCCTTCGAGGATAAAGGCAATCTTTTAATATGTCAAGAATATTTTATAAATTTTCTATAATATAAAAGTATTATTTATGCAAATAACTGTATGCGTATATAATAATGTATGTTTTGCAAACACATCTTCTTTCACTATGCAGCTTTTTCTTCCTGATCAGGCAGCATGTTCAGCAGCGAATACTGCCGCTGTCATTTTCACACAAAAAAAGCAGCGGCTCTGCATGTCAGTATTACCTCACTGACCTTGCAGAACCGCTGTTAATTATTCATATGGTTTACTGTCTTATCTGACTTCGTCTTTTCCTGCTGTATTATCATGCGGAAGAATCAGTTCTACATCTGCATGCGGACGTGGAATGACATGCACAGAAACAAGTTCGCCCACGCGCTGTGCGGCGGCAGCTCCGGCATCTGTAGCAGCCTTGACAGCGCCCACATCACCGCGAACCATGACGGTCACCAGACCGCCGCCAACTAAAATTTTGCCGATCAAATACACGTTTGCCGCCTTTACCATAGCATCGGCTGCTTCAATAGACCCTACTAATCCTTTTGTTTCGATCAATCCCAAAGCTTCTGTTGTACTCATGTTTGTGTCCTCCTAAAATATAATTTTTATTTACCAATTGTGATTTTAGAGCTATTATCTAAATTCATGGCATTGGCTTCTTCTGTATCAATATGACATTCCAGCGCAGAGGTCAGTGTCACTCGTATGACAACATTTCCCAGCCAGCCACCGCGCGGTCCACCTGCCTGAACAGATACAACTTGTCCGTCAACCACGCCAAATTGCTGCGCATCCTCCGGCAGCATATGAATATGTCGTTTGGCAATAATAACACCCCGCGGTAAATATATGCTTCTTTCAGGCCCTACCAGCGTAATGCCCGGAGTGCCGTCTAGATCACCTGACATCTTCAATGGCGCTTTGATTCCCAGTTTAAAGCAATCTGCCCGTAATATTTCAACCTGTGATTCTTTGCGAACCGGCCCCAAGACACGTACTTTTTCTATCGCTCCATGCGGCCCCGCCAGCGTTACCGTCTCTTTACATGCAAATTGTCCTGGCTGAGATATATCTTTCGTTTTTGTCAGCATATACCCTGTGCCAAACAGCGCAAACAAATCATACTCTGACAAATGTACATGCCTATTGGATACCCCTACGGGAATAGCTCCAGACTGCAGGCGCATATTGTGTTCTTTTACAGCGTCCATTAATAAAGTAACCATAGTATCATATTTCCCCATTAAAACTCACCCTTTTGCTTCAGCAGCTGCAGCACTTCGTTGACTACAGCCATTAGCTGCTCGTCTCCGGTATCTCCTGACGGTACACCTCCGACCACTCCTGCCGGTGCCGGTACTGCACAAGGGCCGGCCGGTCTGACCTCATGAATTCCATATGCAACGCGTTTGATATTCATCAAATGAAGCGGAGTCACATTATCTGCGGTCGCACTGCCGCCCCAAGTGCCGCATCCCAGCGTAAATGATGGTGCCAAACCAGTACTGATACCTACACCGCCATGTGTTGCCGGCGTATTGACAATAATACGAAATACCGGTTTTTCATAGAAACGCCGGACTATCTCCGGATCATCTGTATGAATTGACATCGTATGTCCCATGCCGCAATTTTTCAACAGGCGAATACACAATTCACAAGCTTCATGCCAATCCTTCACTGTATAAAATCCCAGGACAGTCGTCAGTTTTTCATAAGAGAGAGGATACCCTTCACCAACTCCGTCCTGTTCGCCGATCAGTACCTTGGTATTAGCTGGAATAACAATACCCGCTGCATCAGCAATAACTTGAGGTGCCCGTCCCACGAACTGCGCATTCATATTGTGTCCATTTTTAAATAAAAGGCTGCAAACTTTGCCGGTTTCTTCTTTATTCATAAAATACCCGCCAAGACGTCTGAATTCTTCAATAACCTGTGCTCGATTGCCTTCCTCAACAATGACAGATTGTTCAGAAGCGCAAATCGTGCCATAGTCAAAGGTTTTGCTGATCATAATATCTTCAACAGATTTTTTAACATCGGCGGTGTGCTCAATATAGGATGGTCCATTGCCGGGCCCCACCCCTAATGCCGGTTTACCGCAGCTGTATGCGGCCTTCACCATGGCCGAGCCCCCCGTAGCAATAATCATTTTTACTTCCTCACTATGCATCAGCTCATTTGTCGCTGCCATAGACGGATGCGTAATGCACTCAATAGTATGCGCCGGAGCACCAGCAGTTTCTGCTGCTTCCGCCATAAGTCGTGCCGCCTCAGAAGTACATTTCAATGCCGCCGGATGCGGTGAAAAAACGATAGTATTCCGCGATTTCAGTGCTATCATAGCATTATAAATAACCGTCGATGTAGGGTTTGTAGAAGGAATAATTCCCAAAACAACGCCTACCGGTTCACCTATTTCTGTAATGCGATTCGCCTTGTCTTCCCGGATAACTCCAATCGTTTTCATATCTTTGATGTACTCATAGACATTTTCAGAAGCAACCTGATTTTTTACTGTTTTGTCTTCCACCTTGCCAAAGCCAGTTTCTTCAACGGCCATTCTCGCCAGCGTCGCTGCATTTTCCTCCGCTACCCGTACCATGTTCTGCAAAATTTTATCCACCTGCTCATTGGTAAACCTGCAAAACTGTTCTTCGGCCTCATTGGCTTGCCGCACCACATTTCTGGCTTCTTGCATAGTTTGTAAATCATAATCAAAATTTCCCAAGAATATCTTCCCCTTTCATGCTATGTATTTATAAAGCACATCTCTATTCCTCAGCCACATCATCTCTACGGTAATATGCTATGATAAGCTGAATAAGCGTTCCTTTACTTACCCTGTATAACTCTCTGCCGGTAAGGCCAAGTCCCGAATATTCCCGTATCAGATGCCGCAAAACAGATACTGTCATCTTTTTCAACAGATTCGACACTATGTCGATACCATATTGGATAACCAATTCATCTATATTAATTTTTTGAAGCGACATGATCTGGTTTTTATCAAAGGAAGGAATATGGAAACGCTCTGATTTCGTGCTGTCTGCCATCGCTGTTTCCGGATAGTGTATCCGCTGGCTTTTCTCTTCTATACCGCTTTCTGCTGCATTGCGGCTGCAAAGACTTTTTATGTCTTCGGACAAAATAATCATCTCAATATCTGCATGCGGTCTTGGAATAATATGCTGCGAAACAAGCGTTTTCCGCCCAAATATCCCTACTGCCGCCGCGCCAGCTTCAACAGCTGCCTGTACTGCTCCCACGTCTCCGGTTATACAGATAGTCACCAGTCCACCGCCAGTTAATGTTTGACTGAGCAACGTAGTCCGTGCCGCTTTAAGCATGACATCCGCGCATTCAATAGCAGGAACCAAGCCGTTCGTCTCAATCATGCCAAGCGCATCCATTCTCTATCACGTCCTTTCTATGTTATTTCCCGCCAGTAATATAGCGGTTATAAAATAATTTTGCATATCCTGCTGTACTCCAAAGAACATCTGCATTTTCGGGAATGAAAATAACGTCTCCCTGACGAGCGGTATATGTGCTGCCATTGATTGCAATCGTAAGTTGTCCCTCCATAACGATATCTGTTTCTTCATATCCTATCAGCGTTCGTTTAAAGTCGGAATGATCTACTATCAAAAATCCCGAACGTATCCGCGACTTTTGCGGATGAATGACTTCCTGACAGGTAACATTGACATTACGCTGCGTTGCATCAAAAGCATGATACCTAACAGAATCACCCCGTACTACCTTTAACCCGCTTTTCCCTTCTACGGCCGCGTCATAGGGTGTTTCCGTAAGCAGCCCCTGAGATTGCAATACCTGCCTGACAAGTTGCAGAATCAATTCTTTATTATTTTCTTGTTGGGGTTCTATCTGAACAAAAGCAGCTGCATCTGAACTACTGTTTTGTAAGTTGCTTTCGTCTTTTACAACAAAGTGAAGACCTTTTTCTTTAGCTAAATCCTGTGCTGCCGCGGTGATCAAGGTTCCCGGTTTGATATATATTTTTACAGTTCCTGACAAAATAGCGGCTTTTACTTGACCCACACATATCAAATCCTTCACGCTATCACCTCCCGTTCTGCCGGACACCACAACCTACATCAATGCGTCCCATAATTTTTCTGCCGGTGAGGGAATTACCTCCAAATCAACAAGCAGTCCTTTTTTCTGTATATAATTCTTTCCCGCTTCTGCCGCTGCATCTACGGCAGCAACATCGCCGGTAAAAGTAAAAAATGCTTTTCCACCTAATCCGCTGCCTAATCGCAGTTCCATTCCCTGAATATTTGCCGCCTTTAGCGCTACATCAGCTGAAATAATCATAGATGCTAAAGAAAATGATTCTATAATACCCAATGCTGCCCGTTCTTCTGGAATTGTTGTAGAAGAAATTGCGGGGAAAATACCTGGATGAACATTAGGAATAACAAAGCTGTCAATTAGATATTCTCCTGCAGCTTCAACGCCTGCATTGACAGAACTTTCTACAGCAGAAACATTTCCTTGTATCAATACAATGTACTTACCCGGACATACTGCCGTAGTGCAAATTGCTTCTACAGCAGCAGTCTTGATCATCAGATCGGCTGCGTAGATTCCTCTGGCTATACTGTTGAGTTCAATCATACCAATTGCATTATACATACGCTCCCACCTTTATTTTGATAATCTGTTCTGTAATATTGGCAACAGTTCCATTCATACTGGCATGAACAGCCGCACCCAGACTGCCTTCCTTGATTTCTCCGATAAGCTGCCCTTCTGTTACCACGTCTCCTACCTTTACAACCGGCTGCGCAGGTGCTCCCACATGCTGCTGCAGGGAAATGCCAATTTCCTGCGGATCAAAATGTATCTCAGTCAAAGGAGCCGCTCCATCAAAAGGCGTAAGCCCCAATCTGGCAATAAGTCTTTTGCTAGGCACCAATCGGTAGGAACGGGATTCCCGCGGTGTGTAGGTTTCTTTAAAGGGTGTATATTTCACGCCCTTTTCTCTTAATTTCCCTTTACACCAAACATTCACGGCGCGGGGACTGAGCTGCGCCTGACAGGAAAACATTTCACACAAATTACATTGACTGCATAACTGAGCTATTTTCATACTTTCCGCATCATTGGGTGTATATTTGATGACCCGCATCATTTTATGAGGTTGCATATTATGTCCCAATAAATAACGGGGACACATGTCTGTACACATCCGGCATTGTTCACAGGAAGTCCGCCCCACAATCCGTGCCTGATCAAAGGTCATCATCTTTTTACGGATCAGGTAATGTTCCTTTTTTAAAATAATAAAACCTTTATTTTTTTTCGTCACATATCCGTCATACGCATCCATTACGCTTCCCATCATAGGTCCGCCATTAATGACCCCGTACTCATCCAAATTTTTAATACCACTCAGCAAAAGCACGTCCTTTACCGGAACTCCTACCGGAACTTTTACAGTAATCGGCCGGGGAATGTCTCCATTCAAAGTAATGTAGGTTTCCGTCACACTTTTCCCCACTGCCGCATGGGCTACATTCAAGGCCGTTTCCGCATTAATAACAACACACCCTACAGCCAACGGAATAGCGCATTCCGGAACAACACGTCCCGTTAGTTCATAGACCAATACTTGTTCATCTCCGGCCGGATAAATATCCGGTAATATACCAACCTTCACATAATCTTCAAGGTGTAACAACCGAATATGATCCTTTAAAATGCGGATCACATCCTCATGCTTGCCTTTAATACCGATAATCGCTTTACCTGCCTGCACCTGCCGGCCTGCTGCGGCAAGACCCTGAATAATGTCATCCGGATATAACGCCATCAGTTGTTGGTCCACTCGCAGAAGCGGCTCACATTCGGCACCATTAAGCAATATATAATCAGCACTTGCATCCAGCTTGACATGTGTCGGAAAACCGGCTCCGCCGGCACCAATAACCCCGGCAGCGCGAACCTGATTTAGTAAATCCAAAAGTATTCACCTCTCCATAAATTAAAATGTACATTCTGCATCAATAATTCCGATAATAACGGCATCAATTGGTACATTATCCTGATCAAATATCTGCCGGGCGGCACTCCCTTGACTGACAATAACCCGTTCTCCAATGCCGGCATTGATCAAATCAGCCGCAATAAGCAGTCTGCCTGCATCTGTCCCGCCCAACACCTCCACAAGCATAAATTTAATACCAACGAGACGGTCCACCTTTCGCGTCGACCAAATACTATCGATTACCTTTGCTGCTATCATACTGTCACCTACTTTTATAATCTGTACCGTGTTGTCGAATCACATTTAATGATAACCGCATCAATTGGCATCTTATCATGCGCAAACGCCTGCCAGTCTGAATTTTCCTGGCGGATAATAACGCGTTCTCCAACATGGACCCGCCCCATATCGGCGGCAATAACCAATCGGCCCGCATCTGTCCCGCCAAGAATTTTCGCAAGCACAAACTGAATCCCCGTAAGACAGTTCAGCCTTTTTGCCACCTCAATACTAGCAATTACTTTTGCTGCTATCATGCTGATCTACCTACTTTTTTCAAGCTGTATATATTTTAAATTCGATTTATACTGAACCTGCTTATTCTCCCTGTTTGCAGCTCAATGCAATGCCAAGCGGAGTCACAAACATCGGATTTTGAGGTTTCATCGTGGGAAGCCGGGTCTGTTTGGCTATAATTTTTTCCATTCCCTGCAAGCAGCAGGTGCCGCCAACCAAATAGATTTCTTTAACATCATAGGCACGAATATGCCGCAAGATAATAGATGCAACTTTTTCAATGACAGGCTGTAAGACAGGCAATATCTCTTTATGATTTTCAGGATTTCGTTTATATATTTCCGCTTCATCAAATGGCATCTTATACGCCCCGGAAATAACCAGCGAAAAATGAGTGCCTCCCGTAGGTTCATCAGCAACATATACTACGTTACCATCCTTGAGAACCGCAATTCCTGTCGTCCCGCCGCCTACATCGACAATGGCTCCATCCCTGATTTTTAAAACGGCATTGGCTGCCGTCGGTTCATCCAGCACATTCGTAACCTCAAATCCCGCTCCCTCCACTACATTTTTAATGGCTCCTGAATCCAGTTCAAAGGTTCCCGGCGGCAAGGCTGCTGCCGCATAAACCAGCTCTGTTCCTAATTGCTTTTCTATTTTCTGTTTCATTTTACGTACAATATGAATTGCCCCGATATAATCAACCACCATACCGTCTTTTACAACATTGGCAAACTCATATGCGCCGGCAACAGGACGAAAATGTTCATCCAATACTGCCATAACAATATATGCCGTTCCCAGATCGACACCTGTATAATATACTGCCGATGGCGCAGTGATTGGTTTTTGGGTAACGGTCTCAAAATTTTCAATCAGCGTATTACAATAGGAAAATTCTGAATTTGCAAGTTTCATATCAGACCTCTCAAACATTTTTCCATCATGATACAAAGGATATCATCCAAACTTTGAAATAATTCAGATACCTCATCGCACCACGTTTTAACACTATGTTCATGATATTTCACCTCCAACAGCAGCGGTTCGGCATTTCTAATGGCGGTCTGCACATGGTAAAGCCAAAGAATATTTTTTCTTTCTTTTTCATCTTTCGGCATGCTTTCCCAACACCATTCACAAGCAGTCCCGGCAGCACGTGCATGAAGTTCTGCTGCGGTACATCCCCAAAAAGTGACATGAGGCGCGCTTTTTTTTTGCTGACACAACTTGCAAGCTTGATGGATCCATTTGCTTAATGCTACAAGTTCTTCAGAAAAAGTAAATTCTGTATTACCATAAAATTGGGATGCCGCTAACAAAACCAGTGATTCTGTATGTTCCATATAACGAAGCAGTTTCAACAGAAGCCAATCTGTGGGAGGATTGATTTCCGTCGCTTTCTCAGCGGTATCCGCTGTACATCTCCTGTCTGAAGCAGATCCTTTTTTCTTGCCTGCCCGGCATGCTTCAAAAGAAATACGCCGATCAATCAAAAACTGTCTGGCACCGGGCGTAAGCCTTGTATCTGCCTGCGGGGAATACATGGTAAATTCGTTCTTTTTATAGAGTTTCCGCAGATCCATCTCGGTTATAAATCTCAAGCTATCACCTCCTTTAAAACGTTTTTATTCACTTCCTTTCGCATGGGATTTTAAGTATGTTTCTAATGAAGTCAGTCCCGTTCCCGTTTTCATAGAAATGCGGAAAACAGGCGCCGTTACACCACTGCGTTGTAACTGCTGTACACATTTTAAACAATTCTCCTGATGTGTATCGCATTTTGTGATAACTCCGATGACAGGACAATGAAAAATTCTCACAAATCCCGGTGAATAAACCTCTTCCGGGCGCGATTGATCCACCAGCACCAGGACATGGGATGCTGCTTGTGCCGTGGCAATAAGATATTTATACATTCTCGCATTTTCCAAATAAGCTCCCGGCGTATCAATAGTCCGGCATCCATAAATCACATCCTGCGTATTTTTTATTGCCGCATCAGTCCGATTCAACCAATTCGCCAATGTGGATTTTCCTGACTGGCGTGCGCCTACAAGCATGATTCTTTTTTTCATGTTTTTGTTATTTTTGCCGGCGTAAAGCCAAGTAAATGCTCCAGTGTCGTATTGATTTCTTTCATCGCGGTTTCCACGCTGGCAATATCTCCTGAAATAACCAACGACCCGGTGAACCGGTCTAAAAAACCAATTTCCACATCAGCTGCCTTTGTTGCAATATCGGCAGCTATAATTGCTGTTTCACATGGGGTCAGCGTAACGACGCCAATAGCTCCTCGACCGTCAATTCCCAGTCGATCATATATATCTGGAAGTGGTGAAGCAATGACATGTGTCAATGTAACTTGCTTTCCCGGCACGGATTCTTGAATGATACGGGTCTTGTTCTCTAATTGTTCTGTATCTCTCATGGTGTCACCCCGTATCGTGGATTGTCAATTCTGCACCTTCGTAACAACCCTATATACATCTATTTAAATAGCACTTCGATACATGGCAATAATATCTTCTTTAGTTGGAGTCCTTGGATTCGTCGGCGTACACCTGTCCAGCAACGCCTGTTCCGCCATTTTATCAACGGCATTAATAAAGGCTGATTCTTCAACACCGGCCGCACAAATACCGCTGGGAATTTCAAGATGATTTTTCAATGTGCGTATGGCCTGTAAAAAATTAACGTAGCCTTCTCGCACCGTTCTGGAAGGAAGGCCAATAACCTTAGCCAAATTTGCATATTTTCCTACAGCATAAATATCCGACTTTCCTTTAATATCCGCATTGTATTCAATGACGGTATCCATAAGCAGCGCGTTAGAACGCCCATGAGAAAGGTGGAAGGTTCCCCCGAAAGCATGCGCCATACTATGCGTAATACCTAAATTAGCATTTGTAAAAGCCATACCCGCCATGCAGGATGCGGACTGGACACGTTCCCGTGCCGTTGTATCTTCCGCATTTTTAAAAAAGTCATATAAGTTGGAAAAAATAATTTGCACCGCTTTTTCAGCCAGCGCATCTGTGTAATCCGTTGCGGCCTTGGAAACATATGCTTCAATAGCATGTACCAGCGCATCCAGTCCTGTGTCAGCAATAATATGGGGCGGCAGCTTTTTTGTGCACGCCGAATCCAGTATAGCTACATCGGGCAGCATCATCTGATCAATTAATGCTGTCTTTTTACCATTAATAGCAATAACTGAAAAATTTGTTACCTCTGATCCTGTACCGCTCGTCGATGGAATGGCAATAAATAACGGCTGCTGATATTCTTTACCAGCAACAACAGCGGCTTGATGAAGAAAATACATCATCGCCTTCACTGTATCCATTGCCGACCCTCCGCCAAAGGCAATAATAATAGGCGCCGAATGTTCTGCATATTTTTTCAAAACATTCATGACTGATGCAATATCTGGTTCCGGCTTGACCGCTGTAAAGGTATCACAGGGTATGCCGCCAGCCTCCAGATATGTCACGGCATCTTTTAAATATCCCAACGAATCAATAACCGGATCTGCAAGAATAAATGCGCGAGACCCGTGAATTTCTTTCAAAAATGCCATAGATCCTTCACTAAAATAAATTTTAGGCTTAATTCCAAATGTTTTCATGCTTTACATCACCTCAGTATGTTGACCCAATATTTCCGTTTCTACATTTCTTTACCCTCACTACGGGTGCCGGCAGCAATACATTATGTAAAAACATCGCCCCTCTCATTTATCTTTGACTTTCTTACCGGAAGTCAAAGCTGCCTGCCAGTAATTTCCCTGCACCGTACTTTTCGTTCTAAACATTAGCTATTCTTTTATAGAATAGTTAAGATGCCTTTTTGATGATGCCTAAATTGTAACATGTTCAAATTTTTTTTTATTGAAAAAACGATATATATCCTTAGTACTTTTTGAACTAATGACAATTTACATAAAATGTTACTTTTTAGCACAAAAATGACATTTTTCTATTATTAATATTACTTTTTTGAAATAAAATATTTTTTTTGAAATTTCTCAAATACTTAGTATAATAAAATCATAAGATTACCAATATTCAAAATTAAAATCACTATTTTCTATAGCTATGGCCCACCATATTTTGAAGAAGGAGGAACTTTAATGACTAGTCAACATCTGTTGAGAGATATTCGGTTAAAAAAAATTAATAACAGCATAAAGGATCTTAATAGTTTACTTTCTCTTTCAAAAATACCACTGCATCTCGTATCTTCTGATGGCGTCATATTAACGGAATTAAGTCCCCCTCCCGATTTTTGCAAATGCATCTGCCAAAAATCTGAGGGCGTATTATGCGAAGACTATACCTGCTATTCCGGAACCCAAAATGACATTCGATTCAATTGCCGTTTTGGGTTGCAGAATTTCATCTTTCCTATCAAGATCGAACAAGACTTTCAGCTTTATCTCGTCGGAGGACAAGTTTATAACCGCCAAGCGATATATAAAAAATATATGATCAATGTAGACTCGCTGGCCCGTGAAAAGAATCAATCCCGCGAACTTATCGCCAAACTAGTTGGCAGCATAAAAAATATGGAGGAGGATCAAATCTCTTTTTGCGAACAAATAGTAAAATATATTACTCTAAATATTTCTGAATCACTCAAAAGCACAAACATCAAAATTGCACAGCTTTCTTTTGAAAAAAATATGCTGGAACAAAAAGTCAAAGACCTTCAAATGAAGAACAGCTTTCTAGTCGTAAACCCCCACTTTGTATTCAATACATTGAATACAATTGCTAGAATAGCCTATTTTGAAAAATCATATAAAACGGAAGAATTAATTTATTGCTTATCCGACTTACTTCGATATAATCTAAAACAAAATGATAAGTTGCACACGCTTCAAAAGGAAATTGAAAATATAAAAAAATATTTATACATTCAAAAAATCCGTTTTAAAAATCGTTTGAATTATGAAATTAACATTCCACCAAAATTAGAAACATATCGCATCCCCAATATGATTCTGCAGCCAATTATCGAAAATGCTTTGATTCATGGCATAATGCCCAAACATGAAGGAGGAAGTATCCGAATCACGGCAAAGGAGGGAATCGACTACGTCACAATTAAAGTAATTGACAACGGTCAGGGATTTCCTGCCGAAACGTTATCTCTTCTGACCCACTCAGACCAGCTCAGCGAACCCTCCCTTTCCTGCAGTAAAAACATTGGACTATGCAGTACAGATAGGCGAATTAAACACTTTTTTGGAGAAACATATGGCATTTATATTGAAAAGTCAGACTCCAGCGGCAGCATCGTTGGAATCACCCTTCCTAACAGCACCTGATGCGAGGCGATCGTGATGCACACAATTCTAATTGTAGAAGATGAATTACTAGAACAGCAATTTTTAAAGGAAATTATCACCGAAGAACTGCAGAACACAGATAAAATTATAACGTGTACCACCGGTACAGAATCAATTCAATGTACAAAAACGTATTATCCTGATATCATCTTTATGGACATACTGCTTCCTGAATTAGATGGTCTGGACGCGCTGAATCAAATACGAAAAATACATTCTGATGTATCAGTCGTCATTTTGTCAGGATATTCTGATTTTTCATACGCTCAAAAAGCCATTCATCTTCATGTCCAAGAATACCTACTGAAACCGATCCGGCCCATCGAAATACGTCAAACAATCCGTCGCCTTCTCTCGCAACACACGAGCATGGAGATTTCCAGGGTACCCATCGCGCAAGAATCACAATCTGTCAGTTTAACACATTCGAAATATACCAATAGTATCGAAAAGGTATTGCAATATATCCATGAAAATTTCAAAAAAAAATTGTCACTGAAAGATGTGTCCGCGCATGTATACATGAATCCGCAATATTTAAGCCGCCTTTTTAAAAAGGAAGTGGGAGTAAGCTGCGTGGATTATATCAACCACCTTAAAATCATGTATGCCTGTGATTTATTAAGCGGCACAGATGAGCCTATCTGCCATGTTTCCTGTATATGTGGTTTTTCTGATCAATCCTATTTTAATCGTGTATTTATTAACCAAAAGCACATTACGCCAAAGGAATTTCGCAGAAATTGCAAAGTCGAACAAGCCGAAATCTTATAAAACAGCATTATACATACATTTTTTTGTAAAAAACGTCCCTTGCGTAGATAACGCAAGGGACGCTCCATTTTCATTCTAATATGTTATTCTTTCGTCAGAAACGGATAGACTATGCTGCAGTCCCCGGTTTACCACGGGACGCCAAGACCTTAGACTATCTTTTTTCTCTCCGCCGATATTTTTTGAATCCCCAAGTAGGCAATCACTACAGTACCCACCATATACGCTGCTGTAATATAAAAAGTCAAATGATACGAATGAATCAACAATTCCCGTGGCGCATCTATAACCGCATAGCCCCAGGAAATAAGAAATAATGCAAACAAAGAACTCATAACCGCAGCCCCTGTAATTTGCCCCAGCGTCCGGCCCAGCGCCAATAAGGCCGAAATAACACCGCGTTGATTTGACTGGGCATTTCCCATAACCATGATATTATTAGGCGTTTGAAAAAATGTCAATCCCGTATTAATTAACGCCAGACGCCAGCAAAAATCAAAAATCGTCTGCGACGCGCCTAACGTTGTCATCGCAATATTTCCGGCTACCATGAGCAGAATACCGGCAATCATAATTTTCCTCGCTGCTATATATTTTGTCAGCGCACCGGCCACATACCCTAATGTTCCCGTAAAAACCGGCCCTACAGACAACGCCATTCCTATTTGCAGTTCTGAAAACCCGTTGACGCCGGCAAGAAAAAAGGCCGCCAGCAATTGCACACACATCATATTCGCATATACAAGAACACTGGTCAACAGGCTGGAGGATAAAAGACGGTCTTGAAAGACATGTAATTGAATAAGCGGGTATCCAATCCGGCGTTCGCGCCGAATAAAGAAGAAAAGCGCCAGAAACGTCCCGACGCACAATGCATATACAGGGCGGGAAAAAAAGCCGTACGTTTCACTTTCTGTCATTGCGCAAATATAACAAATCAGGGTAATTGCCAGCAAAATAGTACCATAGACATCAAATTCCACCTTTTTTGCTGGCTTTGTTTCTGGCAGATAGAGCCAAATACCCAAAATAGATACTATTCCCAGCGGGACATTAATATAAAAAATAGAGGCCCAGCCAAAATGTTCAATAAAAACACCGCCCAGCGTAGGTCCTACGGCAAAACCAAAAGATATCATTGATGTTAAAACCGTCATAACTGCTGTAATATGGAATACCGGCACAGCATCCTGCGCAATAGCAAAGCTTAATGCCATAAGAACCGCAGCTCCCAGTCCCTGCATGATGCGAAATACAATCAGGACATGAACATTCCAGGCAAGGCCGCATAACGCAGACGATATAATAAACACGAACAGGCCGCCCATATAAATTTGTTTTTTTCCAAATAAATCCCCTAATCGTCCTACACCAACAATAGCCGATGCTAAAGACAGCAAGTAACCTAAAATAACCCACTGCGAAGCGGCAAACGTCGTATCAAAAACATGGACCAGCAATGGCAGGGCAACGTTGACGATACTGGTATCCAACGTCGACATAAAAATAGCAACAGCTAAACTGGCAGTAATACAAATAAGTGGTTTCATGGTTATCTCTCCTAATTAGCCGCATGAGCAATAAAATATAGACGATCATACTATTTACCGTCATCTGCAGTTAAATATGCAGCCATTTACACAGCCTCTATTTTCCTTGCAGACTTATACATACAGAACAGGCTCCGCATATCCGTGCACATCGCAACATAAAAACACGCCGGAAATAAAATATTTCTGACGTGCTCTTTTTACAAGC
This sequence comes from Megasphaera cerevisiae DSM 20462, assembly GCF_001045675.1. Classification (GTDB taxonomy): domain Bacteria; phylum Bacillota; class Negativicutes; order Veillonellales; family Megasphaeraceae; genus Megasphaera; species Megasphaera cerevisiae. Next base: position 33,428 of record NZ_LEKT01000013.1, read on the forward strand.
TATGTCATTACCAGAAAATTAGACTCTGCCGACTACAGCAGACCGCACAGCATTTACGCCGCCTGCCGGCCCGAATGACACTGCCAGCATATGCGGCCTATTATACTACATGCGGCTGGCCTGTTGAAGCGCTGGTGCCTCCATCAACAGGAAGTACGACGCCTGTAATATACGCCGCATCAGGCGAAGCCAAAAACAATACTGCCGGAGCAATATCTGACGGCTTTCCCGGCCGTCCCAAAGGAATACGATTGACAAATTGAGAAAGCAATTCCGGTTTATCAGCCACCCCTGCCGTCATATCCGTCACCGTAAAGGCAGGCGCGACCGCATTCACGCGAATTCCTTTTTCTCCCCAATCCAACGCCAGCGACCGGATAAATCCGGTAACAGCATGCTTCGTCGCATTATAAGCCGCCTGTTTCCAGTCTCCATTCAGTCCGGACACGGATGAAACAGCAATTAAGGTGCCTCCTGATGCCGCCAAGGCAGGAAAAGCCGCCTTAGCAAGATAGAATAATGCGTCAATATTGACTGACCGCATCCGTTCCCACCCCGGCTGATCCAGTGCCGTCACATCGCCGCCTTCAAAAATACCAGCGTTGCTAACGACCACATCCAAGCGGCCAAAATGTGCCAGAACCGCTTTTACAATTTGTGCCGGGGCCTCCGGTTCAGAAATATCCTTGGAGATCGTTAAGGAACGTTCCCCCGAATATGCCGCTACCGTCTCCCGCAAAGCCTCCATACGCCGTCCGACAACAGCGACGGACGCATGATTATCCAAAAAGGCCTGCGCAATAGCCCTCCCCATACCGCTGCCCCCTCCGGTCACCAGGACAATTTTATCATTATATGAATATAAATTTTGAGTCATATGCGTCTTACCCCTCCTTTACTATAGACCATTTCTCCTGAACCATTTCCAGTACCTGCCCGGCTCCTTCTTTCAGAACCGCGGACATAAAATCACCTTTTTTGAAATCTACCGGACAATATATGCACTCACAATTTCCCCATAATAGGCCGTATGAAAATCCCTGTTTGACCCGGAAAACGTACTTTCCACATCCTGTGGATAAAAGGCTTTCTTATTTTCCTCCGTAATAGCCCCTGCATCCTGTTTTTGTGTATACATGACGCGGCATTCGAGAGTCAATGGCAGTTCCTTAATAGCCGGAACAGAAATAATCTCAGGAGACTCTAAGGTCAACTGCAATTCTTTAATTTTATCTACATCACGTCCTGATTTCGTACCGCAGAAGCCGACTATCTTTTTATTAAAAGGCCCTTGCGGGATATTCACTGTAAATTCAGGATTCGCTTCCAGCTGATGCCGGGTAAATCGATTTTCTCTGATGAAAGTAATAAATGTCGGTTTCTGCCACACAATTCCCAGCATCCCCCAACCGATAGTCATGGAATTTACATGATCATTTACCTTCGTAGTCAGCAAAACTCCCGTCCCAAGAGCTTTCATAATAGTATTAGCATAATCAAATACTTCAATTTTTTCCTTCATCTGTTATTCCTCCTTATAAAATCCATTTATTATCACAATACAGCCATTGGCAGCAGGATACCGCTAGACAACCACTGCCGCGCCCTGCACCCTTGACCGGTTTGATACATATAGACAAAGAAAACAAATAGTGATATATTTCTATATTATATGATAAACGTTGCTAGATATTTTTCCTAATTGTTTTTATATATACCAGTTATAGCTGCAGTGCATACCCTTGGGAAGTGATAGTATGATCAGTCTTGAACAAATACGATATTTTTTGGAGATTGTCCGCTGCGGAAGTTTAAATAAAGCGGCTGACCATCTTTATATTTCACAGCCCTCTCTCTCAAAACAGCTGCAGCACCTGGAAAAGGAGTTATCCTGCACGCTGCTTATCAGAAGACATAACGGCATAGCACCCACCTCACAAGGAACGCTTTTATATGAACAAATGAGCGGCGTTTTGGATGAATTCGACCGGACCATCGATGGTGTCAGACATTTTAAAGAAACACACACCCTGCATATTGGCGGATTGGGAAATCTTATAACGTATTTTCTTCCCCGATATATGGAGAATTTAAAAGCAGGCGGACATAATAATGTGACTATTGATACCTGCTTCTCCAACAGAGAACTTGTGACCGGAATTGAAAACGGCAAATTGGATGTGGCACTCCTTTCCAATGCCGAACCTCAACCTAATATTGCCATAATTCCCCTCATGACAGAACCACTTTACGCCGTATTTCCTATATCGCATCCTCTATATCAGAAAAGCAATATAAATTTTCTGGATATTGTTATGCAGGAAAGGTTAGTCCTGTATAAAGACCCCTGCACAATCCGGGATTCCATACGCAAGCAATGCCACCGCATGAAAGTTACGCCCAATATTATCATGGAGCTGGACTTGACAGAATCCCTTCTGAGCTATGTGAGCCGCGGAGACGGCATAACGCTTCTGCCTGCCATTGTGGCAACAGCCATTCAGATGCCTTCCATTGCCGTACGAAAAATCAACCGCATCCCAATTTATCGGGAAATTTCAGTTGCTATGAAAAAAGAAAATATCACTGCATATCTGCCGATGTTTTCGGAATCGCTGTGAAAACTTTAATTTTTCACCATTTTTTGATGCTTTCTTTACAAAGATGCTCCTCATATAAATTTTAAACCGCACTCTCTTCCTATGCCGTAACGATCTATAGACATAAAAAGGACATACCCCAATCACCAGCAAAATTGCCGGCACAAGGTATGTCCTTATCTATTTTATTTACCTTTAATCAACTGTTGATGCTTTTTAAGCAGATCCACAGTCAGCGGTTCTTTATATTGTTTCGGATACGCCGGTTCCTGCGCTTTATCGACGGTTTCGCCTTCATATAACGCCATAGGATAATTCTTCAAGACTTCGGGACGAGCTTTTTTAATAATGCATGCCGCTATTTTCATAGCCAATTCTTTCTTTTTGCTATCCTGCTTGTCAATCACAGCCACACCTTCCGTCAGGAAAAAATTCCCTTCCACTGGATCGACAATCTGAATAGGAAGACCCTTTTTCTGTTCCAGCAAAGCCTGATGGCGCAGCCCGAACCCAATAGCAACTTCACCGGCTTTTACTTTTTTGAGCGGACCGGAGCCGGATTTTTCCATATGAGGTCCGGCATTGTCGTCTAATGCCTCCATAATTTTGCTGCCCTCTTCTTCTCCGTAGGCATCAAATACAGCTTGCGCCAGCAGCCAGGCCGTAGACGATCCCATAATATCCCGCAAGGCGATTTTATCCTTATAAATAGGTTTCGCCAGATCCTTAATCGAAGCCGGTATGGGCAGATTTTCTTTTTGCAGTACTTCCGTATTGACAAAAATCGAACCAAACTGCCCCGTATTCGGGCGATAATACGGGAGTATTCTTTGATCGTTTGGGCATCAAAAGTTAGATCTGCAAACATGTGATTTTTTGCTGTGCCGAGTCAATATAGTACATGCTCATTGTAACTACATCCACTTCAATATTTTTCCCCTCTGCAACCAGTTTGCCGCCTAATTCAGAGGTTCCGAAGGACTGCAGCAGATATTTTTCTTCGTAGCCGTTATTATCCAGTGCATGCTTGATCGCATCTTGTACCTCCGGATCGGCATAAGCATCAAAACCAAAGATTGCGCCGGCCGTGCCGGAAAGCTCACGCCCGCCGCAATCCATGGCAAACGGCCACACCAACCCATTGATGGCATACAAGAAAAAGCCTCCGATACATAAAAATATACTAAGTCCGGTCACCGTTTCCGATACCATGAACCCGATGATAGACAGTCCGCCCATGACGGAACAGACCAGTACCGCCAGCAAACGGTGATGGCGGCAATAGGTATCACTGACTGCCGGAATGATCAAGCTGCCTAAGCTCATGGCAACAGACAACATCAAATTCTGTATAATCCCATCTTGCAGATCCAGGCCCATCACATCCGTAAAATATACGGGAATCCAATTTAAAAGGCCATACCGGCCGACACTGCTCCGCGCAATAACCACCAACCATATATCGAACTGCCATTGACGGCCCAAATACAAATACGGGTACAGCCGGCTCCGCCCATGCAACGCTTTGGCAATTTGAGACTCTGACCGGACGTTAACGGCATCATCATCCTGATACGGCGGCAGGCCTACCGATTGCGGACTAACTTTGACAGTCAGCCAGTACACCCCCGCTACAAGCAGCGGTAAAATAACAGGATATCGAAAAGCAGCACGCCATCCTTCAGCCGGAGCCAGCGAAAAAGACAAAATTACAATCTCCATACATATCGCCTGCCCAAAAGCGGCAAACCCGTTAGACAGACCAGCAGCAAAGCCCCGATGCCTGCTGGGCCACCATTTGGCCAGCATCGACATTCCCGACGGCCATGCCATCGCTTGAAAATACCCGTTCAATCCCCAAAGCACCAGGATCACCATAAATGAATCCTGAAAACTGATCAGCAAATTTGCCGCAACAGAACAAATAACGGCGCCGATAATAAACCGGTTGGGCCCCATCAGCTCACCCAGCCTGCCATTGATGAGATGCCCGATCCCATAGGTCCAGAAAAATACAGAGGATAAAATACCCAGCTAAGATGCGCTCCAGTTCTAAGCCGTAATCATGAGAAAAATAGCCGAACGCAAATTCAGCCGCCCGCAGTACAAAAAACAATACAAAATAGAAAAAAAAACAATAGCCCGCCATGCATAGTTGCGAAAGATGAGGTATTGTGCCTCCGTATACCCCAATATTTTTTGTTCCATGTAGCTCCTCTCTTCTGCATTTTGTAATGATACTTTTCATAAAATCAAAAAATCTCTAAAAATATAGGGGCAACTTCCTTGTCGCCGCTGTTCTTTTTAGAGATTTCTTGCACGCAATATTTTACCTTATCATGACACGCACTCTATGTTTATTCGATAGCTAATTGCATATAACAGCAAAATATTTCATTTATTTTATAGAAAAAATATAGCACTGCCCTACAGCAATATCAACAAAAGGTTAGGTAATTTTACACTTTATTTTAAACAAAGAAATAAAAAATCACTGTTTCTTTTTTTTGCAATTATTTTGCATATATTTCAAAAAAAAACTGCCAGCACATTTACTGCAGGCAGTTTTTTTTCATATATATTTCCTCATTTATTTGACGGCGCGGTCTCATACCGCAAAAGGCATCATTTCTAATCCAGCTTACGGTCATACAAATGACTCTTTGTCAAAAATTCTTCCACTGTGGAAAAACCTAACTCCTTAAGCATGCCGATGACATACGGATTTTCCATAGGCGTTTCAAACTCAGATGTATCACTATAGGCCTGCACATGCTTCTTTCCGTCTTCTTTCTTGATAATGGCCCGCGGGCCGCCTACGCAGCCGCCAACACAACCCATGCCCTCAAAAAAGTTGCCATCTCGCTTACCAGCCAAGATATCATTGATCATGGCCTTGCACCCGGGAACGCCATCAGCCTTGCGTGTCTGAACCGTTATTTTGCGATGCGGATCCAGTTTTTCCACAGTACGGGTAACAGCTGCCGCCACGCCGCCGGCAAAAGCATAGCGTATACCCGCAGTAGACGCGTGAGGAACATTATCTTCTTCCATCTTGTTTAAGTCAATATTGGTTACCGAAAACAGATCCCGCAATTCCTGATACGTAATCGCATAATCAATAGCTCCCACCAGATCCGGTTCCTTGCGTTCTGCTTTTTTCGCCAGACAGGGCCCGATAAAAACTGTCTTGGCATTGGGATGAAGCGCTTTGACCGTACGTCCACCGGCTATCATGGGAGATACAGATCCGGGCACATTCGGAAGCAGCTGATGATACAGCTTTTTAATCATAGCGATCCACATGGGACAACAACAGCTGGTCAGCTGAAAATCCGTTTCACTATTGATATTTTTATCAAATTCCAAAGCTTCCTTCAGCGTCAGTATATCGGCAAATACAGCGACTTCAATCATGCCCGTAAAGCCCAATTTTTTCAAAGCCGTCCGCAGCTTTCCAACCGTCACATCATCACCAAACTGTCCGGAAAAAGCCGGTGCAATCAAGGCATATATAGGTCCATCGTAATCGTGCAGCTCCTGCACAACAGGAATAATATCCTTTTTAGTTTTCAGCGCATCCAGCTTGCAGGCATCAACACAAGCCTGACAGCCTACACATTTAGCATCATCAATAATCATGCCCTTTTCCGGATCCATTTGAATCGCATCCCAGTCACATGCCGCAGCGGCAGCGCAGGGTTCTTTGCTGTCAGTCGTACACACACACGGTTTAACCCGCCAGATAAGCGGCGCATCATCTGGCTGCGCCAGACAGGCAATCATGCGCGGATCCACTTTTTCCGGTACAATTTTCTCTTTATTTGCTACTGCCTGCCGCAGCAGCTGATAATACAACTCATCCAACGAAGCCATAAAAAGAACCTCCTTCATCGACAAAAAACAATGATAACCCAAATTACTGACTTAAATATAAACGTTTTCTAATTTTCTGTCAATGAATTGGTTCTTCCAGTATAATAAAACGATTTATTTTTCCGGGGTTTTTATTTATTCTTTTAATCCCGCATATGCAATGAATACATCCCGTTATTACGCGCCTTGCATTACGATAACGGGATGTACTATTTTTACAGCGAATTGGCAATGGAACTATCAATATAATCTTTTATATTGATATCTTTTTTAATAATGCCGATGGTCTTCATAAATTGGGCCGTTGCTTCCAAGCCTGCAATATCTTCTTCCGTAATTTTTACAGGATATTCATATTCATCAAGAATTTTCACCATTTGCTCCGGCGTGCAATGATAATGAGCCGCCAGGCCCGGTGCTACTTCCTCCTGATGCGTCTTGATGTATTTTGCCGCTTTGGCATATTCTTGAAGGAAAATCTTCACAACCTCCTGATTATCAGTTACATATTTTTCCGTTACAAAAATCGGTCCGCCGCCATTGGGGCAGCCCGTCTGATCCACTAAAAATTTTCCTGCCTTCTTATCCAATAAAAAAGTAACGTTAGGTTCCCAAAACGCGACAGCATCTACCTGTTTTTGAAGCAGCGCAGTTTCGGCATCACCGGCTGTCAGGTTTACGATCTGCACATCGTTCAAGGACATCCCATTCTTTTCCAGAATGGAGTACAGCATGTGATGCGCACTCGATCCGACAGTAATGCCTATTTTTTTACTTTTCAATTGCTTGGGATCCGTAATACCGGAATCATTGCCAACAATAATCGCCTGTATTTTATCCCCCTTGCCGCCCTGCGCGATAATTTTATTTTTTTGTCCGGCTGCCAGCGGCGTAATAGTAGGTACATCACCGCCGATTCCGATATCCTGCTGCCCCGCCGCAAAGGATTCATTCAAAGACGGACCGGCATCAAATTCTGTCCATTGCACCTTGATCCCCTTGCTCTCCAACGCTTTTTCCAGACTCCCCTTGTCCTTCATATACCACAACGGCGCCCATGTCGCCGACGGCTGGATGGCGACTCGAAGTACTTTATCCGCGCTGGTCTGATCACTCGTTCCACAGCCTGCTACCAAAGCCATAAGGCAAGTGCCGAGTACCATTCCGCTTATTATTTTTTTCCACATATTGGATTTCCCCCTCGCATCAATTCAACGTATTACTGAAAAAATTATCAAAAAGTATTTTTTTAACTCTACAAATTCTTTGGAGTTTCTATCCCGCGGCCGCGGTAGATCAACCCGAATAATTTTTTCTCCCGTCGGGAATTTAGGTGACAGCATAATAATTTTATCCGCTAAATATACCGCTTCTTCGATATCATGTGTCACCATAAGCATGGTCGATTTTTTACCTTCCTTGATTCGGTACATCTCTTTCTGCAGAGCAATCTTCGTAAAAGCATCCAGCGCACTGAACGGTTCATCCAGCAATAACAGCTTGGGATTGTTGACAAGCGCTCTGGCAATATTAGCTCTTTGGGCCATCCCTCCGGATAATTGCTTTGGGTATGATCTTTCAAAGCCGCTCAAGCCCACTAAATCAATATATGATTGGACAATTTCATATTTTTCTTTTTTACCTGTATGCTGCAGGGAATAGCCGATATTTTCTGCCACTGTCAGCCAGGGGAACAAGCGATGCTTCTGAAAAATCACGCCCCGTTCCCGGCTTGTTCCGCAAACAGTTTTTCCATCTACAAATATTTCGCCTTCATATTCTTCGTCCAAGCCGGAAATAAGCCGCAGTATCGTGCTTTTTCCACAGCCGCTGCCGCCGATAAGGCAAACAAATTCGCCCTCTTCAATCGTAAAATTGATGTTCTTTAAAACCTGCAGCTTACGATCCCCTTGCCCAAAGGATTTGCAAAGATGATTGACCTGTACATAGCTATTCATACTAAATCCCCCCTATGCGGACACCCCTATCCCTCATATCTTGTAATTTTACGCTCTACCTGCTTCAATGCCACATCCATGCATTTACCGATGACGCCAATAGAAAGCATCCCGACAATCACAACATCACTCATCGAAAATTGCCGGGCATTCATGATCATATACCCGATCCCGCTCGAAGACGCTACCAATTCCGCCGCGACCACACAAGCCCAGCAGGCCGCCAGGGCCACTCGCATACCGGTAAATATATTAGGTAATGCAGCTGGAATAATCAACGTCGCAATCATGCGAAAGCGAGGTATTTCCAAAACCTTGGCAACCTCAATCAGCTTGTAATCTACTTGTCGTATACCGTCAATAACATTGATTAGTACAACAAAGAAGCCTCCCAAAAAAATGATGAAAACCTTGGAGATTTCTCCAATGCCAAACCATAAAATGGCCAGCGGAATCCATCCTATCGGCGGAATCGGCCGGAGGATTTGAATAACCAGATCCAGCATTTTATTCATTTTTTTCGAAAGGCCTATCACTATTCCCAGTATGATTCCCAGCCCGCAGGCCAAAAAATATCCCTCCAGCACCCGAATAATACTGATCAGCAGCTGTTGCTGCAGCGACCCGTCCTTCAGCATCGAAACAGTAGTCGCCGCAATGGTTGCCGGTGCCGGCAGCGTAATGGGATTGATATAGCCCATCGTCTCCAAGCCGGACCACAACAGCACAATACTCACTGTGAAAATAATATATTCCATACAGGATACTATTTTTCGACCTATTAGCATAGCAGCCCTCTTTATCATTTCAAAATACGTTGCGCTAAGTTTTTTATCGTCAACACACACGGTGCTGCTCCTTTCGTTCATCATGGTATTTTCCCCCTTTATCACATACCTCTACAAATGTTCCCGCTGATACAAAGAGCAACCCTCCTTTATGGTTTCCATTACTTGTATATCTTGTATAGCAATGGGTTGTACCTTCAATGGATTCTGATCTAAAATAACCAAGTCAGCCAATTTCCCTTCTTCCAGCGTTCCTTTATTCTTTTCCTCTCCATACGCATATGCGGCATGGCAGGTAATTCCTTTTAAAGCATCATACACGCCAATACGCCATTCCGGCCCGATAGAAACACCGTTCTTCGTGATGCGGTTGACTGCCGCCCATACACTGTGCAGCATATCCGCGGATACGACCGGCGTATCCCGATGGAAATTATAAATGAGCCCCCGTTCCAGTGCTTCCCTGACCGGACTGATCCGGCTGCCGCGAGCCACTCCCAGATTTTTTAAATGTACATCTCCCCAGTAATACGTGTGCCCCACAAAAAATGATGGAATCATATGCAGCGGAACCATTGCCTCCAGCTGATCCTTCCGTACAGTCTGGCAATGTACCATTACCGGCCGCAAGCGCATCTTATCCGGATGTCGCGACAGAGCCAGCGCTTTTTGGTAGCATCGTATATATTGGTCAGCGGCGGCATCCCCATTGCAATGAGACAATACCTGACGGCCATGATCAATCGCTGTAAGCAGATATTCCGTAAGCTGTTTATCGCTCATAGCCGCATAGCCACAATATGATGTTTCTCCTTCATACGGCTGTGACAGCCACGCCGTCTTTCCCTGCGGCGAGCCATCCAGAAAATTTTTGCAGCCGCCGATTTTCAAGCGGTGCCGGTATCCTTTTGCATATGATGGATTTTTTTCTATCATATCTTCGGGATTTTCATCAGACCTGATATAGCAAACAATATCAATATCGAACTTCCCTTGTTCGGCCAGCCTTTTCAGAATCTCAAAGCTCTGCCGATTCGTTGCTCCATCCTGCGCCGTAGTAATGCCGTATGATAAATAATACTGCTGAGCCTCAGCAAGCAATATCTCCCAATCCGCGGCCGTCCGGGAATCAATGACGGTATAGCAATACGCCATGGCATTGAGTTCCTCCGTATACCCGTTGGGTTCTCCCGCCGCCGTCACTCTGCCAAATTTTGCTCCCTCCGGATCGGGAGTATTATCATGAATCCCTGCCAGCTCCATCATCCGGGAATTCCCTACGCCCATGTGGCTGGACGCATGCCGTATATATATGGGAATCTGCCGGGATACAGCATCCAGCACATATTTATCCGGATGCCTCCCTTCCCGCAGGGCATTGTGATCATATCCAACTCCGACAACAACTCCGTCTTCCCCTATATGCCGCGTCTTCATATGCTCCTGTAAGACCTGCACGATATCCTGAAATGACTGGCAGCCGCTTAAATCAGCATATTGAAAAAACTCGGCTTTCTCCATAATATGACTGTGCGGGTCAATAAACGCCGGCATCAGGGTCTTGCCGTTCAAATCGACGTATCGGGTATCTGCCTGCGCACGCATTTCAGCTTCGGACAGCGAACCTATGTAAGAGATAATGCGTCCCTCCGTGACCAGCGCTTCCGGGTTCGTTTCCATGCCGGTCATCGTAATCAAATCTCCGTTAAAATAAATGGTTTGTACCATATAACCCTCCTCCATATACACAAAAAAACAGACACGCTTGGCTATTGCCGACATCATTGTCTGTTTATGTTCACATATTTTATTGAATGCTTCCTGTCAGAGATTGATACAACTCATGCAGTATATCATCTGTCACTGTTACGGGATTATTTCCCATATTAGGATGATGGCTCAGAACAACCAGTTCATCCATCTGCTCCGATGTCAAATGAAAATCTTTTAAATCACGCCGCAGCCGCACTTTTTGTTTAAGCTCTCCAATACCGTCGGCCAACGCCGCGGCATCTTTAAACCCCAATCTACGAGCCAGCTCCTTTATTCTTCCATCCTCGGCGGCACCATTGATCCTGACAAAATAATCCAGCGTCAGGCCACAGGCTTCGCCGTGAGGAATCCCATATAAATTAGTCAAGGGAAAACTGCAGGCATGAGAAGAGGTCGTCTTCGGCAAGGTAAAGGCCAGCCCGGCAATAACCGAGGCTTCGCACATTTTCTCCCGGGCCTCTGCATCCTCAGGATCTTCCCAAGCCCGCAGCAGATAGCGGAACACCAGGTCAGCGGCATAGACAGCACAGGCATCACAAACGGGCTGGTGGTGAATACTCCAATATCCCTCTATGGCATGAGATAATACATCAATGCCGCAGCATGCCGTAAGATACGGCGGCATATCATAGGTCAGACAGGGATCAATGACGGCATAGTCCGGAAAAAAATTATCCGACACGATAGGCACCTTTTTCTTCAATTCGTGATCTGACAGGACTGCTACAGAAGTCACTTCACTGCCGGTTCCGGCAGTTGTCGGTACGGCAATGAACGGCAGATGGCGATGCGGCAGCGCTTTTCCCGTGCCATGATAGGAACGGATGGATTCATCTGTCATACAAACGGATGCCGCAGCCTTGGCCAGATCCATCGCACTGCCACCGCCGATGGCAATGACAAATCCATTGCCGCCGCGGCGAATTTCATCGGCACAGGCATCAACATCGGCTACATCCGGATTGGGAGATATATGAGAAAACACCTCCGTAATACGTCCCTCACTCTGGGACATAATGCGTTCCGTCAGCCCATTTTTTACAACGTGCGGCGTTGCAATAATGATGCCCCGCTGCCAGCCTTCCTGCCGCGCCAGCGGAACAATACGGTCAACCGCCTTATTTCCGAATTCTACAGTAACAGGCTGTTCATACTTCCACATACCAGTTTCCCCCTATTTACAATACGTTTCGTCCACCCATGTCAATACGTCGTCCAAAACAGGCAGGTATTCCTTCAGTTCCTCTTTCGTAATGGTCAGAGGCGGGCAGATATTGATATTGTTTTCCCGTCCAAAGGTAGAAAAACCTCGGTTTTTCAATTCTGACATAATAGACGGCATGATCGGATTTTTGACACCGTACGAGACCATGGGAATTCGTTTTTCCTTATCCTTTACGATTTCCAGAGCTGAAAATAATCCGATGCATCGCGCTTCGCCTACGCAAACGTGTTTTTCAACCATGCGGTTCAGGAAATCACGCAAAATAGCTTCCATTTTTTTGACATGATCACAAATATGGTGCTCCGTATAATAGGTTACAGCTGCCACCCCGGCTGCACAGGCCAGCGTATGCCCGCTGTAGGTCAGGCCGCACTGCAGTACATGGTCCTTGAAATAGTCCGCCACCTTGGCGTTGACGATGACGCCGCCCAGCGGCAGATATCCACAGGTCACCCCCTTGGCAAAGGTGATCATATCCGGTTTCATATCAAAATTCTGCCAGCCAAACATCTTGCCAGTCCGGCAAAATCCTGCCATGACTTCATCGCAGATCATGAGGATACCGTATGTATCGCACAGTGCACGAACCCCTTCCATATAGCCCTTCGGCGGCAGGATGACACCATTGGCCCCGACAATACTTTCCATGATGAGGGCCGCAATATGGTCGGTCCCTTCAAAATGCATCTGCTTTTCCAGTGCTTTCAGGAAATAGGCCGTGCAAGCTTCGTCATCGACGCCTCTCGTGTAGCCGTCCTGATACATATGCGGATTCATGAAATGAACAAACCCGTTGGCACCGCCTATTTCCGAAGCAAAACGCCGCCAGTCGCCGGAGGCATTGCCGGCCCCTAAGGTAGCGCCATGATAACTCAAATACGCACTGAAAACCTTCGTGCGCCCAGTGACCATACGAGCCATTTTGATAGCATTTTCATTGGAATCGGCACCGCCGTTGCAGAAAAACACGCGCCGGTACACGTCTGCCCCGGCGGCCTCCACCAGCAGCTTGGCCAGCGTCGATTTGGCCTCTGTCGCATAAGCCGGGGCCATAAAGCACATAGACTTCATTTGCCTGCTAATGGCCTCTAAAATATCCGGGTTGCTGTGTCCTAAATTAGTACATACCAACAGGGAAGACATATCGGCATATTTTTTTCCGTCATAATCCCAAAAATAAATGCCCTCTGCCTTCTGTACCGGCAAAGAAGGCCTTCCCTGCATGGCCCACGGCTGCATGACATATTCTTCATGTAATTTTTCTGTTTCTGCACCAGTCAACATTCCCATAAATAACTCCTCCTCATATATAAGCAAACGCCGTCAAAACATATTCTGTTTTGGCGGCGCTGCCAATTCATTAAAATTATTTCCATGAATGTATTATACGTTTTATTCTTTAACGTATATATGGGCTGATGCATAATATTTTTATATTCAGGCACATACTACAATATTTCTTTAATCAGCAGCGCTAATTGTATGGAAAATCGCGTGGAAAACAATGATAAGTCGCAATTCAGAATTTCTTCTGCCTTATGAAGCTTGTAATTGACCGTATTGCGGTGAATATACAGCAATTCAGCCGTTTTATTGATACTGCCGTTGGACTCCAGATACGTTTTCAACACATCCGTCAGCTGTCCCTTGTGAAGCTGATCATAATCATCCAATTTGCCCAGGATCTCCTGATAATAGGCTTTCAAAACCGTACTGTGATGCTGATTCAGCAATATTTTATACGGCCCCAGCTCATCGTACGATTCCACCATTTCCTTGCGGCGCATTTGCAGCCGGCGTATCTTGTTCGTTTGTCCGTAGCATTCATGTATTTTTTCCAGACCGCCCACATTCCCACTGATACTGATATAAAGGCGGCAGCTAGGCGGCACATGCACCGCCCAGGCACTGCTGGCAAACGCCACGGAGGACTTCATGTACGCATCCGGCCAATCACATAGCAGCAACAGCAGCGTCCCCTCCAGCACAAACGGAAAATAGCTGTGCCGGTCATTAAGAGACACATGGGTCTGCAGCTTGATTTTGTTTATGGCTTTTATAGCATCTTCGTCAGAAATACGAGGGCTTTTCTGCAAATAAATGGAAATCAGCCGGTAATGACTTTGCCTCGAAAACCCATGCTGTTCCAATACGGGGCAATACAATTCCGTCGACTGCGGTGTATACACCGCAAACTTCAAGGCGCTTTCCAGCTCCATCGTACTGCGCTCTGCCTCTGTAATTTTTTTACCGAAAATATGCATGATCCGCGCCATATATACACTCCATGGCACTTCAAACAAGGGCATGTCCTTTTCGTTGCAAAAGGAAATAACGTCCTCTCCGATCCGTTCTATATAAGGGCCGATATTGACGACTACCGCCGAGCCGCCATTTTTATATATTTCCCGTACCAAATCCAGCAAGGTTTCAGACGTCGAATTTTTCAATCCGATTCCCGTAATAAACGAAATTTCTTCCCCCTCTAAAAAAGATGATATTTCCAGGCTTTCCACCATATGCATCCAGCGGATATTCCGGTTCATTCCCGCTTGACCGGCAATCAGCTTCATTTCCGTGTGATTGACATACCCGTATAATTCCCGCAGCAGTACCGCCATGGATACCCCTCCTTCCCTCGATTATATAAAGAGCAATACGCCTGATAGCACCAGCAATATATACGACAGCTTCATAAACAGGCCCTGGTTGATCCTGTCATGAATGACCGCCCCCATATAAGTCGCCGCAAGTAAGGGAATTACACTGGCCAGCGTAAGAAAAATGACCTGCTGGTCATACAAGCCATTCATATAGTCCTTACCCATGAGGACTATATTTAAAATAAACCAGACAGACGCGATGGTCGCGCGAAACACATTTTTATCCTTAAAGGTTGCGGCTGCATACATCACCAGCAGGGCGCCGCCGGAAACAAACATCCCGTGTACGACTCCCGCTCCTATCAGGATAGCATACGAACGGCCCTTAGAGAAAGAAGCAATCGGCTTAAAACATAAATTTTTCACTCCGATCAGAACGATAAAGCCGCCATATACCGGCAGCAGAAAATTCAGCGGGCATAGGGTATACAGATATATGCCCCCTACCATTCCCACCAGCATTCCCAGAATAATTTTCATCAATTCGCGTGTATTGACATAGCGGAATGAATACAATACGATCATGCAGCTGGACAATACTGCCAGGATATTCAATATAGCCTTGGCCTTATCGGGACCGATCAGCAACATAGACGGCGGCATGGCCAATAAGGTGCCGGCAAAGCCCGTAATCCCCTGAATGACATTGGCACCAAAAAGAACAAGCATAAAAATGATTTCACGCGTATAGGTCATGACATTGCTCCCCTTTCCTCCGCCGCTATAAAAAACAGCAATGAAACCAGTATGGATCTTCATTGCTGCGGCAAACACGTGCGCCGACACATATACGGCATCGAATATATTGACAAACTAATTTATATTATATAAACATTATTATTACTTCGCAATACGCTGCAGCACAATATTATATGTGCTGCAATATAGCCCTGTCCCACAATATCTCAAAGTAAAACGAACGGCCAATCTTGCACTATATCATTGCTTACGCATCTCTTACAAAAAATCAAATATGTTCTTACATTCCTCATGTAAACTACCGATGATACTATAATAAAATTATATTGATATGCTTGATTTTAAGATTATATATGTTCTGTCGTCATCGTTGAAATGGATTCATAAGAGGCGGCGCCGTAAAAAATTTTATACACAGCGATTTTAGCGGCATCTATCCGGAAAACATGATGCCGGAAGCCGGAGAAGCTGGTGCCAATGCCATTGAACTGGCTGTGCAGCTAACAAAAGATGGTGACTCGTCATCTTTCACAATGAACGAACAGACTGCACGCTAATGGCTCCGGCAATGTCCGTGAGTATACACTGGCCGATCCTGCGTACCTTAGACGCATCTTACCCTCATACCGTCAAATGTCAACCCAATTCTGATATTTGACGGGTACCACATCCCGTGGGGTTACCAAATCATTATCCCTGCCCATTGGACTTTCTGCCGCTATGACGGGATCCATCAGCCACAGTGCGACAGCCCAGGGCAGGCCGGTATACCCGGCACGGTGAGGCATTCTTGCTGCTGTATAGTTCATAAGACTTCTCCACTTCCACATAGTATCGCTATTCGTTACCAGTAATCATTTTCTGTTATATTAAATGCAGCCAAATCCTTCTATTCCATTCGGACATAAAAATGATCCGTTTGGACATTTTTTCAAAATAGCACAGAGAGAATATACTATTTATGCTGTTTTTTATTTGTTTTGAGAAGATGATTTTTTGTGATTACTGTGCTTTTAGTGCATGCATGAGAACGGGCGCTATTCATTCCCTCTGCGGCTGCCAGGATGAATGGTTCATTTATGGCAAGGTATCTACTTTCTCCCTTCTATATCTGCAATATAAAAAAGATGCTTGGCCTCAACGCCAAAAAACGTGTTGGCAAAGCATCTTTTGCTGGAAAATCAACCTATGGAACTGACTCTTCCCATCAGGCGATCGTATTTTTTTCTGTGGCAAATTTCTTTCCGTCCTTCATGACAAAGACGCAGGAAGATAGCGCATAGGGATCGGTCAGCACATCTTTATCCCAAGCGGAAATATCAGCCCGCTTTCCTGGTTCCAGCGTACCTATCTGATCCTCCAATTGTAATATCCCGGCATTTGTTTTCGTAGCTGCCTGCAAGGTCCGGTACGGATCCATGCCGCTTCTCAGCCATGCGGCATATTCCGTCCAGCTTTCATAATTATGATATACCGCCACCAAATCCGTGCCATACCCCAATTTGATATTGCTTTCCCGGATCACCTTACGCCCGTCAGTCAGCGCTTCCCGATAAAACTCAAGCTTCTTTCTGAATTCAGGCTGCTTCTGCGCCATTTTTTCCGGATTATAGTTGACGACTTCATCATAAGGTGAAAACGTAGGCACGAGATATGTGTCGCTTTTTTCAAATAAGCGCGCCGTTTTTTCATCCATGAAGGATCCATGCTCCATTCCTGTAATGCCAAAGGAAAGAAGCTTCTGCATCAATGCCGCCGTATACACGTGCGCGGTAACCGTCGTTTTCAATTCCTTTGCCGTATCGATGATAGCCTTCATTTCCGCATCATTGAGCTGCTGCTCTACCGGCGTATCATTGGGGGTAAAGAACCCGCCCGTTGCCATGATTTTGATGAAATCCACGCCGAACTTATGCTGATTGCGCACGGCATTGATAAAATATTCCGCACCGCTGCCAATGCCCCCTTTCTGCACCTGCAGCATTTCTGCCAGCCGGGGATTTCCTGCAAAGGACTGCGTGAAATCGGCATGACTTCCCGGCGTCCCCAGCGGTTCTCCCGTGGCAGCGATCCGGCTGCCGCTCATATATCCCATATTAATTGCTTTTTTTACGGCCTGCACGGGATAGCCGCTGCTAGTAATATTCCCTAAATGCCGAACTGTCGTAAAACCTCTGGCCAACGTCTTCTGCGCGCACCGCAGCACAGCCAGGGCCGCCATTTCGTCCGAATAGGAAAATACTTCTTCACGAATGGTTTTCCAATCAAAAAAATCCATATGCATGTGGGCATCAATCATTCCCGGCGTAACAGTATATGCCGGCAGATCAATGACCTCTGCATCCCGGGGATATACTGCAGATCTTCCTATGTCTTCAATCACTTGATCTTTTACTACGATTTTATAGTTGGCCTTCAATTCATCATGAATGCCATCATACAGTTTACCGCAAACAATAACTTTCACAGAACTCATGCCATAACCTCCCATTTCCATTGACCGAAACCATCTGTATTATTCCATTTTCAAGGTTGTTACTCCCTGGATATCGAAGGAATCACCCGACATTTTTGTAAAGTCACCATGAAACCATGTATTGCTCAATTTAGACAAGGTCCCATCGTCCTGCATTTCCTTGATCGTCTTATTGACCTTTTCAATAATTTCCTTATTTTCTGGTTTTTTCAGGAAAGGAAAGGCAATAGGAATCGTTCTATGGGGATCATAAACGTTGATATCCATGTTCAAATGATTTTTGGAAACAACACCGGTAATGACATCCACCATAGCCGCGTCATAGGAGCCGTTGACTACGGCAAGAATCAGTGTGCTCAAGCCGTCCAGACAGACAATTTCCATATTCAGATTATATTTATCGTTAAGATCCTGCAATACCTTCATGTAATTGGACCCGGCCTCCACACATACCTTTTTATTGCGGAACCACTCGATACTGTCGAATTTATCCGCTCCCTTCGTCACCAGCACATAACCTGCCCAGGCATAGGGGTCGGCAAAATCATACTTTTCCGCCCGTTCCTTTGTTTTGGCGCAATAGGCATTTGTCGTGATCTGCCCGTTATCCATCAGTCCCCACAAGGCAGAAAATTCAGCAACCTTAAATTCCAGTTCCCAATTATTTCGTTTGGCAATTTCATTCCAGACATCAATATCAAAGCCCTGCAGACCGGCATTTTTTTCACTGCCCGAGTCCGCGATTTCATCCCAGCCGGGATACGCGCCGGTAACGCCTACGACAATTTTCGTTTTTCCGGAAGCGCCCCCTTCCTCTTCGCCTGAGCAGCCCGATACAGCCAACATCATCACTATCAGACAAGTCATCATGACGCATTTCAGTACCGTTCCTATCTTTTTCATACAGTACGCCCCCTCTTAGCATGTATATTATATGGATCCAAGCTGCCGTGCCCTGACCGGCAGGTGTTCAGCCGGCCCGGCGGACCCGTGTCAGAAATTGCTTAGTCCGTTCTTGCTGCGGATTATTGAATATGTCTTCAGGCGTTCCCTGTTCTACGATATAGCCATCTGCCATAAAGACTACTTCATCGGCTACCTCCCGGGCAAACTGCATTTCATGCGTTACGACAGCCATCGTCATGCCTGCTTCTGCCACGCTTTTCATGACTTCCAGCACATCATCCACCAATTCCGGATCCAGCGCTGCCGTCGGTTCATCGAATAAAATAACCCGTGGTTCCATCGCCATAGCCCGGGCGATGCCGACCCGCTGCTGCTGGCCGCCGGACTGCTGCGAGGGATAAAAATCCATCCGGTCGCCAAGACCGACCTTCTGCAAATACATTTCGGCAATATCCGTTGCTTCATTTTTCTTTATTTTTTTGACGATAACCAAGCCTTCCATTACATTTTCCAGAGCCGATTTATTTTTGAAAAGATTGTAATTCTGAAAGACCATCGTACAATTTTCACGCAGCAGCTTGAGTTGTCTTTTACTATATTTATCTCGATTGACGATGATGTCGTCGAGCTGCACGATACCGCTCGTAGGCGGCTCCAAATAATTTCCGCAGCGAAGAAGTGTTGTTTTGCCGCTTCCTGACGGCCCCAGAATAACAACAACCTTCCCGGTCGGAACTTCCAGTGAAACGGATTTCAACACTTCATTATCGCCAAACACCTTGCGTATGTTTTCAAACTTCAGCATGGGGACCCCTCCTTTACAAGCTATGCGTATTTTTGATTCAAATGGTTTTCAATATATTTCTGAATGATTGTAAAAATAATATTCAGCCCCCAATAGATACATAATACGGCCAGATATATTTCCATAAAGCGCAGATTACGGGAGCTCAGCATTTTAGCCTTCAGCATCATTTCCGTAATTCCCACCATGGAGGCCAGTGAGGTGCCCTTAAAGACCTCCAGAAAATTATTGGACAAAGGCGGGATCATATAATGCACCGCCTGGGGCAGAATAATGCGCCGCATCCCCTGAAAGTATGTCATGCCAATAGACAGGCAGCCTTCCAGCTGTCCCTTGTCCACGGATTGTATCGCACCGCGAATAGTTTCGGCCATATATGCCGAATACGCCAGGCTCAAACAGATAATGGCGTGCCAGATCGGTGTCATGCTCCTTGTCAGCGGCAGGTTGGGAAACAAGCCGTACACAAAGAAAAAAAGCTGTACCAGAAGCGGCGTCCCTCTGAAAAAGGAAAGCCATATCTTCAGAAACGCTGATACGGCTTTATTTTTACTCATGGATAGAAAGGCAATCGCCAAAGCCATCATAAATCCAATGATAAAGGTGGCAAATGTCAAAAAAAGCGTAACTCCCATACAGCTTGCAATGGGGCTGAATGCCCCTTCAAATATTTTCATATTAAATTCATACATAGACCGGTTCCCCCTCTGCACGGTATCAATTATCTTAACGTCACCAGAGCTTTTTATCCGTCATGTGCATAGTAGTTCATCATCTTCTCCCTCTGTTTTCAAAAAAAGCCTGATTAAATGGATCATTTAATCAGGCTTCGTCGGCTTTTATGCGTTGGTCTTATCTATATTTATTTTGTTTGATTTGTATTATATATAATTATTTATTTAAAATCAATTTATTTTCTTATAATTTTCTTAAATTTATATTTAATATTTATTTATAACAATATTTTTTAAATTTTATATCTGGCGTATTATTACATTTTTCACGTATGAAAAATCTTTTTATTTTCCTGCTTCGAACAGCACAAAACGCCCCATACAAAGGAACAGGGCGTTGTTGTGCACTTTTTATTGTTTTTCTATGAGCAAATAGAAATAACCATTATTTTTCGGCAAGTTTTTTATATGTTTCCAGACGCTGCTGCATATCCTTCGCCGTTTTGTCGAAGAACGCATCCGCTTTATCTGGGAATACCGTTTTCAATGATGCATAACGGACTTCACCGAGGAGGAAATCTTTGATATTTTCTACGGGATCTTTAGAATCCATCGTAAATGGATTTTTTCCTTCTTCCTTCAAAACCGGATTATACCGGTACAGATGCCAGTATCCTGCATCCACAGCTTTTTTCGCTTCCAGCTGACTGCTGGACATACCAGCCTTAATGCCGTGATTGATACACGGCGCATAACCGATGATCAGGCTCGGGCCGTCATAGGCTTCGGCTTCTCTGATTGCTTTCAGGCATTGTGCTTTGTCGGCACCGAGAGCAACCTGAGCAACATACACGTAGCCATAGGTCATGGCAATCCGGCCCAAGTCTTTTTTCTTTGTTTTTTTGCCGCCGGCAGCAAATTTGGCAATAGCCGACGTAGGGGTAGCCTTGGAGGACTGTCCGCCTGTGTTGGAATATACTTCCGTATCGAAGACAAAGACGTTGACATTTTCACCCTGCGCCAACACGTGATCAAGACCGCCGAAGCCGATATCATACGCCCAGCCATCACCGCCGAAGATCCACTGACTCCGTTTGACTAACGTATCGCGGCGTTCATATATTTTTTGGCAGGCCGGACACGTATCCTTTGCGGCTGCCACAATAGCTGTCACCTTATCGGCCCGTTCACGGCTGCCTTCTGCTTCATCTTTTTTATCCAGCCATTCCTGCAAAACAGCCTTGGCTTGTGCCGGCGTATGAGGGCCATCCACTGCTTCCTGAATATCCATAGCCATTTTGTCACGCATTTGCTGCGCTGCCAGGAACATGCCCAGCCCAAATTCGGCATTATCTTCAAACAATGAATTCGCCCAGCCCGGACCATGACCGGCTTGGTTTGTCGTATATGGCATAGATGGCACACTGCCGGACCACACAGAGGAGCAGCCGGTGGCGTTAGCTACCATCATGCGATCCCCAAAGAGCTGCGTTACCAATTTAGCATACGGTGTTTCCCCGCAGCCTGCGCAAGCACCGGAAAATTCCAGCAGCGGCTGTTCAAACTGACTGCCCTTTACGGTAAATTTATCCAGCGGATTGTTTTTTTGCGAAACATTGTGTACTGCATATTCCCAGAGTGCCGCTTTTTCTTCCTGCGTAGCAAAAGGCTTCATGACCAAGGCCTTGTTTTTCGCCGGGCAGACCTGAGCGCAGCTGCCGCAGCCCAGACAATCGCGCACGCTGACAGCCATTGTAAAGGACAGTCCCTTGGCGCCGACAGCCGGTTTGACCTGCAGTCCCTGCGGTGCCTTCTGCACTTCTTCGTCATGGAGCAGAACCGGACGAATGGCGGCATGAGGGCATACCAGCGAGCACTGATTACACTGCACACAATTTTCGGCCTGCCATTCCGGCACCTGGATCGCTACACCGCGTTTTTCATAGGCTGCTGTTCCCTGCGGAAACGCTCCGTCTTCCAAGCCCAGGAAAGAGCTGACTGGCAGCGAATCACCGGCCTGTGCGTTGATCGGTTCGAGAATCTTAGAAACAAATTCCGGTACTTCCGTTTGACTGACTACTTCATCAACGGCCTGTACCCAGGCCGCCGGCACGTCAATTTTGACACTGCCGGATACGCCGGCATCGATAGCCGCATTATTCATATCGACGATCTTTTGTCCTTTTTTGCCATATGAGGTAACAACGGCATCCTTCAAATACCGGACGGCGTCTTCAACGGGGATAATATCCGCAATCTTGAAGAAGGCTGCCTGCATAATCATATTGAAGCGTCCGCCCAAACCTATTTTCTGAGCAATATTGACGGCATCGATCGTATAAAAATGGATATCATTGGCAGCCAGGTATCGTTTCATCGCTGCCGGCAGATTTTTATCCAGTTCTTCCGGACTCCACAAGGTATTAAGGAGAAAGCTGCCGCCTTTTTTCAAACCTGACAGCACATCATATTTATATACGTAAGATTGCTGCGAACAGGAAACAAACGCTGCTTTGTTGATGAGATAGGAGGATTTGATCGGGCTTTTGCCAAAGCGCAGGTGAGATACGGTAATACCGCCGGATTTTTTAGAGTCATAGGCAAAATACGCTTGGGCATGCATATCCGTATGATTGCCGATGATCTTAACTGCACTCTTATTGGCTCCCACCGTGCCGTCAGAGCCCAGGCCCCAGAACTTGCAGGCCGTCGTGCCTTCCGGTGTGGTGTCGATATCTTCTCCGACAGGCAGCGATGTATGAGTAACATCGTCTACAATGCCAATCGTAAAATGATCCTTTGGCCGGGCTTGCTTCAAGTTTTCAAAAACGGCCGCAATATGCGCCGGTGTCGTATCCTTGCCGCCGAGACCGGCCCGTCCGCCGACGATAAGCGGCTGCTGCGCCTTGCCGGCATATACGCCTCTGACATCGAGGTACAGCGGTTCAGCAACGGAGCCCTGTTCTTTGGTACGGTCCAGGACAGCTATTTTCCGTACGGTTTCCGGAATATATTTAAAGAAATATTTTTCGGAGAAGGGACGGTATAAGTGGACGGAAAGCAACCCTACTTTTTCACCATGCTGGTTGAGGAAGTCGACAGTTTCTTCAGCCGCATCACATAGAGAACCCATGGCAATGATCATGCGATCCGCATCAGGTGCCCCATAGTATGTAAACGGATGATATTCCCGGCCGGTGAGCTGAGAAATTTTGCTCATGTACTCTTCCACCACGTCGGGAAGTGCTTCATAATATGCATTCTGCACTTCCTGCTGCTGGAAATATACATCGGCATTTTCCAGCGAGCCCTTGGTACTCGGGTGATCCGGATTGGTACCACGGTCACGGAATGCTTTAACGGCATCCATATCCGTAAGCGCTGCTAGATCACCATAATCAAGAGCTTCAATCTTTTGAATTTCGTGAGAGGTCCGGAAGCCGTCAAAGAAATTGAGAAAGGGAACGCGCCCCTTGATGGCCGCTAAATGAGCAACAGCCGACAAATCCATGACTTCCTGTACGCTGGATTCCGCCAGCATAGCAAAGCCAGTCTGCCGACAGGCCATAACGTCACGCTGGTCACCGAAAATACACAGCGTATTGGTTCCCAGTGCCCGGGCAGCTACATGAAAAACGCCCGGCAGCAGTTCACCGGCAATTTTATACATGTTTGGAATCATAAGCAGAAGCCCCTGCGATGCCGTGTAGGTAGTTGTCAATGCCCCTGTAATAAGAGAGCCGTGTACAGCGCCGGCAGCGCCTCCTTCGGCCTGCATTTCCTGAATGCGGACGACCTGTCCGAACATATTCTTGACGCCTTGCGTTGCCCATTCATCCATTTTTTCGGCCATCGTAGAGGATGGTGTAATCGGGTAAATCGCCGCTACATCCGTAAATACATAGGATATATACGCGGCGGCTGTATTGCCGTCCATGGTCATCATTTTCTTCTTTGCCATAATTGCCTCCATCTGTTAAAAGTATATACGCTGAGAAATCATATCTCATAGCCTGCTATACGTTATATTGTATCTCAGTACTGATAACCTGTAAAACAAATGAATTTAATTATATCGATCATTATTTTTAATTGATATATAGATGGGGTTGCCTGTCCATTTTATCATGACATAAAAAAAGCAGCTGCCGTCGGGTTTCCCCGAAGCAGCTGCTTTACCGAGCTACAGTCCCGATTGCCCCGTTTCAATGACAGTCCGAATTTCCTGTAAAAATCCTTCTATCTGCGGCGTCATGACCTTGTTGGCATGCAGCACCATCTGCACATATTGTGATCCCTGAAAATCTGTCACCGGCAAAATAACTACCTGACCCTTCCCGGCGGCATGCCGCACAGTATACAATGGCAGTACCGATACAAAATCCCCCTTACTGACAAGGCGGGTTGCCGTATCCGCACTCTGCAGCGTCAAAAAGGGATGCAGCGTAATATTCTGACCGGCAATGATGCTTTGAAAATGAACGATATACGGCGCGGTCAGTTCCATCAGGATAAACTCCTCATCCTTCAAATCCGCCAGCTGCAGCGACTTTCGTTTGCTCAAGGGATTATCGGGATGACCGATAACTACGACCGACTCATTTTTAGCATACCAGGTCTGCCACTGTGTTTTAGGCAGCGGCTCCGCAATCAGGCAGGCAAAATCAAGAATTCCCATTTGCATGCCCTCTTTGAGCGTCGCCGTATCATCTACGATCAAATCCACCTTGACATGAGGATATGTCTGGTGATACTGCAGAACCGCAGGCTCAAACAAGATTTCATAAAGAGATTCGACCATCCCGATCCGAACCGTACCGGCCAATGCTTCCTTTGATTTTAAAAAATTTTCCATATGCAATGCCGTCGATACGATCTTCTGCGCGTATGGGACGAGCTCTTCGCCGTACTGGGTCAGGGTAATCTGCCGCCCAATGCGATTGAACAGCGGCGCGCCTACTTCCCGTTCCAGCTGCTGAATCTGGGCACTGACATTGGACTGTGAGTAGCCCAATGTCTGCCCGGCCTGGGTAAAATTTTTAATGGACACTACCTGAAGAAATGTGTTGAGATTCCGTATTTCCATCTTATTCGTTCCCCACGTAGCCGTAAGTTACGGTGTATTCAAAATTCCGGTCTGCCGTAAGCGTTTTGCCAGCCTGTATAGTAATCTTTCGCAGCGAATATTCGCCGCCAGCCAGAACAAAATAATCAAAATATTCCCAGTTCCGTATATACCGCAGCATTCTTTTTTCCGGATAGGTATAGGTTTCCTTCGATTTGCGGGATACGATAAGCAGCATATAGTCACCAGCCGGCACATCGTATATCTCATAATAGCCATCCTGATTTACTGGGGCAAAGAAAATGTTTTTTCCGGGCGGCGGCACATTGTCTCTATACCATGCCCGCTCCTGATCTTCCGTAATACTGTT
Source organism: Megasphaera cerevisiae DSM 20462 (assembly GCF_001045675.1). Taxonomy (GTDB): domain Bacteria; phylum Bacillota; class Negativicutes; order Veillonellales; family Megasphaeraceae; genus Megasphaera; species Megasphaera cerevisiae. Next base: position 59,306 of record NZ_LEKT01000013.1, read on the forward strand.
TTTATCAAACGTCACGGGGATAAGCTCAATTTTAGCTCCGGCATCGCCTCGCTTACGGGCATATTCTTTGTCCTGCAGGGCTTTGATATTCAACCCGCTAGAAGGCATCCCATTCATATTACGCTGTTCAATAAATTTACTGTACTGCCATGTCACCCGTCCGTGAACACCGCCAGTATGCGCTGCTGAAGCATATGCCAACTGGCATAGTAAAACAGCCAGTACTCCCCCAAACCATGCTGCTCGTTTCATCGTATCCTCACCTCTCCTATTTGCACTGATCACACGCCACTATATACTAAGATATAATTTTATTTTATCATATTTCAGCGGCATACGTCATTATAAGCCGGCATGGTATATATTTTTTCCTGTTTCGCGAAAAAACAAAAAGCAAGACACGCTGCAAGCCCTGCCGCCTGATTTTATTTTTTCACCTGATATCGCTTGTATATCACGCTCCCCGCTTTCTTATTCAATCCCGCCCCATAATAAATGCCCGTAAGAAAAACAAGCCAAACAGCAGTAGCCAGTACGCCAAACCGGGTGTTTTCATGAAGACATGCCGAAGCGAAAATAACAACAAAAAAACCAAGTGCAATATAATTTGAATATGGATAAAATGGCATTTTATAAATAATACGTTGTTGTTCTTCCGGCGTAAGACTTTTACGAAATTTCATTTGACTAATCAATATAAGAATCCAAGTAATCAAGCATCCAAAGGCTGTGGCAGAGGTAACAATTTCAAACACAGCAGCCGGCAGCAGATAATTTAATATAACGCCAATAGTCATACATGCCGCCGATATGAGAACCCCTATATATGGGATTTTTTTTGTATTCACTTTGCTGAATATATTGGGTGCTGTCTGTTGCAGCGCTTGATTGTACAGCATCCGGCTGGCACTGTATATACCTGTATTGCAGGCAGAAAGCGCGGCGGTAATAACAACCACGTTGATGATATTTGCGGCACCCGTAATTCCCAGCTTATCAAACACCATGACAAAGGGACTTCCCTGCGTGCCCAATTGGTTCCATGGATAAATCGTCATAATAACGGCTAAGGACAGTACATAGAACAAAAGAATCCGCACAAGGCACTTATTAATGGCGGAGGCAAGAGTCCGGCTGGGATTTTTTGCTTCTCCCGCAGTAACCCCAATAACCTCCATGCCGGTGAAGGCGTACATTACCATTAACAGCGTTCCAAATACACCTTGAAGACCATATGGCATAAAGCCACCATGCGCTGTCAGATTGGCCAGTCCTACGGCTGCTCCACCATTTCCCAGGCCGAAAAAAATCATTCCGCATCCCGACACAATGAGAATGCATATTGTAAAAACCTTGATCATGGCAAACCAAAATTCAAATTCGCCGTACATGGCTACAGAAATAAGGTTGGTGCCCGTCATGATGGCAAGAGCCAAAAGACAGGTAATCCATTGCGGCCAATCAGGCAGCCACATGTGCACATACACCCCTACTGCCGTAATTTCCGCCATACAGCTGACAATCCATAAATACCAATAATTCCAGCCCGCAATAAAGCCCGCTAAGGGACTAATAAATTGGTACGCGTGGGCACAAAACGATCCGGAAACCGGATATTCAACGGTGACCTCCCCCATAGCTCGAATAACAATATATGTAATAATACCGATAAATAAATAAGCCAGCAGTACTGCCGGCCCCGCTTTTTCAATGGAGGACGCGGACCCTAAAAATAAACCGACGCCAATACAGCTCCCCAGCGCCATGAGCTGAATATGGCGCTCTTTCAAATCACGCTGCAGCGTTTCTTGAACAATTTGAGGATGATTTTTACTATTCATGTGATCTACTCCTTAAGTAATAGAATTGTATACATCAACTGTTTCGCTTCATTACATAAAAAAAAGGGGCTGTGAAATAACGCCCCTATAAAAACGAATGAGGATCACTGGCTCGAAAGAGCCGGTGATCCTCATTTTGTGGTAAAATTTTACGTAACTAATGAAAAATTCAACCATCAATTATTTTAAAACAAAACAGGCTATTTTGCCACTGTTTATTTCAGATTGTCTGAATATCTGCGATCCTGTGCTGGTTTTTGACCGATTTATGGAGGAAATCGACTTGGAGAAATACCTGAGCAATGTTC
>NZ_LEKT01000121.1 GCF_001045675.1 Megasphaera cerevisiae DSM 20462
TATAATGGTCTCATAAATTAAGACATTTTTTGAACACGTTTATAATGAACCTGATATACTGTAGATAACACTCGAAAGAAGGTTCATTTATGTCTCGAAAAAGAAGAAATTTTACAGCAAAATTAAAATCGGATCTTGTTCTTGAACTGCTAAAGGGCGAGAAAGATCTCAACTCGATAGCTACCGAAAATAGCATACAGCCAAATCTTTTGCGAAATTGGAAAAAGGAATTTCTCGATAAAGCCTCTGTTGTCTTCGATGATTCCCGTGAGGAAAATATCAGAGAAAAGCTTGATGAGGAACGCAAAGAGAAAGAAGCATATGCTAAAAAGGTTGGCCAGCTCACCATGCAGGTGGACTGGTTGAAAAAAAAATCTACAGAACTCCTTGGATCTGACTACGAAAGTAAATTTAGTCCGAAACCTTTTGACGACTAAAGAACTTCCAGCTCAAAAAGGCGCTGAATTACTTGAAGTAAATCGTACTAGCATTTATTACAAGGGGACGCCAATTTCCGAAGAAGAGCTTGCATGTAAGGCCATTATAGACCGTATTCATACGGATAATCCCGCTTGGGGCGCACGTCAAATGTCATCTCAACTTAAAAGCCTCGGTTATTTAGTAGGTCGCAGGAAAGCACGCCGATATATGACGGAAATGGGAATTGACGCGATATATCCGAAGATGAATCTTTCAAAGCGCATGCAGCAGGCAAAGGTATGTCCTTACTTACTGCGTAATGCCGTAATATCTCGGCCAAATCAAGCCTGGTCAATAGACATCACCTATATTCCCATCAAGCGAGGATTCCTTTATTTGACTGCTGTCATCGATTGGTATAGCCGATGTATTGTTGGCTGGGAGGTAGATGATACATTGGATACAAGAATGGTCATTCATGCACTTGGAAAAGCTTTTAGAGTTGCCAAGCCACTAATTTTAAATTCAGATCAGGGGTGTCAATTCACTAGCAATGAGTATATTGAATTTCTCAAGGGGAATAATATCCGTCAAAGCATGGATGGGAAGAGCCGATGGGCTGACAATATTATGATTGAGCGTTGGTTTCGAAGTTTCAAGTATGAAGAAGCTTATCTGACCCAATATGCCAACCTAAAAGAGGCGCGTCAAGCAATTAAGAAGTATATCTATACCTACAATTTTAAACGGCATCATTCAGCAATTGATTATCAGGCGCCAGCTACGCTGTACTATCCAGCAATGCTGATAGACTA
>NZ_LEKT01000122.1 GCF_001045675.1 Megasphaera cerevisiae DSM 20462
AGCAAACCAATAAGGAGTGAACAAATGATGGCTCACCTAAATTCTACCGTATCTTTTGAAAAAATGCTAATGAAATTTATATCAGAGGAAGATCCGATGCAATCTATGCTCAAATGGCTCTGTGAACGTCTCATGGAAGTTGAAGTAGAAAGTAAGCTTTGTGCCGAGAAATCAGAACGGAACAAGGAACGCCAGGGATACCGATCAGGCTACCGCGTTCGTCGGTTTGACACAAGAATGGGAACAATGTATCTCATGGTTCCTAAAATCAGAAATGGCGGATACATTCCCTTTTTTGTAGAGGCAAAAAAACGTTCCGAAGCCGCTCTAATGAATGTCATTCAGGAAGCCTACGTCAATGGCGTCTCAACCCGCAAAATCGATAAATTAACCAAAACGCTAGGCATCGAATCCATTTCACGCAGCCAAGTTTCAGCAATTACTAAGGATTTAAACGAACAAGTAGAAGCATTCCGAAGCCGAAAGCTAGAAGCCACATATCCGGTTCTTTGGGTAGATGCGTTATATGAGCGAATTCGTGATACGCAAAGGGTTAAAAATATGGCCGTACTAGTCGTTACTGGCATTAATTTAGAGGGCAAACGTGATATTTTAGCGGTAGAACCCATGTATGAAGAGTCTGCCGCAACGTATACGAACGTATTTGATCAGCTAAAAGAACGAGGTTTAGAGAACGTATGGCTGGTCGTATCTGACGCCCATAAAGGCCTAGTAAAAGCTGCCCGAGAAGCTTTTCTCGGCTGCTCCTGGCAACGGTGCAAGGTTCATTTTATGCGAAATATATTGGCGCATGTTTCTGGTAAAAATAAAAAATCGTTTGCCGCAAAGCTTAAGCAAATCTGGCTACAGCCGGACTACGAGAGCGCTCAAAAATATGCGAATATATTCATGAATGACTATGAAGTTCAGTATCCGCAGGCCATATCCTTGTTAGAAGAAGGCCTCGAAGAATCGCTTCAATTTTTCAGTTTCCAAGAAATTGATGCTAGAAAAATCTCATCTACAAATCTACTGGAACGATTAAATAGGGAAATCCGGCGCCGGACTAGAGTCGTTGGAATTTTCCCCAGTATGGATTCATACGTCCGGCTTGTCACAAGCTATCTCATTGAGTACAGCGAAGATTGGTCCAGCGGGCGTTCTTACATTAATCCTAAAATTATTACCGAGCTTCA
>NZ_LEKT01000123.1 GCF_001045675.1 Megasphaera cerevisiae DSM 20462
AAATTACAATGCAATGCCTATTGATGCTACAGCAAGAAAGATTGCTTTTAATATCTCAATGACGCATCTATGGAGTACAGTTACACCTAATTGTTATGACATTCCTAATATTGTCATTTCTCCTTATATTGGAAATGCTGATAGTTCTGGAATTTATGTTTTGATAGATTGTGAACTGGGTCAAGGATATACGTCAGGATCAGCAACATCTAACATTTTATGGATGTCCCTTGGCAAGTAAACAGTGGGTATCTACCGAAGCTCCTGCCGGAAGTGCATCAACCGCAACACTTCCCATTGCTTACACGCAATGGTATAAAATTGTCGCAACTGGAGTTGTAAGCAGTGCCGATTCGGATTTCAAACAAACTGTAGCCATCTTGAAGGACTATAACATGTCGCTGAGTGGATTTGTACTGCGCTCATCTGGGGCCGATAGGCCAGCGGCGCACTGCATAACCATCGGTATATAGACAGTGGGGAATAAATCCAAATACCACTAACCGAACAGTGACATTCCCCATCGCTATGAACCAAGATATTATGGCCAAGGCAGTAAGCTGCGCATATCGCATGATGTATACACTAAATGAATCCAAAACTGGGTTTGCTGTCAGTTCTTTTAATGTGGATGGAACAGATTATACTGGAAATCTTATATTTACATGGATTTGCATGGGCTATTAAATAACTTTTTTTACACTGCTTAGTAGCCTGCGGAAATCCAAGCCACGCCAATATTGATGTGGTTATAATTGATACATGCCTGTTGTGTCTGTTGCGCTTTTACGTATGTTGGGGAGTTGTTGGCGGCATCAATAGCTTGCGCTAATAAGCGATAGGAAGTATTACTATACGCCAATGGTAATGTGAACCACATATTGTCCGTTGCCGAGGTTGTTACGCAAATTCCCCACTGTTTAAACACCAATAATAAAAAACCGTACGTTTTGCCCTTGCCGAGTTATTGTCCCACCGTTAACAACCCATTTAGATAAAATATTAGCTCGGGTATTTGATGCGGTGGCAATGTCTGCTCCAGCTATTGCAATGCCATTTATGTTATTATCCCAGCCTGAGGGATCGCCTTCCGTGGTTATGATTGCCCAAGGTTTGTTGGATAACGCAATAGGATATATGATTGCAGATAAACCGTT
>NZ_LEKT01000124.1 GCF_001045675.1 Megasphaera cerevisiae DSM 20462
GCAGAAGCTGCCAAACAAGCGCCGCATCACATTGAAAAAGAAACAGACAAGAAAGAGGACTCTCATCATGATGATACGCCGCCGTCTACCTCCGACAAGGAAGGGACGCTGATTGTGGACGCTACCTGTGCGCCATCTCGTATCAAATATCCTAGGGACATGGAATTGTTAAATGAAGGACGAGAAAAGCTGGAACATATCATCACCGTGCTGCATACTCCCACTGATGGAAAGAAACCGCGAACCTATAGCCCTGCATTTTCATTTTGAAAATCTCCCGTACCACAATGGCCGTATTTTCATCTACAATCAATAAGTTCCTAATTTCATCTGACTTCCGATAGCCATAGATTGGGCAAGCTCCTACATACATTCCATTTTCCCTCATAGTTTGCAGTGCATTTCGTGTCTTTACTGAAATCTCCCGGCTGGACTCATCGTTGATTGCTGCTTTGATATGCAAAACGAAATCATCCTTTGCGGGTGTTCTGTCAGTGTCAATTTGATACAGAATGGCGATAAAGCGAATACCCTAAGTAGGCAATATTCTGCACAGATAACGTCCTGTTTCAATAAAGTCACGTCCAAAGCGCGACAGATCTTTTACAATGATGCAATCAATTTTACTGTCCTTAACATCCTCCATCATTGCTGCAAAGCCTGGGCGATCAAATATAATTCCACTATATCCGTCATCTACCCGACGTGACACAAGCTTAATGTCAGGGTGATTGCTTACAAAATAGTTGATAATGCTTTCTTGATTTTCAATGCTATCGCTTTCTGTTTCTTTACTGCCCGCAACGGAGAGCCGCATATAGGCCACTGCACGATACTCTTTCATGGTGCCGTCCCTCCTTTACAGTATATGAATGTCTATTTTCTTATTGGTGTTCACTAGTGCTAGCATAAAAATAGTACAAGCCAAAATGAGAAAATCCTATACATGAAACCATGATACAATAGAAGTATCAGAAACGGGAGGAACTTATAATGGCGAAGCACTTTGATAAACAATTTAAACTGGATGCCATCCAATATTATCATGATCACCGGGATCTGGGGTTGGTCGGTTGTGCCAAAAATCTTGGCATAAGCCAGCAAACCTTGTCCCGATGGCAAAAAGAATTACGAGATACGGGAGACA
>NZ_LEKT01000125.1 GCF_001045675.1 Megasphaera cerevisiae DSM 20462
CAAGGGGTTTACCGCTCCAGTCAGCCGCACTTTCCGTGGGACGATGAGACGAGTCATGCGGAAGATTCCCTTTCAAACGCATGTAGGGATTCATCACGGACGCATTTGCAATAATGGCCCGTCCAGCAGTGCCATAGGGAAGTTAGCTAACAGTTTCTCAACGCCTGCATTTTTATAAAAAAACGATGTCGATGAGGCTAGCTATTATCTAGGTCAATACATTCACCGAGAACTTCTTGACACATACCAGCATACCGCCCACATTGTACGCTACACTATTTAATGCATTGACCGTAGGCCGCGTTTCCGGACTAAAATAATGAATGACAACCGGGCTGAAATACACAACATATACGGCTCCACCAAAGCCCATAATAAACCGGCCTATCACAAATCCCCAATATTGAGGCGCTAAAATAGCCATAATACTGCCCGCTAGAATTAATAAAGACCCCAGTCCAATCGCTTTTTTTGGCAATAATCGAGTTAAAATACCTGCAGCACAAAAGTTCCCGATGATTTTAGCAGCAGTAACAGAATTGGAAATAAGTGTCGCCGACAAAAAAGAATCCAATTGAAAATATTTCATGATCTGCGGAGTCAACGTACTTCCGGCAATCCAGCTTACAGCAAAAAAAGCATAGGTAAAAAACATGACCAGTTCAATAAAATTAGCTCTTTTACTTAATACAACCGTTGTGTCTGACATAGAAAAGCCCTCCTCTCAAATGTTGCATCCTGCCAGAGATCCAAATCCAGACGTGTTTTCATCAAATCAACATCATGATTATTGTTTTAATTATAACAAGACAGAGTTACGGCACAGTTACAAATCCATTACGAAAACGATCTCAGATAGAGTACAATTAAGTTTGCAAAAGTAAAAAAAGGAAAAAGCCATCAAAACTCCGAAAAGGTAAGTAGCGAGCAAACCAATAAGGAGTGAACAAATGATGGCTCACCTAAATTCTACCGTATCTTTTGAAAAAATGCTAATGAAATTTATATCAGAGGAAGATCCGATGCAATCTATGCTCAAATGGCTCTGTGAACGTCTCATGGAAGTTGAAGTAGAAAGTAAGCTTTGTGCCGAGAAATCAGAACGGAACAAGGAACGCCAGGGATACCGAT
>NZ_LEKT01000126.1 GCF_001045675.1 Megasphaera cerevisiae DSM 20462
AATGCCATAGAGAGCGTCAACTCAAGTTTCCGCAAGGTCACAAAACAGGGCGCTTTCAGCAATGAAACAGCCGTTTTTAAGGTGTTTTATTTACGGATTAAGGAACTTTATCAAAAATGGCACGGTCACTCCATTCGCAATTGGGCCATAGTGATGAATCAGCTGGTTATTGACGAACGGATTGGCACCATGGTACGAAAATATCAGGTTTCAATTTAAAGTAATTTACACACTTTACTTGACAATCCCATAGACTATGCCACGGCTTAATGTTCATTATAAAATCTTTAGATTTCTGTCTTGACAACTGAGCCATTATACTTGTATCCAATTAAAGGTTCCATAGTGACAGCTAATGAATTATTAGGATCAGCATTTTTATTTTTCCTTTCCACATCTTCTCGATCATGATTTATGGTAAAGAAAATTTTATGCTTCTCATTAAAAGCATAATTACCATTAATACCTACATTTTTTTCATCACCATAATAGCGTAATGAAGGTTTAAATTCTTCTCCCCAACCATTATTTGTATTATAACTTCTTCCATTTGCATATACGGATAAGACACTACGTTTTGAACCCCAAGCAGACATATTAAATTTACCTATTTGTCCACTATCTGCTCTCAAATAGAAATTACTTGGCATAGCACTGGTTTCATTGGAACTTGTATAACGTGATGTATGATAACTTGCCTCCGCATTGAGTTGTACACTAGGCGCATCCTTCGGCCCTTTAGTGATGACATTGACGACGCCGCCGATGGCATCAGAACCGTATTTGGCACTGGCCGCACCGCGGATGATTTCGATGCGTTCGATATTTTCTGCGCCGATCCGCATGAGCTCGTCGCCGTTACCGCTGTATTTGCTCACGTCTCCCAGCACGGGCTGGCCATCCACCATGATCAGGGTATGACGAGGATCGGCCCCACGGATAGAGATGCCTACTTTACCCATAGCGTCGACGGTTCTGGTCACGCCCACTTCATTGAAAATCACGTCTTCCACCGATTTCCCTTGTTTGCGCGCAATATCTTCTTTTGTAATGACGGTGACACTTTGCGAATTGTACTTCGCTTCTTCTTTCGCTTTGTCCGCCTCCACGACGACATCCCGTGTCGTTAC
>NZ_LEKT01000127.1 GCF_001045675.1 Megasphaera cerevisiae DSM 20462
CCTACTGTACGTCCGCCTTCACGGATAGCGAAACGAAGACCAACTTCAACAGCAATCGGGGTAATCAATTCAACATCCATCATAACGTTATCCCCAGGCATGCACATTTCAGTACCTTCCGGTAACTGGATCACGCCGGTTACATCTGTCGTGCGGAAGTAGAATTGCGGACGATAGCCATTGAAAAACGGCGTGTGACGGCCGCCTTCATCCTTTGTCAATACATATACCTGCGCCTTGAATTTCGTATGCGGATGAATGGTTCCCGGCTTTGCCAATACTTGTCCGCGTTCAATTTCTTTCCGTTCTACACCGCGCAGCAACGCCCCGATGTTATCCCCGGCCTCTGCCAGATCCAACAATTTACGGAACATTTCTACGCCTGTTACTACGGTCTGTTTCGGCTTATCCGATAAGCCAACCACTTCGATCGTATCGCCTACCTTGACCGTACCACGTTCGACACGGCCGGTTGCGACAGTGCCGCGCCCGGTAATCGTGAATACATCTTCTACCGGCATCAGGAACGGCTTATCCGTCGGGCGATCCGGCGTCGGAATATATTCATCAACCGCATCCATCAATGCCAATATGCTCTTTTCTGCTTCTTCATCGCCTTCCAGCGCTTTCAGTGCTGATCCGACAATAATGGGAACTTCGTCGCCGGGATAATCGTATTCTGTCAACAAATCCCGTACTTCCATTTCTACCAGTTCAATTAGTTCCGGATCATCTACCTGATCTGCTTTATTGAGGTATACAACGATAGCCGGTACCCCTACCTGACGGGCCAGCAGAATGTGTTCACGCGTCTGCGGCATCGGGCCGTCTGCAGCGCTTACAACCAAGATAGCTCCATCCATCTGCGCCGCGCCGGTGATCATGTTCTTAACATAATCGGCATGCCCCGGGCAGTCTACATGGGCATAATGACGTTTATCTGTTTCGTATTCAACGTGTGCCGTATTGATTGTAATACCGCGTTCACGTTCTTCCGGTGCTTTGTCGATATCTGCATAATCTTCAAATTTAGCGTAGCCCTTTTTGGACAATACTTTTGTGATTGCTGCTGTCAACGTTGTTTTACCATGATCGAC
>NZ_LEKT01000128.1 GCF_001045675.1 Megasphaera cerevisiae DSM 20462
CGTAAATTGTAGAATGAAATTGAACACTAAAACTAAATAAAAAGATCCATAGGATTGCATCAATGGTAAAATTAAGTTACGACACAAAATTAACCGGAGGCAATCACTATGGACTACCTAAATAATACCATTAATACCCTACCTCGCGAAAGAGGACAACACTTAAGATTTGAAGATCGATGCGAAATCAAAGCGCTCCATAAGCAAGGTTACTCTTATCGCCAGATTGCAAAAGCACTTAATTGCTCACCTAGTACTGTGGGCTACGAATTAAAACGTGGCACTGCAACTAAGACGACACATCGAGGCAGACCAACAGAGTATGTACCTAGTCGAGGTCAAGCCGTTTACTATGAAAACAGAAAACGTTCTGGTCGTAAACAGCGCATTACGTCTGAAAGTCCATTTGCTATTTGGGTTGCAGAGCAAGTTAAAAAAGCTAACTGGTCATTAGACGTATGTGCTGGCTATGCTAAGAAGCATAATCTGTTTACTGAAGAGGAACTTGTATGTGCTAAAACGCTGTATAACGCCCTTAATCAATCACGCCTACCATTATCCCTATTCGATGTACCAGAACTGCTTAGTCGTAAAAAATCAAAGCCTAAACAAGCAAAGAACGTACGCATCTTTGGCCGAAGTATTGATGAACGACCAGATATCGTTAAGCTACATCTTGAGATTGGTCATTGGGAAATAGATACTATCGTTGGTAAGCGTAAAGGTAAAGAGGCTGTGGTACTAACTTTAGTAGAGAAAGTAACGCATAAATTCATTGCTATTAAGATTCGACGTAAAGATGTAGCATCTGTAAAAGCTGCTTTACGTAGTCTCAAAATATATTATGGATCACAATTTGCTACTGTATTTAAAACAATTACAGCAGACAACGGAACTGAGTTTGCGGAATTATCTCAGTTAGAACGATATGGTATAATGGTATATTTTGCTCATCCATATAGCTCTTATGAGAGAGCTCAAAATGAGCGTCACAATCGCATTTTCAGAAAGTACGTACCTAAAGGAAAGTCTATCGAAAACTACTCTGCTGAGCAGATT
>NZ_LEKT01000129.1 GCF_001045675.1 Megasphaera cerevisiae DSM 20462
AGCAGGATGCGGGATTTCTAACATTAGAATAATAATTAATATTTTATTTTTTCAGTGGTCTCATGCCAGCCAGCAGGAAACCCAAGCTTTGTAAGAATTTGATTGGCAGAAATGGTTTTTAAACGATTAGCTAAGTGACGAGTTTCTTTTCGTATTTTATTATGTAAAGTTCCATATTCACTGATACTTAGGAAACATTGAAGTGTAATAAGTACAGAAAATACCGTTCTTCGATCAGAGCTTGCGTCAATTTTATATTTTTCATGTAATGGTTTCCAGTATTTACTATCGCGTCTACAGATAAAACCTATTAGTCTATTGTTATGAGCACAAATATTTCTAACATCATTAATATTTTCTATAAAGCTGATCATTATTTCTGGCGAGAAGGTTGTTACGGATGGAATATGGACACGAATAAAAGTTGTCATGTCTTTTGCCACTGCATTTTGTACCTTTGTTGTGGAGGATGTTAGCATATAGCGCAAATCACCAAAATCAAGATAGTTTGCTAAAACCCATATAGGAATATTTTTATACTGCTTTACGTAATGCGCAATGCTATTATCATTATACTTCTTATGTTTTGCAATTGTTTTAGACAATTTTGATATTGTCGATATAACAGACCGCGTCTTTTCTTTATCATAACAGTCAACATTCAAATAGGCGTATGGAGTATTGGGGTAGGATTCGGCAAAGCGATAGGCAAACACTGCTTTGAGATGTGTTTCCATATCAATGATAGCTTGGAATATGGCCTGCTTTATTTCTCGCTCAAATACATACAGATTGGCAATCTCATCAAAGTTAGTGCTAGCAGTATATTGATCACCATTGCGCGGGAAATAGTTAGCATAGCCATTGATAATGTTATAGTAATTTTGAGTAAGCAAGTATGCCTTGGCTCTTTCTGTATCGTCAATTACCAACCCGCGTTCGCGAAGAAGCTGTATCTGCTCATCAATAGTTTTAAATTCTTTCAAAAGAAAAAAGCCTCCTCCCAATAATGGAGAAGGCTTTTCCTTCGCACCGATCCCCGTAGAGATT
>NZ_LEKT01000130.1 GCF_001045675.1 Megasphaera cerevisiae DSM 20462
TAGTCCCCAAACGCACCAAGGATGTCACAGGGATCGAGAGCAAGGTACTGGCCATGTATGCACGCGGCATGAGCCAGCGGGATATTGCCAAGACGATTGATGACATCTATGGATTCGAGCTGTCCGCAGAGAGCATCTCGAACATCACAGACCGAGTGATGGACGAAGTCCAGCATTGGCAGACACGTCCTCTGAACCCCTTCTACCCCTTCTTGTTCGTAGACTGCCTGTACGTCTCTGTACGCAAGGATTATGAGACCAAGAACCACGCTGTCTACGTCATCCTCGGCTATGACATCAATGGCTCGAAGGATGTCCTGGGCCTTTGGATGAACGAGACGGAGGGCAAACATAACTGGATGCAGATATTCGATGAGCTGAAGGCCCGTGGCGTTGAAGATGTCGGATTCATCTGCATGGATGGTGTCTCCGGTTTGGAAGAGGGAGCAAAGTCCATCTTCCCCCAGGTGGTCGTGCAGCGCTGCATCGTCCATCTGATCCGCAACTCCATCAAGTACATCCCATCCAAGGATTACAAGGCCTACACGACCCAGCTCAGGAAGGTCTATGGAGCCGTGAACCTGAAGAGTGCTGAGGCCGAATTCGAGCGGTTCAAGCAGGCCTGGAGCCAGTACCCCGGTGCGGTAGAAACATGGAAGCGGAACTGGCAGCATGTCCAGCAACTATTCAACTATGGCAGTGCCGTAAGGAAGGTGATGTATACCACCAATGCGATAGAGAGCGTGAATTCCAGCTTCCGAAAAGTCACCAAGAAGGGCTCGTTCTCCAGCGAGGAATCTGTCTTCAAGGTTCTCTATCTCAGGGTAAAGGAACTCTATGCCAAGTGGGAAGGGCATCATATCCAGAACTGGGCGATGGTCAGAAACCAGTTGGCTATGGATGATAAGCTGCAAGCTCGTATCCTGAAATACGAGAAATTTTAAAGCCAGCAATCACTGGTAACGCATCTTCTTTTATGATACCTAAAAAAACTTACACACTTAACTTGACAAACCC
>NZ_LEKT01000014.1 GCF_001045675.1 Megasphaera cerevisiae DSM 20462
CAGCAGGACAGCACAGGACAGTCCGACATACCAGGCGGTACGCTGCATTCTTGATATGTTATGCTTCATAAGGATTCTCCATTTCCACATGATATCTGTTACGATACCAGTAATCATTTTCTGTTTGCCATTATATCAAATGGAAGAAATTCCTCCTACTCCATTCGGACATTTTTTCAAAACAATATAGAGAGAATATACCATTTATGCTGTCTTTCGTCTGTTTTGAGAAGATAACATATTTCTATTTTTTTTAAGCAAGCATACCATATAAAGGAGCCAGCTTTTCTTTGTGCACACAAAAAGCCTGACAGGATCATACACTGTATTTTCCCGTCAGGCTGCTATTCGACTCTCTCTGATACACTTTTTTCGTTATGCAACAATTTCCGTAATTTTGGGTTTTGCGGCAACATCATTTGTCAAAGACCGATCAAAGAGCTTGACCCCGACGGCGCCAATCACAAATCCAATAATACCGCCTACAATAGCGGCCTGTACAGCATCAAACCCATTACTCAGACCCACCCAGTGTCCGGCAAAAGCTCCGGCAGCCGCAATAAGCAACGGCATGACAAAACACACGAAAGCCCCAATAACAACGTTGACTTCCCGTACTTCGAATTTAACATGCTGCCCGACCTGGGCACCTACCGGATTGAGTGCGGTCACAACGATGCTTTCCGCTCCCGGACATGCCCCGCAAGCGATGCAGTCAGAATGACGGCCTACTTTTATTTCCACACAGCCATTGTCGTCGACCGACAAGATCGTTCCTTCTTCTGTTTTCATCTGAATCCCTTCCTTCCCTCAAACAAGGCGGTCGTAAACAGATCGCTTTATTCCTGTTTTTATTATAGCACGGTCTGTCAACTCAATCAATACCTTTATAGTATGGTTTTGGGCACATTACATATTTGCTCCAGGCCGGTCCAATCTCCGATATAAATTTCGGTATACACACAGGGCATTCCCACCCAAAATAAAGGTAACAACAAAGAAAACACTTCGTATCCCAAAATGCGCCGCAACTTGCCCGCCCAGCAAGGCACCACTGAAAATTCCTAAAAACTGCGCGGATTGATTCAGACTGAAAACACGCCCGGCAATTTCTGCAGGAATATTTTGCCGCAGCAGCGTATTTACAGAGGGCAGCATCGCACCGGTAGACAGTCCCATAAAAAAACGCAGCAGAATAAGCTGCCATACATGATGTACCATAGCCTATGGAATAGATACGGCCGCGGCAAAGGTCAAAGAAATGCATAAAACTTTCTGAGCGCCGACCCGATCGGCTAGCCGGCCCAAATACGGTGCTGCCAGCACCGCAGAAATACCGGAGGCAGCAAAGGCAAATCCAGCCAGCAGCGCCAGATGATCTGTCTGCGGATCTAATGCCTGAATATAAATAGTCAGCATGGGCTGCACGAAAAACAGTGTCGTCATGACAAGATAGGTTGTTACAAACATCCACAGCAGCATATGAGGATCCGGCAGACTGTGCCAGATTTCCCGCAGGTTTTTGACATTTTTACGTTCCGGGCGGACAAACTCCTCCCGAATAAACCGCAGAGACAGAAAAAAATTGAGGAGCAGCAAAATCCCCATAACCATAAAGTTTTCCCGCACGCCGACGGCTTCTGCCAAATATCCGCCGGACAGCGGTCCCAACAGCTGTCCGCAGACAGCGCCGGTCGACAAGGTTCCCAAAGCCCAGCCTGATTTTTCCCGCGGGGTCTCCGTCGCAATAAGGGTGATCGCACCTGAGTTATAGCCGGAAATGATACCCATCAAAAGTCGCAGCACAACCAGCTGTCCTATGGAGGATACAAATGCCGTAAGAGCTAAAATAACAGCCATACCCAGGCTGGCACGCAGCAGCATAGGCTTGCGACCGTACTCATCAGCCAATTTGCCCCAGGCTGGCGACACAAAGGTCATGACAAGCGTTGTCGATCCATAGGCAAACCCGGACCACATAGCAACACTCCCCATATCCGATATCCCCAGTTCATGAATGTACAGCGGCAGAATTGGTGCGACCTGACTCAACGCTGCCGAGGTCAGGAACGTCCCGATCCAGCAGATGTACAAGTTCCGTTTCCATATTTCCAACTATATCACTTCTTTTCCTGTTATATCCGCTTCTTCTGTGCGGGATACAAAAAAGTGTACTCTAAATAATCGCTTTTGTCTAATAGAAAATGCAGTCTTCTATCTTCCATGGGCAACGAGAATAATGGTGTCAGAAATATTCAAACGCTACTTCTAATGACAAATAAACAGTATAGCATAAATTTCCCATATCTTATAACCCCAAAACAGCAATGCCGGTTCTTTGCAATAAAAAAAGCAAGGCCGTCTCCTGCCCGATCCTATCCATGAAACGATACAGCCTTTCATGGAATACATCAGACAGAAAACTCCTTGTTTTTCGTCGAGCCCGGCCTTATCGTACGGTCGGGCGTTTGGGCCCCAGAATACGGACACTGTTGAGTACAACAGCCAATGTCGCCGTATTATGAATAACCGCCGCCCAAAGCGGACTGATCCGTCCCAGTGCTCCCAGCAGCATCGCCGCCGAATTTACAACAATCGTCGCCGTGAAATTCTGGTCGATAACCTTCATGGTCTGACGGCCAATCTGCAGAGCATCATATAATTTCCCGGGATCTTCCGAACGAATCGTGATCGCTGCCGATTCCGCAGCAATGTCGGTCTTGTTGCCGCCCAAGCTAACGCCGATATCAGCAAAGGCCAAGGCCGGAGCGTCGTTGATGCCGTCGCCAACCATCATGACGTTGCCCCGTTTCTGAAGCTTCATGACATAGTTGGCCTTATCTTCCGGCAGGATTTCCGCATGATACGAATCGATGTCCATGGTGCGCGCCACATCGGCTGCTACATCCTTGGAATCGCCGGTAAGCATGACAACTTCATCAATGCCGATACGCCGCATCTGATTCAAGGTTTTCTTCATCGCCGGACGGACAGGATCCTCGATCGACAGGATTCCCAGATATTGATTGTCCCGCGCGACATACAGCAGGTTTTTACCCCAGGTCTTATTGCTCACATCTGGAACGCCCCGGACCCCTTCTTCGGACATAAAGCGGCGGCTGCCGACAAGAATGTCGCCACCCCGGTATGCTTCGAAATCGGGGACAGACGCCTTCATTCCCCTGGCCACAATGGTCGTCGACGTATCATGAGGCGGCACGCTCCATTGATTCGCCTTGACATATTTTTGTACCGCTACTGCCAGCGGATGGACAGAATGCATTTCTGCCGATGCCGCCAGAAGAATCATTTCTTTTTCTTCTACGTTATTTGCCGTTTCGATATGGGATATCTGTGGAACTCCCATCGTAATCGTTCCGGTCTTATCAAGCACGACCGTATCGATATCGGCAAGGTTTTCGATATAGTTGCCGCCTTTGATCAGTATCCCTTTACGGGCTGCCATACCGATAGCCGCCGAAATAGCCGTAGCCGTAGATAGCTTCAAACCACAGGAAAAATCGATAAATAACAGATTCAGCACGCGCTGCCAATCCTTGGTCGCTCCATACACGATAGCTGCGCCAATAAAGGAAATCGGCACCAGCATATTGGCCATTTTATCGGCAAAGTTCTGAACCGACGCTCGCCGTGTCTGGGCTTCTTCCACCAAATGAATGATCTGTGCCAAGGAGGTATCATTACCGACTTTTTCAACGACGATGATCAGATCACCGGCCTCAATAACGCTGCCGGCATAGACAAAGGAGCCTTTCTGCTTAATAGCCGGATTGGATTCGCCGGTAATGGAGGCCTGGTTGACCGCCGCATTACCGCCGACAACGCGTCCATCGACACATATCTTTTCTCCCAGATGCACGGCAATATGATCGCCTACTTTGAGCGATTCCACAGGTACCTTCCGTTCACGGCCGTTTTCGATGATCCAAACATCTCGCTGATCCAGCCGGAGCAGTCCTGATATCTGGCTGCGGGCCCGTTCGGCCGCATATTCCGTCAGCATTTCCGCGCCGTTGGATAATGCCAGCAGGGTCAGACTTGATTCTGGTTTTCCTGCCAAAACGGATGCCGCAACAGCAGTCGCCGTCAGAGTGTCCGCATTGGCTTGATGATCTTTTATAAGGCCCATGACGCCATTTTGGATAAAGCGACGCGCAATATACAGGGTAAATACACGGCGGAACAGAAGAATACTGCCATAAAATTCAGGATTTGTCTTCTTCAGAATATTCATGACTATAAAGCCGCCTACGGAAAGAATCGCTTCACGGCGATAAGCCGCTACATCCAATTCTTTCTTTTCTTCCTTTTTTTTACCGTATTTAGCTTCAAACGATCGGACAAACATGCGGATAAACTGCAGATCCGCTTTTCCTGTATAATATAAGGTGATTTTCTTTTCATCTGTCGATGCCGCCGCAATGCCCTTCAACTGACGGAGCTTGACGCTTAGCAGCGGCCTCATCCGCACAGGCAGCACGCTGTGCAGCTGTAAGGTATAACATGTATACATATTATCTCAGTCCCCTCATCAACGATGCAGCCCACCACAGCATCTGCGGTCCGGTGGGACGCTGACCCATCATAACCATTTTACGCAAGCCTCGTATGATAAAAAGGAGTGACACGAGGGATCTCAAATCAAGCACGTGGCGAGTTTTCTTTGAAATGAAATTACTGAACATATCCGCAATATCATATAAGGTGTTTGTATATACTGTTTTTGCTTTTTCTTCTGATGCCTGTGCTTCATGAAGATCCCGCAGAATCAGTTGTCCGGCACCGGGGAATAAACGGGTACGAAAAAAAGCTTCAAATGCATCCAATACTTGCTCATTGGAGGAGCATATCAGGATACTGCCCGTCAATACATTCACCTGAAAAGATTCTATAGATGCCAGCCTGCTGATTTTTTGTTCCAGCAGCGCCGCTAATTGATGATTTTGCACAAGCCCGGCAGCTCTGAAACGCCGACGGCCTTTTAAAGCGGATACACAGGTAAAGGCTGGTGTCACAGGCGGTACCGGCTGCGGCTGCTTTACCTCAGTCGGACGCGGCCCAGCCGCGGCTGCTTTTTTACAGAACATACCGTGTATGGCCTTCCCAATAGACGCTCCCAGCATAAATCCAGAAACATAAGACACAATTACCCTCTCCTCTCTGCGTGGTTCATAATATATTGTTCAACTCTTGCCAGTTCTCCGTTAGACCGCAGCAGCTGCGGCCGGTATTTGATTAAAACAGACCCGGTAGCAATATTTACATCGACCGCGTCAATTTCCGTATAACTGGCTACATACGCATATACCTTGCGCCCCAATTCCGCATTACCGATAAGTTTCTTACTGTGCAGACGGATACGGCCCGGTATATAAGATGAAATTTGTACGGTTCGGATAATAAAATCCCATTTGGATATTGATAGCACGATGGCAAGCAGCCCTTTCTATGTATAATCTATCAGCTACTGTGTAAAAAAGACCGTCACCAAAACGGCAACAGTCTTTGATTGATGCATGTACTATTTTTCCTGTGCTGCTTCCTGAGCTGCGATCATATCTTCCAATTCTTCTTTTTGACGCTGCAATTCAGCTAAAGGCACATTAGCGGAAACAGATCCGGCTGCCGGCTGCTGCAATGCGAGAAGCTGCTGTTCTCTTTCAGACAATAATTTATAACCAAAAACACCTGCGACAACACCAATACCTAAGCCTATCCAAAAATCACTATTCTGAAACATAAGGCACCTCTTCTTTAAAAACTAATACTGATACTCATTTACACAGATATATTATACGCAAATAACGTCCTATTGTCAATGCCATTTTACGTTTATAATTTACATTTTTTTACAATAAACGGGCACATTTACATAGCATTTATCTGCGTAATTGATATATATCTATCATATTTTCCGGCCGTCTGCTGTTAATACCTCTTTCAAATATTCTCGGAAGGGAGCTCCTAAATCAGGACGGCGCAGAGCATATTCTACTGTGGCCTTCAAAAATCCCAGCTTGTCGCCGACATCGTATCGTTTACCTTTAAAGCAGTAGGCATAGACAGCTTCGCGGGCCGCCATCGTCTGCAATGCATCTGTCAGCTGGATTTCTCCGCCCTTTCCAGGCTCTGTCCGTTTCAATATTTCAAATACATCCGGCGTAATAATATAACGGCCCAGCACAGCGATACGGCTGGGAGCTTCTTTAATGCCTGGCTTTTCTATCATGCTCGTCACGCGCAGAACATTCTCTCTCTCTGCCGGAACTCCCTTGACAATCCCGTATGCCGATACCTTTTCCAACGGAACTTCCTGGCAGCCCAGCACCGTGGCATTTACGTTATTATAAATATCAATCATCTGGCTCAGTGCCGGTTCCGTTTCATTATAGACTACATCATCACCGAGGAGAACAGCGAAAGGTTCGTCATCAATAAATGACTGCGCGCATAAAATTGCATCTCCTAACCCTCGCATATGTTTTTGACGAATATAATGGATGTTGATTTCCGAAATACTCCGCACCATTTTCAAAAGCTCATCATTATGATGGGCTTCCAAATGAATCTCCAGTCCGGGATTTGTATCAAAATGATCTTCAATGGCCCGTTTTGCATGGCCGCTGATAATAAGAATTTCCTCGATACCGCTTTGCAGCGCTTCTTCTACAATATACTGAATCGTCGGCTTGTCGACAATGGGAAGCATTTCCTTTGGCGTAGCTTTTGTCGCCGGTAGAAACCGCGTACCAAAACCGGCAGCAGGTATTACGGCCTTACGAATTTTTTTCATCCAATCCCTCCTTTATTCAAACCAGCGGGACAAATCAAATTCCTCACCAATCGTTTCCTTCACGAATCCCTGCGCCAGGTAGAGACCCAGCAGGGATAAGGTGGAAACGCGCAGCATGGAACTGTCCCATATATCTCCTAAATCAGCCAGAATAGGAGAAATATCTTCCATAATATCCAGTGCTTCCTCGCCGCTGAAACTGGCAGGCCGCTTTTTCGCCAAACGCAAAATGTGATCCTGCATATTGCGGTCCGCAATGCCTGTCAGACGGAAAAATCGCGCTGCCATACTTTCATCTACCATAGCCAGCTTGATCAGTGGTGAATTGAAGGACTGAACGATAAATTCATTGGGAATCCGCTTCCCCTTCAGCGCCTTGCGCAATTCTTCCTCTGTGATACCGCGATAACGGAACAGCAACGGATACGAGTCAGCAAGAATCTCTGCGAAATGGGTTTCTTTTCCTTCAAAGGCCGTACAGTGCAAATAATCCAGCTGTTGGTAGTAAGGCCGTTCTGTCGGAAATCCATCGACAAAAGGAAGAACGTAGGTATCAATATACTGACAAAACGTTTCTTTATCTACATTGTGCGCATTGCGGGAATATAAAAACAGCAGCAATACTGCCAGAATTTTATAATGCTCCCGTGATAGATACGGCATAACTTTCAAGGCATCTACAGCTACCAAATGCCGTGTAGATACAGCGGGGCAATGAACAATATCATAAAATGCCTGCAAAGCCAATGCCTCTACATGCGTATCCGGATGAGCTGCATAGGCTTTCTGAACATTTTGGAGTGCTTCCTGCACAAGTACCGGAGTCACTGCCTGTTTCCTGTCACTATCTGAATCACAGCCAATGCAATGAAAGGCCGCTGCCGTAATGTACCGTATCTGATGCTGTAGTTCCGGCGTTACCAATCCGAATTGATTAAGGAAATGAGAAGCACATTGCTTGACAACCGGTGATTCTTCCACTTCGTCCGCATTCCAGATAGAATTTCGCTTGCCGGTACCGGCAAGCGGACCGGGCTTTGCCGTTATACCAGATGCATCGCTGCCCCAAGGGCTTTGATGTGACTGCTCTGCCGCTGCATGCTGCCGTGCCGTATGTTTTTTCCGTGCCGGCAGTCCTGCTGCCGTATCGTCCGATACTGCCGCCGCGGCACCCGCATGCAGCACATCCATGCGCAGCGTCTGGTCTGTTACGGCTCCGGCCGCACTGGACGTACTTTTTTTATTGATATGACTGGCCAGATCTGACGGGCGCAGCATCTGCGTTTCATCGGAAACAGAACAAGCCGCAGGATTTTCCGATTCCGCTTGTGCAGAAGAAGCGTCCCGGACAGCCGTTCTCTTCGTTTCTTCCATTACCTGTTTGACAACGCTGACTCCTTTGCCGGCAGAGGCAGCTTGCTCTGCATGCTGCTTAGCTGCCAAATCCGCTGAAATAACCGCAGCCATGTCAGCCAGGGGCTCCGTCTGTGCTTCCCCATGATCGACAGAATTGGCAGCGTTCTGCCGGAGACGTTCTTCTTCCCGCTGCAGCCGCTGCTGCTTCCGTTCGTTTCGCAGGACCTGCTGATCCCGGGCAATATGTATTTCTTCCGCATGCCGTATAGTGGCTCTTTGCTGTTCCCGTTCTCTTTTTTCTTCTGCTGCCTTAGCTCTGTAAGCTGCCGCTTCTTCTTTATCCACCTTATCCATTGCAGCCAGAATTTCTTCACGTGATAATACCCGCGTCGCTTCTAAATTTTCTTCCCGAAGTTTTTTATGTGCATGCGTAGCCGCCTCTGCATATACGATTTCCCCATCGCTGCGGCGCACCGCTTCCCCCTTTGTCGTTACAAATGCGGTTTCACTCGGATCTTCTTTTCGTTCTCTCACATTGACGGTCGTGATATGAGGAAGAGGAGCGGTATCATCTCCCTTCGCAGCGCGCTGCCGGACTCCGGTACGACGTATCTCCGGCAGTGGCCGTGAAGCTCGTTTTTCCGCCCGCACCGGTTGTTCACTTGTGCCGCCGTGCTTTTTATCCTTGGTATCTTCCGTACTGCCACCGGAAAACATAATATAACACACCACAAAAAAGACAATTACAATACCGGCTACGATAGCATACGGCAAAAAATTGGTCATATCATTCTCTCCTCTATCCTGCATTCTAAAGTTTTTCTTATTGTAACATAGTTGCGAAGCTCTTGCCAGTCCGCTATCCCGCCAAATCATCCTTACAGGAAGATGTCCGCATTAGACAAATTCTGCTTCTGCCGTTATAATAAGCGGTATACAAATAAAAGGGAGGCAAGGCTCATTACAGTCGCATATATATGAAAAATTATAAAGCAATCATCTTTGATATGGATGGCACCGTCCTTAATACGCTGGACGAACTGACAAATAGTTTGAATCACGTTTTTCACCGGTATAATCTGTCTGAAAAAACAGAAACACAAGTCCGCCCATGCCTGGGCTATGGATATTCCGGCCTGATCGAACGGGCTGCCGGCCCGGAAGCATCCCCAGAGCTAAAAGACAATTTGCTCCGGGAATTCCAAACATATTACAGTACCCACTGCCAGGGAAATACTCATCCGTATACCGGCATCTGTGCCGCTCTTAGCAGTCTGCAGAAGGGCGGCTATAAAATGGCGATTGTTTCCAATAAAGGGCAGGCCGCCGTCACTGAACTCCACGATGCTTTTTTCAAGAATCTGGTCGCCTTTTCCATGGGAGAATCACCATTATACAACAAAAAACCGGCTCCCGATATGGTATGGGAAGCCTTAAAACGTCTCGGCTGCGCCAAGGAAGACGCCATTTATATCGGTGATTCAGAAGTAGACAAAAAGACAGCCGACAACGCATTTCTCGACTCAGTTCTAGTCACATGGGGATTTCGAAACAAGCCTTTTTTAGAAACATTGCATCCTGATTACCTGATCCAATCCCCCGACGAACTGACAAAACTCTTTCTGCCATCCGTCAATAGTTAAAAGAAATACCCTGTCCCACCCCGGACAGGGTATTTGTATATACAGAATTTTTATTTTAAATTATCATCTGCAACCGTATTGATCGCTTTAGAGGTCGACTGATCCACAAGGGGTAAATAGGTATTATCTCCATCAGCTGATCCCGTCTTTTCAGCAGTTGTTTTACCAACCTGCTGCACAATGGCTTTCTTACCAGGTTCGGCTACGGTTTCAATACGTACAAGACCTTCCCCGACACGCTTCATCAGTTCCTGTAAGGTCGCTTCACTGACAGGTCGCCGCATCGTCAATACGATCTGCTCATGGAAATAATCCGGGACAGACCCCACGTAATTCTGGACTCCTTCGCCCTCAACAACACAATTTACGGCCCGATTCATAAGCTGCGTATAATCATTACGACTCAAATGAACGCGCCGTATAATGACAGCATCCGATCGGGTCACATCATTTTTCAGCCGCTCTGCCAAATGCTTTGTCGATCCTTCTGTGATACCCAAAACCAAGGTATCATCATTCCAATACATCGTCCCTTGTCGAAAAAAGGCCAGCGTGGATCCATATTCGGCCGTGAGTGCCTTCATGACCTGCATTTCTACCTGCACATGTGAGATATACTGCGTATCAGAACGCATAAGCCGATATATGACTTCAGCAGCAACGGCTCGTGTCATGTATTCCTTTGGGCGAAACATGTTGTCAGCTGGCACCATGATATGTTTGCTATGCAGTATCTGCACGGCCTCCAGTGCCGATGGTGAAATATGATTTTCGTCTACATACGGCTGCACGTTTTCATCCTTGTCTGCCAAGTGATTATATTGCAGATACCGATAGAGAACCGTGGCAAATTCTTCCCGCGTTACAGGTTCATCAGGCCGGAACGAACCATCTTCATATCCTTGCAGTATTCCCTGCGCCGCAACGGCCGCAATGGCGTCACCGGCCTTTCCCGCTGTCACATCCTTAAAAGATGGATTGCTGATAGGGATATTAGCTGCTATATTATAAATGAGCTGAGCCAATTCACCTCTCGTCAAAGCCTGTTGTGGAAAAAACTGATTGCCAGCCGCAAACGTTAAGCATCTTGTATCATATAAATAATCAATGGCATTTCGGCTTGGCAGCGTCTCCAAATCCGTGTAAGGCGCAGCTGCGGAAACGGCGGCAGTTCCTGTTATCATCATGGCTGCCAGAACGGCAGCAAGTTTTGTATGCTTCATCGATTTGCACTCCTTCAGCCGGACCGTTATTGAATGACAATGCGCAGCGCACTGCCAAGAGCTTTATTCAAATTCGCCTGTGTTTCCTTGGAAATAGAAGGAACTGTAAGAACGACCTTTTCATTCAGATAATCCACATCTGTCTTGATGACAGTATTGGTCGGTTCCGTCGCTTTATATATCTTTTCCGCCTGTGCCATGAGATCCTTATATTCATTATAGCTGTATGTAGAACGCTGAACAGTAATACTTTCTGCCGGAATATCCTTGTCGGCAGCAAAAGCATCTTCCAGCTTATCCTTATTTTTATCCGTTTTGACACCTACATGAAGTATCCCGCCCTGCCAATACATAATCCCGTCCTTTGCAAAATTTTTCACAGAGCCGTATACATCTTTAATATCCTTAAAAGCCTTGGTTTCCAGTGAAACTTCCCCCTGTGTCGTTTCCGCATTATTTTTCACTAACCGGTACAGAACATTCACGGCTTCGCCGCGGGTAATATTCTGCTGCGGATTGAACACATTGTTAGCTCCCGTCATATAACCACCTGCTGCCAGCGTATCTACCGCCGTTTTAGCCCATGGGGAAATTTTATTTTCATCTGCATAGGGAACAGCTGTTTTGCTGCTACTCATTCCCTTATAATTCATGTAATTATATGCGATCACAGCAAACTCTTCCCGTGTAACCTTCTGCTGCGGTTTAAAGGTGCCGTTGCTGTATCCCTTCATAATCTGTTTATCAACCAGTGAAGAAACAGCTCGTTCAGACCAGCGGCCTTTGACATCAGAAAAATTCGTCGCCGCTACCGGCGTATCTTCACCGAGCATATTATTGACAATCGCCGCAACGCCCTCACGAGTCAGGTCTTCATTCGGACGAAATTGACCGTTGGTGCCGCTTACATAGTGATTATCATAAAAATATTGAATGGCCGCCTTGCCCCAATACCCATCAATATCCTGCAGTCCCACTCCGTTCGCCGCAAAAGCAGATGTCCCCAGTACCGCCGTTAATGCCGCTGCGGTCAATATATGCTTATATTTTTTCATCATGCAATCTCTCCCATCTGTATACAAATTACAATACGTAAGTATATCTTTTCTATATCTTTTTTATTTTATCACACCGAGCCGGTGAGAACAAGCCAGCAATATCCAATCTCAGTACACGCGAAATAATGCTTGCAGTTCCTTATGGTTTTCAGTTTTCAACAACCCCAGCTGGAGTAATATTTTAGCCTTTTGCGGGGTCAGACTATCCGCACAAATAACGCCACTGTATTCCGGAACTGGGCTAACTATACCACCCATTGTCCGGCTTGCCCGGACAATATAAATTCCCCGCTTCATAGCCGCAGACGCTGCCGCCCATATAGCCGCCGGCATCCTGCCATGTCCCAAGCCAGCCAATACAATGCCCCTTACGCCATGAGATGCAGCATCATCAATACAGCTGCCAGACATACCGATATAACAATATACGACAGCCACTGGCGGCAGCGCACGTATTTTGTCACACGAAAGAGCTGACGACGTGGTGTGACGGCGCAGTGGTGCCTGATAAAAAAAAGGCTGCCCATCCTGAATAAAGCCGAGATTTCCCATCTGCCGTCCCTTAAAGGTGTCAGCATGAGTTGTATCCGTCTTTTCCACAAACCGGGCACTGCAAAGGGTACCATTCATAGCAATGACAACGCCGTATCGCCCGGTCTCTTTAACAGCAGCCGTTCGAACTGCCTCCAGCAAATTCAAAGGCCCATCCGCGCTGATTGCCGTCGAGGGGCGCATGGAACCGACGAGGACGACCGGTTTATCCGTGTGGACTGTCAAATGCAGAAAATAGGCGGTTTCTTCCATCGTATCCGTACCATGTGTAATAACGATGCCATCTACATCGGGGCGGGAGGCCACCTCCTGAACGCGCTGCGCCAGCGCCAGCCACAATTGCTCTGTCATATTTGAGCTGTCAATATTACAGAACTGTTCCCCCTGTACGCCGGCATATTGTTCGATCTGCGGCACAGATCGAAGTAATTCGTCTATGGTTACTTCCCCGGCTTTATATCCTGTCAAATTTTCTGCTGAAGCAGCTTTACCGGCAATCGTGCCGCCACAGGCGATAATATATACATTAGGCAATGCCATATTACACACTCCTTTTTTACTGTATAATATATTATATCATAAATTACCATATTTCGTTTTATATAAAATTTCATATGCCTGTACAAAAGACATAAAATATACCAGCCAGGGGAATGGCTGGTATATTTTATGTATGTATGATTATGTAGATAAATCTGTGTGCGTCCGCACTATGATAAGTTTTCCAACTTGATCATGAGTACATTATACACCTTTTTCTTTTTTTTGTAAATATATTTTCTCATTTTTATTTAATTTATTCCAATTATTAACATTATTATATTTTAATTTTAACAATATGTGTATTTTGTCTTAAAAATAAATTAAATATATAATATGCTGTTTGATCATAGTTTCTCCGCAAATTGAGAAATATGCCTTTTCCTGTTATAATCAATATCAGGCATTACGCCTAATATATTGAAAAGGATAAAAAGGATGAACATATACATTCTCTACACACTGACAGGACAAGTAATGTGGGGGCTGCTGCCTCTTTTTTGGATGCTCCTTCAAGACGTTCCTTCCATGTACATTCTGGCTACGCGTATCGTTTGGTCCGCACTTTTCTGCTATGGTCTCATTCTGCAGAAGCATTTGGTGCCGGAACTTAAAAACGTGCTGCATGACCGACAGGAATGGCCGTATATTTTTGGGGCCTGTATTATGATCACTACCAATTGGGGATGCTTTATTTATGCTATGACGCACAACCACATTCTGCAAGCCAGCTTGGCGTATTTCATCAATCCCATTGTAGTCATCCTATTTGGCGCCATTATATTTCACGAACATCTGGGCATGTTCCAACGACTTTCCATCCTCTTTGCCGCTGCCGGCCTTGGCATTGCTTTTTTCCTGTTCGGGCAAGTTCCTTACTTATCGCTGTGCATTTGTTTATCATGGGCGGCCTACAGTCTGTTGAAGAAAAAAATCACGTTGGACAGCCAGATTTCTGTTTTCATCGAGTCATTTTCTATGGTTCCTTTGGCTCTGGCTTATATCGCCTTCTGTGAATTTACTTCTGCCGGGGCAGTCGGCGTCTTGCAGGGCTGGCATTGGCTGCTGCTGCCGGCTACAGGCATCGTCACAGCCGTCCCCATTCTCTTTTTTACGGCCGGTCTCAAAGGCTCTCCCGTGACGATTTCAGGCATTTGCATGTATCTGGCTCCCAGTATTTCATTGCTTATCGGACTGCTCAACGGCGAAGCATTGACGCAGCCGCTGCTTGTTACATTTAGTTTTACATGGATCGCCGTAATATTGTATCTTACCGGAGTCCTTCAAATCACAAAACACTTGAAAGGACATGCTTGCTAGACAAATCTTTCCCGCACTGGCACAGAATATTTGCTGTCTCCGGTACGGTATTTTTTATATGTCAGACAGACTGACAGGCAGTTTTTTCTGCTTGTAGAAGTCTAAAACAGACAGAAAAAGTCGTATTCTCCGTCTGTTCAGTACAGAAAATACGACTTTTTTCCAAAGCATCGGTCTATATTTATAGATTTTGCAGTGTGCCAAGCATTATATCCTGATCACACGGTCCAACCACTGAATGGCATCTCCCATCATATTGGTCGTAACAAAATGACCCAGTTCTTCATAGGCTATCGATTCTGACATAATCCGGCGGTCCTGTACAATTTTTTCCATATACAGCGCTTGCGCAGCCGGATCAACGACAGTATCAGCACTGCCATGAAGAGATAGAATAGCTCGTCCGGCAAGCTTATCCGTATATAGAAACGGATCCATAGACCGCAGCTGCATTGAAAGTGTTTTAAAGCTTCGGGGCTTTTCAATATGAAGTCCGGCACGAAAGCGCCTTTCCGATTCATCCCACCAGCCAGACCCGTTCATGGCAACAGCAGCGGTAAACTCCGTATAATGAGTCATGACGCCAAGTGCTGTAAAACCGCCCATTGAATGGCCCATAACGGCCAGCGGTACACCAGGCCGCCATTCTCGCGAGTATTCCACAAAGGAGGCCGCTTCCCGCAGATTTTGGAAAATAGTCTGCCAAAATGCCGCATATGCTTCTGGACTATCATACTTCACAGTCCCTCGTTCACCATGATTGACGGCTTCAGGAATAAGAACGTCATACCCATATGCTGCCAATAAATGCCCCCGAACAGATTGATATTCCTTCTGAGACGACCAGCCGTGATAAAACAGGACGATTCCCTTTGGCATTTCCCCACAGCTAATTTGCAGGGTAGGAATACCGTCGATATGTATTCGTTTTTCCTTTATCATGTACAAAACCTCATCTATTCGTTAAAATATGTATTTCGGTGCTTGCGCAGAGCCAGCGGCGGCTGCAGCAGTTCCGACCACACCAAGCCGGCATAAATATCCCGCGCCTCCGGAGCTATGCCGCACCAGGGTCTTTCCTGGACAGAAGCCGCTGCAGGCAAAACCGCTCCGCGAATGCTCTGTGACCGCATTGCCGCTGTTCCAGGAACCGGCATGCTTACCGTCGTACGGGGCAGCGGGACCGGTTTCGGAGCTGGCTGGGGCACAGGCTTGCTCTGCACTGGCTGCGGCGTTTTTTTCTCAGGAGCAGGCTTGCTTTTTATTTCCCCAGGCACTTCATGACGAGGTTCCTGCCTTTGTTCCGACCGCGTTTCTCCCGGACCAGGCAAAGGCTTTTTTCGCGTGGGATAGCGTCTTTTCCGGCGTAAGATATCAGGCAGGGAAAAGACGGCCATCAGCAAAATGACAACCCATATATAATCCATAAAATCACCTGCCTACTTACGATTTGTATCAGAGGGCGTCATATCATTACCCTTATAATGATCTTCAGCAGCCGGAGCCGGAGCTGCGGATTTGCTTTTTGGAACGCCGGCCTGGGCTACGGCTGTCCGCATCTGTGTATCAGCCATAATGTTTTTCATGTTGTAATAATCCATAACGCCCAGCTTGCCTTCCCGCAAAGCCTGTGCCATTGCCAACGGCACTTCGGCCTGTGCCTGAACAACCTTAGCCTGCATTTCCTGCGTATATGCCTGCATTTCCTGTTCTTTAGCAACAGCCATAGCACGCCGTTCTTCCGCCTTGGCCTGCGCAATCTGCTTATCGGCGTCAGCCTGATCCGTTTGAAGACGGGCACCAATATTCCGGCCCACATCAACATCGGCAATATCAATGGACAGAATTTCAAATGCGGTACCGGCATCAAGACCCTTGCTGAGAACAGTCTTGGAAATTTCATCAGGATTTTCCAGTACGCGAGAATGATCAGCTGCTGAGCCGACACTGGTAACAATACCTTCACCGACACGAGCAATAACTGTCGCTTCGCCAGCCCCGCCAACCAAACGATCAATATTAGCCCGAACAGTTACGCGGGCCCGCACCTTAAGTTCTATCCCATTTTGAGCCACAGCAGAAATAAACGGAGTTTCAATAACTTTCGGATTCACGCTCATCTGCACTGCTTCTAACACATCGCGACCGGCTAAATCAATAGCGCAGGCCCGTTCAAAGGTCAGCGACATAGTAGCCCGATGCGCCGCTATTAAAGCATCGACAACACGATCTACATCCCCGCCTGCCAGATAATGCGCTTCCAGTTGATTTACGTTGACATCCAGGCCGGCCTTGTTGGCTTTAACAAGCGGCAGAATAATCTTAGACGGCACGACACGGCGCAGCCGCATGCCGATAAGATTGACTATACCGACAGATACACCGGCCGCCATTGCCGATATCCACAGGCCAATAGGCACAAAGTGCAGAAACAGAGATATGATAATAATGACTGCGACGATAACAATAATCGGCACAGCAACAAACGTAAGAATAGACATAGAAAACCCTCCTTTGTGTGGTTATAATCGTTTCGGAACCGGCTCAACAACAACCCGTGTTCCTTCGACCTTGACGACGCGCACCTCCACGTCACGGTCTATGAAAGAACCGTTAGAAACGGCATCTATTCGTTCTTTGCCGATCCGCACGGCTCCGGAAGGACGGAGAATCGTAATCGTCCTTCCCCGCTGATACAGATACTTGCTTTTGTCCTGTTGAGCCGAATATCCTTTTTCCCCTGTTGAGCGTGTCGTCAGGGCTATTTTTGCCAAAAGACGGCTTTGGGGCAACCGCCTTCCGATACAATAGAAAAGAATGACTGCAATAATGGTTCCTCCGGCTAATATATATACGGCATCAAAAGTCGCTCCCAGCATATAAAACAAGCTGCCGAAAAGTAAAATAACTCCGACGACACCAAAGACGCCTACACCAGGCGAAGCCAGCTCCAGAGCAATGAAAACCAGACTGCCAATAAACGCAGCAATGATTTTTAAATCATTTGCCAATGATTCATCACCGGAAAAGACCAGCATCCCCCCCAGCAGAATAGCCGTTACAATGCCAATACCCATACCGGCCATTTTAATTTCCGCAAAAAGAGCGGCTAAAATCAAAGCAATAAAAATCATGCGAACATATGGGTTTTGAAGAATTCCAATAAAAATATCTTTCCAGCTTTTTGTTTCATAGTATACGCTGGCATCTCCCAGACTAAAAAGACGCAGCGCCTCTTCCACTGAACCGGCCGTGCCTTCGGCAACATTAAGCGCTCGAGCCTGCACATCCGATAATGCCAGAATCTGTCCTGGTTCCGCATAGCCGGGAAATCCGTTGGTCTTATCCACCATTGCCTCAGCAACACGAGGATTGTGTCCCATATTGGCCGAAGTAGCGCTGAATTCCGATTTTAGGGCTGCAATATTTTTTTCCGTATTCGGAATCGGTTCAGCCGCTCCTATACTGCTCCCCGGCGCCATAATAATATGGCGGCACGACAGGGCAATCAGTGCCCCCGCAGACCATGCTCTTGATGGGATATACGCAATCGTCGGAACAGACGCAGCCTGCAGCATATCTCTTATTTTCAGCGCACTGTCTACACGACCGCCTAATGTGCTGATAGATACAACAACAGCTTTATCCTGATTCTTTTCAGCTTCTTCCAGACCGCGCTGTACCAGCGCAGTCTGGCTGCTGTCAATTTCTCCGGAAATAACGATAACCCGGACCGTATCTGCCGCCGCAGCAGGCGGTACGGCCGCTGCCATAATCACGACAAGAACTCCAATTAAACAAAGTGCAATGCGTTTTGGTACAGTCATCTGTCCACCTCCTGACGCAATACATTATTCAGTCTTTTTATCCTCCCGGATACATCGAAAGTATCCTGCCTTTTGAAGATTTTTCAACTCTTCTGACGAAATATTGCGGGCCGCCTGCTTTTCCAGTTCTTCAACAGGCTTAATGTCCATGATATGAATTTTATCAATGACCGCATCATATACTGCCGCCGGCTTGTTTTCGCGAATCCATTCCAACATATGATTAAGCCATTTGCGGCATGACCATGCACCATCTCCATGATTATGGCCCCGTAATATTTTCACCTGCTCCTGTTCCGGTATTTTTGCAAGAAACCAATTCCACTTTTCCCGGGCAATTAGATACCTGTACAAGGCATCTACATCTCGAATATGCTGTTCCTGCAATTCCAATGTATATCGTGACCAAAATAAACTGAGTGTCATAGGACTACCTCCATCTTAAAATCCTTGGTACTGATGTTGCTTGGTATCATTATACCATAATATCATGCCATTCCACAGTATCCTATGAATCATTCCACAACCGCCTACGAAATCCCTCTTTTTTCATACAAAAAAAAAACGATTTTCTTTATCCATATGACTTGGCATAAGCAAACTATACATACAGATTGCAATCAAAAGCAACCGCAGCAGACATGTAAAACAAAACAGAGACCTGTCAGGCTGTGCATATTCCCTTATTTTAAGAGGCAAAAAAAGGAAAGCCCTGTCATCAGAGCCTTCCTTTACCTGCCACCAGTGTCTCTAAAATATCCAGCGCACACCAGCATTCCACTGCCAATGCTGACCAAATTCCCCGCCGCCGGTGCCTTCAGCTATATCAAAATACACACAGCGGCCGTCACTAAAGCGAATATCAGTGCTGATACCATATTCAATCCATGTATCTCCATAATTCTGATCCAAAGAAACCATATCCCTTTGGTTATTGGCCATCTGTATTCCTGCAGCGCCTCCAAATTCATACAACAGATTCAGCTTAGCATATATATTTATATGCATATTGACATCTCGCCCAACGTTAAATTTGTATATGATATTCATTCTCTTTGTTTGTATTAAATTATTTTATTTCCACCAAGTTGTCTAAAATTACGGTTCCAGCACTCTTTGAGACACCTGTATATAATCAGACGATTCCGCGATATTGTGATCTGCGGCATATTTTAAATAGGCATCAATCATTCGCGTCAGATCTTCTTTACGGATTTCCAAATCAGCAAGCCGCATATCCAAATGCAGTTTTTTCACTATTATCATCACACGGACGGCGCAGTCTTCTGCAGTAAATCCTCCCAGTGCCCGTGACAGCCTGCCATAGGTAAATATATCTGATTGATACACCGTTTCAAGAACAATCGGGTAAATCGCGGGAAGAACTGTCATATAGTCCATGTGAATAAAGGCTGCCGCCCTCTTCATCCCTTCAGCCAATACATTTCCAGTACTATAACCGGTCATACTGCCAATCATACTTCCCAGCACGACCTCTTCCCAAGCACTTCGCGTCGCTGTCCCTTCATATACTGCCGGAAGATTATCTGCCAGCAAGGACATGCCATATAGCGCCATTGCTCCGACCAGAGGCTGATTGGGCTGTGATGCAAAGGCATCCATGTTTTTGCACAGCGCAGCAAATCCAACCGTGGCAATTTCTTTTTTAGTCATCCGCTTCATGCAATCCGGATCAACGATGACTGTCCCGGCAAGAAGACTTTGACTTTTAAATTCTTTAATATTTCCTTCACTGTCTGACGCAGCAAAAACCATACTGCACCCTTCATCAATATCATAGGATGTAGGGATAAAGGCCAGCGGCAAAGCCTCCTTTTGTCTGCCTATTGACCTATCAGGCCAGCTGGTACCATTGGAAACAGCGTACGCAATGCTTTTGGCGCACGCCATGACTTCACTGCCACCAACGGCTACTACAAAATCACAGCTTTCCTGTTTTGCTTTTTCCGCGCCTGCGGCAGTCATAACATTCGTTATATTGCCACCGGCATGAGCAAATACTGAATAGGATAATCCCACAGCTATAAAGCTATCCGTAATGCCGTCCAAAAACGTGCCGATACTCCGCGTACCCGTATCGGTGACAACAAGAGCCTTCTTACCGCAAGATTTCAAAAGAGAACCGGCTTTCCGGCTTTTACCGGAACCAAAAACCATATTGACAGGCATACAGAAAGAAAAATTAATGGGTCGTACGGCATATGTGACCGGCCCATCGGACTGTACGTCCTGAAGTGCCGCTGCCATTGCCTGCCCAAAAACGAAATCTCGTTCTTCGTCTGCCGCACTGTCAAGTGCCACATCAATATGCGTTGCAAAATTAACCCCGTATTGGGCCTTGCAAAATCCTCCAAACATGACGCCAAGAATTGACCAGCCCAATACCATAGCCCATTCTTGTGGAACAAGTGCTGCCCCGGAGCCGGGAATCATATACATCGCCACCATAAAGCCGGACATAATAACGGCACAGATACCAACAATCTTATAATGACGCACCTTGTACGGTCTTGCCATATCTGGTTCCTTGGTTCGCAAGATAATAAAAGAAACAGACACCAGGCAGTATGCCAGGCAGCAGCCGAAGTTTCCTGCATCTACGACCCATACCAACATCTTTCTGCCAAAAAACGGAGCGATAACAGACAACAAACCGATAAGAAGAAGCGCATTGATCGGTGTTTTGTATTTTTCATGCAGCTTAGCAAAGATACGGGGAATCATATAGGATTCCGCCATAGAATACATTGCCCGACTGCCGCCAATAAGGAATGAATTCCAGCTTGTAATAATACCGCAGAGCCCTCCGATAATCAGCACTTTGGCCATCATTGAGCTGCCGAAAGCCACAGCCATAGCATCTGCCGTAACAAGACCACCGGCACTTTTCATGGAAAGAGCAATGGCAGAATTGTTCATGACATATCCTACACCGCCAATAATCAGTGCATAGAATAATACAGCCAATACAATAGATAAGATCAATATCCGGCCGATCTTTTTCAGCGAAACCGTGATTTCTTCCGCTGCCTGCGGAATAACGTCAAATCCGATAAAGTAAAAGGGTGTCATAACGGCGACTGCCAGGGTACTCTTTAGCATATCTCCGGTGGATGCTCCCATAAAGATCTGATTATCCAGGTTTGCCGAATTTCCGGTCAACGCAGCTGATGCGATAAGAAGTATGCCGACTCCGCCGATAACCACCGTCAAAACGGTCTGTAAAATAGCGGCTGTCTTTGCCCCGATAATATTGATATATGTAATAAGCACTGAAACAATAATGGCTACAGCCAACCATGAAGCATAAATATCAAATCCCGCAACAGAATATAAATAGCCTTGCAAAAAGTCAGGATATAAATAGGTAATAATCGTCGGCAACGCACAGGCTTCAAAGCATACGACGCTGACATAGCCCAATACGATGGCCCAGGTGCAAATGAAAGAGCCTATAGGTCCCATGGCCTTAAAGCTAAAAACATGTTCGCCGCCGCACTGCGGCATTGCCGATGTCAGTTCTGCATATGTAAGACCCACAAAAAACACCATAATGCCGCCAATGACAAACCCCAGCATGGCCCCGGCCACCCCGCCCTTCTGAATCCAATCACCCGTGGAGACGACCCATCCCCAGCCGATCATGGCACCAAAAGCAATGACCAGAATATCCCAAGCACTCAGCACTTTATCAAATTCCGATTTTTTTGTTGCTTCCATACCCTATCCCCCCTATATTACTCTTCAAATCTCATTTCAACGAACGCCTGAATGAATTTTGCTGTCCGTTCCCATCCCAGAACGCTGCTGTCTACCAACAAATGCCGATTATGGCGATCTCCCCGATAGGTACCAGTAATATATTTATAGCGACGGTGAAGCATGTTGTCATAGTCACGGATGAGCTCGGCAGCATGCCGTCTGGACAGCTTCATTTCATCCATTACCGTCTGAATACGCGTATCTGAGGGCGCATATACAAATATATTCAGTACATCGTCTTCTTCCTTGAGAATATAGTCACTGCACCGGCCAATAATGACACAAGAGTGCTTAGCCATCTTGTGAATGACTTCAAATTGCGTATAAATAACTTTATTGGACAAGTTAGCATATCGCGTTCCCAACGTCGTATTAATGCCGAAGGGAACAAAATTTTTATTATCCGCCTGTTCTACCAGCTGTTTATCAATGCCGATCTTTTCAACAACCTTATCTACCAAATCGCGGTCATAATATTCAATACCTAATGATTTTGCCAGCATTTTGCCGATTTCCGGACCGCCGCTGCCAAATTCACAGCCTATAGTAACTACAAAATGTCTCATTTATTATTCCCCCTAACACCGGTGCCTGCCGTCCCCCAACAGCAGGCTTCTTTTCAAGATGCAAGATCAGGATATTTCTTCTACAGCTTCTTTAATAATCCCGATTGCCATATCCACATGTTCCTTACCTAAAATCAACGGCGGCACGAGACGCAAAATGGATGTACCAATAGCCGTAGTCAGCAGCTTCTTGTCAAAGCATTTATGTTTTATATCCACACTGCTGATGCCATCTTCAAATTCAAGCCCCAACAGCAACCCTTGTCCGCGAGCTTCCTTTAATTTAGGAATATGCAAACGAGCCTGCTCCAGAAAATACGTTCCCATTTCTTTCGCATTGCCAGCCAGATTTCGATCCAATAATTCTGTAACTTCAGCCAGGGCAGCTGCGCAGCAAACACAATGTCCGCCAAAGGTACTGCCATGAGAACCTGCCGTAAAAGCTTGTGCCACCGTATCCGTCGCGCAAATAGCTGCAATCGGCATACCGCCGCCCATGGCCTTGGCCATGGAAACAATATCCGGCTTAATGCCGTAATTCATATACGACATAACCGCACCAGTACGGCACCAACCGGTCTGCACTTCATCCAACAGAAGCAGCATGTTTTTTTCATCACACAGTTTACGCAAACCCGTAAGGAATTCTGGCGTTGCCGGATGAACGCCTCCTTCTCCCTGGACCGGTTCGACCATAATAGCAATCGTATTTTCCGTTACAGCCGCTTTAAACGCATCAAGATCATTAAAATCCGCATAGGTAAAGCCCGGCGTCATGTCGCCAAAATCAATTTGGCAGGCATTATCCGGCTGCCCTGTCGCGCTCATGGCGCCAAAGGTGCGTCCATGGAAAGAATTCTTGGCTGTAACAATATCAAATTTATGCGGTCCAAAGGCCTCCACACCATATTTGCGAGCCATTTTAATCATAGCTTCATTGGCTTCTGTCCCGGAATTCTGATAAAATATTTTGTCCATACCAATGGCTGTGCATATTTTTTCAGCAAGCAACGCTTGTGGCACCGTATATGGGTAATTAAAAGTCTGCATAATATCCATAACCTGATCAACAACTGCCAACACAACTTTGTCGTTGCAGCTGCCAGAGCTGTTGACAGCAATACCCGCATAAAAATCAAGGTATGGCATCCCATTTTCATCGTAAACGTACATCCCCTTGGCCCGTTCGGCAATCATATCGAATCGTTCATATGTTTCGATCATGTACTTATTTACCTTCGCCTTAATGTCTTCCTTCGTCAAACCCGCATCACGCAATCTCATGAAAAAATTCCCCCTTAAACATATTGCAAACTACATTTCCGATAAAACAAAAAAGACAGAGGCAAGGAAACCAGCGAATCGCCGGGGCTTCTTTGCCTCTGTCTTTGTGAACTTATCTGTTAACAGAGTACTACGTTGTTCATTTATTGTCAAGCATGTTTACTTATTTTGTTTTTATTTATATAACACAAGTTGTTATGAATTAATATCGTCCAGCGACAGCCGAAAACTGGGTGCATATTCATTCATAAAAATATCCACTTCAGGCATATGCAGTTCCTTCAGCTTGGCCTCAATTGCATAATACGCTTCATTAAACTCTCTGTTGCCGGCCGTTATTTCCTGAAGACATTTTAAATACGCGCTCAACGTGTCTGCCGCTTTAACAAAAGGCCACACAGAATCTTCTTCCGCATCTCTGAGAAGCGGAAGGTAGGCACTCTGCAATTCTTTCGGCAGCGCAGCAATCAACCGCTCCTGCGCCAACTGTTCTACTTCTTTATACGTGCTTCGCATACGCGTATTAAAGTATTTAACCGGTGTGGGCATATCGCCCGTAAAAATTTCCGCCGCATCATGATACAGGGCAAGTACCGCCGCCTGACGCGGGTCTGTATGTCCGCCGAAATACGTATTGCTGAGCACGCATAAATGATACGCGATCATGGCGGTCTGCAGAGTATGTTCTTGTATATTTTCGTCTTGTATATTGCGCATCAGCCCCCAGCGGCGGATAAATTTCATTCGCGCTAGAAGAGCAAAGAAATGACTCATAGACACCTCTATTTCCGGTATAATCCCATAGCATGTACCGCTTTTTCATAAGTCGCATTTGCTTTGGCATGGGCTTTAGCCGCACCCTTTTCGAGAATATCATCTAATTCCGGAGCATTGACAAGTTGATTATACCGCTGTTGAATTGGTTCAAGGGCAGCAACAACCGCATCGGCAACATCCTTTTTAAAGACACCGTAGCCTTTGCCGGCATATTCTTCCGTCACCTGATCGTGTGTTTTGTCAGTTAGTGCCGATAAAATTTCGATTAGGTTGGATATTCCCGGCTTACCGATCACATCATAATGAACGGAATTTTCACTGTCCGTTTGCGCCCGTTTGATTTTCTTTTCAATGTCCTTGGGATTGTCAAGAAGATAAATTGTCGCTGTCGTATTATCATCTGA
The DNA here is from genome assembly GCF_001045675.1 of Megasphaera cerevisiae DSM 20462. GTDB lineage: Bacteria > Bacillota > Negativicutes > Veillonellales > Megasphaeraceae > Megasphaera > Megasphaera cerevisiae. The sequence goes on from NZ_LEKT01000014.1 coordinate 25,148, forward strand.
CTTACTCATTTTTTTAGTCGGTTCCTGAAGACTCATGACACGGGTACCATCATGTCCCAAAAGAATTTCCGGCAACGTGAACACATCACCGTAGAGGCGATTGAAGCGCTGCGCCAAATCACGGGTAATTTCCATATGCTGTTTCTGATCATCACCGACGGGAACATAGTTGGTCTGATACAGAAGAATGTCAGCAGCCATAAGAGGCGGATACGTCAGCAATCCGGCTGGAATAGAATCTCCCCGTTTAGAAGCTTTATCCTTGTATTGTGTCATCCGTTCCAATTCACCTACATAAGCTAACGTCGTCATAATCCATCCAAGCTGCACGTGTTCCGGGACTTCAGATTGGACAAATAAAATAGACTTTTCAGGGTCGAGACCCGATGCAATATAAATAGCCGCCAATGCCCGTGTCCGTTCGTGAAGCAGCTGGGGATCCTGCGGAACCGTGATAGCATGTTGGTTGACTACACAATAATAGCATTCATTGCCTTCTTGTACCTTAGAAAAATTGCGCAGGGCCCCTAAATAATTACCCAGAGTAAGATTTCCACTTGGTTGAATTCCCGAAAAAATAATTGACATAATAATGTCCTCCTTCATGCTTACTATGCGTTAATACGCAAAAAACCTTCCATCCTTATGTAAATAGGGACGAAAGGAAAGATATTTCCGCGGTACCACCCTGGTTGGCAAACAGCCCGGCTCTGGCATACACCAATACCTCAGTGCACGTCTCCCTGCTAACGGCGGAAGTTCCGGCGGCACCTACTGTGCATTCAGGCCGCATCTCCCGGGCCCATTCCCGTCACGGCCTCTTGCCGGACTCCCACTGCCTCCGGCTCGCTGAAAAGGGTGAAATGACAGTACTTGCTCCCGTTCATTGATTCTATAATATATTATGTGACTTATTTTATATCCTATACCGCTTCCTGTCAAGAAATCTATGCGTCTGAATACATTTCTGACTTCCTGCGGCAGACACTGTCTTAACCGGCTCGTCTGCCGGAAAACACAGGGTTCCTTTCTTTAACTGCCTGTGTTTTCCACTACGATATATTTTGCTTTATAATTTTTGTAAAACAGAAGTATTTTCAGACGGCTTCGGCGTTTCCTTTGGCCGCTGCTCCAAATGCCGTGCAATTGTTTCTGCCAATTCATTGGCGACGGCTTCTTCTTCAAAGACAATGCAATCCGTTCCGGATTGGCGCAGCAGTTCTCCATCATAGAAGAATCGGGTCCGAGCAAAAATTTCCATGCGGGGATTGCTGTTTTTAGCTGCAACGGACGCAGCAGCAGCACCGGCCGCATCAGGAATTGTAATAACAAAGCAGAGCGCTTTTTCTATTCCGGCAGCTTTTAATACTTCTTCCCGTGACACGTCGCCATATATGGCCAATTTTCCCTGATGGTGCAATTCAGATACCGTATTGATATTCATATCCACAATGACCGGTTCCAATCCATATTTTTCCAATATAGAAACCGCTTTCTTACCAGCAGGGCCATAGCCGGCAATCACAGCTCGCGGAGCTTCCGAATTGCATTCCTGCACATCCTGCTCACATATCTCTTTGATTTTTTCAGTATTCGCCGCTGTGCGGTAATTCAACAAATGCCAAAGCCATGAATTTCCCTTAGCCCATGCTTCGGCGGCGGGGACGTGATTCATAAAAAACGGATTGGCAGCAATCGACACCATTGCACAAACGATAAGGACACTGTAAATATCCTGCGAAATCAACCCCAGAGAGTATCCTGTCTGTGCCAAAATGAAGGAAAACTCACCGACCTGGGCCAAGCTTGCCGCTACCGTAAAGGCTGTCGTTACCGAATATCCCAAAACCGCAACGATCAAAACTGTTGCCAACGGCTTTATCAATATGACAATCAAGAACGATATCAATACGATTCCCGGCCGCTCCAGCAAAAATGCCGGATTAAAAAGCATTCCAACGGAAAGGAAAAAAAGAACGGCAAAAGCATCACGTAGGGGAATCAATTCTGCCCCGGCCTGATGACTAACATGGCTTTTGCCAACAACCATTCCCCCTAAAAAAGCCCCTAGTGCAAAAGATGCATTAAAGATATAAGCTGCCGTAACAGCCGTAAGAAACGCCGCGGCCAGCACGGTAAGCGTAAACAGTTCCTGTGAACGGGTTTGCACGATTTTTTTCAGCAGCCACGGCATAAGCCGCCCGCCGACTACAATGACCAACCCCCATAACATAGCCAACTTGGCTATGGCAAGAGATACTGACCACAGCAGCATCGTCACTGAAAGCCCGGTTCCAGCTGCCAGTGACGGCCCCACTGCAGGCAGCAGTACCAGCATAAGCACCGTAAATATATCTTCAACGACCAGCCAGCCTACAGCAACTGTTCCATGAATGGTATCCAGTTTACCACTGTCCGTAAGTACCCGCAGCAGCACAACTGTACTGGCAACGGATAGACCCAGTCCTAAAATAAGGCCTTCAACAAAAGAATACCCTAAAGCCATAGCAGCTGCAATACCACACAACGTAGCTGCCAGACACTGTACGATTGCACCCGGAATAGCGACTCCTTTTACCTCCAGCAAGTCCTCCATATGAAAATGGAGTCCTACGCCGAACATAAGTAAAATAATCCCCACTTCTGCTAAATTATTAGTCAGATCACTATCGGCTACAAAGCCGGGCATGTTGGGACCGATTAAAAAACCCGCTGCCAGATATCCCACAATGGGAGATAATCCCACACGCCGCGCCATGTATCCAAAAAGCAAAGCCAGACCAAAACCAATCGCCAGAATTTCCAGTAAATGATATGTATGCAATGCTGCCACCTCTTTTCTAGTATTTATGAAATAATAACAATTATTTATTGCTATTATACAGTAAAATAAGAATCATGTATACCTAAAAGAAAATTGTTCTTATTACTTATGTTATTTTAGCATAGATTCATCGATTAATATTCTTTCTGTTGATGCGTTTTTTTTATTAATCTTTTTCTGTTTTTATAAAGTGCTTGACTTAAAGCTAACTTTAAGTGTTATGATATTATTATTAATTTAGTTGTAGTGTAATCGAACCTCAGGAGGAGTATGCATGAACAAGAAAAAACTTACTGCACTGCTGATTCCGGTCTTCGTAATCACGTGTGCTGCCGCTTATACGTTTATTCCTGGCGCCAAAACAATAACACAGCAGAGTCTGAGAGCCACAAAATCCGTTGCCGCACATTATGAACTGACCAGCAGTGTCGATGCTATGAATATACGACAAGTTATTACAAAAGACAGCGCGACATCCCGGACCTTTATGTGGCAATCTGAGCTTGCCGAAAAAGATGCCGTCGTCGAATACCGCCGCCAAGGGGCTGATGATATTCTGAAATCAGCGGCAACAAACGAACGCTTTACCGACGATAACGTCACAACCTATATACATACGGCAACCGTTACTGACCTGATTCCGGGCACAGCATACAAATACCGTATCGGTTACGGTAAAAAGCGGAGCGAATGGATGCCTTTTCACACAGCACAGGGAAATAATTTTAAGGCTCTTATTTTCCCTGACTCTCAATCCAGCGACTATAGTGCCTGGGCAGCTACTTTGGATCCTGCCTGGCAGGCAAACAGCGATGCTCAATTTTTCATCAATATGGGCGATCTTGTAGATAATGGACAGGATCATTATCAATGGAATGCTTGGTTTGATGTGGTAGAAAATATGTCCCGTCAAATCCCAATTGCCCCTGTAATGGGAAATCACGAAACATATGATCGAGATTGGCAGGTCCGCAGGCCAATAGCTTACACTCATTTTTTTTCCTTACCGGCAGTAACACCTGACAAATATCAAAATCAATATTACTCTTTTGATTATGGTGATGTCCACTTTGCCGTTTTAAATACACAGATGTCCGAGCTGACCCAATTTCAGCCAGATATGCTGCAGGATGAAATCAACTGGTTTAAGGAAGATATGTCCCAAACAACAAAAAAATGGAAGGTTGTTCTTATGCACAAGGATCCCCTTCAGTATGCGTTTCAAAGCAGACCGCAGCCCCGTGAAGAAGGTTTTTCTGAAGAAGGAACGGTTTGGATGCCACTCTTTGATAAATACAATATTGATGTCGTATTATCGGCCCATCTGCACACCTATCGTACCCGCGGTCATATCCGTAATTTCCGGCGCGATGCGGACGGCCCTCTGTATATTATTACCGGTGTCGCCGGCAACGTCCGGTATCCGAGTTTATGGAAGCAGCACAGTCTTGACGAATATATTGCTCCACAGCCGGAAACAGATAATTATCTGACGCTGGAAGCTTCGGAAAACGCTCTCACAATTACAGGTTTTTTACCGTCTGGAGAACAACTGAATGCAGTATCCGTAAATAAATAGTATAGCAAAGCAAAAACGGCTGCCCACATGGACAGCCGTTTATATATCTTTCCCTTATGTCATGAATACCCTACATCCCTCTTAGAGAAAAATACTTTGACCAAAATAGCAGCAAATACCAGCAATAATGATATAGAAGACAAAATATTTTGCGATTTTCTGCATGATAACATTGGCCCAAATGCTTTTACGCAATTCGTCAGCCTTGCCTTCCTCAACTTTATTCTCTTTAATATATGCTTCCAAGGCCGGAGCTACAGCCCCGATACCAATAGCAATACTTTGCGGAGAAAACATTTTACCGATACCGGCCGACGCAGAATTGCAAGCCGCCAGCCAAAGAGCCAATTGGCTATTGCCTGGTGACATCTGCTGTGCTGCCGCAGTCTGCAACGGCCCAAAAAGAACGTTGCTGTTTGTACCGGAACCCGTAATAAAAGCACCTAGTGCACCGACCAGCGGAGCAAACGCAGGGTACATAGTACCCGTAGCTGCAACAAGAGCCCCAGCAATTTCTGCTGTCATGCCACTATAGGTCATCAATTTTGCCGTCATAACAACAGCAATAATTGTAATATATGTAAACTTCAAGCCCTTGAACGTGCTTCCTAACACGCCCAGCATTTCACCAAATCCAGTTTTCTGCACGGCTCCACCGATAAAGGCAGAAAGGAAAATCATAATACCCGGCGTTGCAATCCAAACAAAGGTATACGGTTTGGCACCAACTCCCTGATAAATGCTGACAGAGGTACGAATCGTGTTAAGCGGTCCATTGATAGCCGGAACCAAATTGGAGGTAATGATCAGCAAAATAAAAATTAAAATAAACGGCATGGCAGCTACAATCCCTTCATTTGAAGAGACATTGTGCGCTTCTGCTTCGACCCGGTATTCCGGATCATCAATTTTAAAGACTTTGGCACAAATAACGATAACACCCATAATAATAATCGACGGAGCAATAACTGCCAATTCAGGCCCCAGTGTCGAGGTAATAAGCAATTCTGGAAGAGCCAGCGCCAAACCAGCAAATAAAGTAGGCAGAAATACACCTTTCAACGCTTTGACACCACTGCCCATAATCATAACAACAAAGAACGGGCTGAGAATATCTAAAATAAAAAGCTGATATGTAATAAATTTACCTAGGCTGAGCGGGTCCAATCCGGTTAAAGAAGCCAAGGTAGTTGTCGGAATTGCAATCGATCCGAATGTCGTTGGCACGGAATTGGCAACAAGACAAGCCAAAATAGATTTAAGAGGGTTAAAGCCAAGTCCCACCATCATAGCTGCCGGAATAGCAACGGCGGTACCAAATCCTGCCATGCCTTCCATGAAAGCCCCAAAGCCCCATGCAAGAAGCAGTGATATGATACGCATATCCGGACTAACACTTGTCAGCATTGTTTTAATCGTATCCATAGCCTTCGTATGTACTACGAGGTTATAGGTAAAAATAGCCGCTGTAATAACAAGCAAAATAGGCCAAATGGCAAGAGCCACACCTTCCAGCGCACCAGAGGCCATAATGCCGGCTTCTTTTCCAAATGGAACTACGGCAACAATAAATGAAATGATAACTGCAATTGAGCAGGCCTTCCATGCGGGCACCTTAAAAATTGCCAGGCCTACAATTAGCCAAAGAATCGGTAATAATGCCAAAATAACCATATTATTTCATCCTCCTGTTTGTATTTTAATACAAAAAAAGTAAAGCATTCTTCCATTTTCACAAGCTTTCACAGCGGAGACACCTTGCCCGAATCATGTATTGCACAAAATAATTCTTTCGGCTGTCTTATGCGCCCTGTGATATTAAGCTCTCTTTATCACCTGCATTTCTTTATTTTTTTCCCTTTTAATAATTCCATACATTCTTTCCGTAATTTTCAAGGGTTTACTATCCTTATTTATTATTATAATGCATTTTTCGAATAAAGCAATATTCTATTCAATCATCGCAATATTAAAATATCTCCATTCTTTTTTAGCAACATTATGTATATTCATTTTTAAATTTCTTATTAAGCATAGATGTATAATACGTTTATTTATGTAGCTTTATTACTTTGCTCTATATATTTATCAGATATAGAGCACCTCTTCAAAATATTCTTCTAAAAACGATTTATCGATAATATCCCTGAAATTTTCAAATCATTGCAAAGGTATATCTGCCTGCCGTATATTTTCGTAGATAGTCCGAGACGTAATGAAAACAATCAGTAGTCTAAAAAAAAATGTCCAGCCAGGAAAATACAGCTGCAAGACTATATTTTTTTATCCGCTTTCGCTTTTTCCTTACCTCTCCTATCTTATTCATCAAATTAATTTTATCCTGCTTTATGCGTGCAATACCATAAAAATATGGTATAATAAAATCAATCCGAAAGTTCTTTCAAAACATACGGAAATGAATCTATAAGGAGGAAGGACTATGCCAGTAATCACAAGAGACACCGGTATTATCGAAGCTGTTCAAAAATATCCGCAGATTATTGAAATTTTCCAGGATTATGGTCTTGGCTGCGTGGGCTGCATGGCAGCACATTTTGAAACAATCGGCGAAGGCGCCGGCGCGCACGGTATTGATGTAGACGCTCTGATCGCTGATATCAATGATTGCATCACCGATAACAAATAATAATATGAAATGCCAAAAAAGACTGAGTCTCATGTGAATACATGTACTCAGTCTTTTTTTGTGCGCAGACACTATAATTACTATATTATACCCTGGTACGGCCTATTTTTATTTCGATTGGATTGTCCAGGCTATCCGGATAACCATGACGAGCAAAATCAGCCGCTGCCGTAAATAGAATATCGGTAGATGAATTCAGTGCCGTTTCTGTCGAATCCTGCAGAACGCCAATAATAAATCCGACACCAACGACCTGCATAGCCAAATCATTGGAAATTCCAAACAAACTGCATGCCATTGGAATCAGCAGCAGGGAACCGCCTGCAACACCGGAAGCGCCGCAGGCACCAATCGCTGATAACAGGCTCAGAAGCAGGGCAGTTGGAAAATCCACATAGATTCCCAATGTATGCACCGCAGCCAGCGTCATAGTGGAGATTGTAATCGCAGCCCCTGCCATATTAATTGTCGCCCCTAAAGGTATCGTGATCGTATAGGTATCGGCATTCACGCCCAACTGCTTGGCCAATGTAAGATTAACAGGAATATTAGCAGCGGAGCTGCGCGTAAAAAAGGCTGTCACACCAGAAAGTTTTATACATTTCCACACCAGCGGATATGGATTGCGTTTGATTTTAAAGTATACAATAACCGGATTGATAACAAAGGCAAAAAGCAGCATACTTCCCAGCAAAAGCACCAGCAGCTTTGCATATCCCATAAGAGCACCCATTCCATTAGAGGAAATGGAATCAGCAACAAGTCCCATAATGCCGAACGGCGCAAAACGAATGATCCATTGTACGCATAACGTAACAGCGTGGGCGCAATCATCAAGGACATTTTTGGTTGTCCCGGAAACACGCCGCAATGCGATGCCCAGAAGGATGGCCCAACCAAGAATACCGATATAGTTACCTTCTGTAAGAGCATGTATCGGATTATCAACAATATTTTTCAGCAGTGTAATCAACACTTCTGCAATCCCTTCCGGTGCTTTATTTGCTGCGGCACTGACATCAAGCTGCAGTGTAAGCGGAAATACAAAACTGATGGCAACGGCAAATAAAGCCGCTAAAAAAGTTCCGATCAAATATAATATAATGACTGATTCGATATTAGAATCATGTCCGGCCTGTTTTCTGCTCAACGCAGATGCCACAAGCACAAAAACCAATACCGGCGCAATCCCCTTCAGCGCGCCTACAAACAAAATGCCCAGCAGAGACAATTCTTTTCCTGCCGCTGGAAACACCACAGCGACAGCGATCCCGATAATCAGTCCGATAATAATTTGCTTAATCAGGCTGACTCTTGTAAAAAATTTTGTCAAACAATTCATGTCAGATCCCCCTTTGATGATATGAAAACACCTGTACTGTAGCGGCTTTATTTATTAACCAAGTACAGTTGTGTATTATACATCTCACAGGAAATAATTTCAATAGGAATTCAAAAGTATCGATATACAATCCATTACCTGACCATATATTAAAAAAATCTCCGCGCCGTTTCTTTTTTAAACCCAAAACGGCACGAAGATTTTAATTTATAGTTTATATTTTTTCTGCTATCCAGTTAATTAGTCGCCCAGTACCGCTGCACAGCGAGAGCACAAGGTCGGATGCCTCGGATCAGCACCGACGGTTTCACTGTGAATCCAGCAGCGTTCACATTTTTCATGGGCAGACGGAACCACAATAACCTTCATATCTGGATGATCTTCTCCCGGCACTGCGTCCGCTGGGGCATTCCCTTTAATCAGTTGAACTTCGCTGACAATGAGAAGCATTGCCAATTTATCCTTCCACTGAGAAAGAAAATCATACTCTTCACCATCAGCATAAATCGTTACGGCAGCTTCCAGAGCATGCCCGATCTGGTGTGCCTTGCGAGCCCCTTCAAAAATGCGTGTCAAATCGCGGCGATATGACAAGAAAGCATTCCAACGACCTTCCAAATCGTTGTCAAGATATTCTTTATGCGCTTTAGGCCAATCAGTAAGAAGTACACTTTCTTCTTTATCGCTGGTCTTGGGCATATACATCCATACTTCCTCTGCCGTAAAGGACAAAACAGGGGAAATAATCTTGACCAGTGTATCCAAAATCTGATACATCGCTGTCTGTGCGCTGCGGCGGATCTGTGAATCTGTTTTTTCCGTATACAGGCGGTCTTTAATCACGTCAAGATACATGGCACTCAGATCGACGGTGCAGAAATTATGGATCGCATGATACATAACGTGAAACTGGTAATTTTCATAAGCTTCCGTAACGGTTTCATATACCTGCTCTAACCGCAGCAGTACCCATTTATCAAGTTCCGTCATATCTGCATATGCCACGGCATCTGCTTCCGGATTAAAATCATCAAGGTTCCCCAGGAGGTAGCGGAAGGTGTTGCGAATTTTGCGATATACATCACTGAGCTGCTTCAAAATTTTGGGAGACAGTCGAATATCCCCTTGATAATCAGCCGAGGAAACCCACAAACGCATAACGTCCGCGCCATACTGTTCAATGACTTCCTGTGGAGCCACTGTATTGCCGACGGACTTACTCATCTTGCGGCCTTCGCCGTCGACAGTAAAGCCATGTGTCAAAACAGCTTTATACGGCGCATAGCCATTGATGGCAACAGAGGTCAGCAGTGAAGAGTTAAACCAGCCGCGATGCTGGTCAGAGCCTTCCAGGTACATTTCGCACGGATAATCCAGATCTGGATCATTATGCAGCACACCTTGATGAGTGCAGCCGCTGTCAAACCACACGTCCATAATATCCGTTTCCTTTTTGAATTCCGTACCGCCGCAGTGCGGGCAGGCAAAGCCTTCCGGCAGTAATTCCTTTTCATCGTGATTCCACCATGCATCGGAGCCTTCTTCAGCAAACAAGGTCTGCAAATGAGCAATCGTATCGTCGTTGATAATATGTTCACCGCAGTCTTTGCAATAAAAGATAGGAATGGGAACGCCCCACACACGCTGGCGAGAAATGCACCAGTCACCACGATCGCGGATCATATTATAAATGCGTTCATGCCCCCATGACGGAATCCATTTTACGCGGTCGATTGCTTCAAGAGCCTTCTGACGATACCCATCTACAGATGAAAACCACTGTTCTGTCGCCCGGTAAATGATCGGATTTTTACACCGCCAGCAATGCGCATATTGATGGCGGATGGATCCCTTAGCAAAAAGCGCACCGATTTCGGCAAGGCGCTTAATAATAGGCACGTTCATATCAAAGGCAAATTTTCCTTCGTACTCCGGAACCATTTTGGTATAGCAGCCATCGGAGCCGACAGTGCCAATCGGCTTGAGACCCCAGGAAGCATATTTCATGCAGACTTCAAAGTCGTCCTGGCCGTGGTCAGGGGCCGTATGAACAAGGCCGGTCCCGGCTTCAAGCGTAACGTGAGTTCCTAAGATAATGGGAACCTTACGGTCCGCATAGAATGGGTGCTGGAAGACAAGACCTTCCAGTTGTTTTCCGGTCATCACTTCCGGCAGTACTTCGTATGATTCTATTTTACCGGCCTTCATCGTCACGTCAACAAGATCCTTTGCCATAAGCAGATAGTCTTCACCGGTCTTAACCCATACATATTCAAATTCTTCATTAGCACAAATCGCCATATTGGCAGGAATAGTCCAAGGCGTCGTCGTCCAAATCAGCGCCGAGACGTTATCCGGATTAGCTTCTTTGGGCATATGGCAATTCAAATCGACAGCTTTAAATTTGACATACAGAGAAAAAGACTTGATTTCTTTATACTCGATTTCTGCTTCTGCCAATGCGGTTTCACAGTGCGGGCACCAATATACAGTCTTCAAGCCTTTGTAAATATATCCTTTTTTAGCCATTTTCCCAAAAACGCCGATCTGAGCCACTTCGACAGATTTCTGCAGTGTCAAATACGGATGTTCCCAATCACCGAGAACACCGAACCGGATAAAGTCGGCTTTCTGTTCTTTCACACGTGCCAATGCATAATCCCGGCACTTAGCTCGCAGATCCAAAGGCGCCATTTCGTGACGGTTGAGACCCGTATCTTTGATAACGGCATGTTCAATAGGAAGGCCATGTGTATCCCAGCCTGGAACATATTTCGTGTAATACCCATTTTGAGTTTTATATTTCAGGATAATATCTTTTAATACTTTATTCAGCGCATGACCGATATGAAGTTTGCCATTAGCATACGGAGGGCCGTCATGCAGAATAAATTTAGGCGCACCATCCCGTTTCTGCAGTCTTTTTTCATAAATAGCATGTTCTTGCCAGAATTTCAAAAAATCGGGTTCCCGCTGCGGCAAATTACCGCGCATAGGAAAGTCTGTTTTTGGCAAATGTAACGTCTTACCGTAATCCATCATGTTTCCTCCTCTTAATGCTAAAAAAATAACGTCTTCATCCCAAAAAGGGACGAAGACGTAATCACCGTGGTACCACCCTATTGACCGCCGAAACAGCCACTTTACGCAGATAACGGCGCGACCCGCCGGCTGTTTTTCAGCCGCAGCTCCTAAGTGATTCGTCTGCATACTGTCTCTCCCGGGCTCACACTCTCCCCGGTTCGCTGCAAGGACTTCGGATACAGACCGTCTTGTTCATCGCTTTTATTGCTATATAATTAACCTTATATATAGACGTATTTTAAAGGGTAATATGTTATTTGTCAAGAGGGGAGTGTCCATACAGATAGGATATATTTCCTTTTTTTATTTCCAGATCTTTATTTAGAGAAAACTGCATCACAAGACCCCCCTCCGATACTCGCTGCCAGAAACACAGGCTTACGTTTTGCTTATTTTGCTCTGAGTTACTTTGACGCAGCAATTCCGTGTCTTTCATATCCTTATTATGGACAGTCTCAGATAATTACCATACCTAATTTATTGCTATACAAGGTTACCCAATCTATTTTGTTTTTCTTTACTTGCCTATGTAGTATAATAAAGAGCAGAAAGGCAGGGGATTTACTATGCTATCTATTCCACAACTTATTCAGGCTGCCATTGTATTTGACCATGGCGATGCCAAAAGGATTCATCATTTCTTAAAAGTATATGCATATGCCGATATCATCGGCCGCCTTGAGGAACTGCCTGCGCATACACAAGAAACGCTTGCTGCCGCCGCGGTACTTCATGATATTGGCATTCATGCCGCTGAAAAAAAATACGGCAGTTCCAGCGGAAAATATCAGGAATTGGAGGGTCCAGCACCGGCACGGAACATCCTGACGGTACTTCATTATCCCATCCCCGTCATAGACCGCGTCTGCTTCCTTATCGCTCATCATCATACCTACGACCAGGTCGACGGTTTGGATTATCAGATTTTACTGGAGGCAGACTTTCTTGTCAATGCTTATGAGGATGATCTGCCTCCGGCCGCTATTCAAACCTTTTGTCAGCGCGTTTTCAAAACTAAAAGCGGTATTGCGCTGCTGCAAGCTACCTACAACATATGATAAATTAATTATTTTTTAAGGAGGTTTTATCATGAATTCTATAGATACCTTTACAGATCTGGTCTCCCATTCTGACAATATTGTTTTTTTCGGCGGAGCCGGTGTTTCCACGGAAAGCGGTATTCCTGACTTTCGCAGCGTCGATGGACTGTATAATCAAACCTATCAGTACCCTCCTGAAACGATTTTGAGTCATTCGTTTTATCAAAATAATCCCGAAGAATTTTACCGGTTTTACCGGGATAAAATGCTATGTCTCGATGCTAAACCAAATATGGCTCACATCAAACTGGCGGCACTGGAAAAAGCCGGAAAGTTGAAAGCTGTCGTTACACAAAACATTGACGGTCTGCACCAAAAGGCCGGCAGCAAAAATGTCTTGGAACTGCATGGCAGCGTCCATCGCAATTACTGCCAGCACTGCCATCATTTTTTTGATGCTGAATATATCCTTCATTCCATAGGAGTACCAAAATGTGATGCCTGCGGCGGTCCTATCAAACCCGATGTCGTCCTCTATGAAGAGGGTTTGGACAATACGGTTATCGAACAGGCACTATACTATATCAGCCATGCCGATATGCTTATTATTGGAGGGACTTCTCTTGTAGTATACCCGGCTGCCGGTCTGATTCGGTATTATAATGGGCACAAACTGGTGCTCATCAATAAATCCTCCACAGACCTGGATGGCTCCGCCGATTTAGTGATCAGGGGACCTATTGGCAAAGTTTTCGGCCATATTAAGCTATAAATCTTATAAAAAATTTCCAGATTCTGTCAGCAGGGGCACCTTCTGAAAATTTCTTATCCATACTTTTTCCATTTTAATAAAAATGCTGAATGTATGATAACAAAAACAGAGCCGGCATTATGTACCAAAGCTCCCATAACAGGATTTAAAATACCAGCGACAGCCAACGATACCGCAACAAAATTCAAGATCATAGAAAAGGCAAGATTCCATTTAATCGTACGCATCATTTTTTTTGATAGTGCCAGCAGATGTGGTAATTCTTTCACGTCATCATCAACCAACACAATATCTGCTGCATCAACCGCAATATCACTGCCAACACCGCCCATGGCAATCCCTACGTTGGCTAATTTCAAGGCCGGCGCATCGTTAATGCCGTCACCAATCATGCAGACCTTTTGGTTTTTCTTTTGATAGGCTCGTATCCACCCTAATTTATCTTCCGGCAGGCACTCGGCATGCACTTCCCGAATTCCAAGCCGCAATGCAATGGCTGCCGCAGCCCGCCGATTATCACCGGTAAGCAGTACAGGCTGGACCTGTACATCCTTAAGCCGTTCTATCATTGACGCGCTTTCCTTTCTTACCGTATCGGACAATGCCAAAAATCCTATGTATTGCCCCGCTGCCGCCACATACATAATCGTACAGCCTTGTATCACATGCGTTTCGGCGATCCCTTCCGCAGCGGCAGAAATAGTGATTCCCAAATGCCGCATGAGTCCCCGGCTACCTGCGGCTACTTCCGTATGTCCAACCATGGCAGTAACACCAAATCCAAGGATCAGCCGAAAGGACTGCACAGAGGGAAGGATAGTACCATAACGCTTTTTAAATCCTCGTACGACGGCTTTTCCCAAAGGATGCTCTGATGATCTTTCCGCAGCGGCAGCAAGAGTATATACATCCTGATCCGTCATGGATACACTGGCTGAATGGACAGCGGTCACCTGCGGAAGGCCGTATGTCAATGTCCCTGTCTTATCAAAAGCAATGCGCGATACCTCCGCCAGCCGCTCCAGCGCATCGCCTTCCCGGACAAGAAAACCATGCTTTGTTACATTGCCGATACCTGCCATAATAGCTGTTGGTGTAGCCAGCACGAGCGCACAAGGGCAGAAAACAACAAGAATAGTAACAGAACGGATAATTTCTCCCGTAACCAGCCAGGTCAGTATCGCTGCCGTTAGTGCTGCGCCAACAATCCACACAGCCCAGCGATCGGCAATCCCGACGATTCGTGCCTTACCGGCATCGGCAGATTGTACCAGACGTATCATTCGCTGGATAGAGCTATCCTCTCCAACCTTAGCGGCTTGCATCGTAAAAGCACCGAATTGATTGACTGTTCCGCTGGAAACAGCATCACCCGTCTTTTTATCTACCGGAAGAGACTCACCAGTCATAACAGCTTGATTAACAGAAGTCTGCCCGGAAATAATAACACCGTCCACAGGAATTGTCTCACCTGGAATGATCCGGAGAATATCTCCAATCCGAACCTGATCAGCAGGCATGATCTCTTCAAATTCGTTTTTGACGACACGGGCTGTCTGCGGTGTCAAATGAACCAGCTTTTCAATACCAGCACGTGCTTTCGCTACAGTCATATCCTCCAGCAAAGCGCCTAACTGCATGATAAACGCCACCTCCCCTGCCGCAAAATCTTCACCGACAACAACTGACGCAATCAAGGCAATTGATACCAGCACATCGGCTTTTACATCAAATTTAGTAACTAAGCCAATTGCCGCGTCCCATATAATCGGCATGCCGCAAAGAATAATGGCTACCCATGATGCATCAAAAGGTAGTGGCAGCAGATCAAATATACTGATAATCAAAGCAATACCAGATATTCCCAATAATGCAATATCTTTTTTTATTCCTTCTATTTTCCATATATCTTCCCATCGTTCCGTCATATATACCTCCCTCAAGTGATCCCGCAGCCAATGCACTTCTTATCAATACTTTCAAATATCTATCTAAAAATAATGGTATATTGCGCATTTTATAGGTATACCCCTATATGTATATTTATATTATACATATAGGGGTATACCTAGTCAAGATATAAATAAAAACGGGATCAGTCACATTCAGCCCGTTCCCGTTTTATTTGTATTCGTTATTTCATATTGGCAAAGCGTTCCACAGCCTTCGTAAAGCTGTCAATCGTCTTATCGGCATCTCCATGCTCGATCCCATCACGTACACAATGTTTGAGATGTCCTTCCAAAATAATCTGCCCGCATTTATGCAGTGCAGATTTTGCCGCATTGATCTGTGACAGCACATCTTCACATGGAATATCTTGTTCGACCATACGGTCGATAGCTTGCACCTGTCCGATGATTTTGCTTAAACGGCGATGCAGATTATCTGCGTCCATACATTGTCTCATTAGACAGCCTCCTTTTTGTCGTGTTTAAAAATATACCAGTGTAACACCGGCACCGCCGCCTTCTACGTCGTCAAGACTATATTTTTTGACAAAAGGCTGGCAATCTAAAAATTCGTGAATCTGACGGCGCAGCGCGCCGCTTCCTTTTCCATGAATAATCTTAACAGGACTGAATCCGGCGGCCAGAGCTTGATCCAAAAACTTCTCCACCTCCGGCAGTGCCTCGCTATAGGTTTTACCAATGACATTGAGTTCTGTAGCGACGCTCGCGGTGCGGATGGGACGGAATGAAGATGCCGCCCGAGCCCTTCGTTCTTCCTGATTTTCCTTTTTAATTTCATCCAGATACGGTGCGCTGATATCCTTTAGCCTAACACGAACCGTTATCCCATGAACCGATACAGTCAGTTTATTACCGTTTATTTCCGTCACAGTGCCCAGACCATCGAGAGAATTGATAAACACGCTCTGCCCAACCTTAAGCTGTGCCGGATCAACAGAATCCCGCCGCGGCTTTTCTTTATCCGGCAGAGATATTTGCTGAATTGCCTGCCTAGCTTTATCAATGGCCCGAGCCTTTTCCTGATTCGAGCTTTCCCTGGACAGCTGCTTCAGGTCGCGAATGATTCTTTCTGATTCAATACGCAGATTTCGCTTCAAGTCAAAGGCCTCCCGCCGGCTGGAATCAATAATATCCTGGCGTTTGGACGACACTTTTTCCTTTTCCCGGCGCAAGCCGTCCTCTATATGACGTACTTCAGACAGTCGTGTTTCCAGTTCTGCCTGTTCTTCATCCATCCGCTTTGATTGGCTGTTAAGTTTTGTAAGAATTGCCTCCATATCGATATCCTGCGCCCTGCTGCGTAGCTCTCGCGCCCTGTCCAAAATATCTGCTGGCATTCCCAAGCGTTCGCTGATGCTGAAGGCATGACTGCTTCCTGCCGCACCAATACGCAGTTTATACGTCGGTTTAAGTGTTTCCACATCAAATTCCACATGACCGTTTTCAATTCCCGGAGTGTTATACGCATAGTTTTTCAAATCATTATAATGCGTTGTTACCATGACGCAGGGTCCTTTTTCATACAATGCCCCGAGAATGGCAATGGCCATGGCGCTGCCTTCGGCCGGATCAGTACCGGAGCCCAATTCATCCGCCAGAATAAGATCATCAGATCCGCAATGCCGGAGAATATAAACAAGCTGCTTCATATGACTGGAAAAGGTACTTAAATTTTGAGAAATATCCTGTTCATCGCCAATATCAGCAAAGACATCCCGGAACACGGGCAGCTCCGATCCTTCTCCCGCGGGAATAAACAGACCGGCCTGATGCATCAGTACAAGAAGTCCTAAGGTCTTCATTGCCACCGTTTTCCCGCCCGTATTAGAGCCAGTAATAAGAAGAATACGATATTCCCCGCCAATAACAATGGTATTGGGTACGACCTGTGCATCATCAATCAATGGATGCCGCGCCTGCACCAGCTTAACAAGCCCTTTTTTTGATATGTCAGGACGGCAAGCCTTCATTTGGATCGCCAGCTGCGCTTTGGCAAAAACAAATTCCAATGTACCTACACAGCTTGTGCTTTCAGCCAGTGCTTCATATTGTTCTTGTATGCTTGCCGTGAGACGCCGAAATATCCGTTCTATTTCTTTAGTTTCGCCGATACGGGCCGCCTGCAAATCATTATTGGCATTGACGATAGCCAACGGTTCTACATATAGCGTCGAACCGCTGGCTGACATATCATGGACAATCCCTGGAAATGCATGCCGGTATTCCTGTTTAACCGGCACAACATACCGGTTATTGCGAACCGTGACAAGAACATCCTGAAAATATTTCTGATATTCTTTATTTTGCAGAACGTTGCTGATATACCGTTTGGTCTGTCGTTCCAATTCAACAATGCGACTACGCAGCCGCATTAGCTCCGGGGAGGCATTATCACGGATCTGATGATTATTGTCAAATACGGACGCCATTTTATGTATCAAAGGAGAGAAATCACCGATACGCACTGATGCTTCTGCAAGCTGCGTATACCCTTCTTTTTTATCGAAAAAATAGCTTCGAATCTCACGATACCGCTGTATATTCATCCATATATCAATACACTCCTGCGGCTCCAGGGGCACTTCCCGCCTCGCTTTTTCCAGCGATGGACGAATATCGACAATACCGCCAAAGGGTACTGAATCTTCGCACTGCAGACAGCGAAAAGCTTCTTCCGTATCGTTCAGGCTCTTTGCCACCATTTCCATGTCACTGAAAGGCTTGATGCGGCGCGCTATTTCTTTGGAAAGACGCGACGGCGCCAAGCGCACAAGCAAATTCTGCACCTGATAGAATCCCAGAATTCGCAAACTTCGTTTATTCATACATTCATACTCCTGATATTAAATAATTCCACGAAAAAAATGTCCCCGCGTAACCTTCCGGTCTTCCTTGCTAAAAAGCATGGTTTCCGTTCCGTCACATAAGCGGCGATATTGTTTCGTTATTGATTCTATCCATGCCGTGCTCCGTCCACGCCCTTCAATTCGCAGAAGTGCAATGCCAGACCGGGACAGTTCGCTGAAATACGGCACCATATCCAAATCCCGACTATTTAAGATATGATTGCGGCAGTACTGATCCGTCACAATAGGAAATAATTCATCATGTCGGTCCTTTAGAGTAAAAGCAGACGTCGTACAGACACTGGGACAAGCCGTTTTATTTCCTGTACCGGCAAAAGCCGCAAGCGAACAGTATTCAGTCACCATCATTTCCAATTTTCCCTGCACCAATACCTCGATAGGACAATCAGAGTTTTGGACAATGTGCCGGATCTGCCGCAGCGTGGCCTCCGGTGACAAAGTAAGGCCGGCGCAGCCTAAGCGCTGGTATTCCGCAGCCGCCTTGCTGTTAAATATATTCAACGGCCAATCGGCATAAACAGGAACCTGCACCTGCAGTTCTCTTGCCAGCATCAAAACACTCATCGCACCAGCATAGATACCATCTACCCCGCTTTGCAATGCCCATTTTATCTCATCCCGTACAGCTACCGCTGTATTCTGACAGATGATACGAGGAGTCGCCGCCCACAGGGACACGCCATGCTGATGTGCAGCCTGCACAGCTTGCTGCCATGCTGACAATGAAAAAGAACAATGGCAATAGGATTCGCCGCCAAAAATAATACGTCCGGCCCCGCCGCGTACTGCCGCCTCAACACCCAACAGAGAATCACATCGAACGGCAATATCCAGATCCGGGATACAGTCTGACACCGTCCCTGTAACGGCAGACAGCACTATACGGTGGGATCTTGGCCGTGTATATTCTCTCAAAACATTTTGCTTTATCATTTTTACAGCCTGCCGGCGCAGTGTATTAAGGACACTGGAAGGAATCATATACGTTTCATCCCATATAGATGCATCAGCTAAAACAAACGGCGTATCTCCCAGACGATTCAACTGATTGTATATCCATGCTGCGGTGGCCGGTCGTTTAGCTGCCTTCTGCACAATATACTCTGATGAAAATTCCGCCGTATGACCCGCTTCATCCCAAGCGGTCAGACGCAGCACTCCTTCTACCGTTATATCCACATGAAAATACAGCGGCAGACGCCGTGTTAGTCCAACTGACCCACCAGACCGGTCCTCCCTGCGAGCCAGCCGGTATAATATCCCTGTATGCAGATCACTGCGGCGAAATTCCAGCGTAAATCTTTTTTTATCCATAAAAGATCCCAGCGCAGACCGTACTTCATCAATACATTCCCGACCATCCTGATTTAGAATTTTCACCATATCACCAGTGGAGACCGGTTCATCCAGAACGGCCTCCGCCATATTCCCCCGGCAGATCGTTATTATACCGATCCGATGCCCCTGATTGCCTCCGGCCTTTTCAGTAATCGTCCGCCGCCCAACCCGATGGGTCAGGAAATCCTGCTGATACATACGATTAAAGCTTTCTTCCACCATTTCCAACGAAGTCTGTAGAATCTGATATCGATCCTTATGCGGACGGCAATGGGCATCTATAACCCGACGATAGGCGTGAACAACAGAACGGACATAACCAGTTCCTTTCATACGTCCTTCTATTTTAAATGAGGAAACCCCCGCATCTATAAGAGCATCTATATACGGCAGCGCATTCAGATCTTTCAGGCTGAGAAGATATTTTTCCTGCCGAGTCAGAATATCTCTGCCTGCCATCAGACGATACGGCAGACGACACGGCTGCGCACAGGCGCCGCGGTTGCCGCTGCGGCCACCAATAAAACTACTCATAAGACATTGCCCTGAATAGGACATACAAGACGCACCATGTACGAATACTTCAATTGCCATTGAAGTATTCGCACAAATATAGCGTATTTCTTCCAGCGAAACTTCCCGAGCCAGCACGACCTGAGTAAATCCCAACGCTTCCAAAAGGCGTACACCATTCAAATCGGCAACTGTCATTTGCGTACTGCCATGAAGCGGCAGCAACGGTACAATATCTCTCGCCAAAGCAGCCACCGCCATATCTTGTACAATAATTCCGTCGACCTGAACAGCATCCAGCTTCCGCAAATACGCCGCCAGCTCCGTCAGTTCCGCATCCGCAATGAGGACATTAACCGTCACATATATTTTTACGCCGAATACATGTGCTGTCTGGACTGCTTCCTGTAATTCCACGTCATCCAAATTATGCGCAAATTTACGGGCATTGAATAATTTACCGCCCAGATATACAGCATCAGCCCCCGTATTGATTGCTGTCAACACCTGTTCCAATGAGCCCGCCGGCGCTAATAATTCTGCCATGAATCCTCCTCTGCTGCCACATCAAACTAAAAATTCTATATCTTATCAATTATACCATATAAAAAGACCATCTGCAGTAATTCCCCGGCAAGCAGCCGCTGCCCTATAATATGCAGCAATTTTTCAAAAGCTGCTGCCACATATCGAACACCCATACAATTCAATTCTATATAATCACAAATCATTTAGTCTTCAAATGCCTATATAAAGAAGCCACAACCTCCGGTGTAATATCATACGATGTATTTTGAACAGCACGGGCAGGCATGGTAAGCGCAACATACGAATCGATTTCAGACGCAGTCAAATCCACTGAGTCTGGCATAATATCCTTGATAAAGGAAGCTAAGTCCCTCCACCCCGAAAGTCCCAGTATTTCCCATACTTTTTCTGCCTTATCCGGCATAGATGCCTCCATAAGTTCCATATACCGGGGCAGAAGCAGCCCATTCGCCCGTCCATGAGCCAGCCCTTTATAATACGTAAGCTGATACCCCATGCCATGAACCAGTGTCGTCCCTGTCTGAGCAATGACGATTCCGGCCAAGGTTGACCCATACATAAGATCTTCCCGGACGGCATACGAAAGCTCACCACGAAGCTCCGTCAAATGCATTCCCAAAAAACGCAGGGCTTCTTCTGCCCAAACATCGCTTACGGGAGTTGACTTTCGGGACATATAACCCTCTACGGCATGGGATAACGCATCGACAGCGGTATCAACAGTAACCGTTTCAGAAACACTCATCGTAAAAGACGGATCTGCAAAAGAAAGGACTGGAAAAATAAGAGGCGTATTGACAGACTGCTTCGTGCCGGCATGCGGATTGGTCAGCACCCCTACCTTAGTCACTTCACTGCCCGTTCCCGAAGTTGTCGGCACCGTGACAATAGGCAGCGGCTTGCTATATGGGCCTGTAAACAAAACAGCATCATCCATCTCGTTGGTACACAATAACGCGATGACCTTGGCCGCATCCATCGGAGACCCGCCGCCAATGCCAATGACAAAATCCACTTGTTGTTCTCTTCCCAGCGCTGCGGCCTTGCGGACAGTCGCAATAGATGGATTATTCTCCACTTCGTCAAAAACAATCCATGAAATTCCAAGCCGATCCAATGTATCCGCCAGCGCCTGCTGTGAACCATTGATTTTTGCTGAATGACGCCCCGTCACCAAAAGAGCCTTCTTCCCCAGCTGTTGCAGTGCGGCACCGGATTGGGCAATACAATTTTTTCCAAAATAAAGCCTTGTCGGCATTTCGTACATAAACATTATTCATGCCTCCTGTTTTTTTTATATTTTTGTGCAAGTTCATAATATTCCATAACATCAGTGCGCACACCCGCAATTTCTTCGTCCGTTACAGAGCGTATAACACGAAACGGCATGCCATAAGCCAGCGAACGCGGCGGTATTCGTTTGCGCTGCGTCACCATCGTACCAGCCCCGATAATTGATTCGTTTCCAACCTCACTGTATGGCATCAATACCGCTCCCATACCAATCAAACAGCCGGTTCCCACAAAAGCACCATGCACCAGCGCATTATGTCCAATCATCGTATAATCGCCAATCTCCAGAGATTGATCTGGCTGTACATGGACTGTCGAATTATCCTGTATATCGACATATCGCCCGATGATGATACTATTTTCATCACCACGTATAACCGTATTCGGCCAAATCCCCGCGCCCTCCTTGATAATAACATGTCCGATAATAACAGCCGATTCAGCTATATATGCTGTCGGATCAATCTGCGGTGTATATCCGCCAAAAGAAATAATCTGTGCCATCGCATTGCACCTCCGCTGCTTTTGATTTACACTTTTACTTTTATTCTAGCATACGAAACACCAGCCATACAATGAAACTCTAAAATATCCTGCATAAACGTATTCCGCTGGAACATTTCCATTTTAATGGTAGTGCCGTAACACAAATCCCGCACGTCTTACCTAAATCAATGAATAAAAAAGATTCGGGCCACACCATCGGCCAAAAAGACAATAAGCAAAGCAGGCAGCAAATTAATCGCATTAACAGACTTAAAATTCAATATATCTAAGCCTATTACTAACGTAATAACACCACCAACAGAAACAAAATTATCAATAGCCGTAGCTGTAATATATGGAGCCATAAAGGATGATAGAAAAAACAACATCCCCAAAATAACACATTGCGGAATAATAATAAGCAGCATAGGAAATCCTAACACAGTCGCAAATGTAAAAGCACCAAAAACATCCATCACACTTTTGGCAATTAATATCGTTGCATCACCATTCAATCCTTCTGTAATCGCTCCGAAAATATTAGTACCGCTGGCACAAAATATCATCATTACCAATAGATATAATGAAACATACTCTTCGTTTGACATTTCTTTTTCCAAATTGAGCATGAGAAAGATTTTTTGAGCTGCTTTTTTGACCAGTTTATAAATCTGAATTTTCTCTCCAATGACAAGACCTATGCCCAGTGAAAATAACACAATAGATATATTTTCTTGCCTGATCAAAGAAATCACACCTATACAAACAGCTGATATCCCCGAAAAACTCATAAGAAATTGAAAAGTTTCCCTTGTATACCTTCCTTTTACCAAACTTCCTACTATCGTCGCCACAAAAATCACAGAACAATCTATTATAATCCCCATCGGCAGCATACTATTTTCCATCATAACTCCTCCTTGTAAACTAATAATCGCCTTTAAAACAAGACAATATATCTTCACACAGGAACTACTTTTTGTAAAGTATGTCTTCTATATAAAATTGTAATACATCTTTTTATTGCCGCGTATACGATAGGTCATTCATATGGTGATTTATGCCGCTTTTCTACTAAAGCCTACATGGCTGTCCGGAGCCGCTGCCCCGGCAAAAATATGTATACAAATCGATGCCTAACAGAGTCGCTTCTGTCCGAATAGCGATTATCATTTACTAAACGTTCCTTTTAAGCAGGAACGAAGCCCGCTGCCGAAAAAAATTAACTCCTTTCTATTGCCAGCAATATTATAACAGTTAGAGCTAAAATGCTTAACTCCAAATAAGCAATATGAATTTTATTTAACTTTAAAGAAAATTTATACAACAAAAACCGGCATAAACACTGGGTTTATGCCGGATATTTGTGCATAGGTATGTAAAAGAATTAACGCTTCGATAACTGTGCCCCGCGTAGTTATGCCATCTACAGGTTATTTTGTATATTGTATGTAGCTTGCAGTTCATTACCTTCCCGCATTATATCACATTAAAACAGTGCACTCATATAATACATTTAATTGTATCTATCCGCCGTACTGCGATATCATAATACACTATTTATTAAATACTAATCAGCTCAAAAATATAACATACTCCTGAAAAAAACTTATAAAATTTATTTTCCTGAATTAAATTCTAATAATTTATCCCAATTAATGCTTCCATCAGTTGTACAAAATTTATTTGCAAAATCACGAACCATTCGATTTTCGGCTTTCTGATAAGCCTCATTAAAAAGTAAAGCATAATGTTCTGGCATATCTTCCATATATCCAATTAATTTTTTATAAAAATTAGAATCTCCCGTAATTCTTTCCCAAAATGCTTGTCCCGCTAATTCTTGGTATATTCTCGGCATTCCACGCGTACTTAATCTTTTTTTACCATAGCTATATCCGATAATTGCCTCATATCGTTGTTTTGCTTGTGTCGCCAATTTTGATGCGGCTATAAAATTCTGTTCCTGTCTTTTTTTACTGTCCGCATTATATACAGATGTACCACTTTTTACAGCAATAGCTGTTACACTATTATCAGAATGATTATAAATAATTAAGTCAAGACCTTCCGCTAAAGCTTTTTCTCCACCACTAGCAGCAATTGCTATTGGTTCAAAAAAACAATTCCCAAATATAGTTTCTTCACTAGAAGAGATAAAAGCAAACAAAACTGATCCAACTATATCAGTTGCACTATGCATCGCCTTAGCACGATAGAGATAAGGATTTTTACGACGCATAATTAAATCTATATCTATCGTATTTAGTTTATCTATAAGTGTTTTGTAAAAAGTATCTAACGCGTGTCCGATAGCTTTTTTAACATTATGTTCATCATACATAATTAATTTCCTCCCAACGTCAGCGCCTCTTGAATCTTATTATGAATACTTGTCCCTCTGAACCGTTTTGTTTTTACAATTGCCGTCCCATTAGCTGTTGCCATTATAGCTTTACCAATTTCACATGCGAACTTAACAGGCACCGCATTACCAATTTGACGATATTTCGCTGCTGTCGTACCTTGAAACACCCAGTCTGTAGGAAAACCTTGTATGCGAGCATATTCAGCCACTGATAAAGGTCTATCTTTAACTGGATGGCACATCATGGTAGCTTTTTGTACTGGTGAAGTAACAAGAGTTGGTGCTGGTTGGTTATAAGATAGGCGGCGATAAAAACCCACTTTACCACCTCCTGACTCATATGCACCTCCCATTGCTTGTTTCAAAATATTCACAGGTAAATCATGCCAATTTCCACCTTGCGGTACCATATGCAAATATTTAAGTCTTTCCGCACTAAATGATGCACAATCACCATCGGCATTTTCCATTTCCTTTATTGTTTCTCCTAATGTAACCCAACGCATATTAATATCCTGATGCATAGAAAAATTTGTTGGTATAGGTAAAAAGATGTCTTCATTATCACGACTACCTATTAAAATAAAACGTTCTCGAAATTGTGGAACACCATAATTTACAGCATCCAGCACCCCATAAACAGTCTTATATCCAAGCTTATAAAACTCTTTCAAAATAACCTCCAATACCGAACCTAAGGGAGCAGTATTGGCTATTCTAGCCGACATTAAGCCTTTAACATTTTCCATTAAAAAAAAACGTGGCCGGATAAAATCAATCATACGTACAAAATCCATAAACAAACTACCTCTAGGATCATTGATACCCAATCGTTTACCTGCTGTTGAGAAAGGTTGACAAGGCGGCCCTCCACAAATCAAAAATGGTTCTCCCTTTGTCATTCCTGAATAAGACAATATTTTCTCAGCATCAATTTTTCGGATATCACCAGCGATTGCTTGATGCTTGTTTTTCTTCATTGTCTCTACACAAAATTTATCAAAATCTTGACCAATGGTAATATTCATTCCTGCATCAATAAGACCTAAATCAAGCCCCATTGCACCAGAAAACAATGAAATTACTTTATAATTATAACTCATGATATACCTCTTCAAAACATTAGTATTTACATTATAAGTTATTTTTCAATAAAAAAATAGTTTACTTCAAATATTAATTTTGTTTTATAGGAAGCCACAAGATAATGTGACTTCCTATATTAAAATCTACGTATCAACAACTAAAATTATCTACATAACACAAAAAGTGGCTCCCCTAGGATTTATCCCAAGGTAGTCACCATTTTTTTTTACGCTAATTTATCATGTATCACAACACCCACTAAGATACCGCACCTGGCAGCCCAAGTATCACGTACTGTAAAATCATTATTTGATTGCATGACAAAACCCCTCGTAGTCCGGCGCTTTTATTTATCCAACTTCTTTTATTCTCTTCTCAGCTATATCGTAGTACACTTTCGTCTTTTCAAAGCCAATATATTGCCGGTTATGCTTCTTGGCTGCTACGCACGTCGTGCCGCTGCCAGCAAATGGATCCAGAATCACGGAACCTTCCGGAACGATCTGGACAAGCTCTTCCATGAGCGGCGTCGGCTTTCCGGTCAAGTGAAATTTGTCCTTATGCCGCACCGGGAAATCATAGCAGCCCGGATACGGTCCTGCATGCTTGGCATGTGGACACTTTCCATTTGTGCCCCATACAATATATTCACACTGGTGTCTAAAGTAGCCTTTATGCGGTGCTCTGGCTCCGCCACCTTTATTCCATGCGACTATGCCTCGCCAAATCAATCCGCCCATCTGCAAGGCATCTGAAGCGGCGGGAAGCTGCCGCCAATCCGTAAACATCAGGAAGTATCCTTCCGGCTTCAGGACACGCTGGCAGTCGTTGATCCACAACGCACACCAATGCATCCAAGACCGCTGATCCATCGTATCGCTTGCGAAATCCGGCCGATGGACAATAACATTAGAAGATTGTTCATACTTGCTGGACGGAGTTTGAGCTCGCGCATTTGCTGTTTGACCACCGCTGCAGTACGGCGGATCTGTGATAACGGCATCTACAGAGTTATCTTCAAGCTGCTGCAGCAATTCGATTGAATCGCCGTGTGTAATCTGATTTAAAAACTTTTCGTTCGTTTACAACCACCTCGTAATAATAGATTTTGACTAGTCTACTGGTATTGTAACATGGCGACGGTCATGAAGCAAACATTTGTTCTTTGCCAACAATATATTAATTGCAATTATTACTATCACTTTGTCATTGACAAGTTTTAAATAATAGTTCTAACATTTCCTTCCCTAATAAATATTCAAAAAAAACTTTTTCTCTATGAAAACTTCCATTAATACTTTCCCCGTTAGATGATATTAATAATTGATCGTATATTTTTAAAAGTTTCATAATACGATTAAAATATTTATTTATATTCCGAATATGCTTTCCGCCCACACATTCACATAATACTGTTGATAATTCGGGATTTAAAAACGTGGATCCATGAATATACGCACATGAAGTTCTGTATTCACTTTTTATAAAAGAAAAATCTGTTTCTAAAAAATCAAAAGAATATTTTTTCCCCTGCAATGCTTCAAACGATTGACTAGTAATATGTCCGTCGTGCACCTGATCATTAATTATAGCTCTAGTATAATTCTCGATAATTGATCTCTCATCAAGATAGGCATACCTAACTTGCCCCTCCACAAGATTTACAATTAAATTATATAAATCTGAAATTATAACTTTATAAAAATAACAAGGCATAATTAAGTCTATTTGTTTAAAAAACAAGATATGTTTTGCAATATTTCTAAAAAAGCTTTTTGACGCAATAGTAAAAACAAACTGATTTTTATCCGATAGTTTTTCTATCGCCCTTATAAATCTATCAATATTTGATTTTGCATAATCTATTATTTCATATGCGGGATCATCACTCATTACCGTATCCATCCATCTAAACTATCCTTTCTATTTTGTTGATTTTGATCATTATTCATTTCTTCTATCTTTACTTCTATGAATTTATAAAGATCTTTTTTATATTGTTGCTCACTTTCCTGCATCGTTATAATTTTACTTACTTTAGCAACAATTAATGTTCTAGATTTCATTACATATGGCTTAAATTCTACGTGGAGTATATCACATAAAAAATCGTTGATATCTTTATTTTTAGGAAATATCATTTTAGAAAATAATAACTCCACAAAAATTCCTATCAATTTATACTTTGGTATATTTTTGCTTTTTAATTCATTTCTATATAATATCAATGAGGTATACATAAAAAAACTACTCCTTATATTTTTCGATCTTATCTAAAAATTCTAGGCTAATAGCTTCAATATCTTCTTTTGATGATTGATATTGAGTGGGTATCGTACCTGATTTACCATACTGAAGATTATTAACTATACCAGTTTTAGATGAAAAAATATCAATTCCATTAACGGCTTCCTTACTTTCAAAACTAGTTTTTAAGGCTTCTTGCTTTGCAGACCCGGTATTACTAACCATTGTATAAACTAATCCTAAACATTTTAAATCAATTCTTTCTGCCCGAATCAAACTTTTTACTGCTTTTTGTAGTGATGCAATTCCAATAATAGAATATCTATCAATTCTATTGGGAATTAAATAAAAATCAGAAGCCATAAGTGCACTGTCTGTGTATATTGTAAGGGTAGGTGGACAATCAATAATAATATAATCATATTTTTCTTTCAAGCAATTATCTTTAATGAAATTTCTTAATCGACTAACAAACGTATGATCGCTTACTTTATTGACTAAAACCAAATTTAAATCACCGCATAAAATATCTAAATTGTCCTTTAAATTTATAAGTAAATTACTAGCTGAAGGCGTTTCATAACTATCTGTCATGTCATTTTGCAGTCGAAACAAGCTATAAATGGTTTTTTTATCTTTTCGTACTTCATTCTCATAGAATTCTTCCATATTTTTATAATAAAAATCCAAAAATGCTTGTGTTCCATTAAATTGTGGGTCCGCATCTATAAACAAAATTTTCTTTCCTTTTTCTGACAAAAAATCTGCTATTCCCACACTTAAAGTAGTTTTTCCCACGCCACCTTTCATATTAATAATTGAAATAACACTTCCCATATGCGTCGTCTCCTTTAACATTGTTTCCATTGCGATTAAAGACAATATTACTTATTTAAACTAAATTCTCTAACTATAGAACTAATTCCTGCCTAATTTATGTAAAAATACAAAATGTTTTTTTATCAAAAAAATATCGTGCTAAATGTTGCTAAATAATTTTTTTTATAATAATAACAAAGCGCCGGCCAACTCATCAGAGCAGCCCGGCGTTTTTATCATCCAACTTTTTTTATTCTCTTCTTCAGAAATAGATTTTGACTGGTCTGAGGCTACTTTATCACGGCGGTGATTGTGTGATTGTGTTTGATTTTTGTCGCCTTATGCTCAATAAATATTTTGCTATGCCTGGTATCTCTTTATCCTTTATTTTATAGTTTCTTACTAATGCACAATATGATCGGTATACTCGGCGGCATACTGGCGAACAAGTACTACTTTTACGCATTGCGGGGACAAATAATTTACCACAAATGATACAGTTTTTTTCTTGCCGATTTATACGTCTTTGAGCGTTGCGCTGCTCAATATACGATGGCCCGTATTTCTCGGCACCGCGCGTTAACCATCCGCGGCTTTGTTCCCGATCCACTTTTTTGTACTCTTCCGGAGCGCATTCAGGGCAATATCTCTGACGATGCGACATCATGACAAACGGCTTACCGCACACGTCACATTTGCGGATCGTCACACCAACAATTATATTCTTTCCAAGCTTTCTATTTAATTTTGCACGCTTATCATATATTTTTTTATTATCGTGACGGCATTGAGGGCAATGCAATACCCTGGGGCCGCCCTGAAATTCTATCCCGCATCGCTTACATGTACGAGTATGTAGAGATGTCTGCCCTGGTCTCATTGCCCTAGCTTTTCAATTAATTTTATCCGCTGCGCAATAGATAAAGACTCTATTTTGCGCAGCAGCTTTGCGCGTTGCTCTTGAGTCCCGATAGATGCGTCAATAATATCAAGATGCATACCAGCTACCTTGCTACGACTGATTACGCTGCCGCAGATGACATCTGATAAAATATTAATTTCTGTATCATCAAAATCCGGTAAATTAGTTAGGGACATGATAATGCCGTATCGATCGACGATTTCCCCCAGCCGACGAGAAAAGCCGCCGTTGCGGCGGTCATTTGATTTTGTTTTTTCTGCGAGCTTTTCCAACGGCTCGCTCATATAAACTGTTCTTTTCATTTTAATTCCTCCCTTTTTATTTTTTTGACTTTTTCTTCAAGCGGCCTGAAGTATTTTTCTTCGGCGCCTTTCCGCGCGGTAATTGCATCATCTAATTTTGCGTATGATCCTAAATGGATTTGCTTGCGGCCCACCGTGATATATGCGCGATATGCGCCATTTTTAAATCTGCTGACACCAGTAATACCGGTGCCGGAGTTTTTATTAGTTTTGCGGTCAATGTAAGCCGCGGTGAGCCCATGGCTGTGTATGCAGTCCATAATCCTTTGGCCTTTTTGTTTGCCGCGCAACTGCGCCGTGGTTTGAGCTTCCGCTCGTCGGCATCCGCAAGACTTAGAGTGTCCCGACGTGAGGCTTTGATTACCAACCATTTTTTCTATGCCGCAGACACAGCGGCATAGAGATTTTCTTTTTTGCACATCCGCTTTTAAGACAGTCCAGTAGCCGTATTGCTGGCCGGATTTTACTTTGCCGCCCTTAGGCCTGCACATAGTGCAACCGCATGATGTGGATTTACCTTTTAGCAGACTGTAAATGTCAACCATTTTTTCCTTGCCGCAAACACAGCGGCATAGAACTTTGGTATATTTTAAAGAGTAATCCGGATCACGTATCACTGTCCATGAGCCAAATTTGTCGCAGATATGTATGTCATATTTTTTGATTTTTGTTTTCCCCCTTTTTATAACTCAAAAGGGGGCGCGGTTAAACGCCCCTCTATGTTTATTTAGTCAAAATCCAGTATTCGCGATCGACGTAGTTGGTTGTATCCCAACGGGGACGATCTATTGTGTACCCCGTTCCAAACTTTCCGGAATATTCATTTACAACCCCTGCAACCTTGCGGCTTACATAGCCGCGATGCGCTGCCGCATGATGCAACGTGCAAGTTTTTTTAATTTCGTCGATTGTTTTCATAATGATCTCCTTTGCGCTCTTCCTTGCGGTGGCGACTTAAGTATTTTTGTAAGGGTTATTTCCCTTTTCCTTGATTATATAATACCATTTATACGTATAAATGTCAATAGTTTATATGTATAAAATAAAAAATGGGCAAAAAAAATAAGGCATCAGCCGAAGCCAATGCCCTGTACTTACTTCTTATTTCTTTACTAATTCTGTCAGCTCGCTCTGAATAATTGCCACAATGGACGTAACAGCATTATTGATCGCCGTGACGTACAAGCGATTCCGAATTTTCACCCACACACTGGATGTCGTGCTGATTTCTGCTTCCAGTGGATCCGTAACGGTCTTGATCTGTGCCTGTACCAACGGTGTCAGCTCATCGACGCTCAACCCGGCCAACAAGGATGCTGCCTGATCTTTAGCAAGTGCGGTTACTTCTGTTGCTACGGTGTTCAAAATTTCTTCTTTTGTCATGATAATTTTCTCCTTTAATATACACTAAAATTCATAAAATAGTAATAAAATATGCTTGGCCAAGCTTATTCCTGATGCTTTTATGCACAGGTTTGTATTACAGCGTGCATTGATAGTCAGTAATGCCTCGGGCAATCGCACGGGCGAAATCGTCTTCTTGGTCAACGAGCAATTGTGCATCAGCATCATTGTCAATAAATGCCATTTCCACAAGGCACGCAGGCATATCCGTATATTTGAGAACAATCAGCCCCGGCATTTCTTTCACACCACGGTCAACAGTGCCAATGCTATTGACAATTTGAGACTGAATGCATTGTGCCAGCCGCCCCCCAGCGCTATTGCTGCCATAGCATTCGACTTCTGTGCCCTGAGCCTGCGTATTGGCTGCATTGCAATGCAGACTGACAAACACATCTGCCGGCCAATCATTTGCCGCTGCACATACAGCAACAGGACGATCATTATATTGACTATCAAAATATAAATTATCGCTCTGCAGCAATTGCACTTCACAACCAGCAGCTTCCAAATAACTTTTCACACGATTCCCTACTTTGGCA
Organism: Megasphaera cerevisiae DSM 20462; assembly: GCF_001045675.1. Lineage (GTDB taxonomy): Bacteria > Bacillota > Negativicutes > Veillonellales > Megasphaeraceae > Megasphaera > Megasphaera cerevisiae. Next base: position 57,145 of record NZ_LEKT01000014.1, read on the forward strand.
GCAACATCACATTCCCGCAAACCGCTGTTAGGATTGACAGCTCCGCTGTCATAATCAAGATCGTGCCCCGGATTAATAAATACTTTCATTATTTTTGTTCTCCCTTCTTCTCACACGCCAGTTGCTCTAAGGTATCCCGTAATTTTTGCGGAATCGGCAGCCCTGCTTTCCCTGCATTTTCAAGGATAGACAGGCCTTCGTTCCCAATAAAAAACCACACGACAATCGACTGCATCGCCGGTTGTCCTGTGGCTTTATCTAATTCATGGGCCAGAGTAACTAATAATAAAACAACTATCTTTTTACAAATGCCTTTAAATCCTTTTTGGCTATTTAGTGCCAGGCTTGGATTGATGTAGGCCGCCAATATTCCCGTAATGTAATCAATCACCATGGCTACAACAAGGGCTTCGATAATGCTGTTCCATCCAATCAAAAAAGTAAATACCGTGCCCGCAACTGACACGGCGGTGCCCCATTCGATTTCTGTATGGACTGGGGCCATCCCTCGAAAAAAATTTACGATCGCTTCAATCATTTAGCTTCCCCCGTTGTGGTTGTATTTTCAGCCGCTTCTTCTTGCGCTGCCGCTTGCATAATTTTTGCCCGGATTGATTCTGGGCATTTTTCATTGGTACAATATCCCGCATCATCTAGCTTTTTACCACAAAATTTACATCTAGCCATTATTGATCGCCTCCAGTTCTGCCGTATAGGCCGCCATTAACGCTGTGTATTCCGTTTGTAATTCCGTCACAGTTGCCGTATCCCCTGCCAATGTGGCCGTAGCCAATGCATCCTTTAGCTCTGCAATCTGCGGCTCATACTTAGCAGCCACCACGTCCGCCTGTGATGCTTTCTTTTCTGCTGCCGTAGGTTCTGGGGCTACGTACTCAATTGGTTTCCCGCTCGTCATATCCCGCACATATCCGGCAAGATATTGATTGTAAATATCCGCGGTCAGAATCTCAACCACAGCCGCGTCCGTAAACTTGTTTTTGGCACTGGCTATTATATCTGCCGCTTTGCCGTCATCCGGCCCGCAAGAGGATATATCGCATCCTATGCGCTTCCCGGCGCTGTCAAACGCACATACATAATAGTTAACGTTACTTGCAAAACTCATATCGTCATCTCCTGTATAATTAAAATAAAAAAAAGGTGTGTGATACTATGCGTAAGCCTAACGGCTACGGCAGCATCAAAAAATTATCCGGCAACCGGCGGCGGCCGTTTGTTTTTTGCGTGTCTGAAAACGGACGACAAAAACCGGTGGAATATTTTACCAACCAAGTGGACGCGGAAATTTATCAAGCAGATTACAACAAAATCCATTATCATCGCTCCCTTCCGGGGCATCAAATCACATTTGCGGAATTATATCACCGCTGGCTTCCGGCACACATTGAACACTACAATCCATCATCCAGCACAATTGACAGTTATCATAATGCATACCGGCACTGTCAGTCGTTACATTACATGTCCTATTCGGACATCAAGTATCAGCACCTGCAGATGATCATGGACGGCATGCGAAAAAGCGGTCTCTCTTACAGTAGTTGTAAAAAAGTCCGCTCCCTAATATCTTTAATCTCAAAATATGCGATTAAACTTGAATATACAAATAAAAACTATGCGGCCTTGCTCAATATTGGCCGTAATAAACCGGTGCGGCCGCACAAGCCATTCACCCGCCAAAAAATAAACCGTCTCTGGCAGCACACTGACGTCCCCGGCGTGGACACCGTATTGATGCTACTATATACGGGAATGCGCTGCGGTGAACTGCTGGCCCTTGAAAAACAATATGTAAATGTACGGCAACGGTATGTCCGAATTGTAAAGAGTAAAACCAAATCTGGATTACGTATGATCCCCATTCACGAACGCATCCTCCCGCTTATTGAAAACCGTATGTCCATACCAGGTAACACTCTCGTTTGTGATACAAATGGGCTGCCGTATACCTATAGCCGATACTGTACGCTTTGGGACAATGCCATGCAGCTCATCCACGCTAATAATCATACGACCCACGATTGCCGACATACTGTCGCAACGTTACTAGACAATGCGGGAGCCAATGAAAATGCTAAGCGCCGTATCTTAGGCCATGCGACCGGCGACGTGACAGATCGCGTCTATACTCACAAAGGACTTAGACAGCTCCGCAAAGCTATTATGTTGCTTAAATGATGTTACTACTACGATACTAGTAAAAAGAGCTTGTACCTGCCATTGATGCCTATTTTTTATATATCCACGGTGTTACTAATAGATACTAACAAAGACAGCCAATTTGACCTATATTTTCACTTTTCTTTGTGGAGATACTGTCATACTTGGCTGTCTTTTCACTTTCTCATTTTTATAAAATAGCTGAGAATATACTGCTTATCCCTTTCTTTGTATATGAGTAGAAAATTTTCTACAGTGGGGATTGTTTAGTATTGGTGCCCCCTTGGCCGGCGCACAAACGATCACATTCCCACTTGAAATTAATCAAGTCCTTTTGCCCGTGGTCACAGTCGATTCTGCGGCAGACGACATGATTGGCGTCGAAAACATATCCGACACAACTATAACCCTTACAAAAGGATCACACGACCCCACCGCCCGCACGGGGCATTGGGGATTAATATGTAAGTAAACAGTGGGTATCTACCGAAGCTCCTGCCG
>NZ_LEKT01000131.1 GCF_001045675.1 Megasphaera cerevisiae DSM 20462
CAAGGGGTTTACCGCTCCAGTCAGCCGCACTTTCCGTGGGACGATGAGACGAGTCATGCGGAAGATTCCCTTTCAAACGCATGTAGGGATTCATCACGGACGCATTTGCAATAATGGCCCGTCCAGCAGTGCCATAGGGAAGTTAGCTAACAGTTTCTCAACGCCTGCATTTTTATAAAAAAACGATGTCGATGAGGCTAGCTATTATCTAGGTCAATACATTCACCGAGAACTTCTTGACACATACCAAGGTACGTATAGCATTGTTAAAATCTCTGGGTAGTAGTATAATATAAGTGAGAATTCATTTCACTGCTTTTATGTTATTATTTGCATCAAAGGAGGAATGTTACTATGTCGTTCAATCGTTCAAAAGCTATTGAATATGCGCGTCAGTATTGGAACGATTATAATCCGAATTTTGAAAGCTATGCAAACGATTGCACAAATTTTGTTTCTCAATCATTCCTATGACTTTAACATGGCATGGTGGAAAGACTATTTGGGAAGGACATCCGGGAGTAGCTAATACTAATAGCTGGGTTAGTGTACCGGATTTTTATGACTACATGGTTAACAATGAAATTGCTACAGTAAAATGGAGTAGCACAGAAGTTAACATTGGCGATGTTATACAATTTTGGAACCCCGGTGATGAGGCGTGGACTCACGCTGGTATTATAACAAATCTAGACACACCCTATGGAATTACATATGCCGGACATACTGATGATCATTTTCAAAGGCCACTAAGTGATGTATTATAATGGCTCAGTTGTCAAGACAGAAATCTAAAGATTTTATAATGAACATTAAGCCGTGGCATAGTCTATCAGCATTGCTGGATAGTACAGCGTAGCTGGCGCCTGATAATCAATTGCTGAATGATGCCGTTTAAAATTGTAGGTATAGATATACTTCTTAATTGCTTGACGCGCCTCTTTTAGGTTGGCATATTGGGTCAGATAAGCTTCTTCATACTTGAAACTTCGAAACCAACGCTCAATCATA
>NZ_LEKT01000132.1 GCF_001045675.1 Megasphaera cerevisiae DSM 20462
TGTAGTAGTCAACCCAAATTGTAACACTGAGTGATAGTTTCCTTATGCCGACATTCTGGCAGCATAAGGAGGTAATCCATTGTTGTAGGAATGGGGTCTACGCCGATTGTAATGGCAATAGACAAACCAATAAATACCTTCATTCATCGACTTCACATCCCTAAATTTCCGTAAATTAAAATACTCATTTTTCAACGTGTTATAGAATCGTTCCATGGGTGCATTATCATATGGACAGCCGGCTCGGCTCATGCTTTGTTGAACATAATGTTCTTCACAGAAACGGACGAATGCTTCCGACGTGAACTGCGCGCCTTGGTCGCTGTGCAAGATGAGACCTTTCCCTGGCTTGTGCATATCCAGTGCTTTTTGTAGCGTGATCATGGCTAGTTCTGCCGTGATATGTGCTCCGTTACAGGTTGCTACCACACAGCGATCATACAGGTCAATAATCGTGCAATTATATCGCATCGATCCGTCTGGCATAGGTAGATACGTAAAGTCAGTGGCCCATATTCGGTTTGGCTGTTCTATATCAAACTGTTGGTTGAGCAGATTCGGGAATATCTGATGGATTTTTCCTTTGACATACGCAGTCTTACGCCGACGCACGATGGATCGTAACCCTAATTCCCGCATATAATGATGGGAAGTCAGCCTGCTGATGAGAATATGTTCCAGTGCCAGATAATCATGCATCTGGCCATAGCCGGGAACCCCGGATTCTGCATGATAGATTTCTACCATGCGCCGTTGGATGGCAATCTTATGGTTGCGATATCCCATTTTACGATTTTTTAGATAATTGTAGTACGCTGTAGGACTCATCGTAAATTTACGCAATAACCACCGTACTCCATATTGCTGATGATATTTCTGGATGAATTGATATTGGCTTACTCGACTTCCTTGGCAAAGAATGCGGCCGCTTTTTTTAAGAAGTCATTTTCCTTACGAAGTTCTGTATTTTGCTTTCGTAGGCGTTGGAGTTCCACATGG
>NZ_LEKT01000133.1 GCF_001045675.1 Megasphaera cerevisiae DSM 20462
GTATAATTTTAACAAAAAGGAGTCTTCTGTATGAACTATTTCAGATATAAACAATTTAACAAGGATGTTATCACTGTAGCCGTTGGCTACTATCTAAGATATGCATTGAGTTATCATGATATATCTGAAATATTAAGAGAACGTGGTGTAAACGTTCATCATTCAACGATCTACCGTTGGGTTCAAGAATATGCCCCAATTTTATATCAAATTTGGAAGAAAAAGCATAAAAAAGCTTATTACAAATGGCGTATTGATGAGACGTACATCAAAATAAAAGGAAAATGGAGCTATTTATATCGTGCCATTGATGCAGAGGGACATACATTAGATATTTGGTTGCGTAAGCAACGAGATAATCATTCAGCATATGCGTTTATCAAACGTCTCATTAAACAATTTGGTAAACCTCAAAAGGTAATTACAGATCAGGCACCTTCAACGAAGGTAGCAATGGCTAAAGTAATTAAAGCTTTTAAACTTAAACCTGACTGTCATTGTACATCGAAATATCTGAATAACCTCATTGAGCAAGATCACCGTCATATTAAAGTAAGAAAGACAAGGTATCAAAGTATCAATACAGCAAAGAATACTTTAAAAGGTATTGAATGTATTTACGCTCTATATAAAAAGAACCGCAGGTCTCTTCAGATCTACGGATTTTCGCCATGCCACGAAATTAGCATCATGCTAGCAAGTTAATCGAACACTGACATGATAAATTAGTGGTTAGCTATATTTTTTTACTTTGCAACAGAACCCTTTAAAAGATACAGATGATATAATAATGGAGTCGCCTATCTCTCAGGCGTCAATTTGACGTAGGGAGGAGGTGTTATTCATGTTGGAAATCCTTGTTCACATCACGACCACAGTCATCAGTGGTTGTATTATTGCGTTATTTACGCATTGGCTGCGTAATCGCAAAGACAAATAGGCGACAATAGCCACACCTACAAAAATCCCCTCACTAC
>NZ_LEKT01000134.1 GCF_001045675.1 Megasphaera cerevisiae DSM 20462
TGATCCAGATACGATATAAGAATCAACGCAACAAATGTAACAAAAATTTTGCCATCCAGTCCCGTTTCAGATGAAACGAGAAGCCGCCTCATATTAAGCCGTTCCTTAATGTTGCCAAACGCTTTTTCTACCACATCCTTCTTTCTGTAGAGATGCAATGCGGTGAAGGCAGACATCTTTTCGTTTGTGATCAGTGCAAAATAACCGAAGTAACGACGTGCTTTTTTGATAGCATCTTCTTTGTAATGTACTTGTCTACCCCGTTTGGGAGTGATTTTTACTTCAAAAAATTGCTCATAGGCTTTCCGGTGACTTTCTACCAGATTTCCTGTCTGCAGTTCTTTACACAATGTAACAATCCGTTTATCAAAAGCCTGTTCATCGTCCGCACCTTTTTCGATACTATAATAGTAATGGATGTAGATCCTGCGTTTATCTCTGATAACATCTCCTTTGTAGGGACGTTCTTGTACATAATCCCATTCGCTTGTTACGGTGCAGCCATAGGTGTTGATTCCTTCATCAAAGTTCGTAAACATATCCATCACGAATTTTGTTTTGCTAAACCCCAGAATATCCAGATCATCCAACAAATGGGTTACCGTTTTCACATCAGGTATATTTCCCGCAAGCTTACGGTAATAAAAAGGCAGCCCTGATGTTTCACCAAAAATAAGCAGAAGATTCAACTGCGGCAACGTATCATTCTCTTTGTTCTTGCCATATTGAACCTGCGCCAAGGTCTCTGAGTAACTGGAAATACTGGTACTGTCATATGCCCAGTATTCATCTTCTACACGGCGTCTGCCTTGCAACCGAAAGAACTGCTGCATCTGTTCCGCTGTGATGGATGAAAAGAACTCACTGCTCCTTGGTGAAATAATATTTTTGCCATATGGGTGCTTATGTGTGCAATGCCATTTTTCGAACCGGTACAACGGATTGTTGTCTTCGAGAATGAGGTAAAAAGCAATCGATAACATCTGTTGATAGTCATTGGGAAAGCAGGATTGAAGATCTGCAGTAAGACCAAGCGTATCAGCCACAGCTTCCAACAGATACGTAGCACCATAGTACAGATGTTTGCATTCCATATAAGGGGTAGTGCCATGCTTTACAACAGTTGGAACCGGAATCG
>NZ_LEKT01000135.1 GCF_001045675.1 Megasphaera cerevisiae DSM 20462
GCCGCTACTAGGGGTATCTCTGTTGATTCCTTTTCCTCCGGCTACTTAGATGTTTCAGTTCACCGGGTGCCCTTCCTCGAAAGGATGACAGTACTCCTACTGCCGGGTTTCCCCATTCGGATACCTGCGGGTCAATGGTTACTTGCACCTTACCGCAGCTTTTCGCAGCTTATCGCGTCCTTCTTCGGCTGATATGGCCAAGGCATCCGCCGTATGCCCTTACTTACTTGACTTACGTCTTTTTAAGATAAGCTCTCACCTTGCGGCTCCTGCTGTCTTCACCTTGTATATATTAGAGTTTCTTCGGTTCGTTAAGGTACTCCCTTTTTTCTTACAAAAAAAGAGGTACTTTCTTCAATACTTTTCTATGCAGTTGTCAAGGTACAAATGTGTTGGTGGAGATGAGGAGAATCGAACTCCTGACCCCCTGCTTGCAAGGCAGGTGCTCTCCCAGCTGAGCTACACCCCCACTTATATAATTAACTCCAATACAAGTATTGGACGAGAAGCACATGGCCTCTCAAAACTAAACAATGCAAAATTGGTTGTTCCAGAATGCCGACCTAAGTGATTGGGTTGAGTCCCTTACTGTATCTCTACTTCGCCGGATCTGCACTCATACTACATGTCTTTCAACATATACTATCAGTCATATCCGGCATAAGTGACTCGCTCACATGTGCGCGTCGTGCGTTGCACTCCTTCACATGCGGCTCCCTGCTTATCCCTAGAAAGGAGGTGATCCAGCCGCACCTTCCGATACGGCTACCTTGTTACGACTTCACCCCAATCATCGCCCCCACCTTCGACGGCTGGCTCCTTGCGGTTACCTCACCGGCTTCGGGTGTGAATGACTTTCGTGGTGTGACGGGCGGTGTGTACAAGGCCCGGGAACGTATTCACCGCAGTATGCTGACCTGCGATTACTAGCG
>NZ_LEKT01000136.1 GCF_001045675.1 Megasphaera cerevisiae DSM 20462
GTGCCAATTATCATAATGAATCCTTGCATAGTGTTAGAGTTGGCATATGTCGTCCCAAAGCGCAAAGAAGCCGATCCGTTGCTTACTGCTGTGCCACATGATGCGGCAGGGATAGAAGTGCTACCACCCAAATGCATCGCCCCTACATACATGGTTGTAGTGACTTGTAAAGGAAACGTGACTGTAGCATCGTAATAACGCACATTATTTGTTGTTTGACTGTAAGTAAATGTAAGTATTCCCCACTGTTTACTTACATATTAATCCCCAATGCCCCGTGCGGGCGGTGGGGTCGTGTGATCCTTTTGTAAGGGTTATAGTTGTGTCGGATATGTTTTCGACGCCAATCATGTCGTCTGCCGCAGAATCGACTGTGACCACGGGCAAAAGGACTTGATTAATTTCAAGTGGGAATGTGATCGTTTGTGCGCCGGCCAAGGGGGCACCAATACTAAACAATCCCCACTGTTTAATATCCGGTTGCTATGTAACGCCCATACAGGAGGTTTACACCTATTGAACCAACAGCATTAAAACCTGATGAAGATATATTATAAAATCCGAATCCTTGGATAGAATCAGAGGTATTAGCCATATCAGTACCCGTTGCAGAGAAAATAGATGAAGGGAAACTGATAGGAAAACCTATCCAGCTACCTTGATTGAGAGCAGTAAAATTTCCCCACTGTCTATATGCCGATGGTTATGCAGTGCGCCGCTGGCCTATCGGCCCCAGATGAGCGCAGTGCAAATCCACTCAGCGACATGTTATAGTCCTTCAAGATGGCTACAGTTTGTTTGAAATCCGAATCGGCACTGCTTACAACTCCAGTTGCGACAATTTTATACCATTGCGTGTAAGCAATGGGAAGTGTTGCGGTTGATGCACTTCCGGCAGGAGCTTCGGTAGATACCCACTGTTTACTT
>NZ_LEKT01000137.1 GCF_001045675.1 Megasphaera cerevisiae DSM 20462
GTTTCAAAACTCTGTCGTTCTAACCGTACCATGCCGTTCACGACGCTGATGTCCAACTTGGCGCCAAATTCTACAGGTGCTTTGACTTTGCCACGCACAATCGGCCGCAAAAATGGCTGACGCAGATTTACAATGCGGTGTTCCATACGATGGATATGATGATCATACATGTACTTCTGCTGCGCATACATCTGTTGTATCACGGTTAACTGTTGTTGATACTTGTGTGCCAGCGGTCTGCCGTCTTGTAACAGATCAGCGATATATCGCTGATCTCTGGCAAGGTATTGCAATTGCTTACGGATGCCATGCCGCAGTTTCTTTGCTTTGTTTTTCTTGGCGCGGACGATGTTCAAATAGTCCTTCCGGGCTTTGCGACAATAGGTCCGCGGTTTCTTTCCATCAGTGGGAGTATGCAGCACCGTGATGATATGTTCCAACTTTTCTCGTCCTTCATTCAACAATTCCATATCTCTGGGATATTTGATACGAGATGGCGCACAGGTAGCGTCCACAATCAGCGTCCCTTCCTTGTCGGAGGTAGACGGCGGCGTATCATCATGATGAGAGTCCTCTTTCTTGTCTGTGTCTTTTTCAATGTGATGCTGCGACGCTTGTTTGGCAGCTTCTGCCTGTTGGATAATGAAATTGTTGATGGCTTCCAACCGCTTCGGTGTCAGCCGTTTACGAAACCGTGTCATGGCAGAGGCATCAAACGGCGCTTTATATTCATAGCCAAGTAAACCGCAGAAGTATTGCAAATAGGGGTTTTCCTTGATTTGTTCGACAGTTTCTTCATCCGAGTACCCGTATTCAATTTGAATGAGCAACGCGCCTAATGCCATTCGGGCTGGCTTTGCTACATGGCCTTTGAATCCTTTGAACAGTTTTTTATATTTCTTTTCTACCAG
>NZ_LEKT01000138.1 GCF_001045675.1 Megasphaera cerevisiae DSM 20462
GGGGGGGGGACACGTTTAAATATTCTCATTAACGGAGGATATCTTTTAGGAGGATGCCCTAGTCGGATGGATCCCACTACAGCATATGCATTTCCTGAATCTTTTAATAAAATTACAATACTGAAAGGGCCTGAGAGCGTTGCATATGGTGGTGGGAACATTGCTGGCACTATTTTATTTGAAAGAGAAACTTCTGCTTTTACAAAACTGGGAACTCGGATGAATACCAGCATACTGTTTGGCAGTCATAATCGCCGTGATCAATTATATGATATTACAGAAGGTGATAAGGCCGGATATGTTAGAATAATCAAAACGAAAAGTAAATCGGGAGATTATACAGATGGAGATGGACATACCATTCATTCGGCTTATAACCGAGATAGCTTAACCGGAATTATCGGAATTACGCCTAATAAAAATACACTGTATGAATTTTCTTTTGATGCCAGTACTGGTAAGGCAAGTTATGCTGATAGGACAATGGATGGGACTCAATTTGATAAAGATAGTTATAATTTTAAATTTGAAAAGAAAAACATATCACACGATAGTATAAAATTTTATGTGTAAACTCTAAGAGGCCCATAGGAAAAGGAACCTCATTCCTGTATAGTGTTAAGTGCTAACAAAGACACTAAAGAAATGAGGTTCCCTAATGTCAAATCTTAACACAAAACTCATGCAAGCGCTAGTAGAAAAACAATCTGTTGAAGATGTCTTTCGTCAAGAACTTGAAGATGCCATCAACCAGTTGCTTAAGGTTGAACTTTCTAGTTTTCTAGGATATGAGAAACATAGTTCCAACGGCTGGTCTTCTGGTAATAGCCGCAACGGTTTTTATTCTCGCGAACTTCGCACGGAATATGGTACTTTACAGCTCCA
>NZ_LEKT01000139.1 GCF_001045675.1 Megasphaera cerevisiae DSM 20462
GCATCTGACTCAGCGTCAGTAAGCGCGTCTGACTCTACATCAGTAAGTGCATCTGATTCAGCGTCAACAAGTGCATCTGACTCAGCGTCAGTAAGCGCGTCTGACTCAGCGTCAACAAGTGCGAGCGATTCAGCATCAGTAAGTGCATCTGATTCAGCATCAGTAAGCGTGTCTGACTCAGCGTCAGTAAGTGCAAGTGACTCAGCATCAGCAAGTGCATCTGATTCAGCATCAGTAAGCGCGTCTGATTCAGCATCAGTAAGCGCGTCTGACTCAGCATCAGTAAGCGCGTCTGACTCAGCATCAGTAAGTGCATCTGACTCAGCGTCAGTAAGCGCAAGCGACTCAGCGTCAACAAGCGCAAGCGACTCAGCGTCAACAAGTGCATCTGACTCTACATCAGCAAGTGCATCTGATTCAACATCAGTAAGCGCGTCTGACTCAAACTCAATGAGCACATCAGATAGTGCGTCAACAAGCACAAGCGTTTCTGGATCAAACTCAGTAAGTACATCAGATAGTGCATCATTAAGCACAAGCGTATCTGACTCAAACTCAATGAGCACATCAGATAGTGCGTCAACAAGCACAAGCGTTTCTGGATCAAACTCAGTAAGTACATCAGATAGTGCGTCAACAAGCACAAGCGTATCTGACTCAAACTCAGTAAGCACATCAGATAGTGCGTCAACAAGCACAAGCGTATCTGACTCAAACTCAATGAGCACATCAGATAGTGCGTCAACAAGCACAAGCGTATCTGACTCAAACTCAGTAAGCACATCAGATAGTGCGTCAACAAGCACAAGCGTATCTGACTCAAACTCAGTAAGCACATCAGATAGTGCGTCAACAAGCACAAGCGTATCTGACTCAAACTCA
>NZ_LEKT01000140.1 GCF_001045675.1 Megasphaera cerevisiae DSM 20462
TGACAGTACTTCTACGAGCGATTCAACGAGTACTTCGCTTTCTGACAGTTCGTCAACAAGTGGTAGTACTTCATTGAGTGACTCTGAAAGCACTAGTACTTCGACTTCACTAAGTGGATCCGAAAGTACAAGTACGTCGACTTCTTTAAGTGACAGTACTTCTACTAGTGACTCAACGAGCACGTCTACTTCAGAAAGTAGTAGTACTTCAACAAGTAACTCAACTAGTACTTCACTTTCTGACAGTTCATCTACAAGCGGTAGTACATCACTAAGTGACTCTGTAAGTACAAGCACTTCGTCTTCATTAAGTGACAGTACTTCAACAAGTACTTCACTAAGTGGTTCTGTTAGCACTAGTACGTCGACTTCAGAAAGTAGCAGTATTTCTACAAGTGACTCAACGAGCACGTCGACATCTGATAGTGCAAGCATGTCTACTTCTGATAGTCAATCACATAGCCATACAAATAGTATTTCTATTAGTGATTCAACAAGTAGCAGTGACTCAAATAGTAATAGCATGTCAGATAGCGCTAGTGTAAGTACATCGGATACGCCAAGTCATAGTCACTCATTCAGCCAATCAGTAAGTAGCAGTGGTTCAACAAGTGGCAGTGATTCAAACAGTCATAGCGCATCAATGTCTACGTCCGAAACACCAAGTGAAAGTATATCTCATAGTCAGAGCACAAGCGCTTCTACAAGCGACAGCACATCTCAGTCTATGTCACATAGCATGAGCGCATCATCTAGTGAATCAACTAATGTTTCACCAATGCATCCAACTTCTGAGGCACAACATCATGACAACAACAAACCTCATTCAGAAGCATTACCTGACACTGGTGAAGATGACAATCAATCTAAAGG
>NZ_LEKT01000015.1 GCF_001045675.1 Megasphaera cerevisiae DSM 20462
CAAGGGGTTTACCGCTCCAGTCAGCCGCACTTTCCGTGGGACGATGAGACGAGTCATGCGGAAGATTCCCTTTCAAACGCATGTAGGGATTCATCACGGACGCATTTGCAATAATGGCCCGTCCAGCAGTGCCATAGGGAAGTTAGCTAACAGTTTCTCAACGCCTGCATTTTTATAAAAAAACGATGTCGATGAGGCTAGCTATTATCTAGGTCAATACATTCACCGAGAACTTCTTGACACATACCGTCTTTTGCCTTCCATTGACAAATAGATAAAATCTTACGTATAATAAGACGACATGTGCTGTGGTTGAAAGTCGATGCCAGTCGCAGGCAAAGCGATCCACGTAAGGGACTCAAAGCAGTTCTGATCATAGTGCGGCCTAGAAGTAAGTCCTGCCGCAAAAAGCGAGAGGAGCAGTAGTGGGGGATAGATATCCATGAGCGAACCTTCCAGCAGGCGAGTGTGGGGGTAAAAACCAGGTCAGACATGTCAAAAGCTGTGCCACGGCACAGCTTTTTTGACACGACGCAGCAGTAGGTTTTGTTTGACGTTTTTCAGCCTATATAGTAAAATGTAAGGGTATTTATATTCGGAAGCTTAAAGGAGTAGATACAGTCCATGAAAATGAATGTAGAGACCGTAGATAATGCAGTACAAAAAAATCCTTTTGACAATTATATGGGGTTTCGTGTACTGAAGGCCGATGAACAAAGTACAATCCTTGTCTTTCAGAACGAAGGCACTTCTTGGGATAATCCGAATGGGACAATGTACGGCGGCGTTTTGTATTCCATGGCTGATTCAACAATGGAAACTGCTTGTGCAGTTTGTGGAAAGGCTGTTCTCACCTTGGATTTATCTATGAATTATCTGCGACCGGCATTCTCAGATACAACAATTCGTGCTGAAGCAAAAGTCATTCATAATGGACATACAACGATGGTGGCGTTATGTGACTTTTATGATAATAAAGACAGATATCTGGCTCACGGCAAGGGTACTTTTTTCGTGACCGGGCCGTATCGGTTCGGTGATGGAGATGACAATGAATACTGAACGACACGCAGAAGCAAATAAGGAAGCTCTCAGAAATAGGCTTCAAAATATTTATGTAGGCGTGTACAAGAATACGCCTTACTTTAAAAACCTTCCTTGTGAGATCGAAGATATCGATGAAGGATGGGTTCGTTTAAGATTTGCAATCAAACCCCATTTGTGTAATTACCGGGGAATTGCTTCCGGTGGAGTGCTGGCTGCCTTTTGCGATACTTTGATGGGAATGGCGAGCCGGACGCTGGGATACCGGGTTACGACGCTGGAGATCAACATGAATTATATCCGGCGAATTGAACAAGATCACTATCTGACAGGAATCGGTCAGGTCGTCCATCAGGGAGGAAAGACAATTGTTGTCGAATGTGAATGTTTTGATGAATCAGGATGTATCGTTGTAAAAGGGCGGTCATCTTTTTATGTTTTAGGGAAGCTTGATTGACAGGCAGTTTATGATTTAATACGGAAGGTTGGTTAGTAGAGATGGACTTTGCTTATAACGACGAACAGCAGGAAATTATTAAGGTCGTTCGCGATTTAGTGGAAAAAGAAATTATTCCTTATGCGTCTGAAATGGATGAAAAGGGAAAACTTCATGACGGTTTGCTTGAAAAATTGGCGGCGCAGGGGCTTCTCGGTGTAGCTATTCCGGAAGAATACGGCGGAGCCGGGCTGGATGCTGCTACAATTGCGGCTATTTATGAAGAATTAGGAAAGGGTTGTGCCGGTGTGGCTACCACTGTAGCCGCAAATGCACTGGCATCGTATCCTGTGATTATCGCCGGCAATGATGATCAGAAAACAAGATATTTTGATATTATAAATCAGGATAAGCTGGCTGCCTTTGCGTTGACGGAACCCGGAACTGGTTCAGATGCCGGTTCCGTATCTACCCGAGCTCAAAAAACGGAAGATGGCAAGGGCTATGTCTTAAACGGTACTAAATGTTTTATCACAAACGGTGCACTTGCAGAAGTGTTCGTTGTGTTTGCCAATGCCCGTAAATCCGGGGGGGTTCGCGGCTTGACGGCTTTTATTGTTCGTAAAGGTGCGCAAGGTTTTACAATAGGCAAAGAAGAAAACAAAATGGGAATTCGAGCTTCTAATACGACGGAGCTTGTTTTCCAGGATTGCTATGTACCGATGGAAAATCGTCTTGGGCGTGAAGGCCAGGGCTTCCGTATTGCCATGAATACTCTTGATGCTGCCCGTCCCTTTGTAGGGGCCGTGTCAGTGGGCATTGCTGAAGCTGCGTTTCGGGCCTGCTGCGAATATGCCAAGGTACGGGTTCAGTTTGGTAAACCCATCGCTTCTTTCGAAATGGTCCAGGGAATGATTGCTGATATGGCAATGCAGATCGAAGGTGCTCGTCTTTTAGTGCAGCGGGCTTGCTGGATGAAAGATCAGGGCATGGAATTCAGCCGGGAAGCCGCTATTGCAAAGTGCAATGCGTCTGATGTGGCAATGAATGTCACGGTCAATGCCGTTCAGGTTATGGGCGGATATGGGTATATCAAAGAATATCCCGTCGAAAAATATATGCGTGATGCTAAAATTATGCAGATTTATGAAGGGACGAATCAAATTCAGCGATTGGTTATTGCAAATAAGACATTATACTGATACAATATATGTGAAACTTTTTTTGCAACAGAATAGAGTATAATGATGATGAAAAAGAGAGTACAAAACCTTTTTCCGGATACAGGGAGCATGAGCCGCCGATTGAGAGCCATGCACCGGCAGTCTTGTGCGTTCACTTTGGAGTTTTTTGCTGAATAGTAGGCAGAACGGGGGTTCCCGTTACAGGACATACGAGATATAATTAGGGTGGTACCGCGAAGTCAGACTTTCGCCCCTTCAGGGGCGGGAGTCTATTTTTATTTTGAACCAGAGGAGGAATACATTCATGATCAGTGATAAGATTGAGGCAATTAAATCAGCAGTGGATGAACAAATTGCGAAGAGTGAAGCGATCCAGGATGTGCAGGATATTCGTGTGAAGTATTTAGGGAAAAAAGGCGAATTGACATCTATTATGAAGGAATTGAAGAGTCTTTCCAAGGAAGATCGCCCTAAAGTAGGACAGCTTGTCAATACGGCTAGAGGTATTATTGAAGATCACCTGAAACGTAAAATGGAAGACTTGAAAGAATGCGCGCTGGAAAATAAAATCCAATCTGAAAAAATCGATATTACACTGCCGGGCAGAAAACCTGTTATGGGGCATGAACATCCGTTGCATCTGACAAGACGGCTGATGGAGCAATCCTTCTTGAATATGGGCTTTTCTATCGTAGAAGGTCCGGATATCGAATCAGATTATTATAATTTTCAATGTTTAAATTTGCCTGAAGATCATCCGGCCAGAGACATGCAGGATTCCATGTACGTGACAGATAATATTTTGCTGCGTACGCATACATCGCCTCTAGAAGCGCGTACGCTACAGTCGCATAAACCGAATGAACCGTTTAAAATTATCGCGCCTGGCAAGGTATATCGCTGCGATTATGATGCTACTCATTCCCCTATATTTCATCAGATGGAAGGGATGATTGTTGATAAGGGAATCCGGTTTTCTGATTTGAAGGGAATGCTGGAAGATTTCCTGCAGGATATTTTCGGGACGCAGACCAAGGTGCGTTTTCGTGCCAGCTATTTTCCTTTTACGGAACCGAGTGCCGAAGTCGATATTTCCTGTGTCATGTGCGGCGGTAAAGGCTGCCGTGTGTGCTCCCATACGGGGTGGCTGGAAATTCTGGGCTGCGGCATGACAAATCCCAACGTTCTGCGTATCAATGGATACGATCCCAATGAAGTCAGTGCTTTTGCTTTTGGCATGGGGGTAGAACGTATTGCCATGTTGAAATACGGTATTGACGACTTGCGTTTGTTTTATGAAAATGATATGCGGTTCTTGAATCAGTTTTAGGAGGTACGGATCATGAAAAGTTCTTTATTATGGATGCAGGAGTATGTAGATGTAGATATGACGCAGGACCTGCAGAAATTTGCTGATACGTTGACAACCGCCGGTATTCCTGTGGAACAGGTGGAATATTGGGGTGATGAAATAAAGAAGGTATATACCGGCAAAATTTTGAGCATTGCCAAGCATCCAGATGCGGATCATTTGGTGATTTGCCAGCTGGATATGGGCGACCATGAACTACAAATCGTTACGGGTGCTTCTAATGTGCGGGAAAACCAAATTGTTCCCGTGGCTGTTCATGGAGCGCACCTGCCGGGAGGCGTAAAAATCAAGAAATCAAAGCTTCGCGGCGTGGCATCTGACGGCATGCTCTGCTCTGCCCATGAACTGGGGTTTGATGATAGTGTTCTGCTGCCGGAGGAACGCAATGGCATATGGATTCTTCCCGGCAATACTCCTGTCGGCGTAGATGCCGTTGACTATCTTGAGCTCAGGGATGTCGTATATGAATATGAACTCACGCCGAATCGGGCTGACTGCTTCAGCATGGTCGGACTGAGCCGTGAATTTGCTGTATTGAGCGGTCGGCAGGCGGCATATCCGGATATTACGGTTGATGAATGCGAACAATCCATCAGCGGTAACGTGAAAATTTCCATTGAGGATGAGGAATTGTGCAGCCGCTATACGGCACGGTTTTTATGCAATGTGAAAGTTGGCAAATCACCGCTCTGGATGCAGCAGCGTCTGCGAAAGTCCGGCGTTCGTCCTATTAATAATGTCGTCGACGTGACGAATTATGTGATGGTTGAACTGGGGATTCCGCTGCATGCCTACGATTATGACAAAGTGGCAGATCATCATCTTATTGCCCGGCGTGCCCGGCGTGGTGAAAAGATTAAGACGCTGGATGGCACGGACCGGCAATTGACGGAACAGATGCTGGTTATTGCGGATGCGGAAAAGGTTTGCTGTGTTGCCGGCGTTATGGGTGGATTTACTTCGGAAGTAACGGAGAAAACGAAAACGGTTATTTTGGAATGCGCCTCTTTCAAGGGGTCTAGTATCCGCAGAACTGGGCGGGCACTAGGCTTGCGTTCGGAAGCTTCTGCTCGTTTTGAACGGGGTCTTGATGCGGAAAGCTGCATTCATTCACTGGATCGCTGTGCCCAGCTTTTGCAGCAAATGGGAGCTTGTGATGTAGCACAAGGGATTGTGGATGTGTATCCGCGGCCGCAAAAAACAACGAAAATTTCTTTTACGAGCCGGCAGATCAACGCGTTCCTCGGTACCGATATTTCAGAAGAACAAATGATTTCCATTTTGAAAACGCTTCGCTTTGGCATTGAACAAAAAGGAGATGCGATTACGGCAATTGTGCCGTCTTATCGTGGCGACTGCACAGAAATGCCGGATATTGCAGAAGAAGTTGCCCGCATTTTTGGCTATGAACATATTCCTTCTACCCATCCCTGGAGCAATATTACTAAGGGAGAGGAGGGCTATCATCATGCCGTCAGTGAAAAAATTTCGTCTGTTTTGAGCAGCAGTGGACTGAATGAAACCGTTACCTTTAGCTTTATGAATACGGATTCACTGAAAAAAATGCTGTTTCAGGACGGTGATGCCGTTTATGCGGCGGTGCCGATTTTAAATCCGATTACGGAGGAATTTCCCCTTATGCGGACGACGCTGCTGACATCTCTTATGGATGTCCTGGCTCGGAATCAGGCGGTAAAAAATCCCTCTGTAGCTATTTATGAAATAGCGCCGGTCTACAGACCCAAGGCCCTTCCAGTTACGGAACTGCCCGAAGAAGAACTTTGTGTTGCCGGACTGTTATACGGTCAGCGTACTGAGGCACAGTGGCCGGATAAAGCAGAAAATTACGACTTTTATGATATCAAGGGAATGGTAGAAGCCGTATTGAAAGGCTTGGGAATTCAGGCTGACCTGCAGGCTTCTGCGTGGGCGCCGCTGCATCCCGGCAAGGCGGCGGCCTTTGTCAAAGATAATAATGTTTTATGCCATTTTGGGGAGCTTCATCCGAAAGCTGTTGATAATTACGATGTTGTTGGCCCGGTATATGTGTTTGAGATGCACTTAAATGCTGTTTTGCCGTTAGTTAATTTTCTTCCGGATTATCATAAGGTGGCTAAATTTCCGGCAATCAGCCGTGATCTGGCGTTCTTGGCACCTGTCCAAACCGATAACGCCGATATTATTTCTGTTATACAGAAAGATGGCGGACCTTATCTGGAAGCGGTTCATCTTTTTGATATGTATCAAGGAAAACAAGTTCCTAAGGGTTTTAAAAGCCTGGCGTATTCCTTGGTGTTTCGTTCATCAGAGGGAACTCTGACTGAAGCGGATATTCAGAAGTCCATTGATGCTGTTATTGCAGAATTACAGACAACATTGAATTGCAATCTGAGATAAGATAATAATTAAACAGAAAAAACGACTTCTAAAGAGGTCGTTTTTTTTTAGCAAATGCCAGTGCGTCTCTTTTTATTTGGTGCGGGCCTAAAGTTTGTAAATGGAGAAGTGCATCTTTTTATTGTAAAATATGTAAATTTATGATATGATGTAGGGCGTAATATGGTATTTTAGAGATAATTTAGGGTTTATACCCATAAGGAGGACATACTTAGAATGAATGTAACTGTTAACGAAGTAGACCAGCATAAAATAACCCTGCACATCGAAGTACCGGTCAAGGAAGCGTCTAAAGCTTCTGCCGCTGCTTGCAAAAATCTTGCAGGACGCGTAAATATCCCGGGCTTCCGCAAAGGTAAGGCTCCGCGTATGGTGCTGGAAAGCTTCTTGGGCAAAGATGCTGTCAAACAGGAAGTTTTTGAAGCAATTGCTAATAAAGCATACAGTGATGCATTGAAAGAAAAAGACATTATCCCTGTCGCCGATCCAGATATTAAAGTAATCAGTGATGAAAAGGGCAAGGACGTTGTGTTTGAAGCAACGGTCATTAAAAAGCCGAAAGTAAAATTAGGCGAATATAAAGGCATCAAACTTGCTAAAGATGTTATTTCCGTAACTGATGAAGATGTATCAAAGGAATTGGCAAATCTTCAAAAACAGCATTCCAAACTCGTTATTGCGCCGGAAGGCACCGAAATTGCTAAGGATGATTTTGCGGTCATTGATTTTAACGGCAGTGTGGAGGGCGTTCCTTTTGAGGGCGGCGAGGGAAAATCCTATCCCCTTCAGATAGGATCAGGCAGCTTTATTCCGGGATTTGAAGACCAGATTATCGGTTGCAAGGCCGGGGATGAAAAAGATGTAAAAGTTACCTTCCCGGAAGATTATTTTGAAAAGAAGCTGGCTGGTAAAGAAGCTGTTTTTGCCGTTAAAATTAATGACGTAAAACGCAGTGAATTACCAGCAATTAATGACGAATTTGCCAAGGAAGCTGGAAAATTCGATACGATTGACGAATTAAAGGCTGATATCCGCAAGCGTCTGGAATCTAAAGCATCTTTCCAGGCTTTGGAAAAATTCAATTCCGAAGTACTGAAAACGGCTGTTAATGCTGCTGAAGTTGACATTCCGCAGATTATGGTCGATGATAAAATTGATCAGATGATTGAAGAACTTTCTATGAAATTGGAAACGCAGCGCATGAATCTTGACGATTATCTCAAGTATATGCATCAGGATATGGATAAGTTGAAGGAACAGTACATCGAACCTGCAAAGGAAAATGTTAAAATGGATCTTGTTCTGGAAGCTATTGCCAAAGCAGAAAATATTGAAGTTAAAGATATTGATCTTCAGGCAGAAATCATTACAATGGCACAGAACTTTGGTGCCGATCCCAAAGAAGTGTATAAGATTATTTTGAAAGAACATCGCGTTCCGATGTTGGTTCAGTCTGTTGGCCGCAAAAAAGCTGCAAGCTTTATCTTGAAAAATGCTGTCAATACAAATGAAGATACGAAGGGTGAAGAACCCAACGTTGAACAGGTAAAGGCTGAAGACAAACCGGAAGCGTAATCTCCGGAGGTGTTTATATGAGTATATATGTGCCTATGGTCGTTGAACAGACGACACAAGGTGAACGCAGCTATGATATTTATTCCCGTCTGCTCAAAGACCGTATCGTCTTTTTAGGCGGACCTATTGATGATACAACGGCCAATATTATTATTGCGCAGCTGTTATTTTTGGAAGCGGAAAACCCGGATAAGGATATCCATTTGTATATCAACAGCCCAGGCGGTGTTGTTACTGCCGGCATGGCTATTTATGATACGATGCAGTATATTAAGCCTGATGTATCGACAATTTGTGTCGGCTCGGCGGCCAGCATGGCTTCGGTTTTGCTGACGGCAGGTGCCAAGGGAAAACGGTTTGCGCTGCCCCATTCGCAGGTAATGATTCACCAGCCTTTGGGAGGCGTTCAGGGGCAGGCCACGGAAATAGAAATTCATGCCAAAGAAATTTTGCGTATGCGTAAAGAGCTGAACGGACTGTTGTCCAAGCATACGGGCCAGCCTATTGAAGTCATCCAGAAGGATACAGACCGGGATAATTTTATGACGGCCGAAGACGCAAAGGCGTACGGTCTTGTTGATGAAATCCTCGTCCGTCCTCATGAAGAAGCGAAATAACAGGCAGCACAGGAGGAAGACGCAGTGAAAGATAAGAATGATGAACCAAGATGCAGTTTCTGCGGACGTCCGCAGAATGAAGTGCAGAAACTGATAGCCGGTCCGGGCGTGTATATTTGTGACGAATGTGTTACTGTGGCCCAGCATATTCTGGAAGAGGAAAATAGTGAAGGTTCTTCTGATTTTCAGCTGAAGGATCTGCCGACGCCCCAGCAAATTAAAAAGACGCTGGATGAATACGTTATTGGACAGGAAGCGGCAAAGAAAACTCTTTCTGTTGCTGTGTATAACCATTATAAGCGTCTTCAGACCAACAGTATTTCAGATGACGTGGAGCTGCAGAAATCTAATATTATTATGGTTGGCCCGACCGGCAGTGGTAAAACGCTGCTGGCTCAGACACTGGCCAGACTTCTTGACGTGCCTTTTGCTATTGCAGATGCGACAAGTCTTACTGAAGCCGGATACGTAGGGGAAGATGTGGAAAATTGTCTTCTCAAATTGATTCAGGCTGCAGATTATGATATCGCAAAGGCGGAACGGGGCATTATTTATATTGATGAAATCGACAAAATAGCCCGCAAATCGGAAAATCCGTCCATTACGAGAGACGTTTCCGGCGAGGGGGTGCAGCAGGCGCTGTTGAAGATTCTTGAAGGCACCGTTGCAGGTGTTCCGCCGCAAGGTGGGCGCAAGCATCCGCATCAGGAAATGCTGCAGATTGATACGACCAATATCCTCTTTATTTGCGGCGGCGCGTTTGATGGCATCGATAAGACGATTCTGAATCGTACGATTGATAAGAATATGGGCTTTGGGGCTGAAATTCAGTCCAAGACGGAACGATCAATGGAAATGCTGTTCAAGGAAATTATTCCGACAGATTTGCAGAAATTTGGCCTTATTCCGGAATTGATCGGACGTCTTCCCGTATTGGTAACTTTGAATCCGCTGGATGAAGAAGCCATGGTGCATATTCTGACAGAACCGAAAAATGCGTTGGTCAAGCAGTATCAAAAAATGCTTGACATGGATGACGTAGAACTGACGTTTACTCCAGAGGCGCTTCAGGCAATCGCTAAAGAAGCGCTGCGGCGGAATACGGGGGCACGCGGTCTTCGTTCTATTATTGAACGCATCATGCTCAATGTTATGTTTGATGTTCCCAGCCGTAAGGATGTAAAAAAGTGTATTGTTACTGATGACTGTGTCTTGAATGGCAAAGAGCCTGAGATTGTATTAAAACAGGAAAATTGATGATATAAATTAATAAAACTCATTTCTCGTAATTAGAAATGAGTTTTATTTTTACTAAAGAAGGTGAAACGTATGGATGAAAATTCAATTATTTCAATGCCCTTTATTCCGTTGCGAGGTATTGTTGTATATCCTAATTTATTGAGCCATATTGATGTGGGGCGCGAAAAATCATTGGCAGCTATTGATTACGCCATGGAACATGACCGTTTTCTTATCGTATCCGCTCAAATTGATGAAAATGAGGATGAGCCCGGATTTGATGATGTATATCAAACAGGGACGCTTGTCAAAATTCAACAGCTCTTGCGGCTGCCCGGCGGGCTGGTTCGTGTTCTTGTTGATGGTATTTCACGCGTTCAGATGCAGGGCTTTTCTGAAAAAAAAGATTATTTAGAGGTAGCGGCAGTTAAACTGGACGATATTAGTACGGACAGCAAAAAAGAAGAAGCCCTGCGCAGGCTTATCTTCAAAAGAGCTTCTGAATGGCTGGAAACGATGCGCAATAATGAAGAGGTGCTGGAAAAAGCGCGGTCTATTGATACTCCGGGGGTATTGGCAGATTTTGTTGTGTCGCAGCTGCCGCTGCGGCTGATTATTCGGCAGCAGATTTTGGAAATGACGGAACTAATGGGTCGGCTTCATCGTGTGGCGGCCCTTTTGGATACGGAAGTGGAAATTGCGAATCTGGAATCAGAACTCAATATAGAAGTTCGGGGCAAGATGGACCAGCAGCAAAAAGAATATTATCTTCGTGAAAAAATTAAGGCCATTCATCATGAATTGGGAGATAAAATAGATAAAGATACGGAAGTTGAAGAACTACGGCAGAAAATTCTTAAAATGAAGCTTGCTAAATCAACAGAAGCATCTCTTTTGAAAGAAGTCGACCGTTTGGATTCTATGCCTCCTATGATGGCTGAATCAGCTATTATTCGGACGTATTTGGATTGGGCGATGGCGCTTCCATGGAAAAAAGAAACAAAAGACCGCTTGAATTTAGCAGAGGCACAGCGTGTTCTCGATGAAGATCATTATGGGCTGGAAAAAGTAAAAGAACGAATTGTTGAATATCTGGCAGTCAAACAGCTGACGAAGCAGCTAAAGGGGCCTATTCTGTGTTTTGTCGGCCCCCCGGGAACGGGTAAGACAAGTATTGCCCGCTCTATTGCCAGAGCGATGAATCGGAAATATGTGCGTATTTCATTAGGCGGCGTTCGTGACGAGGCGGAGATCAGAGGGCATCGCCGGACTTATATTGGGGCGCTGCCGGGACGTATCATATCGGGGATGAAACAGGCTGGTGTGAAAAATCCTGTATTTCTTCTGGATGAAGTGGATAAAATGACATCCGATATGAGGGGAGATCCTTCATCTGCGCTGTTGGAAGTACTGGATCCGGAACAAAATAATTCATTCAGCGATCATTTTATTGAAATTCCGTTTGACTTGTCCAAGGTTTTTTGGATTACTACCGCAAATGTGATCAGCGATATTCCACGCCCTTTGCTGGATAGAATGGAAATCATTGACTTTACCAGCTATACGGAAGAAGAAAAGGTGCAGATTGCTAAACGCTATCTTGTACCGAAGCAAATTAAAGAAAACGGTATTAAAATCAATCAGGCAAAATTTTCTGATACTGTCCTTCGTCATATTATTCAAGGATATACCCGCGAATCAGGTGTTCGTACTCTGGAAAAGACTATTGGGACGGTTTGCCGTAAAATTGGCAAGTCTATTCTTCTTCAGGCAGATAAACCCATTACGGTTTCTGTCAAAAATTTGGAAACCTTACTGGGACCTATTAAATTTTTGCCGTCAAAAATTAATAAGGATGATGAGGTCGGAATCGTTACAGGTCTGGCATGGACACAGGTAGGCGGCGAGGTTTTGGAAACGGAGGCAGTAGCCGTTAAAGGCAAAGGGAATCTGCTGCTGACCGGGCAGCTTGGCGATGTTATGAAGGAATCGGCAGAGGCTGGCATGACATATATCCGACGCCGTGCAGATGTTTTAGGGCTTCCCGATGACTTTTATTCCCAATTGGATATGCATATTCATCTTCCTGAAGGGGCTATTCCCAAAGATGGTCCGTCTGCCGGTATTACGATGGCGACGGCTTTAGCCTCGGCGCTGACCGGTAAGGCTGTGCGGCATGATGTGGCTATGACCGGCGAAATCACGCTGCGCGGCATCGTGCTGCCTGTAGGGGGCATTAAAGAAAAGGTCATTGCAGCACATCGGGCGGGGATTAAAAAAATTCTTCTGCCGGAGGAAAATAAGCGGGACATGGCAGATGTGCCGCAATCTGTCAAAGATAGTGTGACCTTTGTCTTTGTGCATGATATGGATGAAGTACTGGAACAGGCACTGGTGAAGCTCTGATGACCCGTGACTTACAGATTATTAATCCTAAGTATGTCGCATCTGCCGTACGAAAGGATCAGTATCCGGAACTTTCTTTGCCGGAGATCGCTTTTTTAGGACGGTCCAATGTAGGAAAGTCAAGCCTGATCAATTCACTATGCAATCAGCGAGGTTTGGCCCGGGTGAGCGGTGAACCGGGAAAAACGCAGACTATCAATTTCTTCAGCGCAGAGATCAGAGAAAAGGATCATGATGAAGTAATGCGCACCCCCTTGTGTCTGGTTGATCTTCCCGGTTACGGCTTTGCTCGTGCCGGTGGAAAAAAAAGGCAGATGTGGAGCAGCTTTATCAGCGAATATATTACCAGCTCGCCTCGTTTGCGGATGTTATGCCTGCTTATTGATCTGCGTCATCCCGGTCTTGCTATCGATGGGCAGGCTTATGATTGGCTGGCTGCCAGCGGCGTCCATTTACAGATTATCGGTACAAAGTCGGATAAATTGAAATCAAATGAAAAAAAGAAAAATCTTGCGATATTAGATGCAATGTTTCCGGCAGACAGCAGCGCTGTTGCTTACTCTGCACTTAAAAAAGAGGGACGGGAAGTCCTTTTGGAACGATTTATCAATACTATTGCAGATGCAGAATAGAGGTTTTTCTGTCCGGTATTCTCTGGGAATGCCGGATTTTTTTTTAGAGGTCAGTGCCAAGTAATTCTATTCCTTTAAAAATACTGGAAAGTTGATGGTGTTTTTGTTATAATAAATTTGATTATAAAGAGGCGGTTACAGGAGGAAGGGCGTAACGATGACACTCATTTCAGTAGAAAATGATGCTGATTTTTCACTTCAGGTAATGCATAAAACCGGAATCGTCATGGTTTATTTTTGGGCACCATGGTGTGAACCATGCAAAATGATCCGTTCAGAAATTCAAAATGCCGCGCAACGTTTTGAAGGTAAGGTAAGCATTGTCAATGTAAACGTGGATACTGCTAAATCAATTGCCGAAACGTATGAAATTATGGCAGTGCCTACTCTGCTTTTTTTTGAAGATGGTCAGCCGATCAAGCGAATTATCGGATATGCTTCGCAGGGTGAAATCGAAAGCTTTTTGGCGGCGTTAATGGATTGTAATACGTAAACCAGAAATGTAAGGCAGCTATGCAACCGGCTTTTTTTGACAGTAAAAACGTAGGGATGGTATAATAAACAGTGGAACGATTTGATTTGAAAGACCAAAAAATGTTGTCTGTTGTTGTTCCTGTGTATAATGAACAGCTGAATATTGAAAAATTTTATGAAGAAGTAACCAGGGCGATACAGTCAATTAACATGAACTATGAAATTATTTTTGTGGATGATGGATCCAGAGATTCAACACCGTTGTTGCTGAGCCGTCTGACACAGCAGGATGATCATGTGCGGGCGTTTATTTTAGCTCGTAATTTCGGGCACCAGCTGGCAATTACCTGTGGCATGGATCATGCCGCAGGGGATGCGGTCATTACCATGGATGGTGATTTACAGCATCCGCCGGTGATGATTCCGGATTTAGTGCAGAAATGGCGGGAAGGCTATGATGTTGTGCAAACAGTACGCCAAGCGACAGATGATGCAGATTTTTTTAAGAAAACAACGTCTAAGTGGTATTATAAGCTGCTGAATGCTGTTTCGCCGGTTCACATTACTCCCGGAGGATCTGATTTCCGGTTAGTGGATAAACGAGTAATGGAAACGTTTAAATTATTCCGTGAACATGACCGGTTTATTCGCGGAATGATCGGAGGTATTGGATATAAGCAGACTTCTATTTCTTTTATTGCCCCTAAGCGATTTGCCGGCCAATCAAAATTTTCTGTCCGTAAGATGATGCATTTTGCCTTAGATGGCATTACTGCATACTCTAAAATCCCGTTGCGTATTTCTTTTTATGTCGGTATGGTGAGCGGTTTTTTCAGCGTTCTTATGATATTGCACGTTTTATACTGTGATTTCATGGGTGAGGCGACACCCGGCTGGACAACGACGATGGTCGTTGTTTGCCTTTTAGGCGGGCTGCAGCTTATTTTTATCGGTGTTATAGGAGAATACATTGGACGCATATTCGAAGAGGTAAAACAGCGTCCGCTATATTGGCTGCGGGCAGAGCTTGGTAAAAATAAAAAATGAAGAAAGCACACAGAAAAGAAAAGTCGAATCCTTGTAAAGGGTACGGGGGATCCAATCTTTTGGGGTGAATCCAATGTATTTGGAAGGCTGTCTTCAGCCTAACCCGTCAGTTAACCTCGGAGACAGAGAGGAGCTTTTATGTGGAAACAAGTAGGCAGAGTTTTTTTAGTGGCAGTCGTATTGCTGATGACGGTGGTTCCTGTCGGTGCTGCCTCTGCGTATTATACGGTGGGGAGCAAGGGAGATGAGGTGCTGCTCATTCAGCAGCAGCTCCGCAAGTTGGGCTATAATGTCAAGGCTAATGGTATGTTTTCCAAGGATACAGCCAAGACTGTATCTAAATTTCAGGCTGACAAGAAAATTCAGGTAAGCGGTAACGTAGGTGGCTGGACGTATTATCTTCTGACAGGAAAACGGAATCTTTTACCGAAGGATACTCCTAAAAAAGACAGTCGGCAAAGTCTGGATAATCGGTATACCGATAATTCTCTTTCGGCAAGATATACCAAAGTGAAACAATTTGATGGTAACGACCGTATTGGTAATAACTTGGTATCTTCTGCATATCGTTTTTTGGGAGTACCTTATGTGTTTGGCGGCAATACCCCTGACGGGTTTGATTGTTCTGGTTTTACCAAATATGTATTTTCCCATAACGGTATTAAATTACCACGTATGGCAGATGAACAGTACCGAATCGGAAATAATGTGTCGCGTAGGGAACTTATACCGGGAGATTTGGTCTTTTTTACTACGTATGAACCAGGCGTATCCCATACAGGAATTTATGTGGGTGATGGCAATTTTATCAGTGCGACAACCAGCAGCGGTATTCGAGTAGACAGCCTGAACAGCGGATATTGGTCTTCTCACTACGTTGGTGCTAAAAGAGTCAGGTAAGCATAGCGCGTTGTGGCTAGTGAGCAGTGGTCAGTAATGTCTGTTTTTACAAAACGGCAGATGACTGTCCGGTTCTTGCTAGCCATTCCTTATGAAATAAAATTTCGTAAGGAATGAGGGAAAAGCATAGGTCAAAAGGTTGCCCAACAAGGCCTGAAGAGCGTATAATTTTCCCAGAATGCGAAAGAAATTTAGAGGGAGTGTTATGATGAAGTATATGACGGGTAATGAAATTCGCAAAGCGTATTTGCAATTTTTCAAAAGCAAGGAACATTTGATTTTGCACAGTTTTCCCTTGATCCCCCAAAACGATCCGAGTCTTTTGCTTATTGGTGCCGGAATGGCACCACTGAAGCCTTATTTTACGGGTAAGCTTGTGCCGCCGTCATATCGTGTGACAACAAGCCAAAAGTGTATTCGTACCGGTGATATTGACAATGTCGGACGTACTGCGCGTCATCATACATTCTTTGAAATGCTGGGAAATTTTTCCTTTGGAGATTATTTTAAAAAAGAAGCTATTTCCTGGGCTTGGGAATTTTTGACGAAGGTTTTGGAACTTGATCCGGATAAGCTATATGTTACGATTTATCCCGATGACACGGAAGCATATGAGTATTGGCATACTATGATTGGACTGGCTGATGAACGCATTTTCAAATTTGAAGATAATTTTTGGGAAATAGGAGAAGGCCCCTGCGGGCCGGACAGTGAAATATTTTATGATTTGGGAGCAGAACGAGGTTGTGGTGAACCGACTTGTACTGTTGGCTGTGACTGTGACCGGTATCTTGAAATATGGAATCTTGTCTTTACACAGTTTAATCGTACAAAAGATGGTAAATATACGCCGTTAGCTAAGAAAAATATTGATACGGGCGCTGGGTTGGAACGATTGGCCTCCGTGATTCAACAAAAAGAGTCCAACTTTGAGACTGATTTGATTTTCCCGATTATTGAGCAGGTTCTTTTGCTCTGTCGGGGAGATTATGCGGATCCGCAGCAGAAGGTAGCTACCAAGGTTATTGCAGACCATATCCGGGCTATTA
Organism: Megasphaera cerevisiae DSM 20462; assembly: GCF_001045675.1. Taxonomy (GTDB): domain Bacteria; phylum Bacillota; class Negativicutes; order Veillonellales; family Megasphaeraceae; genus Megasphaera; species Megasphaera cerevisiae. The sequence goes on from NZ_LEKT01000015.1 coordinate 16,373, forward strand.
CGGTAATGATCAGCGACGGTATTCTGCCGTCTAATGAGGGCCGGGGATATGTACTGCGCCGTATTTTGCGGCGTGCCGTACGTTTCGGACGATTGCTGGGGATTGAAGGTCTTTTTTTGAGCAGTCTTGTCGATACGGTTATTTCCATTTTAGGAGAAGCCTATCCAGAGCTTCACGAACACGAGGATTTGATTAAAAAAGTCATTGATACGGAGGAAAAGCAATTTGGAGCAACCTTGATCCAAGGGATAGAATTATTAGATGAAATGATAGCGGCGGCAGGATCAGCTAAGGCATTGTCTGGAAAGGATGTATTCAAGCTATATGATACATTCGGGTTTCCTGTCGAGCTGACTGAAGAAATTGCCGGAGAAAAGGGCATAACCATAGATAAAACGGAATTTGAAACGGCTATGAAGAAACAGCAGGACCGGGCCCGTGCAGCACGAGCAGATGTATCGGCTAAGGTGGTTACGCCGGATACGACAGGGCTGGAGCAGTCTAAGCTGGTCAATGATCCGGCGGCTGTTAACGCGACTGTGGCCATGTTGGGAAAAGACGGTGCGGAAATCAGGGAGGCCCATGACGGAGAGACGATTACGGTTATACTTGATATCAATCCATTTCATCCTGAAGGCGGCGGTCAGCTGGGAGATACAGGCATTCTGACTGGCTCTGAGGGCAAGGCAGCGGTTACCGATGCCAAAGTATTGCCAAACGGTCTTGTTTATCTGATTGCTACAATTACGGAAGGTGTTATACACACGGGAGATGTGTTGGGTATAGCTGTTGATAAAGAACGCAATCTGGCATTAGCCCGTAATCATACGGCGACGCATTTACTGCAGGCCGCGCTCCGCAAGGTACTGGGGAACCATGTTAATCAGGCGGGATCTCTTGTCACACCCGACCGGCTCCGATTTGATTTTACGCATTTTTCACCGGTTACGCGAGATGAATTGGAACATGTGGAACAGCTGGTTAATGCTGAAATCCTTAAAAACATTCCGGTGACAATTGAGGAAATGTCAATTGATGAGGCCAGAAAAAAGGGAGCGATGGCTCTTTTTGGCGAAAAATACGGTGATGTAGTGCGCGTTGTGTCTGTGAATTCGTTCAGTTGTGAACTCTGCGGCGGCTCTCATGTCAATACGACAGCGGTGATCGGCACCTTCCGAATTCTTTCGGAAACGGGGACGGGAACCGGTGTGCGCCGTATTGAAGCGGTAACCGGAGCAGCAGCACTGCAGCAGGCCTGTCAAGACGCAGCCGCGTTATTGCGGACAGCGGCTATGCTTAAAACTAAGGTAGAAGATGTGCCAGAAAAAGTCCAAATTGTATTGGCCCAGCTGAAAGACGCGGAAAAGGAACTGCAGCAGTTGAAGAAGGCAGCATCCTTGTCGGATATGGATATGATTTTAGCATCGCAGGAAAATATCGGCGGCGTACCTGTCGTCGCGGCATCAGCCCAGACCGACTCAATGGATGGCCTGCGCGAATTGGCAGATGCTGTCATGGATAAAGTAGGCGGTGGCGTTATTCTTTTGGGAACGGCAACAGGAGATAAAGTTCATTTTGTTTGCAAGGTTGCCAAGGCGGATACAAAAAAAGGACTTCATGCCGGAAAAATTATTAAGGCGGCAGCCCAGGCTGCCGGCGGCAATGGTGGCGGACGTCCGGACATGGCGCAGGCCGGCGGGAAAGACCCCGGGAAACTGCCAGATGCTCTGGAAGCCGGTAAACACGCGGTTTGTGAATTATTAGGATAAATTAACTCTTTTTGACCAGCAGGTCTTATCAAAGGACGTGATTACATGGCAGTAAATGATGAAACGATGATTATGCAAAACAGAAACGAAGAACAGACTGTTGCATCCATGATATTGGAAGATGTATATCATGCATTGGAAGAAAAAGGATATAATCCGGTCAACCAGATTGTAGGCTATCTGCTCTCCGGGGATCCCACGTATATTACCAGCCATAATAATGCCCGCAGCAATATCAGACGCATTGAACGGGATGAACTGATCGAAGAGCTGGTACGTTCATATGTCAAGCAACGGGGATTGTAGCATATATGCGTATTTTAGGCTTGGATGTGGGATCGAAAACAATTGGCGTAGCTTGCAGTGATGCCTTGCTTATTACGGCTCAGGGACTTGAAACAATTCACAGAACTACTCAGAAAAAAGATTTTCAACGTCTTTTAGATATTGTGCGGGAAAAAGAAGTGCACCGTGTTGTCGTGGGAATGCCGCGTCATATGAATGGTGATCGGAGTATTAATATTGATAAAATTGAGCAAATGGTGGATGAATTGCGCAAGGTCATGCCTGAGATGGACTTTGTCTACTGGGATGAACGCCTGACGACGGTAATGGCTGAACGAGAACTCATTGCAGCCAATGTCCGGCGGAACAAAAGAAAACAAGTCATCGATAAAATGGCAGCTGTATTTATTTTGCAGAATTATTTAGATGCGCAGGGAGGATAATATGGCAGAAGAATTAGAAGAAGTACAGGTAGTTACCATTACCGGTGAAGATGGCTCGGAAGAGTATTATGCAGAAGCTGCTGTTATCGAATGGGATGGCAAAACCTTTGCCATACTGGCACCGTACAGTGAAGACGAGGACGAAGAAGACTCCGGCGATGCTATTATTGCACGTATTGATGTAGAAGACGGTGAATCTGTTTATGTTGCACCGACTGATGAAGAATTTGAAGCCGTTGCCAAGCAGTATGAACGCATGACAGAAGAATAAGGCTGGCATGTCGTATTTTCTAATGGAAATGGGGCAGGCAGATTTTGAAGCTTAATAAAACACACTGTCTTTTTACCTTAGATGGGCAGTGTGTTTTATTTTCTACTATTTTTTAAGTGCAGATGAATGTATTTTGTTCTTATTTTATAATTATGCAAAGTAAATAGCGTTTTATATATACATAAAATGTAGCGTTTTCCTAGTCCTTATGAAGGGGTGCTTCTAATTCCCTTGTCTTTTATCCCTTAGTTTGATAAAATGTATAATTGATATAAATGTGTAGTAGATTGCGTTGTAATTGGAGGGCTCAATAGGTGTTTAATAAATTGATACAGAGGTTGCTTGGCAACAATACTGAACATGAATTGAAAAAAATGTGGCCTACCGTCCATCAGATCAATGATTTGGAACCGAAATTGATGGCTCTGAGCGATTCGTCGCTGCAGGAAAAAACATTTGAATTCAAACAGCGGCTGGCCGATGGAGAAACATTGGAAGATATTCTTCCAGAAGCATTTGCTGTTGTCCGTGAAGCGTCACGGCGTGTTCTTGGCATGCGCCATTTCGATGTGCAGCTGTTAGGCGGTATTGTTTTACATCGCGGCGATATTGCAGAAATGAAAACAGGTGAAGGAAAAACTCTTGTGGCAACCCTGCCTGTTTATTTGAATGCCCTCACCGGCAAGGGCTCGCATGTTGTTACCGTCAATGACTATTTGGCTACCCGCGATAGTGAAGAAATGGGGCAGATTTATAAATTTCTTGGTCTGTCCGTAGGGCTGATCGTCCATGATTTAACCTATGATCAACGGCGCCGTGCGTATAATGCGGATGTTACATATGGGACAAACAATGAATTTGGCTTTGATTATTTACGGGATAATATGGTTATCAGCAAGGATCAAATGGTACAACGCCCGCTTAATTACTGTATTGTCGATGAAGTTGACAGTATTTTGGTGGATGAAGCGCGGACACCGCTTATTATTTCGGGGCCCGGTGAAAAATCGACGGATTTGTATTACACACTGGCGGGTGTTATAAAGCAGCTGGATAAAGAAGATTATACAATGGATGAAAAACAAAAAACCATTGCACCGACCGAATCCGGGGTTGCTAAAATCGAAAAAATGATGGGCGTTGACAATATGTTTGATAACGAGCATCTTGATTTGAATCATTTAGTTATTCAGGCTTTGCGTGCCAGATTTATGATGCACCGTGATAAGGATTACGTTGTCAAAAATGGTGAAATAGTTATTGTTGATGAATTTACGGGCCGTCTTATGTTCGGGCGCCGTTACAGTGACGGACTGCATCAATCTATCGAAGCCAAGGAAAACGTGAAGGTACAGGGTGAAAGTAAAACGCTGGCAACGATTACCTTCCAGAATTATTTCCGTATGTACAATAAACTGGCTGGAATGACCGGTACAGCTAAGACGGAAGAGGACGAATTCAATAAAATATATAAGCTGGATGTATATGTAATTCCGACTAATAAGCCGATGATCCGTAAGGATTTGCCCGATGTCATTTATAAGACGAAGAATGCCAAGTACCGCGCAGTCGTTCGTACTGTCAAGGAGCGCAATGCCGCGGGACAGCCGGTCTTAGTCGGTACAACCTCAATCAGCCAATCGGAAATTCTCAGTCAGATGCTTGACAAAGAGCATATTGTTCACAATGTGCTGAATGCGAAATATCATGAAAAAGAAGCGGAAATTATTAAAAATGCGGGTCAAATGAATACGGTCACGATTGCTACCAATATGGCGGGTCGTGGTACGGATATCAAATTGGGAGCGGGAGTAGCTGACCTTGGCGGGCTTATGATTATCGGAACGGAACGGCATGAAAGCCGCCGGATTGATAATCAGCTTCGTGGGCGTGCGGGACGGCAGGGAGATCCGGGCACAACCCAATTTTTCCTGTCGTTGGAAGACGATCTTATGCGTATTTTTGGTTCTGAAAATATTTCCAAGTTTATGGATAAGCTGGGGATGGAGGAAGACGAGCCCATCACACACAGAATGATTACCCGGTCTATTGAAAAGGCGCAGAAGAAGGTAGAAGGGCATAACTTCGAAATTCGTAAGTACGTACTGGAGTATGATGATGTCATGAATCAGCAGCGTGAAGTTTTATACGGCCAGCGCCGTCAGGTATTGGTGGCAGATTCCTTGCGCAGTACGATTCTTGGCATGGTGGACGATATCATTGTGGAAGGTCTGGATAAGTATGCCAATGAAAAACTGTATCCGGAGGAATGGGATTTTGCAGGTCTTCTGACGCAGATGGAACAGTATTTTGTGCCTAAGGGAGCTACATCCGTTGCTGAGCTGGAAAATCTAAGCCGCATTGAAGTACGGGAAAAGTTGAAAAAGATAGCGGAAGATTTATATGAAACTCGTGAAACGGAAATTGGCGAACAAACAATGCGGGAATTGGAAAAGGCAATTATGCTGCGGGTTGTGGACAGCAAATGGATGGATCATCTCGATGCTATGGATGCTCTGAAGGAAGGAATAAATTTGCGGGCATATGGGCAGAAAAATCCGCTTGTCGAATATAAGTTTGAAGCCTATGAAATGTTTGAAGAAATGGTGGATTCAATTAAACGCACAGTAGTGACTTTCCTGTACCATATACAGGTCACATACAGCAAACCTGTACCGCAGGCTGAGGATCATTTGCAGGGAGCAAGGGAAATTCATGTGGAAAGCAAGCCTGTCAGCCCTGAAGATATTGCAAAGGATGATCAGAATAAGTCAAATGACTAATATAGTATAGAAATCGGTATTCGTTGAAAGATGGTGATTCTTGTGTTATTAGAAGAAATGCGTAAGCCCCTTGAAGATGTACAGAAAAGAATACAGGAAATCGGGGATTCACTTTAACTTAGCTCGTAAAAAGGATAAAATAGCGGATTTGGACATGCAGATGAGTGATCCGGATTTTTGGAATGATCCGGATAAGGCAAAGGCCATTTCCCAGGAAGCAACGCTGCTTAAAGCAGAAGTCGAAGGACATGAAGCCTTGGTCCGCAAGGCGGAGGACGTAAGCGACTATCTTGAGATGGCGATGGAAGACGGTGACACGTCGCTTGTCGGAGATATTGAAAAGCAGTATAATGAGATCTTGAAAGATATTGAAAAAAGAGAAATTCGCCTGCTTCTTTCCGGCGAATATGACAAATGCAATGCTATTATAACCTTTCATGCCGGTGCCGGCGGCACAGAAGCGCAGGATTGGGCGCAGATGCTGATTCGTATGTATACGCGCTGGGCAGAGCGAAATGGTTATCACATTACCGTTATGGATATGCAGCCAGGTGATGAAGCCGGCGTCAAGAGTGCCACCTTTACCATTGAAGGTGAATATGCGTATGGATATCTGAAATCGGAAAAGGGAGTGCACCGGCTGGTTCGTATTTCTCCTTTTGATGCGGCTGCCCGACGGCATACTTCTTTTACAGCTGTGGATGTAATGCCAGAACTTCCTGATGATGTTGCAGTAGAAATTAATATGGAGGAAGTGCGTGTCGATTATTTCCGTGCTTCCGGAGCAGGTGGACAGCATGTAAACAAGACAAGCTCTGCTGTTCGCATGACACACCTTCCGACAGGTGTTGTCGTGCAGTGCCAAAATGAACGATCGCAGCTGCAAAACCGCGAAATGTGCATGAAGTATCTGCGCGCTAAGCTGTTTGAGCTGGAACAGGAAAAACAGGAAAAACTGAAGGCTGAAATCGGCGGAACGCACCAAGCTATCGAATGGGGAAGTCAGATACGCTCATATGTTTTTCATCCGTATAATTTGGTCAAGGATCATCGAACTAACGTGGAAACTGGCAATGTTCAGGCTGTGATGGACGGTGATCTGGATATTTTCATTGAAGGATTTTTACAGCGAGAAAAGGAAAAAAAATTAGCGAAGCAGGAGCTATGATGAAAAAACTGATTATATTATGCATCATGGTTGTTCTGATTGTTGTGGGAGCCAATATGTATGCACCACAAATAGCTGAAGCTGGTTTATATCAGGCCTTGTCTGGAAAAATGGATATAGAGCCCGGCGATGTACATGTCAACGCATCGCCGGGACTCAAGGTTTTAAAGGGAGATTTGGATAGTATTACCGTACATGGAAAAAATTTTGCTGTCGGTGATCTGCGTTTTGAATCGTTTGACTGCGATTTGAAAGGAATCCATTTTAGCCCGGCAGACAGCTTGATGAATCAACAGCTTACGATGCTGCATGCAGATAGTGGAGAAATGACTGCCTCGATACGCAGCGATGATCTGAAAACATTTTTAACGCAAAAAGTCAATAATCTTTCAGATGTATCTGTCATTTTTAGTGATGATGCCGTACAGGTACGCGGAACTGTCAAACTGGGTGGCATATTGACGGCGCAGGCAATTATTCAGGGCAGCTTTGGTATGAACGGAAATAAATTGATGTTTATACCCTCCAATGTTATTGTTGAAGGCATGGGCATGACATTTAACGGTACCCGCCTGGGCAGCACTGAAATTTATGATTTCAGTACTTTTCCGCTGGGAATCAGACCGGATAGTGTGACTTTGCATGATAATGTCCTTACTATTCATGGGCGAGTCAGCAATACATAGATAAGGTGGAAATAATGGCAAAAAAAAATTCACGCAGTAAGGTAGTAATGATATTGGCAGTTCTGGTCGGACTGGTTTGTTCTATTTATTTATGCGTTCAACGCTATTATATAGAAGAAAACAGCATGGCTATTGAACAAGCTATGGATTATGATGCCGTTGTCAATATGGCCCGCAATGACGGCTATGATTTGGATACGGCTCTTGAAAAATGCCGGGATGCCGGAATTACGAGCTTTACCATTTATGATACGACCTTGAATAAGCTGACACAGCGCGGTGAACTCTCGGTAATTACAAAATTGGGATTTCAACTGTATTATCCGCAGTTTCATATTACAAACTTATCGTATGACTATTATCTTATCGGCAAACCGAAAGGGCAGAAGGATGCCTATTTTGATGAGGTGGCACAAGATTTAAAAAATCGTCTTGGGTCAGATAAAGTCGGACGTATTGAAAATGATCAATATCGTATTCTTGGCCTGCGCGGCGTCATGCCTGAGCTGGGTGATCTTAATTTGGGGATCATGACCGCTGATGCCAATACAATTGCGTCACATGGATTTCACGTTATCCTGCGTCCGACGAATTACAGCAACCCCACGCCGGAACAGGTGGCTGGCTTCTTTAAGCGTGCTGATACGATTCAAAATGTCTCTGGGATCATGTTTGTCGGCAAAGAAGTTCTGGGATATACAGCGGCAGCCGACAGCCGGAAGGATATGCTGACATTCACCGCGGATCATATGAAACAGCGGAATATGCCATTCTATATGATTGAGTCCGTAGACCAGCTTCAATATAATACACAAGATGGTATGTATGACTTGGCGGGTCTTCTTCACTACCGTACGGCCAGAGTATATGCTATGGCTAAGGAAGAATTGGAAAAAATCACGCCGGAAGAAGCGGCTATGCGGTATTACATCAGTGATTTAGAACGTAATGTCCGTGTGAATTTGTTCCCTCTTTATAAGAAACCGCTGCATGGGATGAATTTGACCGAAACAAACTTATCGTATATCAAAATAGTTTCTCAAAAATTGCAGGAACGAGGCTATTCATTCGGCAACGCTTCTATAATGCCGGTATATTATCCTAATAAGATATTGCTGGCTGTTGCGGCAGCGGCGGCAGCATGCGGCTTTTTGTTTACCCTGAATTTACTTATTCCCTTGTCAGACAAAATCAATTATATTCTTATGGCGGCGGCTGTTGTATTTGGGGCTGGCGGGGCCTTTATTGCCCAAGGAGCGTTGTTCCTGCAACTGATGGCTGTCGGCTGTGCCACGACAGCGCCTGTTGCGGCTATCCTGATTCTTGTGGATAAATGGCGGAAAATGAAGCTGAACGAAACTGTGGGATATGGACGGGTTATCCGGGATGGCAGTATCGGCTTATCTTATGCGGTTGCCATTGCTATGGTCGGCGGTTTATTTATTGCGGCTCTGCTGGGAAATATCCGGTTCTTTATGGAATTTGATTTTTACCGCGGAGTGAAAATAACTTTTATATTACCACTGATCCTGATAACTATAGGTTATTTGTACCGCTTTCCTTTTTTTGGACAGACGGTTGACTCTACTCCGAATTTTATTTTTTTTGTGAAAAATTTTCTTGATATTCCCATTAAAATGGGATCGTTGGTTTTAGTGGCTGTATTAGGTCTGGCGGCATTTATTTTTGTTGGACGCAGCGGTCATACGGCAGGAGTTCCTGTTCCCGGGGTTGAGGTGGAAATGCGGCGTTTCCTTGAAAATGTAATGTATGCCCGTCCCAGAGAAAAAGAATTTTTAGTAGGACATCCTGCTTTTTTTCTTATGGTGGCGTCTGTGTATCGGAAATGGCCTCAAATTATTCATTACTTTATGGTGATTGCGGCGACAATCGGTGTAGGATCTATGGTTGAAACCTTTGCTCATATACGCACCCCCTTTATTATGTCTTTTATCCGTGGTATTAATGGCTGGATTACCGGAATGATTATCGGTATTCTTCTTATCTGCGGATTAGCAATATTGCAGTACATGACCGCTTGGTTTGGAAAGCGGGTGAAGCCTCGTGATTAAAATCGTCATTTCCGGGTATTACGGATTTGCGAATGCCGGTGATGAAGCCATGCTTTCTGCTATCACCAGTTCGCTGCAGGATATGATTCCGGGGGCAGAAATTACAGTCATTACGGGTAATTGCAGCATGACGAGTGCCAATCACAATGTTAAAACGGTGTATCGCATGAATTTTTTAGGTATCGCAGCGGCTATCTGCCGCTGTGATATTCTTATAAGCGGCGGTGGCAGTCTGCTTCAAAATGTGACCAGCTCACGCAGTCTTTATTATTATTTATATATTATCAGGACTGCATTATTTTTTCACAAACCAGTTATGCTGTATGCCCAGGGGATTGGTCCTGTACGGGGGCGGAAAGCCAGAGAAGCCGTAAAACGCATTCTTCAGCGGGTGGATGTTATCGGAGTTCGGGATGCCGATTCTCAAAAAGAATTGGCGGCTATCGGCGTGACAAAGCCCCATATTCAAATAACGGCGGATGCCGTTTTGGCCATGCATCCGGTGGATACCAATACAGGCTTGTATATCTTGAAAAAAGCCGGTGTCGACGGCATACGCAGGCGTATTGGCATTGCGGTTCGCAATTGGCAGAATATGACGGCGTATAAGGATGAAATAGCAAAGGCTGCTGATGCGCTGCAGCGGCGTTTTGATGCGCATATTATCTTTATCCCTATGCAGTACCCGGCTGATGTAGAGGCCGGAGCCGATATAGCATCCCGGATGAAAACCAGAGCGATTGTTCTTCGGGAACCGTATAATACGGTTGAATTCATGTCCCTGATGGGATGTATGGATGCCGTGATTGCCAATCGCCTTCATGCGTTGATTTTTGCATCGATTATGCAGGTTCCAGTTGCCGCAGTTTCGTATGATCCTAAAATAGACAGTTTTATTCAGCTTATTGGAGAAAAGGTTTGCGGAACGGTAGATACGATACAGGCAGATGCTCTTATAGACGCGGTAAGTCAAAAACTGCAGGCCGGGCAGATTGCCCCTGAGGTCAAGGCCCGTCTGAATCACCTGCGGCGCCAGTCACTGCATAATGCGTGCTTGGCCTTACGTGTGTTGGAAGGGAAAAAGAATTTTCGGTCTGATATGGAAAAGGATACGCGTATCTGAATGTATCCTGTGACTATGGTTTGAAAAGAGGTTTCTTATGATTGATTTAAAAGATGTATCGAAAATGTATGATAACGGCTCTGCTGCCTTAGATCATGTTTCGTTGCATATTAATAAGGGTGAATTTGTTTTTGTCGTGGGGGCCAGCGGTGCCGGCAAATCGACACTGATCAAACTGCTGTCGCATGAAGAATTGCCGTCCTCTGGTTCGGTAGTTGTCAACGATACAGAAGTGAATAAGCTGTCCAAGAGCCGTGTTCCGTACCTGCGCCGTAAAATGGGAATCGTATTTCAGGATTTTCGCCTTTTGCCTAATAAAACGGCTGAGGAGAATGTGGCTTTCGCTATGGAGGTTATCGAGACGCCGCGTCGTGTTATAAAGGAACGGGTCCGGACGGTTCTTGATTTGGTTGGACTTGCCGGTAAGGCGGATGCACTGCCGCAGAATCTGAGTGGTGGGGAACAGCAGCGTGTAGCCATTGCCCGTGCTATTGTCAATCGCCCGCTGCTGCTTATTGCTGATGAACCGACGGGCAATCTGGATCCGGAAACATCACGGGATATTATGGATACGTTTAAAAAAATCAATCACATGGGGACGACCGTTCTTATGGTAACACATGACAAGCAAATGGTGGATATGATGAATAAACGGGTTATTGAAATTGTTGACGGCAAGGTAGTCCGTGATGAACAGAAGGGAGCATACGGAGATGAAAATTAGAACCATGCGCTATTTTATTTCTGAATCCCTTCAATCATTTTGGCGCAATAGTTTTATGTCTATTGCTTCTATTGCTACTGTGGCACTTTCCCTTTTCATTTTAGGGATTTTTATGACAATGGTAGCTAACCTTGACTATTTTGTAGATAATTTGGAAAGCCAGGTTCAGATTAGTGTATATCTAAAAGATGATTTGACGACGGATCAAGTTATGAGTGTCGGGAAACGCTTGAAGGAATTGCCGGATGTCAAGGAAATACAGTTTACCAATAAAGATCAGGCTATGGATGCATTAAAAGAAAGAATGAAGGATCAGCCGGGCATATTGGCTGCATTGGGCGGGAAAAATCCTCTGCCGAGTTCCTATGAAATAACGTTTACCAATCCAGAAGCTGTTAAAAAAACTGCTGCGATAGTGGCGAATTATCCGGAGGTGGAAAGCTCCCATTATGGACAGGCTATTGTGGAACAGCTGTTTAAAATTACGACCATTATTCGTTGGGGTGGCATAGCACTCATTATCTTTTTGACGTTGGCGACTTTATTTATTATTTCGAATACAATTCGCCTGACCGTGTTTGCTCGCCGTAAAGAAATAGGCATTATGAAATACGTAGGAGCCACTAATTGGTTTATTCGCTGGCCATTTTTGCTGGAAGGACTGCTTCTTGGCTTTATTGGTGGATTAATTGCTGATTTTGCGTTATTTCAATTTTATGAATTTGTTACCGTGGCAATTCATGAATCGCTGGCTTTTCTGCCATTGGTCAGTATATATCCCTTTATGTATCAGACGGGAGGAATCCTTTTGGTTATCAGCATGATTATTGGTGCGATTGGCAGTACGATTTCATTGAAACGGTATATGAAGGTGTAGGGCGTATGTTAAAATTTGAATCTCAGAAAAAGTACATAGCAATATGGGTAACAGCCGCTCTTTTGAGTCCGTCCTTTGTGGTTTTTGCGGAAGATGAGGATCTGCAGAATCAGCTTTCCGATGTACAGGGACAAATGAATGAACAGACGCAGAAAAAAAATGATGCTGATGCTGTGATTGGGAATGTGTTTGATAAACTTCGTGTGATTCAGGAAAATCTTGATGCTGCAGTTCGTGATTACAAGGCTATTTCAGACCAGCTGGCACAGACAGAGGCACAGATTAAAGAAACCCAGGCTAAACTTGAGCAGGAAGAGGCGAAACTGCAGACTCGAGAAGGTGTCTTCCGAAAGCGTATCAGGGACATTTATATGCATGGACAATTAAGTTATCTGGATGTTGTTCTCGGTGCCAAGGACTTCAGCGATTTTGCTAATCGAGTGGATTTGCTGCGCCGTATCATTTCTTCCGACATGGAATTAATTACGTCTATCAAAGAGCAGCGCAATCAGATTAATGAATCGAAGCAGCTTTTAGAGACGGAACGGGCTAAGCAGGTTCAGCTCAAATCAGATGCGGAAGCAAAAAAAGCCGAAATAGAAAAGCATAAGGGTGAGCAGCAGGCAATCATGGCAAAAGCTCAAAATGATAAAGCAACAGCTGAAGCAGCATACCGTGAGTTGGAAGCGTCCTCACAGGCTATTGGGGAAATGCTGCGCCAGCGTGCTGCCGAACGAGCAGCGGCGGCCGCTGCTGCGGCGGCTGCGGCACAACCTGCGGATAGCGGCGGCAGTGCCCCGTCTTATCAAGCAACCAGCGGCTCCGGTACGTTTATCTGGCCTGTAAACGGCGTTATCACATCACCTTTCGGGTATCGTACGCATCCGATTTTTGGTACTTCTATTTTTCACAGCGGGATTGATATCGGCGTAGACTATGGAACGCCGGTGCATGCGGCTGACAGCGGCGTCGTTGTAGATGCCGGCTGGATCAGTGGATACGGCTATGCCGTTATTATTGATCATGGCAATGGCTTGTCTACGCTATACGGGCATAACGAATCGCTGGCCGTTTCAGCCGGCCAATCTGTTTCTCAGGGACAGGTTATTGCATATGCTGGATCTACGGGGAACTCTACAGGGCCTCATGTTCATTTTGAAGTGCGTGTAAACGGGGATCCGGTAGACCCCATGTCGTACTTATAGGCGGGATTATGAATAGTCGCATGAAAAAAATCAGAAAAGATATACTGGATGCTGTGTTGTGGATTGGAACGGCCATACTGACCGCAATTATTCTTTTGGCCGGATTGTCATATCAATATACAAGCGATCCGTTAGGATTTGTTAAGCTGTTTCGTACTTTGCATATTGTAGAAACACATTATGCGGGATCAATAGATAAACAGGCGCTTCTGAATGGTGCTTTGGAAGGAATTGTCGCTAAATTAGGGGATAAGCATTCTGTGTATTTAGATGGTGATACGCTGAAGAGCTTTACAGATCAAATGACGGGATCCTATGCCGGGATTGGCATATACCTGGGTTCCGCTGCTGACGGCGGTCTGGTAGCCGGCGTTATTGATGATAGTCCTGCCAGCGAAGCTGATATTCGCCGCGGTGATGTTATTACGGCTATTGACGGGACAGCGACCGCAGGGATGAAGCTGGAAGATATATCGCAGAAAATCCGCGGACCCGTTGATACGACCGTAACGCTGACCGTGCGGCGGGATGGCACAGATAAGACGATTGAATTACAACGCCGCCGTATTCATATAAAAACCGTTGCAGGACAAATGATCGAAGGAACGGATATCGGATATATACGCGTTGCTGTATTTAGCGAAAATACAGGGGAAGAATTCACAAAACAATTTAAGGCTCTCCAGGAGCAGGGCATGAAGAAAATGATTCTTGACTTGCGGGATAATCCTGGCGGACTTGTGGATCAGGCAACGTTGGTAGCGAGTAATTTCGTTCCTCCTGAAAGTACAATCGTTTCATATATGGATAGTAATGGCAAGGAAGAAGCCTTTCGTGCTGATGGGACGACTCAGCTGATTCCTATGGTTGTTCTTATTAATGAAAATTCGGCCAGTGCGTCAGAAATTGTAGCCGGTGACGTTCAGGATATGAAATTGGGGACTATTGTAGGTGTTAAAAGCTATGGCAAGGGGACTGTCCAGGGAGTATATACTATTGATGGTGAAAATGCTGTCAAACTGACGGTAGCCCAGTACAAGACTACAAAAGGAAGACAGATTGACGGCATAGGTATTGAGCCGGATACGGTTGTGTCGCTTCGCCCTAATGATACCATTGACTATCAGCTGGAAAAAGCATTGGAAATATTGAAAGCGCAGGCATAATTTAAAAACTTTGCGCTGTGTTTTAGGGAATTTATAAGAAATGACTTTACAGATTGACATTTTTGCTTTAAAATTTTGAAAGCAGGATGTATATTAATTGTATAGCAGGACAGATAGACAGGAGACATGGTATATGTATGCTGTGTCTCTTTATCTATATAATTGTGTAATATATTGTAAAACCGGCAAAATTGGTTTTTATTATGGGTAAAGTGATGTTGGCCTGCAGTATGCGGATGAGGTGGATTATGTTTATAGATAGAGCAAGAATATTTGTACAATCAGGACGTGGTGGCGACGGTATGAGCAGTTTCCGTCATGAAAAGTTTGTGCCTAAGGGAGGTCCGAACGGCGGTGACGGCGGACAAGGCGGCGATGTTATTTTGGAAGCAGATAGCAATGTCAATACCCTTGTTGATTTTCGGTTTCGCCGTCTTTTTAAAGCCAAGCCGGGAGGAAAAGGACAGGGCAGTAATAAATATGGCAGAGATGCCGAGGATCTGATCATAACGGTGCCTCTCGGCACGGTTATCAAGGATGAAGCGAGCGGCAAAATTATGGCCGATTTGAGTCGGGATGGACAGCAGGCTGTTATTGCTAAGGGTGGCCGTGGTGGCCGCGGCAATTGGCATTTCCGTACCAGTGCAAATCGTACGCCGACTTTTGCCGAATTGGGAGAACCGGGAGAAGAACGATGGCTGCGTTTGGAATTGAAGGTGTTAGCGGATGTAGGTCTTTTAGGCTATCCCAGTGTAGGTAAATCCAGTATTCTGCGGCAGGTATCGGCAGCAGAGCCAGAAGTCGCGGCATACCATTTTACGACACTGAATCCTATTCTGGGAGTAGTCGGTTTGAGTGATCAGCGCAGTTTTGTTATGGCAGACATTCCGGGATTGATTGACGGTGCCAGTGAAGGTGTTGGATTGGGACATGATTTTCTGCGTCATATTGAGCGAACAAAGATCCTCGTCCATGTCCTTGATGTATCGGGGTTGGAAGGGCGTGATCCTATAGAGGATTATGAAAAAATTAATGCCGAACTCGTAAAATATAATGAAAAATTATCTCATAAAAAACAGATTGTAGCGGCTAATAAGATAGATCTTCTAGGGAATTCTGATAATTTGGAACGGCTTCAGGCGTATATGGATACGCGGGATGTAGAGTTGTATCCCATATGTGCTGTCAATGGTACGGGTATGGATGCGCTGCTTGAACGAGTATGGACGCTGTTGACAGAATATGAGGAAGAACCGGATGAAATAGACGAAGAGGTAGTATATAAAGCGGTTGATAAACCCGATTTTGAAATTAAGCGGGATGATGATGGTGCCTTTGTTATTACAGGTCCCCGAGTAGAACGGCTTGTTGCTATGACAAATTTCGATGATGATCAATCGCTGCGGAGGTTTCAGCGTATTTGGCGGTATATGGAACTGGACAAGCTGCTGCAGGAGAAGGGAATTCAGGAGGGCAATACCGTCCGCATTTATTCTAAAGAGTTTGAATATAGGAAATAACCGGCACTGCAGAGAGTAATTTAGCAGTGGGGATGATTATAAAGGAGATATAATATATATGATCGGAAAAGATAAACGACAATTAAAGGCGATGGCCAGCCAAATGCCATCAGTAGTGCAAATAGGTAAGGAAGGCTTGAGCAATGCGGTTATTGATAGTGCTCGTGCGGCGATTACCGCGCGGGAGCTTATCAAGATACATGTTCTCAACAATGCGAATCTGGATGCCAAGGAAACTGCGGAAGAGCTGGCTAATATGCTGGGGGCGGAACTTATTCAGGTTATTGGGCACTACGGTATACTTTTCAAGAAAAAAAACGAAAAATCACACTTTGAGTTTATTGATATATAAGGTTGGGATATTATGTCTGACACGCGGCAGGAATTGATAGAAAAAAAACGTATTGTTGTAAAAATAGGGTCAAGTATGCTGACGCATGAAACGGGAAAACTGAATTATCATCGCATTGAACGTTTAGTCATGGAAATTGCGGATTTGGCAAATCAGGGCAAACAAATGGTTCTGGTATCCTCTGGCGCTGTCAGCGCCGGCATTGGTCCGCTGGGATTGTCAGCTCGGCCGAAGACTATTCGTGAAAAGCAGGCCGTGGCCGCCGTGGGGCAAGGGATACTTATGCATACCTATGAAAAAATGTTTCGTGAATATGGTCAGACAGTGGGGCAGGTTCTGCTCACGCGCATGGATGCACAAGATCGAAAAAAATTTATGAACTCTCGAAATACACTGCTTACCATGCTGGATATGGGGATTATTCCTATTATCAATGAAAATGATGTCGTAGCCATTGATGAATTTAAAATCGGTGACAATGATACGTTATCTGCGATGGTCAGCAGTATTATTGACGCGGATCTACTTATTATATTATCGGATGTAGACGGACTGTATACTGCCAATCCACAAACTCATGCGGATGCCCGCATTATTCCTGTGGTTGATGAAATTGACCGGCATTTCTATGAGATTGCAGGCGGCGCCGGCTCTGCCATGGGAACAGGTGGTATGCTTACAAAAATACAGGCCGCTTCTATTGCCACATCATCGGATGTCGATATGGTTATTGCCTCCGGCAGCGAAGAAGGTATTTTACAGCGTATATGCCGCGGAGATGAGGTAGGAACTCTCTTTAAAGCCCGGGAATCAAATCTTCATTCCAAGAAACGCTGGCTTTTATCGGGTGGTAAATCGCAGGGGAATCTTGTTGTTGATAGGGGCTGCCGGAATGCTATTGTAGAACATGGATCCAGTCTTCTCCCTGTAGGAATCGTTCAGGTTGAAGGACGATTTCATGAAGGCGATATTGTCAATATTATATATGACGACATTGTTATTGCCAAGGGGATTGTGAACTATAATTGTGTGGATGCCAACGCCATTAAAGGGCATAAAACTGATGAAATCAGCAATATTTTAGGACATGATGGTTTTTTTGAAGAAGTTATTCATCGTGATAATCTTGTTGCAATGCAGTAAGGAGGCAGAACTTTTATGGAATCGGAAGTTATCGTCAAGGCCAGAGCTGCCCATGAAGCGGCACGCCAATTAGCGGCAGCGCCGACTGAATTAAAAAACCGGGCATTGATGTATATTGCTGACGCGTTGGAAGTACATCGCGGTGATATTATGTCTGCTAACGAAAAAGATGTAGATCGAGCTCGGGCCGGCGGCATGGGTGAAGCCATGCTGGATCGTCTGAGTTTGACGGAAGCTCGCATCAAGGATATGGCGCGGGGAGTCCGACAGGTTGTCGGACTGGAGGATCCAACCGGTATTTGTCTGGATGACTGGAATCGGCCTAATGGACTGCATATTCGTAAGATAACTGTCCCTTTGGGAGTTGTTGCTATTATTTATGAATCGCGTCCCAATGTTACCGTCGATGCGGCCGTATTGTGCATCAAATCTGGCAACGCCTGCATTCTCCGCGGTGGCAGTGAGTCAATTCATTCCAATATGGTATTGGTAAGCGTGCTGAAAGAAGGTCTGTCACGGGCCGGGCTGAATGCAGACGGCATAGGCTTGCTGGAAAATACAGACAGGGCGTTGGTGAAGGAACTTCTCACGCTTCGTGACTATATTGATATGGCGATTCCACGGGGCGGAGCAGGGCTTATCCGCATGGTTGTCACGACGGCTACCGTTCCATGCATTGAAACGGGAAGCGGTGTATGTCATGTTTATGTGGATAAAGATGCCGATCTTGATATGGCTGTCCGGATTGTTGAAAACGCTAAGGTATCCAGGCCGTCTACCTGTAACGCCATGGAGACACTGTTGGTTCATCAGGACGTAATACGTCCTTTTTTACAAAAACTCATGCTGGTTTTAACAGAAAAGCAAGTGGAACTTCGCGGTGATAATCAGGCTTGCGCTTTTGACGATTCCATAAAAAAAGCGACAGAAGTGGATTGGGGAACAGAATATAATGCACTGATCATGTCGGTTAAAACCGTATCTTCTTTAAAGGACGCATTGGATCACATACGCCGCTACAGTACGCATCACTCGGAAGCAATTGTGACAAATAATAAAAAAACAGCGGAACTGTTTCTGCAGGATGTTGATTCAGCAGCTGTATATGTTAATGCATCGACACGATTTACGGATGGCTTTGAATTTGGCTTTGGTGCTGAAATCGGCATCAGTACGCAAAAGCTTCATGTACGGGGACCGATGGGGCTGACGGCGTTGGTTACATATAAATATGTCATACACGGTCAAGGGCAAATTCGCTGATGAAAAGACTGTGCGGTTATATGCGGACGCTCTGTCAATATGCTGCAGCGCCGAAAACGCGGTATGAGTACAAACACTACGCTGTATTTTTGTTGTTATATCTGATAGCGCTGGCTATCAGTTGGGGAGGCATATACCTTTATAATGGAAATCACTAGGATGGGGATCATGGGAGGGACATTCAATCCGATTCATCTGGGCCATCTGATGATAGCAGAAGAAGCGCGGCAAACGTTCCATTTGGACAGAGTACTATTTATTCCGTCATATATTACGCCGAATAAAAACGTTGACGGCGCAACAGCACAACAGCGGCTGACGATGACCCGGCTGGCTATAGCAGATAATCCGTATTTTGCGGTCAGTGATATGGAAATACGCCGCGGCGGTAATTCATATACTGTCGATACGCTGCGTTTTTTGAAAAAGCTGTACGGCTCGTCGTATATGTTGTATTTTATTTCCGGAACAGATACGATCCATGATCTTCCGAATTGGCATGAGCCGGAAAAAATATTGCAGCTCTGTCAATTCGTTGGGGCGACCCGCCCGGATGGCACCGAAGCGATCGGTAAAATCGTAGAGCGTTTTGGTAAATTGGGAGAGCATATTGTCAAGCTTACCGTGCCGACGATGGAAATTTCCTCAACAGATCTGCGTTTTCGTATCCGCCATGGTATTTCTGTGCGTTATATGATGCCTAAGGCTGTTACTGAATATGTTGAAAAAAATGGAGTATATCAATGTACAATACAGAACTCAAAGAAAGAATCAGAAACAATCTGAAGCACACTCTTTCTGACCAGCGGTATACACATGTCCTTGGTGTTGCTGCGGCCGCCCGCAGGCTGGCTGGAATATATGGATACGATACGGACAAAGCGGAAGTAGCGGGGCTCCTCCATGATGCGGCCAAACAATTGCCGCTGAATGATATGCAGACTTTGGCGCGCCGTTCTTTCGGCGATACTCTGCCCCTGCCGGTTATGGCCACTGGCAGTCTGCTGCACGGCTATGCCGCGGTTACGGTTGCCAGGGAGATTTACGGTATTGATGATCCAGAGCTTTTGGCGTCGTTGGCACATCATACGACCGGAGCTGAAGCGATGGGAATGCTGGAAAAAATTATTTTCGTTGCTGATTATATTGAAGAGAACCGCAGCTTTGAAGGGGTGGAGGCCTTGCGCTGCATTGCTTTTCAGAACTTGGATAAAGCCGTTTTGGCTGGATATGACTCGACGATCCGGCATTTACTAGATCAAGGAAAAACGATTTTTACAGGCACTGTTGTCAACAGAAATGCGCAAATTAAACATCTGTATGACCTGGACAGAAAGGCACGATAATGAAACAGGAAAAGGCAGCGAAACGCCGTCAGCAGCGACGGCGCCTGACAAAAAAATCCGGCAGCAGAAAGAATAGGCTGCGGCTTATAGGAATAGCTATTGTAGGTCTGCTTATCGGTGTAACTTTGCTTGTTGTAGCGTGGAAACACTATCAAGAATCTCGGGCGGCACAATTTCAGGGGCAGCTCAAGGCTGTTCAGAACGGTTCGGCAGAGGCTTTTAGTCAGATAAGTCCCGATACACCGCTGTATGTCCTGATTGTCGGGGTAGATAAGCAAAATCCGCAGCAGGCTAATTTTATTGGCATCGCAGCCGTGAATAAAGAGAAAAAACATATAGATTTTATTATGCTTCCTGATAACACGAAAATTGAAGGCAGAAGGGAAAAAGGCGCTCAGGAGCTGCAAAGCGTATACAGTGAAGGAGGATTACCTTTGCTGCAAGCTGTTGTTGAAGATATATTTCACATCCCGGTTCCCTTTTATGCGCAATTTACGGAAGATACCTTTATCAAGTTGATCGATATGAGCGGCGGTTTGCCCATGTATGTAGAACAGAACATGTATCATGCCGATCACAGCGGCACGACGGATATCAATCTTTTCCAGGGATATCAAAAGCTGGATGGCAGAGAGGCAATGGGATATATGCGATATATTGATCAAGATGGCTATTTGTCCAGAACGCAGCGT
This sequence comes from Megasphaera cerevisiae DSM 20462, assembly GCF_001045675.1. Taxonomy (GTDB): domain Bacteria; phylum Bacillota; class Negativicutes; order Veillonellales; family Megasphaeraceae; genus Megasphaera; species Megasphaera cerevisiae. Next base: position 37,261 of record NZ_LEKT01000015.1, read on the forward strand.
CAGGAACGGCTGGTTAAGCTGTTTTATACTGACAGGCAAACACACTTTGGCTTTACGAATATGATTTTTGCATATCGTTTTTGGAATCAGGTTGATTCTAATATTTCAGCTAAGGATATGGCATCTCTGGCCTTTGCTTTTCGGAATGTGCCGGCCTCTGATTTTAATTTTTATATTTTACCGGGTGAACTTTCTAAAAAAATGGATAGACATGAAGCAGGAACCGATTCATATTGGGTCTATGATCCTGTAGAAGTACAGAAAGTCATCGGAAATACAAATAATGCTATTGTTGCGGCGCCGGATCCGGAAAGCAAGAATGATGCGGCGGCACATCTATAGTCTGTGGTGAGAATTTTTAAAGGAGAACATATATGCCAATTGTAGAAAAGGATACAAAACAGAAAAAGGATTTGAAAAGTTATGAAATAGCGGCTCAAGCCGCATATGATAAAAAAGGCTGGGATATTGCGATACTTAATATGGAGCAAGCCTCCATGTCGGCTGATTATTTTGTTATTTGCAGTACCCGCAATAGTCGCCAAGCGCAAAGCGTGGCGGACAGCATCGAAGAAGAAATGAAGAAAAAAGGGCATGATATATATCATGTGGAAGGGTATCGGACAGGAAAATGGATTCTTGTCGATGCCGGTGAAGTCGTGGCTCATGTTTTTGTGGAACAGGACCGCGCCTACTATGAACTGGAAAATTTATGGTGCGATGCGGAACGGATTCCGTTCGAAGGTGAATAGAATGACTCCATTATTACAGGAAAACAGTATTGTGACATTGGAAGTGCTGCGTGTCAGTGATCTGGGAGCATTTCTCAATGGCGGAACAGGCAATACAAACGATGATATACTTCTTCACAAAAACCAACAGATCAGTCCGGTACAAATAGGGGATCAGGTCACGGTGTTTTTGTATCACGATCCGTCAGGGCGCTTGACTGCCAGTATGCGCCTGCCGAAAATCAAGCTGGGGCAGATTGGTTACGCTCCCGTTATTAATACAACTCGATTTGGTGCTTTTGTCGATGTAGGAACAGAGCGCGGGATTTTTATGCCTTTTGCAGAAATGAAAGGACGTCCTAAAGAGGGAGAATATATCTGGGTTAAATTATACGAAGATAAATCTCATAGACTGGCAGTTTCCATGGAGGTTGCCGATGAAATGAGACGGGCTTCCAAATCAGCGGAGGAAGCGCAGATCGGCAGCTGGGTTGAAGGTGCCGTATATAATATGACAGATCAGGGCGCCTATATCATGACCAGGGAACGATGGATTGCATTTCTTCATCGCAGTGAATTTAACGGCCCTATTCTTATTGGGCAAATGATAAAGGGGCGTATCACTTACCTGCGGGAAGACGGACGCATTAATATTGCGCTGCGTCAGACGAGGGAAAATGAAATTACTCCGGACGGCGAGAAAATTCTTGATTTTTTAAGGCAGAGAAAAGGGAAAATGCCTTATGGGGATAAAACGGCGCCAGCCGTTATCAAGGCTAAATTTTCCTTGAGTAAGGCTTCCTTTAAACGTGCTTTAGGGCATCTGATGAGAGAAAAAAAAATTCATCAGCAGGATGGCTGGACGTACTTGGATGAGGAATAATGGACAGAGGCTTCCTTTGGAGGTCTCTGTTCTTTTTATATAATATGTAAAAAACGCAAGAATTTTATGAAATTTACCGGGCTTTTTAAATTTGTAATAATGATATACAGAAAAACATGCATCTGTCCTATTTACTTTATGCATTTATTGTAATAAAATTAAGCACAGATTAATCATGAGCAAGATATACATTGGCCAATGTATCAATGTGAAAAATCATATAGTAAGCAGGGGGGATTTTATATGAATACATGTCGATTAGACGGGCAGCAGCCCGTTTCTGCCAAAGCTATCTGTACGGCCGCGGTTCTTGCGGCTCTTGTTTTTGTTATGACTTTTGTGCCTCGCATACCTATTCCACTGGGCTATGCTCATTTAGGCGATGCTGTTATTTATCTTACGGTTTTATTTGCCGGACGCCGTGAATCGGCGTTGGCTGCTTCTGTCGGCTCGGCGGCAGCAGATTTCATAGGCGGATTTCCGATTTGGATCGTGCCGACACTCATTATTAAATATATAATGGTGGAAATTGTATTTTGGGTCATCCGCCCGGATATACAGCAATGGAAGCTGCTTTCCGGCAGAACCTTTTTAGCCTTTTTTTTATCCTCTCTGTGGATGGTGTGTTCCTATACTGCAGCGGGGGCTGTGTTGTATGGAAGTACCGCCGCAGGTCTGACGATGGTTCCCGGCCTTGTTGGAGAAGGCGGGATCAATATGACAGCAGCTTTTGGTGCAGGAATGCTTCTTAAAGGCTTAAAGTTTAAACGCTGATCCTGTGCAGAACCGGATAGACAACGTGCTTGCATATTTAAGCGCAACAGGCGTCAGGAAAAGGAAGGAATAAAATGAAACATCAGAAAAAAATAGCGCTTATTAACGATATCACAGGCTACGGGCGATGTTCCGCCGCAGTGGAATTGCCGCTTATCTCGGCAATGAAGGTGCAGGCATGTATGCTGCCGACGGCTATTTTATCCGTCCATACAGGCTTTCCGTCCTATTATATTGACGATTATACGGTACGAATGGAACCATATATAGAGAATTGGAAGAAAAATAATTTGGAATTCGACGGAATTAGTACCGGATTTTTGGGCTCAGCAAAACAAATTGATATCGTGTTGAGCTTTATTCATGAATTCAAGAAAAAGCATACGCTGGTTATTATGGATCCTGTCATGGGAGATGATGGTCAGTTGTATCCCTCCTATTCGGAGGAGATGTGCCGTGAAATGTGCCGCCTTTTGACCTGTGCTGACGTTATTACTCCCAATCTGACCGAAGCTTGCCGCCTTTTGGATATACCCTATCGGAGCGATATAATGGCCGCAGATGGAGAACTGCTGCAGATGGCAAGAGCTCTGGCGGGCAAGGGACCGGCAAAAGTTGTACTCACGGGTTTGCATCGCGGCAAGAATATTGGCAATTATATCTATGAGACAGGAACTGCGCCGCAATGGGTGCAAACCCCAAAAATCGGCAGTGACCGAAGTGGAACTGGGGACATATTTGCCGCTATTGTATCGGCTGCGGTAGTTCGGGGAGAAACACTGTATGAGGCTGTCAAAAAGGCCTCGGAATTTATCAGCAAAACCATGGCCTATACGGAGGAATTGGGACTTCCTAAAAACTGCGGACTGGCATTTGAAGAGTTTCTGACTACATTGAAGTAAACGGGGGGATTACATTTATGATTACATATACAGTAGATAAGGGGCAGTACATTACGATGGAAGAAAGTCTGAAACGGCATCCGGAGGGAAAACGGGGCATGTATGTCAATCTGACGAATCGCTGTACCTGTGCCTGTACCTTTTGTCTGCGGAGCCTGAAAAAAATGAATACGGAAATGACGCTCTGGCTGGAAACAGAACCGACCCTAGAGGAGGCTGAAAAAGCTCTTGACGCAGCGCCGTGGGAATATATCAAAGAGGTTATTTTCTGTGGTTTCGGTGAACCGACGATGCGATTAGATGATGTGGTCACTTTACTGCGCTATGTCAAAAAAAATCATCCTGACATAGCAACACGCATCAATACCAACGGCCTGTCCGATCTCAATTACCACCGCGATACGGCCCCGGATTTTGATGGGCATATACTGGATACAGTTTCGATCAGCCTGAATGCTTCCAATAAGGAACGGTATCTCGCACTGACTCGCAGCCAGTTTGGGATACAATCCTATGAAGCCATGCTGGACTTTGCGCAGCAGTGCAAACGATATGTTCCGCAGGTCATTCTTACGGTCGTCGATCATGTGGAAAATCAGGAAGAAATAGATAAATGCCGGGATATTTGTCAGCAACGGGGATTAAACTTGCGTGTCCGGGCATATGAAGGCAACTAATTCCTTTACATTTTTATGAGACCATGATATGATTCATTATATGGCTTCAATATGGAAAGACCATTGGAATACACATTTAGACAATCAAAAGCGAGGGATCCAAGTTGGCATTGATCGTTAAGAAGTTTGGCGGCAGCTCTGTAGCAACGCCAGACAAAATGCGTGCTATTGTACAGCGTGTTTTAAAAGGGAAACAACCGGGGGACAAGGTAGTTGTGGTTGTTTCCGCCATGGGAGATACGACTGACGATTTAGTATCATTGGCAAAGCAAATTACATCCAAAACGTATGGCCGGGAAATGGACATGCTTCTTTCTACAGGCGAACAGGTATCCATAGCTCTTATGGCTATGGCCTTTCAGGAAGCTGGTCAGGCGGCGATATCGTTTACGGGTGCGCAGGCAGGCATCACAACCAGTGATGCGTTTAATAAGGGTCGTATTTTAGAATTACAGCCGGACCGTATTATGAAAGCCCTCGATGATGATAATGTTGTTATCGTTGCCGGCTTCCAAGGAATTACGGGCAGAGGCGATATTACTACGCTGGGCCGGGGCGGCTCTGATACGACGGCAGTTGCGATTGCCGGGGCAATTCAGGCTGATGTCTGTGAAATCTATACAGATGTCGACGGCGTTTACACTTCGGATCCTCGTGTTGTTCCGAATGCACAGAAAATGAAGGAAATCACATACGGTGAAATGTTGGAGATGGCAAAGCTCGGAGCCGGTGTTATGCAGCCCCGCGCGGTAGAAATGGGCAGCCGTTTCAATGTTCCCATTCATGTTCGTTCCACATTCTCTGAGGCAGAAGGCACAGTGATACAGGAGGTTTGTTCTATGAAAATCAAACAGTATTTGATTCGCGGCGTAGCACAGGATAAAAATGTAGCAAAAATTACCGTATTGGGTATTCCGAATAAGCCGGGATATGCATATAAAGTCTTTTCCGAATTAGCGAAAAAACACGTGGATGTGGATATGATTGTACAAAGCGTGCGTATTGCCAAAGAAGGGGTAACGGATATTACCTTTACCATCGACCGGGCAGAATTGCCGGCGGCACGGGAAGTACTGGAGCATATCCGTACGGAAATGCCTGTTGAAGATATTTTAGTCGATGATACGATGGCTAAGGTATCCATTGTCGGTGCCGGTATGGCCGGTCATCCGGGAATTGCTGCAGGTATGTTTGGCGTTTTGGGAGATAACGGCATTAATATTGAAATTATCTCTACGTCTGAAATCAGCATTACCTGCCTTATTGGCGAAGAAAATGTTGACGTGGCCGTTAAGGCGATTCATGCTCATTTCTTTGACGAACATTGAGGTGAATCATGTTTGTATTGGATAGCTTTGTAGAAGAAATGTTGCAGCCGGAAGTACCAAAAACACTTCTGATTAATCGAATGCTCAATGGATTAGGTGCGGAAAAGCCGCCGCAGTTTAAAATCCCGGCGCCGAAATACACCTTTGAATCCAATCTGCATGGTGTAATATATGATTATCAGAAAAAAGAAGTACTGCTCTCCTATAAAGTAGCACCTGCCATGTACCCTGATATGATACTATCCTTCGTGACATTTCGTGTTGTGCTGGAAGGGCTGGCTGTCTGTATCCGAATGCAGAAATGGTAATAAAATGATGCCGCAGTTCCGAAGAGGGATTGCGGCATTTTTTTTTGGAGGTATGGGCTATGCGCTGTGGTATTGATATTGTTCAAATCAGCAGAATAGAAGATATGTCTATGAATCATGAAAAATCATTATCCCGCTTTTTTACGGAACGGGAAATTATGTATTGCCGTCAGCGTGTGCGCGGACAATACGCATCGTTAGCTGGTATATTTGCGGCTAAAGAGGCTTTTTTTAAAGCATTGGGAACAGGATTTCGAAAAGGAAAGTGGACTGAGGTGGAAATAGACCATACAGATATGGGGGCACCTTTTTTTGTTTTTTACGGTTATTATAATCAGACTGCAATGGCCTTGTCCGGCTATATGCCGGCCCTGTCGATCAGTCATGACGGAGACTATGCGGTAGCGCAGGTAGTTTGGGAAATCTCATAACAAGGAGAATTGTGATGCAGAAGCTAAATACAGCCACTCAGATGCGGCAAATGGATCATGCTGCGATGTACGGAGAATATGCCGTTGCGCCGGCCATACTGATGGAAAATGCCGGTCATGCCGTAGCGGAACGAGCGGAAAAATATATAGGAGGCTGGTTGGGTAAGGATGTTATTATTTTTTGCGGTAAGGGCAATAATGGTGGAGACGGTTTTGTGATTGCCCGCCATATACAGGCAGCTGGTGCGCGAGTTTATGTGTACGTATTGGGATGTTTTCAGGATTACAGTAGCGAATCGCGGCAGCATTTGGAAACCCTTTTCAAATTAGAAGACAGAGAAACTTGTATTATAGTCCGCTGTGGCGATGAAAATATAGATTGGCAACTGCTGAAACACCGGCTGCAGGACAGTCAAATCGTGATTGATGCCATGCTGGGAACCGGGTTTCACGGTAACCTTCGCGAACCGATATCCTCAGTGACCGCCGTTATAAATGAGGCTGCGGCCGCTAGTGACCTTACTGTCATTGCCGTCGATATTCCTACGGGCGTAGATTCTGATACGGGGGCGGTCAGCGGCAGTCAGGAGGAAGAAAACGGCCCGGTTTTCGCAGATATGACCATTACGTTCGGAGCCCTGAAGCGCGGGCTGGTTTTTTATCCCGGCAGGCTCTGTGCAGGTCATGTAGAACTTGATCTGATCGGAATGCCTGCACCGCTGTTGAAAAAATCAGAAGATGATCCGGCTTATTGGCTCCAAGAATCGGATATTTCAGAGATTCTGGTACCGCGCAGCCCGGACAGCCACAAGGGAAGTCACGGTACGATAGGTATTGTGACAGGCTGCAGCGATATGGCCGGAGCGGCCTTGATGGCGGCGCACGGCGCAGTGCGCTGCGGTGCCGGCAAGGTCTTTCTTCGGGTACCGTCCCAAACGGCACCGTATTGCATTGGCAGGCAGCCGGAAATCATGGTTCGCGGCATAGGGAACGGCTCGTTTTTTATAGAAAAGGATGCGGAATATATCGTATCGGAATGTCGCAGCTGGTCAGTTCTTGCGATGGGACCTGGCATGGGAAAAAATAGAGAGACGAAGAAATTTATCCAGTACCTGATTTCTCATACGGAATGCCCTGTTGTGCTGGATGCCGATGCTTTAAATCTACTGACTGGCGAACAAAACTTTATCCGTTCCTTCGGGAATCGTATTATCATGACACCTCACTTAGCTGAATTCAGCCGTCTTAGCGGGTACTCTCTGGGAGAAATCAGGAAGGATATCATTTATGCTGCCAAACGGTTCGCCGCAGCATGGCATGTCAATCTTGTCCTTAAAGGGGCCCCGACGGTTATTGTTTCAGCTAAAACGGGAAATGCCTATGTTAATCCGACCGGTAATTCCGGCATGGCCTGCGGTGGCATGGGTGATATACTGACCGGTATGATTGCGGCTATGACGGCACATGAAACGATGCCGGATATCTGCACTGCTGCCAGCGTCGGCGTGTATTTGCATGGAGCGGCCGGTGATTACTGCCGTAATCATGTGGGGCAATACGGCTTTACACCGATGGAACTGGCAGATGCCATTCCCAAAGTGATTTCTCAGCTCGGCGAAGCAATGGCTGTACCACGTCTTCAGCATCCCATGATAGGCGGCCGCTGAAGATGGGAGGCAATGTAAAAAAAATGCGGGTTCCGGCATATATGCTGGCAGGTATTCTCTGGCTGCTTTTGCTTGTATCCGGCTGCGGCAATCTGCCTTTTTCTTCTGACCATGCGACCGCACCTGTTGATGATTCAGACAGCGCTTTGCGCATATCTGTTTTGAATGTAGGACAGGCCGATGCGTCTCTTATCCAATATAAGGGAAAAAATATGCTGATTGATACAGGCGATGTGGACAGTCGGGAAGGTCTGGTCAGTCAATTAAAGAAAAAAAATATTAAAACACTGGACATCATTATAATTACGCATCCTCATGGGGATCACATGGGGGGTATGGCGGCATTATTCAAAAATTTTACGATCAGACAGATTTACGATAATGGTCAGGCTGCTAATACAGCGATGTATAGAAATTATCTGAAAAATATCAAAAGTAAAAACATTCCTTACAAAGCTTTGAAAAAGGGAGATGCGATTACTTTTGCCGGGGATATTCATTTTAATATATTATCGCCGGGCGTCCCCTTTACCAAAGAAAATACCAGTGGTGTATCTGAAAGCGGTCTGACAAATAATAATTCAATCGTATGCAGAATGACATATCAAAAAATTTCCGTTATGTTTACCGGAGATGCTCAAAAAGAAGCGGAACAGCAAGTACTGAGGGACTATCAGGGAACGGCACTGCAGTCAGATATTCTGAAGGTGGGTCATCATGGCAGCAAGACATCGTCATCGCCGGCCTTTATCAAGGCGGTTAAGCCGAGGGCGGCAGTTATTTCCTGCGGCGCCAATAATCAATACAAATTTCCACATAAGCCCACTCTCGACACTTTGAAAAAAAATCATGCTGAAGTCTATCGTACTGATCAGGATGGAATGATTTTGATTGTCAGTGATGGTACCCATTACAGCATTGCAAAGGAGCACTGAAATGAAAACGCTAATCGGAAGTGTAGATCGTATTACGGAAAATACGGCCTATATTATTTTGAATGACGATGAACATGAGCTCCAATTTTCCCTGGACCTGCTGCCGGAGGGGGTTGATGAGGGAATGGCGCTTACTATTACAATCCAACGAAATAAAGAAGAAGAGATACGATTGGCCCGGGAAATTGAAGAACTGAGAAAGGGCTTGGATTTGTGAGGGCGACAGTCGGAATTGGCACGTATTTCATATATTTCTGACATGTGGTATAATGTACAAGTTAAAACTTATAAAAGGAGAAGATCTACGTGTTGAGAAAATATTTCATACTTCCGTTGCTGATGCTGATCTGCATGGTCCCGTTTATTTCCGCCCAGGCAGCCAGCAGCACGGAAATCACAAGTGTTCGTACGGCAACGCGAAATGATGCAAATACGCCGTTTGTCCGCACTGTACTGGATATCAGCGGTAAGGTCAATCCAAGGCTGTTTATTGACAAAACCGGACGGTATGTAACGGTGACGTTGCCGAACACAAAAATTGCAAAAGGTGTGGATACGGAATGCAGCAGCAATCGTAATGTTGTCTCGGATATTACACTGACACAGCGGTCATCCGGCACGGATATTAATTTTAAAGTTCCCCATGCCGTGACGAAGGATGATTTGAAGGTGTTCACGCTGCCGGGAACAGATAATGCCAAATCAGCAAGTCGTGTTGTCATTGATATCAATGACAAGTCCGGTAAAATAAAGCAATGGCGTCACTGGGACGATGATAAAATTGGTATTGCCAGCACAACCAAGGACAAAAATAATCAGCTAAAGCAATCTGCCGTATCGAATGCTGCAACTATACCGTCCTATGCGGGCAGTCAATCCTACAATCTGACCAAGGGCTTGAAGGGCAAGGTCATCTGCGTCGATCCGGGACACGGTGGTACGGATTCCGGAGCTATCGGCGCTAAGTCACAGGAAAAGAACATTACGCTGGCAATTTCGAAACGGGTGGCATCGCTTCTTACGAATGCTGGTGCGACAGTTGTTATGACACGGACTACAGATGTTGATGTCTATGCGCCGAATGATGGAGCGGTCGAAGAACTGCAGGCGCGCTGCAATATTGCCAACGCAGCAAAAGCAGATGTATTTGTCTGCATTCATATTGACTCGTTTTCGACAGCCGATGCGGGCGGCGTGACCGCATACTATAACAGCAAGACGCCTTATGATTATGGCTTGGCGAAGTATATTCATGATCAGAATATGCAGGCCACATCCTTCCCTGACAGGGGCGTGCAGACAGCCAACTTTTACGTCCTGCTCCATACAAACATGCCGGCAACGCTTTTGGAATTGGGATTTATCTCCAATCCGGCTGAAGAAGATGCTCTGAATACAGAGGCACAGCAGCAGAATTTTGCAGAAAGCATTGTAAAAGGCTTGGCAGATTATTTTGATCATAACGGTAATTAAGTCAAGTTGATAAATTTACCCTTGCAGTATAAACAGCAACGAAGTCTGGTGGGAATACGATGGCTTCATTGCTGTTTTTTATACCTGCTTATGCGCCCGGAAATGGCATTAAAGCGTATGTATTTCTACCGAAATATGTATCTTGCCGCTACTGTCTATTGACAATGAAGGCGGAATAGTTTACACTTATAAGGTCGTAGCATAAGTGGCTAGGCAGATAAGCCGCATGAAGAGGCTCATAAGTCCATAGGGCGCCGTATTCAGCGAGTATATAAATGAGGAGGTGTCACTCGTGTACGCAATTATTAAAACAGGTGGAAAACAGTATCGTGTCCAGGAAGGCGACAACATTTTTGTTGAAAAAGTCACTGGCGATGTTGATTCCGAAGTAGTATTTGATCAGGTATTGGCAGTTGTTAATGACGGAGATGTAAAAGTCGGTTCTCCCGTGGTTGAAGGTGCTAAGGTTACTGCTAAGGTTTTGAAACAGGGTAAAGAAAAGAAAATTCTTGTTTTTAAATACAAGGCTAAGTCTAACTATCGCCGCCGTCAGGGGCATCGTCAGCCTTTTACCAAGGTTGTCATTGAAAAGATTGAAGGCTAATGATTATCATAATGCTGCAGCATGACAAACATCATATACTAAACGGGTTTGAAATATCTGGCCATTCCGGATATGATGAAGCGGGCAGTGATATTGTATGTGCTGCTGTATCTGCATTGGCACAGACAGCCCTTTTGGGGCTCATGAAATATGTGCCGGATGCGGTGAAATATGATATGCAGGATGGTTTTTTATCAGTCCATGTTGATCCATGCAGCGATGCGTCGCCGCAGATCATATTGGAAACCATGAAATTGGGATTAGAACAAATAGCACGGCAGTATGAAAGCTATGTCGTGTTCGATTCATAGACGTCAGGAGGTGGACGGAATGTTTAATTTTAATTTGCAATTGTTTGCCCATAAAAAAGGGACAGGCAGCACGCGTAACGGCCGTGATAGTGAATCCAAACGTCTGGGCGTTAAATGTCATGACGGTGTCGTTGTAAAAGCCGGCAACATCATCGTTCGCCAGCGCGGCACACATTTCCATCCGGGCACAAACGTAGGCATCGGCAAAGATGATACGTTATTTGCTACGGTTGCTGGAAAAGTTGCTTTTGAACGTGCTGGTAGATTCAACCGCAAAGTCAGTGTATATCCGGTTGAAGCGGAAGCTTAATTAGTCCATGCAGAATCCTGCAGAGCAATCTGCAGGATTTTTTTGTATACGCGTGGGCATCAGGCAGTCATTACGTATAAATATCAGGGGGTACGATATGCGCGTTTATGTAAATGATGAAGAACGGCAGATCCATGTATACGATCGCGAAACGGGGCAGGATTATGCCAAGAGCGTACTGTGTTCTCAGGATCGGATGAGCACGGATGAATATGGTGAATTTTGTCTTAGTGAAGAAGAATATACCGGCTGGGTGAAATTATTGGAAAAATTGCAGGAATCAGAAGATATCCGTTTTTCCTTGAAAGAAAAAGTGGATGCAGAAGAATTAAAAAATTACCTGTATGAAGAAACGAAATATGTTACGCATACGAAAGAAACGATTGATATGGAAAATATCTGCCTTAAAGAAGTACAAGAGGCACTGGCTGCTCATAATAATGCCTGGCTCGCTGAAAATGGCTTTACCAAAACGATACAGGAGTAGTTATAATATGGCATTGTACCTGACTTTTAAATGTGGTATTCTTATTAAAAACCTGTGTTGTCTTGGAGCACACATTAAGGGAGTCTTACGGTGAAAAAGGTATTATCTTGGCTTGTAGGCATTATTTTTACGATTGTCGTTTTAGTAGCGGGTATTTTTTCGTATTGGTATTTTGGATCGACCAATTATATGCTTACTGGCGTTCCGGTCCTGAATTATCATCAGGTTAATAATAAGTTTCAAACATGCCTGGCTATGAAGCCGAAAAATTTTGAAGAGCAAATGAAATATCTTCACGATAATGATTATCATGTTATTACGCAGCAACAATTTGATGAATATATGAGTGGTGACGGAACATTACCGGACCGGCCTGTCTTGATTACCTTTGATGACGGATATGCTGATAACTATCAATATGCTTATCCCATTATGAAAAAATATGGTATGAGGGGCACTATTTTCCTGATTACAGGTCTGGTGGATAAGCCTGGATATTTGACATGGGAGCAAATTAAAAAAATGAGTGCTGATGGTATGGAATTCGGGTCACATACAGTCAGCCATAAACCCCTTACCAGCTTTGACAGAGAAGGGGCGCGCCGTGAATTGACGGAATCCAAGGCTGTGATTGAACAACATCTGGGAAAGCCATGTACTTTTTTTGCATTTCCGGAAGGAAAGTTTGATGATATGGTAATGGAAGAAACCAAGGCTGCCGGGTATAAATATGGTTTTACGGTAGAAACGGGACGAGATTTTCCTTGGGATGATCATTATGATTTGGATCGAGTTCCTTTTTTTGAGGGACCAATCAGTTTTAAGCATTTTCGCTTCCGACTTACCTTCAGTGCCTTTAGTGCGATTCTTTGGGATACACATCGGTATTTTGAACATATTGAACTGACAAAGCCTTTGGCGGAACATATTCCGCAGCCGTAAATTGGCGCGCTTCGAGAGGGATGGACGCTGCAGTGGGAATACATACATTCTTGATGCAGCGTTTTTTATTGGAAGTATGTCTGCAGCCGGTATATTTCAGTATTTCCGTCGAAAAGTAATAAATGCAAATATAATTTTTTTGTTTTATACAGACGCAATCAATGGTATAATTTATATCGATACGTAATAATATAATAAAAGTTAATAAGAAAGCAGGCTAAGGCATGAGTATTCAATTAGGTATTGTCATTTTATATGTGTGTATTCTTGTGGGAATCAGTATGTATGTCCGAAAACGCACGCTGAATAGCGTGGGCTTTTTATTTGCCGGGCGGGGGCTGACGACTCCTATGGTAGCTGCGAATATCACTGCGACAGCGGTTGGCGCGGCATCGACGATAGGTGTGGCGGAAAATGCATTTACCCACGGAATTTCCGCCGGCTTATACAATGTAGCATGGGCAGCTGGCACTATTGTTATGGCTTTTTTGGCAGCGGGGAAATATCGTAAGATGGAGTGTACGACGATTCCTGAATTTTTTGAACGATTTTATGATAAAAAAGGACGCATTATTGCTGTTTTAGGCATGATTACCGTGCAACTTGTCATTACGTCACTGCAATATATTGCGGGAGGCGCGATCCTTTCCAGCTTATTGCCGCAATTTTTTACTTTTGAGCAGGGAATGATTGTCAGTGCTATTGTATTTATAGGTACGACCCTGATCGGTGGGTTATGGTTTTCGGGAATTTCCAATATCTTAAGCGTAACATTGATTTATATCGGTGTCTGCATCAGTACCTTCACCATTATTCAAAAGCAGGGAGGTTGGGATCAATTGGTACTATCTCTGCCGGCTGGAGTAGCTTGGTTTGATCCGATTGCCCCGTTGGGATTAGCTACCGTAATTGGATGGTTTGTCGTCATGATTACGCAGACTTTGACAGCACAGGGACCGGTACAAATTGCCTGTGCTGCAGCTGACGAAAAAACGGCCAAAAGAGGTTTCTTATGGGGAGCTGTTATGATGTTTCCCATCGGATTTTTGTGTGCGATTATGGGGATGGCTGCACGTGTGGCCCATCCAGCGTTAAATGCAACGCTGGCGCTGCCTAATATGATTATGGGCCTGGAACCCATCGTTGCCGGAGTTACTCTGGCCGCGCTGTGGGCGGCTGATATCGGTACCTGCAGCCACATTCTGCTGGCAGCAGGTACGCTGTTCAGTCAGGATATATATAAGCGATTTATTAATCCCCGTATTACAGATCATCAATATACGATTATCAATCGCTGGGCAGTCCTGCTGCTCGGATTGGGAACATTATGGATGGCATTTAATGCCAGCGGCATTGTGAAAACGATGCTCATTGGCTTGTCTCTGACAACGGCCTTCACGATCGTGTTTCTGGGAACTATCTTTTTACCAGGGCTCTGCCGGAAAAACACGGCTTTTTATACGACTGCAGCAGGGATTATTACACTTATTTGCTGGCAGTTTATTCCGGCGACACATGTTGTGGCGCATCCCATTTATTTAGAGTGGATTGTCTGCAGCATTACGTTCGTACTGGTGGCACTTATTGATTCACAACGTATTAAGCATGCATCATAACAAGCGGTGAAGCATGTGCAAAAAAGAGCCGGGGAAAAATTTTCCCCGGCTCTTTTTTGTACATTGGAGTATATCAGAAAAAACGTCCAAAGAAGGGCATTTTCTGGGCATCTTCTGCAGTAACTCCGCCGTTAAGGATCATAAGACCAATATAAATCACTGAGCCGATTATACAGGTCAGAAGCAAACTCAGGAACAGGCCAATATGAAGCTGCAGAAGAGCATACGCATAATACATGGCAATGCCCATGACAATGGCAGAAAAAACATTTTTCAGTATGATTTTGATGTCGATAATATATCCTGTGCTGCGATAAATAAAAAACAAATTAAGACCTGCCGCAACGCCTATATCCGCAACTGTTGCATAGGAGGCACCGGTAATGCCGAACGCCGGAATAGCGACGAGAAACCAGTTGCAGAGTACTTTTGCACTGCAGGCGATGACCATATTGATGACTGGAATTTTAGGCTTTTTCAGACCTTGCAGAATTGCTGTCGTGACCTGATGGAGCCCGAGAAAGCAAATTGCGATTGCGACTGCTCGTGTAGCATCTGCGGCGGCAGGCGCGTTATAAATAAAGGTAACGACAGGCTCCGCCATGACATACAGCATAACGCTGAATGGAATGGTAACCATGAGCGCGATGCGTATAGCTCCGGCTGTACGGTTGTAAATATCCTTGGTTTCATGAAGGGTAAAGCTGTGGCTGATTGCCGGCACAAGGCTCATGGCCATAGCTGCTGTCAAAATAGTGGCTAAATTGATAAGCGGGACGGACATACCCGTGAGATAACCAAATAACTCAGTGGCTTGTGCTGTGGAATATCCGGCCGCTTCGAGACGGCGCGGCACGATGAGCAGATCCAGATTGGAAACGACTGGCAGCATGATACTGGCCAGCGAAATAGGAACAGCCAAAATGACGAGCCTTTTTAAAATCTGCATGCCTTTTTCCTGAGGAAAGATGGGCCCGTCCGTAGGAAGAGTGCGCTTGAGCTTATAATAATAATACAAAAGCACGAGAAGAGCGGCGACACCGCCAGCGCCAGCACCCAAGCTGGCGCCGCCTGCCGCATAATCCAGACCGTAAGGCAGGAGAAGAGCGGCAAAGCCAAGCATAACGACGACCCGGACAAGCTGTTCTACAATTTGGGATAGTGCCGTTGGTGTCATTTGCTGCCAGCCTTGCAAATATCCCCGGTAGCCGGCAATGATCGTTGTAAAAAAAATGGCCGGAGCCAAGGCAATGAGAGAGTAATAAGCACGGCTTTCACGGATAATTTGGTGATCAATGAGAAAACGGGAACCAAAGAAAACAATAATGCTGAGAAAAAGTGCTGTTGCGCAAAGCAAAGTTAAAGAGATGCGGAAAATTCGTTGTGCCCCGCCATAATCTTGTTTCGCCGCTTTTTCAGCGGTAACAATAGAAATCGCAATGGGAATACCGGCACTGGAAACTTGAAGCGCCAGCAGATAAATTGGAAAAGCCATCTGATAAATGCCGATGCCTTCGCCCCCGAGAATTCGAGATAAAATAATCCAATTGACGCTGCCGATTACCTTGACAACAAATCCGGATAACGTCAGGATCAAGGTACCGGATACAAATTTATTTGCCATAGAAACCCCTTATTTTCTGATAAATTTATAATTACAAACAATTTATTTTATCATATTTGACGCATAGTGACTAGGAAAAGTTATGGACAAAACGGTGTAAAATTTGTATACCGCCAGTATCTGTACTAGCCACTGGTGCTGCCTTGTGGTATATTACATAAATAAGTATATCTTAATATAAACTTTATATATCTTTAAGGGAGGTGGCTTTTTTGCGTATAGTAATTGTAGGAGCCGGTAAATTAGGATATAGTATTGCAGAGCTATTGTCCAATGAGCAGTATGATGTCGTCGTGGTTGACAACGACGAAGATCATTTGGAGGCGGTGAAAAATACGCTGGACGTACTTACTATTGCGGCTAATGGTGCCAGCCCCGTTACTATGAATGATCCCGATATTCGCGCTGCCGATATTCTCGTTGCTGTCACTGCCATTGATGAAATTAATATAGTAGCGTGTATTCTGGCAAAAAAATATGGCATTAAATATACAGCCGCCCGTATTCGGGATATGCAATTTTTGTCAGGAGCCGGCGACTATTTGAAACAGAATTTTGATATCGATCTGGCGCTCAATCCGGAATTTATTACGGCAAGTGAAATCAACCGGATTCTGATGACTCCGGCTGCACTGAACGTAGAAGATTTTGCCAACGGTAAGGTTCGTCTGTTTGAAACCAAAGTGCGCCGTAAATCACCGTTTATCAATATTCCCTTTAAAAATATGAATATTCCGCCATCTGTGCTGGTAGGCATGATTTTTCGGGACCACCGCATGATTATCCCCCATGGTGATGATCGGCTTCTGCCGCATGATAACGCGTATTTTATTGGTGACGCCGATGCGGTCAAGGCGTTCAGCAAAAGTTTTGTGCAAAGTGATATGCTGAAGGTTGAACGAGCCATTATCATTGGTGCCGGCCGGGCCGGACGTTTTCTTGCCCCGATGCTGGATCAGCAGGATGTCAAGGTGAAAATTTTTGATAAAAATAAAGAACGGTGTCTGCAAGTGGCAGAAAAACTGATTAATGGCATGGCCATCTGCGGAGACGGTACAGATATTGATCTGCTGGAGCAAGAAGGTATTGCCGATGCCGATGCGGTCATTTGTTTGACGGAGGACGATCGGTTAAATCTTATGCTGGCGCTTATTGCCAAGCATTTGGGGGCAAAGAAGACCGTTGTCCGCATATCGCGCAACGAGTACGGCTCACTGATGGAGAAGGTCGGCGTCGATATTGTGTTATCGACGAGACTGTTGTCTGCCAGTGAAGTATTGGCTTTTGCTCGCCGCGGCGGCGTCGTATCTGTATCTCTTCTCGAAGGAGCCAAAGCGGAAGCCGTCGAAGTTATTGTGCAGGAAGGAGCGCTTGTAGCCGGTCGCCGCCTGATGGAGATAGGTCTTCCGCGGGAATGTCTGGTCTGCGCGTATGTTCGGGATGGGGAAGCCTATATTCCCAATGGACAATCTGTTCTTCAGGCCGGTGACCGGATTATTCTATTTGTGCAGAAGGCACATTCTAAAAGCGTTATGAAATATTTTAAAGGCAGGGACTAGCATGAACCGAAATCTGGTGTTTTTCCTTTTGGGGCGCGTGGCGTTGCTGAATGGCCTGATGCTGGTCATACCGCTGATCTGCGCGTATATCTGGCAGGAGGCAGGCGGGCTGCTGTACTTTGGCCCCGCTATTGCGGCGACGGTTGGGATAGGTGCGGTACTGTCATGGCTGGGAAGAAATCACAAACGGCAGCTGGGGGTGGCCGAGGGAGCATGGTACATGGCATGTATATGGCTGCTGCTGGGAGGAATTGGCATGATTCCGTATATCCTTTCCGGAACGCTGGGCGGTCTGGATGCTTTTTTTGAAAGCATTGCGGCCTGGACTACGACGGGCATATCTTGCTTTGCTGCTGATCACTCTACTGTGCCGCAGTCTCTTCTTCTTTGGCACAGTATGATGGAATGGCTGGGTGGTCTGACCTTTATTGTACTGCTTATTGCCGTTATTCCCCAGGTTAACGGACGATTTGGCCTAACCCTGACGGTACGGCGGAATGTCAGCTTTAGTCCTCTGGTAAGCCGTATGGAGCAAACTGCCCGCCGGATCGGCATAATATATACAGGGATTACATTCTTTTCTGCCGCATTATATTGGCTGGCCGGTCTTTCTCTGCCGCAGGCACTGATCCAGGCCCTGCGGACCGTGTCTACCAGCGGCGGAAATTCCTTCTTCTCCTTTATGGCATATAACAATCCAGCGCTGGAATTGGCAGGAGCTGTTACCATGTTGCTGGCCAGCGGCAACTTCCTGCTGTATTGGAAAGGTGTAACCTACCAGTCTATTCGAAATCTATTTCAGGATCAGGAGATGCGTGCCTTTTTAGCTCTTACAGGAGCAGCCGGGCTGATTGTGTCTGTCCATCTTTGGTATCAGGGACTATACAGTCTGGCAGACAGTCTGCGCTTCGGATTTTTTCAGGTCATTTCCTTTATCAGTACGAGCGGTTTGGTCTCGGCGGCTTTTCCGCTGTGGCCTGAATTTGATCAGTTTATCCTCTTTATTTTGGCATTTGTCGGAGGATGTATCGGTTCATTGACCGGTGGTATCCGGATTATGCGCCTTATTATTTTACTGAAAATGGCCGTTCACGAAATGCGGCGTATTTTGCATCCGCATATGGTTGTCAGTCTGAAATTAAATGGAATTCCGGTGGAAATGAAAGTTATCAGCCAGGTTCTAAGCTATTTTTTCTTATTTATGATGGTGTTTTTTATATCTATGATTATTCTTTCGTTAGCCGGTATTACGCCGCTTCAATCCATGGGGCTGGCCATTGGCTGCCTGTCCAGCGTGGGAGCTACGGCTTCACTGTTTGGCGTTACAGATTTTTTATCCCTGCCAGCCTGGATGAAAGTCTATTGCAGCTTTTTGATGATTTTGGGACGCCTGGAAATATTTTCGTTCCTTATTGTGGTGCAGATGGGACTGCAGTCTTTGCACCGCCAGTGGTAGGGGGCGGGGGAAAATATGGATTTTAAAGTTGTGCTGTTTGTGCTGGGAAAACTGGCACTCGCCTGTGGGCTGGGGCTTATTGCACCAGTGCTGACGGCATTATATTATAGTGAAAGCAGTATCCCGGCTTTTTTGACAGCGATTGCCGTCTGCTTTATCTGGGGACAGCTGCTTATCCGTCGCGGGCATCGTCCTGTCGATACCTTGTCCGTCCGTGAAGGAATAGCCATAACCAGTCTGGGGTGGATCATGGTGACCTTTTTAGGCATGATTCCCTATGCTGCGGGCGGGTATCTGACCGTTTTAGATGGTATTTTTGAGTGTATTTCCGGGCTATCAGGGACGGGCGCTACTGTGATCCGTGATTTAGAAATACTGCCGCAGAGCATCTTGCTGTGGCGTTCCCTTACGCATTGGTTCGGCGGTCTGGGCATTGTCGTTATTTTCATTGCCCTATTTCCGCAATTTGGCCGCGGCATCGTTCATATGTTTAATGCCGAAAGCACAGGACCGACCGCGGAGCGTTCGCTGCCACGCATCAAAGAAATGGCCAGAGCTTTATTTACGGTCTATACCGTTTTTACCGCGGTAGCAGCAATTGTATATATGGCTTGCGGCATGCCCTTTCTTGTAGCGTTAGAGCATTCCTTTTCTACCATCGCTACCGGTGGCTTTTCTTCATATAATAACAGCGTGGCGCATTTTGATAGTCCTCGTATCGAAGGCTGGATTACCTTTTTCATGATCATTTCCAGCGCTAATTTCGGCATGTATGTGGCAGCATGGAAGCGAGGTTTTTCTATTATTTTACAGGATACGGAATTTCGAGCCTATGTAGGAATTGTAGGTGCTTCGACGCTCTTGATGACCTTGAATCTGATCCTGCAAAGCGGTTGGGATGGAGAGGCAGCGCTGCGTGCCGCAGTATTTCAAGCCGCATCTATTTCCTCCTCTACAGGGTTTGTATCCAGTGATTTTGAACAATGGCCTTCTTTTTCAAAGCTAATCCTATTGCTGCTTATGTTTATAGGCGGCTGTGCCGGTTCGACAGCGGGAGGGCTGAAGGTTACCCGGGTTATTTTGCTTTGTAAGACTGTCCGGGCGATCATACGAAGGAAAATCCACCCGCAGATGATGATTCACGTGCGATCCAACGGTGATGAGTTTTCTGAAGATATATTATATGGTGTGGGGCGATTCTTTTTTGTATACGTTATGTTGAACGTGTTATGGACAACTATCCTGATTCTGGACGGTATTCCTGTTTTTGATGCGGTCGGACTCAGTATTTCTACTATGGGCAGCTGCGGCCCTGGGTTTGGACTTTTTGGCGCTACATCTACTTGCGCGGATCTTCCTTCGTTCAGTAAGGGTGCTATTTGTTTCTCTATGCTCATGGGACGGCTCGAATCGTTTACGGTCCTGGCTCTTCTGATGCCGTCGTTTTGGCGCAAAAATACATGGTAATATAATAGACTTCCTGCAAGAGGTGGCATAGATGGATCTACATGTTGTAAGCCGGTTTCTTGGGCGCATTGCGCTGGCACAGTCCGGCGTGATGGCTTTTCCTCTGGGAATGGCCCTTTGGTACGGAGAAAACAGTATATATTCATTGCTGCTGACACTGCTGCTGTGTGCGGCCTTGGGCAGTATCTTTCTGCGGTATGGCTATGCACGGACGCATAACCTGACGATGCGTGAAGGCATTGCCATTACCGGCTTGGGCTGGCTTTTGGCAACGCTATTGGGCATGCTTCCGTACGCTTTGGGAGGATATCTTGGGGTATTGGACGGCACCTTTGAAAGCATTTCCGGGTTTACTGGTACCGGCGCTACGGTCATTGAGGATATAGAAACACTGCCGCACAGCATTCTATTTTGGCGCAGCATGACGCACTGGCTTGGCGGATTGGGAATCATCGTTATTTTTATTGCCCTCCTGCCGGAAGCCGGACAATCCTCCGTATATATGTATAATGCCGAATCTACAGGTCCGACACGGGAACGGATTATGCCGCGGCTCCATGATATGACCAATGTGCTGTTCCGCATGTATATGGTATTTACCGCTGTTGCCTTTATTGTTTTTCTATTGTGCGGTATGGATGGGATGAGTGCGCTGAATCATGCGCTGTCGACTATTTCAGCCGGTGGGTTTTCGACCTTCAATAACAGTGCGGCTCATTTTGAAAGTCCGGCAGTAGAAGGCTGGATGACATTTTTTATGGTGTTGACCGGCGGCAACTTTGGACTATATTATCGAGTATATCAGAAAGGGCTTGCCGTGTTGAAGCAGGATACGGAATTCAAAGCCTATTTGCTGATTTTGGGCGGAGCGACCATGATGACAGGACTGAATTTGCTGTACGCCTTTGATGTTACATGGAGTACGGCGCTGCGGTATGCGTCCTTTCAGGTAGCTTCCATTGCGACTACGGGATTTGTGTCGGCAGATTATGACATCTGGCCGGCTTTTTCTAAAAATATTCTGCTGCTGCTGATGATCAGCGGCGGCTGCGCAGGTTCTACGGCGGCTGGTATCAAAATATCCCGTGTCGTCATTCTGGTCAAGGCACTGCGGCTTATGGTATATCAGAAGCTGCATCCCCAGATGGCAGTGCGGCTGCAGATGAACGGCCGTACGATCAGCGCGGATACGATCCATTTAGTAGGTCGTTTCTTCTTCGTCTATATGTTATTTATTGTGTGGTGGGCTTTGCTGCTTACGCTGGACGGCATCAACGTATTTGATGCTATCGGTATCAGTGTGACTACGATGGGCTGTATTGGCCCGGCTTTTGGGATTACGGGCGCGACATCTACCTATGCCGGACTATCTGTTTTTTCCAAGACAATTCTTTGCATGTCCATGCTGTTAGGACGGCTGGAAATATTTACTGTTCTAGTGATGCTGCAACGCAGTTTTTGGAAATCCAAAGGGTTGTGGTAGTTTTTCTGAGAATACCTGTAAGAAAAAATGTATGGAATCATCTGGCAGGTGCAGCATATACGATAATGCAAGACTCATATTTCACCAAAAAAAGGCAGAAAAGGCCTGCCAATAAAAAAATTTCAGCATATCAAAATACAGTGGAGATGGCGCATATAGTATATATGTACCATCTCTTTTTTGATAACGATGTCGGAATGGATCATTTGGCGTCCGAATGGAGTAGAAGGAATCATTTTTATTTGCTATAATGGCAGGCATAAAATGATTTTTAATATCAAAATAGATAGAAAACAGAAATGAGGGAATGCTATGGAATACAAAATAGGGAAGAAACAGCGGCGGGTATGGTACGCCGGTCTGTCCTGGGCGGTCCTGCTGTGGATGACGGCTCCCGTCATGGC